>JAZKIA010000020.1:156-62059 GCA_040385125.1 Pseudomonadota bacterium | reverse complement strand
AGCGCCCGATTGAGGTGTCCAAAATCATTAGGCCACTTCAAGCTCGCTCCTACAGGGGGCTTTCGGATTTTTCCCGCAACTCGTAGCGGTATTGACCCGCTTGTGGAGGCGGGTTGGCAGGCCTAGTCTTTGCGCTGTCGCTGCAAAATCAGTGACGGGGCGTAGGAACCCTTTTTATTACCCAAGGTGCGTAAGTGCCACCTTTCTGATTGCGGCACTTTTTTTGTGTCCGTACCATCAGTCATGGCGGTCGTGCGCGGGCACGTTTCGACGTGGCCGGTTACCCTGGGACCCGGTTCCTACCCCGCGTACGGCTGCCACCCATCGCCCGTAGGAAGGCTGTTGGCAGCTCCTTAATACCCAGGAGCCGCATATGATGAAAACCATTACTCCCGATCCACCCCTTTCGCACTCCGCTTACACCCAAACCCTGCTCGACGATCACGTCACGGCGGATCGAGCCTTGTCGCATTACGCGGTGAACCCCGAAGGCTTGGAAGCCCGCTTATTCGTTCGTCACCGCTTACAGCTGCGTGCCGTGTGGCTTGGCGATCAGTTGTGGTGTTGCGCCCGCGATCTTGGGCGATTGATGGGCCGAACTTTGCAGCCAAAAGTGCTGAGCAAACTGGATGCTGACCAGCATCAGGAACTGCCGATTCGCAGTCACGGCGAGGTACAAAATACATTGATGCTCAGTGAGTCCGGGGCGTATGCGTTATTGCTGTACCACTACCATCCCGAGAACCGCAGCCTGCGCCAATGGCTGACTCACGAAGTTGTGCCTGCGATGCGTCAACACTAACGCCAAACCCTGTAGGAGCGAGCTTGCTCGCGATGGTCTACCTGAAACACCGCGTCGTTTGGATCGCGAGCAAGCTCGCTCCTACAGGGTGGGTTGGCAGGCGATTCCGGCGACGCGCAAGGGTTTATGACCCCGCTTTGCGCCATACACTCACCAGCCAAGGTTGTTGATCACGGGGCAAGCCCGCCGGGCGGTAGTAGTGTTCCAGCTCGGTAAAACCAGCCGCCGTGAGCATGGCCTGCCAGTGCTCAAGATCGTGATACGCGCCATAGCGTTCGCCATTCCAGCCTTCACGATTATCACCTCGCGGGTTGGAGCTGAGCAGTACGCCGCCCGGCTTCAAGGTGGCGTGCAGTTTGCCCAGCACTTGCCCCAGTTCCTGGGTCGGTACGTGGAACAACGAGGCGTTGGCGAAGATGCCGTCAAAATGCTCCGCCGGCAGGTCGAGCTTTAGAAAGTCCTGATGCCACACTTCGCAGCCGCTGTCTTCGCGGGCCATTTGGGTGAAGCGCTCGGTGCCGTCCAGCCCGACCGCTATATGCCCCAGGCGGGTGAAGGTCTGAAGATCGCGGCCCGGGCCGCAGCCAAAGTCCAGAATCGTAAACGGTGCTGCGCCCTGAATATGGCGCAGCAACGCGTCGATGTTCTGGCTGACGTCGTGGTCGCGGGTGCCTTCACGGAAGCCTTCGGCGCTCTGTTGATAGTGGCCCAAGGTGATGGCAGCAATCTGTTCGAGGGTTTTGGAATCGAGGGTCATCGCAGGCTCAGTCGGCGGCAGTTATGCCACCGACTATACCTCAGCGTTTGTTCAGCACACGGGCCAACCGGTCACCGCCGAGCTGAATCACCGCCACCAGGACCACCAGCAACACGATCACGGTAAGCATGATTTGCGTGTCAAAACGCTGGTAGCCGTAGCGATAGGCAATATCGCCCAAACCCCCGGCGCCAATCGCACCCGCCATCGCCGAGGAGTTGATCATCGTCACCAGGGTGATGGTAAAACCGCCGACGATGCCGGGTAGCGCTTCAGGCAGCAGCACATGCCAGATGATGTGATGGCGTTTGCAGCCCATCGCTTGGGCGGCTTCGATCAGTCCATGATCAACCTCGCGCAAGCTGACTTCGGCGATTCGCGCAAAGAACGGTGTGGCGGCGATGGTCAGCGGTACGACAGCCGCCCAAACACCGTAGGTAGTGCCGACAATCAGCCGGGTAAACGGGATCAGCGCCACCATCAAAATCAGAAACGGAATCGAGCGAAACAGGTTCACAAACGCGCCCAGCGCTTTGTTCAGCGCTGGCGCTTCATAGATGCCGCCCTTGCCACTGGTGACCAAAATTACCGCCAGCGGAATGCCCAAAATCAGCGCGACCAGTGACGACACGCCGACCATCAAAAAGGTGTCGATCACGCCCTGCCATAAACGATCAAATCCCATAACCCACGACCTCGACCTGTTGTGCCCATTGTTCGGCGCGTTTGCGCAGTTCTTCTGCGCCCAGCGATGCACTGCTCACACTCAGCAACAGTTGCCCAAGTGCGTGGCCCTGAATCTGCTCGACGCCGCCATGCAGCAACCTCACCTGACCGCCAAGGGCGCTGAACAACGCGCCCAGATCGGGCTCTTGCGCCTGGCCGGTAAAGCGCAGACGCAAAATCACGCTGGATTGGGCGCTCGCAGGCTGCTGCGAAATACGGCTGTGCAGCGCCTCGGGCAGGCTGTCTTGCAGCGGCGCGAGCAAGGTTTTGCTGACGGCGTGATGCGGGTCACCGAACACTTGCCACACCGGCCCTTGCTCAACCACCTCGCCTTGTTCCAACACCACCACGCGGTGGCAAATATCACGAATTACCGCCATCTCGTGGGTGATCAAAATGATGGTCAGGCCCAGCCGTTGATTGATTTCGCGCAGCAAGCCGAGAATCGACTGAGTGGTCTCGGGATCAAGCGCTGAGGTGGCTTCGTCGCAGAGCAAAATCGCCGGGTCGTGGACCAACGCACGGGCAATACCAACCCGTTGTTTTTGCCCACCCGAGAGCTGCGCCGGGTACGCCGTGTGCTTGCCTTGCAGGCCCACCAGCTCCAGCAACTCACGCACTTTTTGCTCGCGCTGCAACTTGGGCACGCCCGCGACCTTGAGCGGCAGTTCGACGTTCTGCCATACGGTTTTGGCTGACATCAGATTGAAGTGCTGGAAGATCATGCCGATCTGGCGGCGCAGGGCCACCAGTTGGTTTTCGTCAAAATCGCCAATGTCGATCTGATCAATCAACACCCGGCCACTGCTGGGTTGTTCGAGGCGATTGATGGTGCGAATCAGCGACGATTTGCCGGCACCGCTGCGGCCAATAATGCCGAAGATTTCCCCGCGTTGAATCGCCAGATCAATACCTTTAAGCGCATCCACCGGGCCTTGGCGGCCGTCATAGGTTTTGCCGACGTTGATAAAACGCACGTGGGCGCGGCTCAGTTCGGGGTGCAGCTCGGTGTGGGACGCGCTGGGCAGCGGCTCATCGAGCCGCACGCGAGCAATGGCCACATTCATATATTCAGCCTCCCCAGCCCGGTTGGTACAGGGTGCCGTAGGCTTTATCCAGCGATGCTTTTACCAGGGGAGAGTGTTGATAGATGTCGACGAACTTGGCCAGACGCGGGTCGTCTTTGTTTTGGGGCTGGATCACAAATTGAATCACGTACTCGGGGTGGTCGATGCCGTCGAACAGCAATGCCGAGTTGGCATCGAAGGTTTTAGCCAGGCGAATGTAGGACGGGTAGCCCTGCACCAAGTCTGCGTCGTCGTAAGCGCGGACCAGTTGCACGGCTTCAACCTGAAGCAGTTTTATTTTTTTCGGGTTGGCGGTGATGTCGTCTTCAGTGGCCTTGTAGCCAACGCCAGGTTTAAGCGTGATCAGCCCGGCCTTGGCCAGCAATTGCAGACCGCGGCCGCTGTTGATCGGGTCATTGGCGATGGCGACGGTTGCGCCTGCCGGCAAGTCTTCAAGGCTTTTGTACTTTTTCGAGTACAGCCCGACATTGTTGATCACGCCTTTGGCGTAGGGCACCAGATGAGCGCCGCTGGCCGCATTGGCGTTTTCCAGAAACGGAATGTGCTGGAAGTAATTCACGTCGATATCGCCACTGGCCAGGCTGACGTTGGGTGCGATCCAGTCGCTGAACTCCACCAGTTCGACTTTCAGCCCTTGCTTGTCGGCCTCGGCCACGGCGACTTCCAAAGGAATGGCAAAGGCTGCGGTGGTGCCGACCTTGAGCGGTTTGTCGGCTGAGTGGACGAGGCCGCTGAACAGCCCGAGGGCTAGAATTAGTGCGTGTTTTTTGTTCATAAGTTAATTCCAGTCAACGAGTGAGAGTTCGAACTCTGTGGGAGCGGGCTTGCTCGCGATCCCGGCGACGCGGTGCGTCAGGTAGACCGCAGCGATACCATCGCGAGCAAGCTCGCTCCTACAGGTTATTTTGTGTGTCTAAAGGTCGCGCCGGTATGCCGTTCCGGCAGGTGCGCTTCGCCCTCGGTAAATAGTTTTTGCCGCAGGCTGCCGTTGTCGTAGGCGGTTTTGTAGGCGCCCCGGCGTTGCAACTCCGGGACCACCAAATCAATAAAATCGACATAGCTTTGCGGGGTGACGATGCGGGTCAGGTTGAAGCCGTCGAGGCCGGTTTCTTCGATCCACGATTCCAGTTCATCGGCGACTTGCTCAGGTGAGCCCACCAGCGTCAGGTAGCGACCGCCCAATGCGTGTTGTTCGAGCAAGTGGCGGCGGGTCCAGTCGTTGTTTTGCAGCACTTTGGTCGCCGATTGAATCGCGTTGCTCTTCACGTACTGGATCGGCTCGTCCAGTTCGTAATCGGCAAAGTCGATGCCGGTAGAGCTGGAGAAATGCGCCACCCCGGCTTCGGCGCTGGCATAGCTCACGTACTCATCGCGTTTGGCCAAGGCTTGCTCTTCGGTGGCGGCGACGATCACGTTGAGGCCCATGAACAGTTTGATATCGTCCGGGTTGCGGCCCGCCGCCACGGCACTGGCGCGCACTTTATCGACCTGAGTTTTGGTCGCGGCCTTGGTTTGTCCGCTGATAAACACGCACTCGGCATGGCGCCCGGCAAACACCAGCCCGCGCTCCGAACTGCCAGCCTGAAACAGCACGGGGGTGCGCTGCGGCGACGGCTCGCAGAGGTGATAACCCTCTACCTGATAAAACTCGCCGGCGTGCTTCACCTTGTGCACTTTTTCAGGTTGGGCGTAGATGCGTTGCACCGGGTCGTTGAGCACCGCGTCGTCTTCCCAACTGCCTTCCCAAAGTTTGTAGAGCACTTCGAGGTACTCGTCGGCCTGGTCATAACGGCGGTCGTGTTCGACTTGCGCGGTCAGGCCCATGGCCTTGGCCGCGCTGTCGAGGTAGCCGGTCACGATGTTCCAGCCCACGCGGCCACGGGTCAGGTGGTCAAGCGTCGACATGCGCCGTGCGAATAAATACGGCGGTTCGTAGGTCAGGTTGGCGGTCAAGCCAAAACCAAGGTTTTTGGTGACCGCTGCCATGGCCGATACCAACAGCAGCGGGTCGTTGACCGGCAACTGAATCGACTCCTTGAGCGTCACGTCGACCGATTTTTGATACACGTCGTACACGCCCACGATGTCGGCGATAAACAGCCCGTCAAACAGCCCTCGTTCCAGCAACTGCGCCAGTTCGGTCCAGTATTCCAGGGTGTTGAACTGGGTCGAGGTGTCCTGGGGATGTGTCCACAGGCCGTGATTGATGTGGCCAATGCAGTTCATGTTGAAGGCATTGATCAGGATTTTCTTTTTGCTCATCAGATGGTTCCCCGCAACGGTGGGTTTTCATCATTGAGGTAGTAGTTACCCACGGCGTGGTACTTCCAGCGCACCGGGTCGTGCAGGGTGTGAACTCGCGCGTTGCGCCAGTGGCGATCCAGCCCGTGCTCGGACAAGGTGGCCTGGCTGCCAGCCAGTTCAAACAGGGTGCTGCCTGCCGCCAGAGAAATTTCGGTGCTCAGGGCGCGGGCCTCGGCGACGGCAATCGAGGCCGCCGCCACGGTGCTGGCGTTGGTAGTGGCCTGGGCGATATCGAGAAACTCACCGGCGCGTTCCAGCAGGGCTTCGGCAGCGTGCAGGCGCGCACTCAATTGACCGAAGCTCTTGAGGGTCAGCGGGTCTTGGCTGGCGATGTCGGTGGTGGCGTCGATCCATGGCCGGGTTTTAGTGCGCACAAACTGCAATGCGTCTTCAAAGGCGGCGCGGGCGATGCCGGTGTCGATGGCCGCGTGCAGAATCTGCGCGAGTGGGCCCACCGGGGTCGGGCGCTCAAAAGCGCTTTGAAACGGGATTACGTCTTCAGCCCCGACGAATACGTTGTCGAAGGTCACCGAGCCGCTGCCGGTGGTGCGCTGGCCAAAACCGCTCCAGTCGTCGATCACGTTCAGGCCGTCGCTGTCGCGGGGCACAAATGCCAGGTGCTGGACGCCGTCGTCATCCACCACGGAGGTTGGAATGCGCTGCGCATACAGCGCGCCGGTAGCGTAGAACTTGCGGCCGGTGATCCGATAACCGTGTTCGGCTTTGGCCAAATGGGTCGTACGGTGGTGGGCGGTTTTAGTGCCGATTTCAGCCAGTGCATTGCCGAAGCGTTGCCCGGCCAGCACTTCAGCGTACAGCCGCTGTTGTTGCTCGGCGTTGCCATTTACCCGCAACACTTCGAGGGCGTAAAAATGGTTTTGCGGAATCTGCCCCAGCGAACCGTCTGCCGCCGCGATCAGCGCAATTACCTGCGCCAGAGTGACGTTGGACACGCCCGCGCCGCCGTAGGTTTTGGGCACGGTGATACCCCACAGCCCGGTATGGGAAAACAGTTCGAGTTCGTCATGGGGCAGGCGGCGTTCGCGGTCGCGCAGAGCGCTGTCGCGTTTGAAATGCGCCGCGAGTTCACGCGCTACGCTCAGGGCCTCGGCGTCGCTGCGCAACACCGGGACCTGTTTGGATGTCAGTGACATGGGTGTCTCCAGGGTCAGATCCAGGAATGCCGTGCAGGCAAGGTGCCGTTGAGGCGATACGCGCCGATGGCGTGGTACTTCCAGCGCACGGGGTCGTGCAGGGTATGCACCCGTGCATTGCGCCAGTGTCGATCGAGGTTGAATTCGGCGAGGCTGGCGCGGCTGCCAGACAGCTCAAAGAGTTTCTCGCTGGCCAGCAGCGACAGTTCGGTGCTCAGCACCTTGGCTTCAGCCACGGCAATTGATGCACGGGCAGCGGCCTGGGCATCTATCGGCGCGGCGTTGACTTCATCGAGTACCTGACCGGCCTTGCGCAACAACGCTTCAGCGGCGTGCAGTTCGATATGCAACTTGCCGATGTCGGCGATCACGTAAGGGTCATCGCTGTTGCGCTCGACCTTGGCGTCGATCCAGGGACGTGAGCGTTCACGCACAAAACTGAGGGTGTCTGCGATGGCGCCGCGGGCGATGCCCAGATCAATGGCGGCCTGGATTAACTGCGAGATGGCGCCCTGAATATTCGGGATGCCATTAAGGCGCCAGTTGTCGATCACCAGCTCGGCTTGCACGCGCACGTTATTGAGCAGCACGGTGCCGCTGGCGGTGGTGCGCTGGCCAAAACCGGACCAGTCATCGACGACGCGCAGGCCGGGTGTGCCGCGCTGCACAAAGGCCATCACTTGTTTGCCGTCTTCGTTGAGTGCCTTGACCGCGATCCAGTGGGCGAACAGTGCGCCGGTGGAGTAGAACTTTTGACCGTTGATGACGAAATTATCGCCCTCGGCGGTGATGCGTGCTTTCAGGTCGAGGGTGTTTTTAGTGCCGCGCTCAGGCCCCGCGTTACCGATGCGCCAACCTTGCAGCACGCTGGCAAACAGGTGTTCTTTTTGGGCTTGAGTCGCGGTGCTTAAGATCAGGTTGAGTACTCCGACCTGATTCTGCGGAATCTGCCCCAGCGCCGGGTCGGCGGCCGAGATAATGGCGAACACTTCGGCCAGGGTCACGAACGACACCTGCGGCCCGCCAAATTCACGTGGAATGGAAATACTGCCCAGCCCGCTACGGGTAAAGGCTTCGATCTGCGACCACGGCAGCTGGCGTTGCTGGTCGCGTTTGGCGGCGTGTTCACGGGCGCTGGCGGCCAGCGCATGGGCGGCTTCAAGGGCTTGGTTGTCGGTGCGCAGAACGTGCGCTTCGAGCAACAGGGGCACGACATCCAAGTCGTGCAGGTGTGCATTGGCCAAGTCAGACATCAGTGCTGCTCCTTGGCTGCACTCAATGCCCTGGCGATTCGCACAAGGGTAATTGTGTTACTGACCATACCTACCTCGCATCTCATCATTAGAGCGCCGCTTGAGCGGCGCGAATAAAAAACAGAGAGTCCGGTGGTCCGGTGCATATACCCTAATCGAGTATAAAAATTAAAAGAACTAACTTTTAGGAATATGAATAGACGATTCTTTTGCGTTGTGTGGCTCAGTTTCGCCAGTTGGGACGAGGTTCTGCAGCGCGCAATACTTCGCGAGGTGCAGGGTTGAGGTAAAGCTTGTGAGCGCCGACTTTGAGGGTGCGCGTCGGTGCCCAGCGCGAGTTGTTGCCCACGCGGTCAATCACGCAGTAAGTGACTTCCAGTTTTGGGTCTTCGCCGGCTTCTTGAATGACCTCTGGCGGGACGACCACGCTGATCGGTTTGTCGATGTCGACCTTGCGCAGTTTGGGCAGATCCATACGCACATCGCCCCACAGCAGGGTGATTTCATCTTCGATGGCCATGTTGCGATAGGGTTCGATGGTCACGGGTACGCCGCGCTTCATCTGGTTGGGGTTAACCCCGAAACGCTGGATGGGCTGTGGAATGATCACCGGCGCGAGCCCCTGGTTTTCTTCGCCAATGGCTTCGCCGCCCGGACAATCAAGTTTGATCAGGACTTTAAGTTGTGCTGAAAGCGCCGGGCTGCTGCCGATGTGCATAACTCGATAATAAAGTCGCGCGGTACCATTTTGAATAAAACTTTCGGGCACCCTGAGTAATAGAGGTTGGCCAATGTCGGTGTTGCAAAGTTGACGGGAGGTGACATAGCAGCCGTCCCAGAACAATTCAACCAGATCGCCCTCTTCCATATTTATGTAGGGAGTTATCGTGACAAATAAATGTTCGGCGGCGCGCGCGCAAATAGTGTGCTTGCCAGGGTGGGGAAGTGTCGGGGCGGCTAACTTGTTAGTGTGTGAAATAAATGGCATTGGGCAATGTCCTGTCTAACGTGTAATGGCTGAATAAACACGCCTGCACAGGTTCTGAAGAGTCCTGGTCAGCGGTCATAGATCAAAGTGATTGGCGGTTACTGTTGAAGGTCGGCCAACTGGATTAGTTATTTGTTAGATAAGAGGCTCTGCGCAAGAGTGTCAAGGCGCAAGGGAACGAATATAGAGACCTTCATATTATTCGGAAAGTGCCTACTGGTAGGTTTCTTTAATGCTGTCAATGGGTGTGTTGTTAATGTCGAAATAAAAAATCAATAGGCGTTAAGGTTGTGAGGAATTATGTGTAGGACGCGTGTGGAGTGTTGTTGGGTTTTTGCGTAACTCTATTAAAAATAGTGACTGTTGTTGGTGTTAAGCCGACGGTTGTCGGTCGGGAGGGCACCGTTATCGAGCCGTCGTATTCGGCGCGCAGGCCCTTGTGCACGCGTTTGCCATTTTTTTCACACAGCATCGGGATAATAAGTTCGCATCGGGCAGCCAGTTTTGCCCGCTTTGTGATACTTAGACGTAGCCAATTTTCCTGGAAGAGCACTCACATGGCCACCGCCCCACAAACCCCGCCTGTACGCCGTTTTTCTCGTTTCAACGTGCGCTGGTATTACTGGTTGTTGCTACTGGTCGTGTTGCTTTATGGCGTGGCGTCAGCCCTGCACTGGGATGACCGGGGGGCGTTGTGGGTGCTGGAGCGGTTTGAGAGCCCAACCGAACAGAATGAAAGCGTGTGGTTGCCCGACTATACAGCGGTGATCGATGCCAAGCCGTTGCCGGGGATGGAAAAGGACGAGGCGTCGGATCTGACCTATAACCCCGTCAGCAAAACACTGTTTTCAGTGATGGGTAAAAACCCGTTCCTGGTGGAGTTGACCCTGGAGGGTGATGTACTGCGCAAGATCCCGTTGGTGGGCTGGAGCAACCCGGAAGGTCTGACGGTGATGGAGAACGGCTTGCTGGCGATTGTCGATGAGCGTGAGCACGTTCTGAGCATCGTGAAAGTCGATGCCGACACCCAAAGCCTGAACATTGCCGATTTCCCCAAATATGATCTGGGGCCTTCCAAGGATCAGAACAAAGCCTTCGAAGCCATTGCCTGGGACCCGCGTCGCCAGCAACTGTTGCTTGGGGAAGAGCGCCCACCGGCCTTGTTTGTATGGAAAAGTGATGGCAGCCAATCGCTCACGGGCAACAAGCAAAAAGTCCCCAGCGATGAGCTGGACCTGCGCAACCTGTCGGCCTTGAGTGTTGACCCGCGTACGGGGCATACGCTGGTGCTGTCGGCGGATTCGCACATGCTCCTTGAGCTTGATGAACTGGGCGAGCAAGTGAGTTTCATGACCTTGCTGGGGGGCTTCAACGGCCTCAAAAATACCATTCCACGGGCGGAAGGGGTGACGATTGATGAGCACGGCACGCTGTATATGGTGAGCGAGCCCAACCTGTTCTACCGCTTCGAAAAGACAGCCCAATGAGTGCCCCCTGACGGTGGGAGCGGTAAACATTTGTAGGGTAAATCCCAAATAGTCGCTGATGGCGTCATAGTGCATTGCGGATTAAGTTTAAATTCATACAGGTGTGGTATTCCATCCACCTGTTTTGTTTAGAGCTTGCCCCCAATGCGCCGCTTCAGCCGTTTTACCCTGCTTTTTATTAGTGTGACGCTTGTGGCGTTAGTCGCCGCAGGCCTCGTTGCCCAGCACTACCGTGTGTTCGAACGGGTATGGTTTGACGTCAGCCAGATGTGGCGCCCGGTCGATCCCAAGGCGGTCAACCTGGGTGAGTACCGTGCTGTACTGCAAGGCCATGCGATTGAGGGGCTTGAAGACGATGTGTCGGCGCTGACCTACGATCCGCTGCGCAAAAGCCTGTTTACCGTAACCAATAAAAAATCTGAACTAGTCGAGTTATCCCTCGACGGGCGTGTTGTGCGGCGCATTCAGTTAATCGGCTTTGGCGATACCGAGGCAGTGGAGTTTGTTAGCGCCAACACCTACGTGATCATCGATGAGCGCCAGCAGCGGCTAATCAAAGTGGTGGTCGATGACGAGACCACAGTATTGGATGCCGTGGATAGCGAGCAACTGACGCTGGGGATCAATCGGGAGGGCAACAAAGGTTTCGAGGGTTTGGCCTACGACTCGATCGGCAAGCGTTTGTTTGTGGCTAAAGAGCGCGATCCGATGCGGATTTACGAAGTGCGTGGCTTCCCTGATGACGCCGCCCAACAACTCGGCGCGACCCATGTGGAGACCAACCCTCAGCGCGATGCCCGGTTGTTTGTACGCGACTTGTCGAGCCTGGATTTTGACGAGCGCAGCGGTCATTTGCTGGCGTTGTCGGATGAATCGAAATTGTTGCTGGAGCTGGATGAAAACGGACGAGCTATCAGCACGCTGTCGCTGAAAAAAGGCCAGCATGGTCTGAAGAAATCAGTGCCACAAGCGGAAGGCATCGCCACAGACGATGAAGGGACGGTGTATGTGGTGAGTGAGCCGAATTTGTTTTACGTGTTCAAAAAACCGTAAATATCCAGCCCACACAAACCACCTGTAGGAGCGAGCTTGCTCGCGAAGAAATCGCTGCGGTTTTTCAGATAAACCACGTTGACCGTGATCGCGAGCAAGCTCGCCCCTACAGGTTGCATTCTTACTTGCGCAGGGTTTTCACGCCTTCTGGCGTACCCAGCAACAGCAGGTCAGCCGGGCGGGCAGCGAACAGGCCGTTGGTCACGACGCCGACGATGGCGTTGATCTGACGCTCCAGCTCAACCGGGTCGGTGATCTGCATGTTGAATACGTCGATGATGATGTTGCCGTTGTCAGTCACCACACCTTCGCGGTAAACCGGGTCGCCGCCCAGCTTCACCAGCTCGCGGGCCACGTGGCTGCGGGCCATCGGGATCACTTCAACTGGCAGCGGGAACGCGCCCAGTACCGGAACCAGTTTGCTGGCGTCGGCGATGCAGATAAAGGTCTTGGCCACGGCGGCCACGATCTTCTCGCGGGTCAGGGCTGCGCCACCGCCTTTGATCAGGTTCAGGTTTTCGTCGCTTTCGTCGGCGCCGTCAACGTAGAACTCCAGGTCGCTGACCGTGTTCAGCTCATACACCGGGATCCCGTGGCCCTTGAGGCGCGCGGCGGTGGCTTCGGAACTGGCCACGGCGCCGTCGAACGCGCCCTTGTGCAGGGCCAGCGCGTCGATGAAGCAGTTGGCCGTGGAGCCGGTGCCGACCCCAACGATGCTCTTGTCATCCAGTTTTGGAAGGATGAAGTCGACAGCAGCCTGGGCGACGGCCTGTTTGAGTTGATCCTGGGTCATGCGAGCTCCGGGGCGGGAAGGGTAAACAGAAGGGCGGCATTATACGGGCAAGTAACCGCCTGTGTGGACGGCCTGATAATGGGTACAGATTGACGGTGTTCTTGAATGCGCGCGCGGTCAGTCCCCTCTCCCTCCGGGAGAGGGTTAGGGTGAGGGGGCTTTTATAAACCTTCTATTTCGTATGGTCGCCCGTGTAAACGCTGGGGTAGACTCCGTGATCCCTGCCCACCCGCCCAGTGAAGTTTTCCGATGCTCGAACAGTACGTTAAGAAGATCCTCACCTCGCGCGTTTATGACGTTGCCGTTGAAACCCCTTTGCAAACCGCTAACCAGCTCACCGCACGGTTGGGCAATCAGATTTTGCTCAAGCGCGAAGATCTGCAGCCGGTGTACTCGTTCAAGATTCGGGGTGCTTACAACAAGCTCATGCATTTGACGGACGCTGAGCGGGCCTGTGGCGTGGTCACGGCGTCGGCGGGCAACCATGCACAGGGCTTGGCCCTGGCGGCCAAGGTGCTGGGGGTCAAAGCCACTATCGTCATGCCTAAAACCACCCCCGAGATCAAGATTGAAGGCGTGCGTTCGCGTGGCGGTATTGTGGTGCTGCACGGCGACACGTTCCCCGAAGCGCTGGCGTACTCCCTGAAACTGGTTGAGCAGAAAGGCTACGTTTACGTTCACCCGTACGATGACCCGCACACCATTGCCGGGCAGGGCACCGTGGCGATGGAAATTCTGCGTCAGCACCCGGCACCGCTGGACGCGATTTTCGTGCCGGTGGGCGGCGGCGGCCTGATTGCCGGGATTGCCGCGTATGTGAAGTACCTGCGCCCGGACATTAAGGTCATTGGCGTCGAGCCCGATGACTCCAACTGCCTGCAGGCCGCGATGGCGGCCGGTGAGCGCGTGGTGTTGCCGACGGTCGGGATCTTTGCCGACGGCGTGGCCGTAGCGCAAATTGGCCAGCATACGTTTGATATCTGCAAAGACTACGTGGACGAAGTGATTACCGTCAGTACTGACGAGATCTGCGCTGCGATCAAGGATATCTTCGACGATACCCGCTCAATCACCGAACCTGCGGGTGCGCTGGGTGTGGCCGGGATCAAAAAGTACGTGGAGCAGCGCGGTATGCGTGGCCAGACCCTGGTCGCCATCGACTCCGGGGCCAACGTCAACTTCGACCGTTTGCGCCATGTGGCCGAGCGCGCCGAGTTGGGCGAAGGTCGCGAAGCCATTATCGCCGTGACCATTCCTGAAGAGCCGGGCAGCTTCAAGGCGTTCTGCCAGGCCATCGGCAAGCGCCAGATCACTGAATTCAACTACCGCTACCACACTGGCAGCGAAGCGCACATTTTTGTTGGCGTGCAGACCCACCCCGAGAACGACCCGCGCCGTGCGCTGCTGGCCAGCCTGGCGGAGCAGGGGTTTCCGGTGGTCGACCTGACCGAGAACGAACTGGCCAAGTTGCATATCCGCCACATGGTGGGTGGGCACGCGGCGAAAGTCAGCGATGAGCTGTTGTTCCGCTTCGAGTTCCCGGAGCGTCCGGGCGCGTTGTTCAACTTCCTTAACAAGTTGGGCGGACGCTGGAATATTTCGATGTTCCATTACCGCAACCACGGTGCGGCAGATGGCCGGGTCATGGCCGGGCTGCAAGTGCCTGCCGACGAGCGTCACTTGGTGCCTGCGGCGCTGGCTGAAATCGGCTACCCGTATTGGGACGAAAGTGATAACCCGGCTTATCAACTGTTTCTTGGCTGAGAGCCGCTACGCTGATTGAACGGCTCAGGGAATAAATCATATGGAAACGTTCACCGCGTTAAAACTGCTGCATGGCGTGTCGACCGGGCTGCTGTTTATCAGCGCCATCACCTTGATGGTGGTGGCAGTTCGGCGCTGGCGCGCGGGGGCCAAGGATTTGGCGGGCGGTTTGGTTCGGCGCCCGTGGGCTTTTGTTTGGGCGTTGATGGCGCTGTGTTTGCTGGCGTTGCCGGTGAGCGGCTGGTTTTTGGTGCACATGGCGGGTTGGCCGTTGAGCCAGATGTGGCTGCTGGCAGGCAGCAGTTTGTACGTGCTGGGCGGCCTGAGCTGGCTGTGGCTGGTGGTGCGGCTCAATCGTCTGCGGTTGGGACGAGTGGCGAAACACCCGGGTTTTAGCGTGGGGTTGGCGATTTTTTGTGCCGTTTGCTTTATCGCGATTGCCGGATTGATGGGCGCCAAGCCGGTGTGATTTCAAGCTGACCCTCACCCCAACCCTCTCCCGGAGGGAGAGGGAGCTGATTGTCGGCGCTCTTGAGGTCGCGTGCGTTCAGTCCCCTCTCCCTTTGGGAGAGGGTTAGGGTGAGGGTTTTTTCAGTCACGCAGTGAAATCACCGGCCAGCCGCGCTTCAGTGCTTCAGCCCGCAGATTTTCATCAGGATCAACCGCCACCGCGTGGCTCACTTGCTCCAGCAGCGGTAAGTCGTTCATGGAATCGCTGTAGAAGTAGCTGTCTTCGAGACTGTAGCCGTTTTCTTCCATCCAGCGATTCAGGCGTGTCACCTTGCCCTCGCGAAAGCACGGTACGTCGGTGCTGCGCCCGGTGTAGCGACCGTCGACGATTTCGCATTCGGTCGCAATCAAGTGTTCCACGCCCAGGTGCTTGGCAATCGGAGCCGTTACCACGCGGTTAGTGGCGGTGATGATCACCAGCGTGTCGCCTGCTTCACGGTGTTTGACCAGCAATGCTTGAGCCTTGGGCAGCATCAGCGGCTCAATGCAGTCGCGCATGAATTCGCGGTGCCACTGATCCAGTTGCGCCATGTCATGGCGACCAAAAATTTCCATGCTGAAATTAAGGTACGCGGCGTTGTCCAGCGTGCCGGCCAGGTAATCCTGGTAAAAAGCATCGTTACGCGCCTTGTAGGCATCACCATCGAGAATGCCCCGCTGGCACAGGTAATCGCCCCAAGCGTGATCGCTGTCACCGCCCAGAAGGGTGTTATCCAAGTCGAATAAGGCAAGACGCATAGAAGTTACCTGCTGAAATGTCGGTAAAAAAGGCCACAAGAATACGGTCTTTTCATAAGAGTGCACATAAGGTAGGAAGGCGCGTTGCTGCTTTCACAACCTTTGTGGAACAATGCGCCGACATGCGTTTGCGAGGTTGTTGCCGTGATCGACCCCGATGGTTTCCGTCCTAATGTCGGGATTATTCTGACAAATGATGCTGGTCAGGTACTTTGGGCTCGCCGTATCAATCAAGACGCGTGGCAGTTTCCGCAGGGTGGAATCAACCCTGATGAGACGCCAGAAGACGCCTTGTACCGTGAGCTGAACGAAGAAGTTGGCCTTGAACGCGAAGATGTAGAAATACTCGCCTGCACGCGAGGCTGGTTGCGCTATCGTTTGCCGCAACGTCTGGTCCGTACCCACAGCCAACCGCTGTGCATCGGTCAGAAACAGAAATGGTTTCTCCTGCGCCTGATCTCCAACGAGCAGCGGGTGCGGATGGATTTGACCGGTAAACCGGAGTTCGATGGCTGGCGTTGGGTCAGCTATTGGTATCCGTTGGGCCAGGTGGTGACATTCAAGCGCGAGGTCTATCGTCGCGCTCTCAAAGAGCTTGCCCCGCGCCTTTTAACGCGCGCCTGACACGGAGTTCGACCCCGAGCCATGCTCAATACGTTGCGCAAGATCGTCCAGGAAGTTAACGCCGCCAAGGATCTCAAGGCGGCGTTGGGGATTATTGTGCTGCGCGTTAAAGAGGCCATGGGCAGTCAGGTCTGCTCGGTCTACTTGCTTGATCCAGAGACCAACCGTTTTGTTCTGATGGCCACCGAGGGCTTGAACAAGCGCTCGATCGGCAAAGTCAGCATGGCGCCCAACGAAGGCCTGGTTGGCCTGGTGGGCACGCGTGAAGAACCTCTGAACCTCGAAAACGCCGCCGATCACCCGCGCTATCGCTACTTTGCTGAAACCGGTGAAGAGCGTTATGCCTCTTTCCTTGGTGCCCCGATCATCCACCACCGGCGTGTGGTCGGGGTGTTGGTGATCCAGCAAAAGGAACGCCGTCAGTTCGATGAGGGCGAAGAAGCCTTCCTTGTGACCATGAGCGCGCAATTGGCCGGGGTTATCGCCCACGCTGAAGCCACGGGCTCGATTCGAGGCCTGGGGCGTCAGGGCAAAGGCATTCAGGAAGCCAAGTTCGTCGGCGTACCAGGTTCACCCGGTGCGGCGGTCGGTACGGCGGTGGTCATGCTGCCCCCGGCCGATCTGGATGTAGTGCCCGACAAAGCCATTACTGACATTCCCGCAGAGCTGACGCTGTTCAAGACTGCCCTCGAAGGCGTGCGCAGCGATATGCGCGCCTTGTCGACCAAGCTGGCGACACAACTGCGCCCCGAAGAGCGGGCGCTGTTCGATGTGTACCTGATGATGCTCGACGACGCGTCGCTGGGCAGCGAAGTTAAAAATGTGATCAAGACCGGTCAGTGGGCCCAGGGCGCGTTGCGTCAGGTGGTGACTGATCACGTCAACCGTTTCGAATTGATGGACGACGCCTATCTGCGTGAGCGGGCGTCGGACGTGCGCGATCTGGGGCGGCGTTTGCTGGCCTATTTGCAGCATGATCGCCAGCAAACCATGGTCTATCCCGACAACACCATTCTGATCAGCGAAGAGCTGACCGCGACCATGCTCGGCGAAGTGCCGGAAGGCAAACTCGCGGGGCTGGTTTCAGTATTGGGTTCGGGTAACTCCCACGTGGCGATTCTGGCCCGAGCCATGGGCATCCCGACGGTCATGGGGGTGGTCGACCTGCCGTATTCCAAGGTCGACGGCATTCAGATGATTGTCGACGGCTACCACGGTGAGGTCTACACCAACCCCAGCGAAGTGCTGCGCAAGCAATACGCTGAAGTGGTCGAAGAAGAGCGCCAGTTGTCCCAGGGCCTCGACGCCCTGCGTGAGTTGCCGTGCATCACCCCGGACGGGCATCGCATGCCGTTGTGGGTCAACACCGGCCTGCTGGCCGATGTGGCGCGCGCGCAACAGCGTGGCGCAGAAGGCGTAGGTCTGTACCGCACCGAAGTGCCGTTCATGATCAACCAGCGCTTTCCGAGCGAAAAGGAGCAACTGGCGATTTATCGCGAGCAACTGTCCGCCTTCCATCCGCAACCGGTGACCATGCGCAGCCTGGACATTGGCGGCGACAAGTCACTGTCGTATTTCCCGATCAAAGAAGACAACCCGTTCCTTGGCTGGCGCGGGATTCGCGTCACCCTCGACCACCCCGAAATCTTTCTGGTTCAGGCCCGGGCCATGCTCAAGGCCAGCGAAGGTCTCAACAACCTGCGTATTTTGCTGCCGATGATCTCCGGCACCCACGAACTCGAAGAAGCCCTGCACCTGCTGCACCGTGCCTGGGGTGAAGTGCGTGACGAAGGCACCGACGTGCCGATGCCGCCCGTCGGCGTGATGATCGAAATTCCGGCAGCGGTCTACCAGACCAAGGAACTGGCGCGCCAGGTGGACTTCCTGTCCGTTGGCTCCAACGACTTGACCCAATATTTGCTGGCTGTGGATCGCAACAACCCACGGGTTGCCGATTTGTACGACTACCTGCACCCAGCGGTGCTGCAAGCCCTGCAATCGGTGGTGCGTGATGCCCATGCCGAAGGTAAGCCGGTGAGTATTTGCGGCGAAATGGCCGGTGATCCGGCGGCAGCGATTCTGCTGATGGCCATGGGTTTTGACAGCCTGTCGATGAACGCCACCAACTTGCCGAAAGTGAAATGGATGCTGCGCCAGGTCAGTCTGAGCCGCGCCAAGGAGCTGCTGGCCGAAGTGATGACCATCGACAACCCGCAAGTGATTCGCAGCACTGTGCTACTGGCCCTGAAAAACATGGGCCTGACCCGCATGATGAACCCGGCGGCGATCAAACCGTATTGAAGAGCACCCTCACCCCAACCCTCTCCCGGAGGGAGAGGGGGCTGACCGAGTTGTCTTTGGATTCAACGTAATACTTTCAGGCCGCAACAAACCTGCAGCAACCCCCAATCAGTTCCTTCTCCCTCCGGGAGAGGGTTAGGGTGAGGGCTGCTCCAGCCTCACCTCCCCCAAACGCCCACCCAGCGGCCCGAAGCTGTGTTCCACCATCAACCTTGAGCCGTCAGCATTGACGATCAGCGCGGTGCTGGCACGGGTGCCGTAGCTGGGGCTGGTGATAAACACACTCGATAACAAACTCTCGGTTGCCAGCCCTACGCCGGTATCCGGCAACTCGCTGAATGGCGCTGTTTGCGTATCTTTGAGCAAGGCCAGCAAGGACTGCGGCTGCGGGTCACCCAGCACTTCTGCCAACGCTGCCTTGGCTTTGAGCAGCTTGGGCCATGGCGTATCCAACCCGGCATTCGACAGCCCATAAACACCTGCACTCAACGGCTGCGGGGCCAGGTCCTTGGAATTGAAATGCCAGAGTTGGTCGCGGGTGCCCAGCAGCAGGTTAAAGCCGGCATATTCAATCGTACGTCGGCCAATACCCTCGAAATACTCACCTATTGGCTGATTGCTGGACAAGAAATCAGACACTAATTCGCCCCGCGAACGCCGTGAAGGTGGCTTGTGCGGTTCACGGATATTGGTCAGAGCCGCAAAGCGCCCATTGGCGCCAATGCCCAGCCAGGTGCCTCCCGCTTCGAGGTCGCGTCCGGCAAAAACCTGCGGTGCATCGACCCACTGGGCCAGCGGTTTGGCTGGGCGGGCATAAAACTCATCCCGGTTGGCCGCAACCACCAGAGGCTGTGCGTGGCCGGGGCGCCAAGCGAAGACAATCAGGCACATGGACAGTCCTTAATATTTTTTTAACCACTCTACTTATAGATTGCTTGGGCGCTTAGTGCCATTGAGTGGAGCCCAAGCCTTTGCTCCGTTACCATGCGGAACAAAATGAGGGGGGGCGTCATGGAATTTTTGCTCTATCTGGTGCTGGGAGGCTTTGCGGGTGTTTTGGCCGGGCTGTTTGGGGTCGGTGGTGGAATTATCATCGTGCCGGTGCTGGTGTTCAGTTTCAGCGCACAGGGCTTTAATCCCGAGGTGCTGACGCATTTGGCCGTTGGCACATCGCTCGCTACGATCATCTTTACCTCGATCAACTCGATCCGCGAGCACCACCGTAAAGGCGCAGTGCGCTGGCCATTGTTCATCTGGATGGCGTTGGGGATTTTGCTCGGTGCCGGGATAGGTGCATTGACCGCAGAAGCGATTGCCGGGCCGTACTTGCAGAAAATCATTGGCGTGTTCGCCCTGGTCATCGCTGTGCAAATGGCTTTTGGGTTGCAACCCAAGGCCAGCGGGGACGTGCCGGGCAAAGTGGGCCTGACCCTCGCGGGTACAGTGATTGGCTGGGCCTCGGCCATTTTCGGTGTCGGCGGCGGCTCGCTGACCGTGCCGTTCTTGAGCTGGCGCAGCGTGCCAATGCAACAAGCCGTAGCCACCTCGGCGGCCTGCGGGTTGCCGATTGCTCTGGTAGGTGCATTAAGTTTCATGATCATTGGCTGGCACAACCCGGACCTGCCCGCGCATAGTCTCGGTTTTATTTACTTGCCAGCGCTGTTGGGGATCGCCCTGACCAGCATGTTTTTCGCCCGTTTTGGTGCGCGTTTGGCTCACAAACTCTCGCCGCGCCTGCTGAAACGGCTGTTTGCCGCACTGTTGTTCTGTGTCGGTTTGAGTTTCCTGATCTAACAAGGAGTCGCAATGCTGCCTTACCCGCAGATTGACCCGGTGGCATTGGCCATCGGACCGCTGAAAATCCATTGGTACGGTTTGATGTACCTGATCGGCATTGGCGCAGCCTGGCTGATCCTGTCACGACGGCTTAACCGTTTCGACCCGACCTGGACCAAAGAGAAACTCTCTGACCTGGTGTTCTGGGTGGCGATGGGGGTGATTGTCGGCGGTCGCTTGGGGTACGTGCTGTTCTACGACCTGAGTGCTTACATCGCCAACCCGCTGCTGATTTTTGAAGTGTGGAAAGGCGGCATGGCGTTCCACGGCGGCCTGATCGGCGTGATGCTTGCGACCTGGTGGTTCGGCAAACGCAACAATAAGTCGTTCTTCCAGATCATGGACTTCATCGCCCCTGTGGTGCCGATTGGTCTGGGCGCAGGGCGTATCGGCAATTTCATCAACGCCGAGTTGTGGGGCAAGGCCACTGATGTGCCGTGGGCGATGATTTTCCCTACCGATCCGCAGCAATTGGCACGTCATCCGTCGCAGCTGTACCAGTTTGCCCTGGAAGGTGTGGCACTCTTCGCGATTCTTTGGCTGTACTCGCGCAAACCACGGCCAACCATGGCGGTATCCGGGATGTTTGCCCTGTTCTACGGGATCTTCCGCTTTATCGTCGAATTCGTCCGAGTGCCGGATGCTCAGCTAGGCTATCTGGCGTTCGGTTGGGTAACCATGGGGCAAGTCCTCTGCATTCCGATGATTCTGGGCGGCCTGTTCTTGATCTGGTGGGCTTACCATCGTGATCCAGCGGCTCAAAAAGCTGCGTAATAAATTCGAATCGCAGGGCTCATAAAGCCCTGCATTCAAACGGTAGGAAAACCATGAAGCAATACCTCGAACTCGTTGCCAACGTCATCAAAAATGGCACCTTGCAAGCCAACCGCACCGGCGTGAAGACCATCAGTCTGCCCGGCGCCATGTTGCGCTATGACCTTAAAGAAGGCTTCCCGGCCATCACCACACGCCGTATGGCGTTCAAATCCGCGATTGGCGAGATGTGCGGCTTCTTGCGCCCGGTCAACAGCGCGGCAGACTTCCGTGCACTGGGTTGCAAAGTCTGGGACCAGAACGCCAACGAAAACGCACAGTGGCTGGCGAATCCGTTCCGTCAGGGCGAAGATGACCTGGGCGAAATCTACGGCGTGCAATGGCGCAAGTGGCCGGCCTACAAGCAGATCGAACGCAGCAACCAGGCTGCCATCGAGCTGTCGCTGAGCCAGGGTTATCGCCAGATTGCGGAAGGTGAAGAAGACGGCCAGCCGTACGTGGTGCTGTACAAGGCCATTGACCAGGTGCGCCAGTGCGTCGACACCATCATCAATGATCCGGGCAGCCGCCGTATTCTGTTCCACGGCTGGAACTGCGCTCAGCTGGATGAAATGGCCCTGCCGCCGTGCCACCTGCTGTACCAGTTCCACCCGAATGTCGAGACCAAGGAAATCTCCCTGACGCTCTACATCCGCTCCAACGATCTGGGTTTGGGCACACCGTTCAACCTGACCGAAGGCGCCGCGCTGTTGAGCTTGATCGGCCGCTTGACCGGCTACACGCCGCGCTGGTTCACCTACTTCATTGGCGATGCCCACGTGTATGAAAACCACTTGGACATGCTCAACGAACAGCTGACCCGCGAACCGTTCCCGATGCCAAAACTGGTGATCTCGGACCGCGTACCGGAGTTCGCCAAAACGGGCGTGTACCAGCCAGAGTGGTTGGGCCTGATTGAGCCGAGCGACTTCAGCCTCGAAGGCTACCAACACCACGCGCCAATGACCGCGCCAATGGCGGTGTAACCCTCTCTCCTGTGGGAGCCTGCTCGCGAAGATCTCAATATGACCTTCGCGAGCAGGCTCGCTCCCACATGGGCTTACCGTTGTTCAGTGCCCGTGGCTTCTGCCCACATGGCTCGGCTCGCCTTCAGGCGTGGTCACTGAGCCGCTGACTTCCAGCCGCTGCAAAATCGCGCAATGTTCCTGATCCGGCCCTTCGCTGCAACGTTGGCGCAGGTCGAGCAGTTGTGTCTGCAAGGCCTGTAAACCGTCGATCCGTGCCTTGACGTGGTGGATGTGTTCGTCGATCAGCGCGTTCACGCTTTGGCATTGGCCTTGCGGGCTGTCGCGCAGGTTGAGCAGGCTGCGAATCTCTTCGAGGGTCATGTCCAGACTGCGGCAGTTGCGGATAAACGTCAGCCGTTCGACATGGGCCTGGGTGTACAAACGGTAATTGCCGTCACTGCGCGCAGGCTCTGGCAGCAACTTTTCACGCTCGTAATAACGGATGGTTTCGACCTGACAGTCGGTCAATTTCGCCAGCTCGCCAATTTTCATCACGCTGATCTCCGAAAGGGTGCTTGACCCTATAGTGGCTACAGGGTCTTTACTTGGCAACAGGCACCTTTATTGGACACAACCTGATGAGCGATTCCATTCACACCCCGCACAAGCACGACCATGGGCACAGCTGCTGCTCGGCAGCCGAAGCACCGAGCGTGATCAAACTCGGCAGCGCCCCGACGGCGAGTGCGCGTCTGAGCAGCTTTCGGATTGAAGCCATGGATTGTCCGACCGAGCAAACGCTGATCCAGAACAAACTGGGCAAGCTGGTGGGCGTGCAGCAACTGGAATTCAACCTGATCAACCGGGTGCTGGGCGTAACCCACGACCTGCCGACGACTGATCCGATTGTCGAGGCGATCAAATCCCTTGGCATGCAGGCCGAGCCGCTGGAGCCAGGGGGCGATGCCAGCGCCCCGGCAGCTCCTGTGCCGAAGAAGCACTGGTGGCCGTTGGCGGTGGCCGGTGTTGGTGCGTTGGCTGCCGAAGTGCTGCATTTCACCGACGCAGCGCCCACTTGGGTGATCGCGCTGGTGGCCTTGGCGTCGATCCTCAGCGGCGGCCTGACCACCTATAAAAAGGGCTGGATTGCCCTTAAAAACCTC
Source organism: Pseudomonadota bacterium (assembly GCA_040385125.1). Taxonomy (GTDB): domain Bacteria; phylum Pseudomonadota; class Gammaproteobacteria; order Pseudomonadales; family Pseudomonadaceae; genus Aquipseudomonas. The sequence continues at coordinate 38,937 of JAZKIA010000020.1, read as the reverse complement.
AACCTGAACATCAACGCGCTGATGAGCATTGCGGTGACGGGCGCGATTTTGATCGGCCAATGGCCGGAAGCTGCGATGGTGATGTTCCTGTTCACCGTGGCGGAGTTGATCGAAGCCAAATCCCTCGATCGCGCCCGCAACGCCATCAGCGGCCTGATGCAAATGGCGCCGGACAAAGCCACCGTGCAACAAGCCGATGGCAGCTGGATTGAGCGTGAGGTCAAAGACATCGACCTTGGTGCGGTCGTCCGCGTACGCCCCGGCGAGCGTATCGGTCTGGACGGCGAAGTGGTGTCGGGCAGTTCGACCATCGATCAGGCGCCGATCACCGGCGAAAGCCTGCCGATCGAGAAAACCGTTGGCGACAAAGTGTTTGCCGGCACCATCAACCAGGCCGGCTCGCTGGAGTATCGGGTGACGGCCGCGGCCAACAACTCGACCCTGGCGCGCATCATCCACGCCGTGGAACAAGCCCAGGGCGCGCGGGCGCCGACCCAGCGGTTTGTCGACAGCTTCGCCAGAATCTACACCCCGGTGGTATTTCTGTTTGCGCTGGGAGTGGCGCTAATCCCGCCGCTACTGATGGGCGGCGTGTGGTTCGATTGGGTTTACCGCGCTTTGGTCTTGTTGGTGGTGGCTTGCCCGTGTGCACTGGTGATCTCGACTCCGGTGACCATCGTCAGTGGCTTGGCAGCGGCGGCGCGCAAAGGGATTCTGGTCAAGGGCGGGGTGTACCTCGAAAGCGGTCACAAACTCGACTTTCTGGCCCTCGACAAGACCGGCACCATCACCCACGGCAAACCGGTGCAAACCGACTACCTGCCGCTCGATCCGCTGCTGGCCGAAAGCGCGGTATTACTGGCCGCCAGTTTGGCCACCCGCTCCGATCACCCGGTTTCACTGGCGGTGGCCAATGCGGTTGTGGATAAAAATCTGGTGTTGCGCACTGTGGATAACTTCACCGCTTTGAGTGGGCGCGGGGTTCGCGGCGAAATTGACGGTGAGCTGTACCACTTGGGCAACCACCGTCTGGTTGAAGAACTGGGTCTGTGCTCGCCGCAGCTTGAGCAAAAGCTCGACGCACTGGAGCAACAAGGCAAAACCGTGATCCTGTTGTGTGACCGTTCACGTCCGCTGGCACTGTTTGCCGTGGCCGATACGGTCAAGGAGTCCAGCCGCGAAGCGATCCGCGAGCTGCATGAACTGGGGATCAAAACCCTGATGCTGACGGGCGACAACCCGCACACCGCCAGCGCCATTGCCGCACAAGTAGGCATCGATCAGGCCCTGGGCAATTTACTGCCGGACGACAAGCTTAAGGCCATTGAAGCGCTGTATGCCCAAGGGCATCACGTCGGCATGGTCGGTGACGGGATCAACGATGCCCCGGCTCTGGCGCGTGCCGAGATAGGATTTGCGATGGCCGCAGCGGGCACCGACACCGCGATTGAGACCGCCGATGTGGCCCTGATGGACGACGATCTGCGCAAGATCCCGGCATTCATTCGTCTGTCACGTCAGACCTCCAGCATCCTTAAACAAAACATTGCGTTGGCATTGGTCATTAAAGGGATCTTTCTTGCGGTAACCTTCCTCGGTTTGGCCACCATGTGGATGGCTGTATTTGCCGACATGGGCGTGAGCCTGTTGGTGGTGTTCAATGGCTTGCGCCTGTTGCGCAAGTAGATCAAGAGAGGCCGCTGTGCTGAGTGCCGAGCTGAAAGCGTTTTACCGGGTGGCCCAATTGGGCAGCATTACTCAGGCTGCGAAAAAGCTCGGGCTCAGCCAGCCGACCGTGACTACGCAAATTCGTCACCTTGAAAGCCAATACGCTGTGGAGCTGTTTTATCGCGGCGGTCGGCGTCTGACCCTCAGTGATGAAGGCGTGCGCTTGCTGCCGATGGTCAAGGCGCTGTTGCAGCAAGAAGCCGATATCGAGTTTTTTTTGCGCAACAGCGGGCAGGGCTCCGGCACCCTGCGCATCGCCGCGACGGCACCGTATTACATCCTCGATCTGGTCAAAACCTTTCGCGAGCGTTTACCGCAGATTCAGGTGTCGGTAGACATCGGCAACTCCCAACAAGTGCTAGAAGCGCTGGACGAGTACCGGGTCGATATCGCCGCTTCTTCGCAGTTGCTGGAAGACCCGAGGTTGATTCGCCGGGTGCTGGGTAGCGACCCATTGGTGTTGGCGGTGCATCGCAACCACCCGTTGGCCAAGCTGGATCACGTGCCGCTCAGCGCGCTGGTCGGGCATTGTCTGTTGATGCGCGAAGAAGGCTCGACCACTCGCCGGCTGACCGAAGAGCTGCTTGAAACAGCGGGTGTCGGCTTTGGTCCGCTGCTGGAAATTGGCAGCCGTGAGTCGATACGCGAAGCGGTGTTGCGCAATATCGGCATCAGTATCATTGCTCGGCAAGAAGTGCCCCACGACCCGCAGCTGCGGGTGCTGACACTGGAAAATGCACCGGTTATCCACGAATACCTGTACTGCCTTAAAGAACGCAAATCGGCGCGTTTGCCGGCCGCGTTTTTGGGTTTGGCGCAGGAAATGGCGCCTGCCTGATTCTGTAGGAGCGAGCTTGCTCGCGATGCGTACTTGAGACCATCGCGAGCAAGCTCGCTCCTACAGAAGTTTGTGTCACCTATCTTAAATTCACCAATACCACTATCGGCAGTTTTTGCCTTGCTGCCATATCTCCTACGCATTGCGTCTCTAGGATGACCCCATCTGCTGATGAGGTGCCTCCATGAACGCAACCGCTTTGACCCAACCCGGCGTACCGATGAAGGTGCGCAATGTGAGCAAGCGCTTTGGCGCTTTTACCGCGCTGGATAACGTCTCGCTGGAGGTGGCCGCCGGGGAACTGGTATGCCTGCTAGGGCCTTCTGGCTGCGGCAAGACCACCTTGCTGCGCTGTATCGCCGGGCTTGAGCGCCAGGACAACGGCGCGTTGTATCTGGGTGAACGCGATGTGTCCGACTTGGCACCGCAAGCGCGCGATTACGGGATTCTGTTTCAGTCCTATGCGCTGTTTCCCAACCTGAGCGTCGAAGCCAACATCGCTTATGGTCTGACCGGCAGCAACCGCGATGTAGTGCGCAAGCGCGTCGGCGAGATGCTGGAGCTGGTAGGGCTGACCGGCAGCGAGAAAAAATTCCCCGGCCAACTTTCGGGCGGTCAACAGCAGCGGGTCGCGTTGGCTCGTGCCTTGGCACCGTCGCCGTCCTTGCTGTTGCTCGATGAGCCGATGTCGGCGCTCGACGCTCGGGTTCGCGAGCACCTGTGTACCGAGTTGCGCCAGCTGCAACGCCAACTCGGCATCACCACCTTGATGGTCACCCACAATCAGGATGAGGCCATGTTGATGGCCGACCGCATCGCCGTGATGAATAACGGCAAGGTCGAGCAATACGCCACCCCGCAGGAAATTTACGATAAACCCGCGACGCCTTTTGTCGCCGAGTTCGTCGGGCAAGGTAACTGGTTGCCGTTCCAGCGCAGCAGTGACAGCCATGCCAAGGTCGGCGGGATGAGTATGCGTCTGGCCGACGATGCCGGGCGTGCCGCATCGGGTCGTTTGTTTTGCCGCCCCGAGGCCATCAGCGTCAACCCGCTGCTGCATCAGGAAAACCTGTTCCCGGCGCGGGTGCGCGAAATCACCTTTCTCGGCAATCGCTGCCGCATGAGCTTTGAGCTCAATCATTTGCCTGGCCATGCGCTGACCGCCGAAGTTGGCAGCCAAGACCTGCCACGCCTTGGCGCTCAGGACATTTTTGTTGCCCTGCCACCAAGCAGCCTGCAGGTGTTTGCTTAAGATGGCCGCTGAAATGGCGTTGCCACTGCCCGCAAAACTTGCCTCTCAAACACAACTCGGCGATACGATTTTTGTGCTCGGCGGCAAGCTCTTGCTGCTGTTACTGCTGGGTGTGGCAGTGTTGATGCCGCTGCTGGCGATCTTCTGGCGCGGCTTCAGTGCTGAAGACGGTCAGGGCGGCGGTTGGCTGGCGGCGCGGGAGTTGGTTACCAGCGATAACTTCCACTGGCTGCTCGGCAACAGCCTCAAGGTTTCGCTCAGTGTGGCGGCGATTGTCGTACCGCTGGCTTATCTGTTTGCCTACGCGCTACAGCGCACAATGATCCCCGGCAAGCGCATCTGGCGCGGGCTGTCACTGTTGCCACTGATGGCACCGTCGATGTTGCCTGGCATTGCGCTGGTGTACCTGTTCGGTAATCAGGGCATGTTGCGCGGGCTGGTTTCGGACAACATTTACGGCTTCTGGGGGATTGTCCTCGGTGAAGTGATTTATACCTTCCCCCATGCGCTGATGATTTTGCTCTCGGCGTTGTCGCTGGCCGATGCGCGCTTGTTTGACGCCGCCTCAAGCATGGGTGCCGGGCCGTTTAAAGCGTTTCGCAGCATCACCTGGCCGGGCACCAAGCAGGCGGTGTTTGCCGCATTTTGTCTGGTGTTCACCCTGACCATCACCGACTTCGGTGTGCCGGTGGTGGTGGGCGGCGACTATCAGGTGCTGGCGCTGGAAGCCTACAAGGCGGTGGTCGGTCAGCAGCAATTTGGCCGCGGCGCATTGATCGGCATGGTGCTGCTGTTGCCCGCGTTGTTCAGCTTCGGCGTCGATGCCTGGTTGCGCCGTCAACATGGCGACTCGATGAGCGGCCGTGCGCAAGTCTTCAAGCCAGTACCGTCGAAAGTGCGCGACCGCTGCTACCTGGCCATCGTGATGCTGATTTGCGCGGCCTTGCTGCTGGTGTTCGGGATGGCGGTGTACTCGTCGCTGGTCAAGTTCTGGCCGTACAACCTGTCGCTGTCGCTCAGTCACTACCAGTTCAACGACACCGCAGGCGGTGGCTGGCTGGCCTATCGCAACAGCGTGACGATGGCGCTGTGTGCCGCGCTGATCGGCAGTGTGGTGATCTTCACCGGCGCCTATCTGATGGAAAAAACCAACGGTCAAAAACGACTGAATCTGGCGCTGCGCATGCTCAGCTTCATCCCGATGGCGGTGCCGGGTTTGGTCCTCGGCCTGGGCTATGTGTTCTTTTTCAACCTGCCGGGCAACCCACTGCATGTGCTCTACGGAACCATGACGCTGCTGGTGGTGTGCACCATTGCTCACTATTTGACCACCGCACAAATGACCGCGACCACGGCACTGCGTCAACTCGATAGCGAGTTCGAAGCCGCCGCGCTGTCGCTCAAGGCGCCGCTGTATCGCCATTACTGGCGCGTCACCGTGCCGATTTGCCTGCCCGCATTGCTTGATATCGTGCGTTACCTGTTCGTGTCGGCGATGACCACCGTGTCAGCCGCCATCTTCCTCTACAGCCCCGACACCATTCTCGCGGCGGTGGCGGTGCTGAACATGGACGACGCCGGCAACGTTGGCGGCGCAGCGGCCATGTCGACTCTGATTCTGTTCACCTCGGCGGGTGTCTCCCTGCTGCTGGCCTGGGCCTCGCGTGGCTTGCTGCGTCGCTCCCAAGCCTGGCGCCAAGGCGCTCCCGCGCAATGACTCACGCCCCTGCAACCAAAAGGAACCGCACCATGTTCAAGCCACTTGCTCTTGTCGCTGCAGTCCTCACCGCGTTTAGCGTTAACGCCTTTGCTGGCAAAACCGAGCTGACCGTTTACACCGCCCTCGAAGCCGAGCAACTGAAGACCTACAAGCAGGCGTTTGAGAAGGCCTACCCGGATATTGAAATCAAATGGGTGCGTGATTCCACGGGCATCATCACCGCCAAGCTGCTGGCTGAAAAAGCCCGGCCGCAGGCTGACGCGGTGTGGGGCCTGGCGGCTTCCAGCCTGGCGATTCTCGACCAGCAAGGCATGTTGCAAAGCTACGCACCCAACGATCTGAGCAAGATTGGCCCCAACTATCGCGATGCTGCCAATCCGCCAGCGTGGGTGGGGATGGACGTGTGGGCCGCGACCATTTGCTTCAACACCATTGAGGCCGAAAAACAGGGCCTGACCAAGCCTGTGAGCTGGCAAGACCTGACCAAGCCTGAGTACAAGGGCAAGATCGTGATGCCGAACCCGGCATCGTCCGGCACCGGCTTTTTGGACGTGAGTGCGTGGCTGCAAACGTTTGGCGAGAAGCAGGGCTGGCAGTTTATGGACGATCTGCACCAGAACATCGGTCAGTACGTTCACTCCGGTTCCAAGCCGTGCAAGCTGGCGGCGGCGGGCGAGTTCCCGATTGGTATCTCGTTTGAATACCCGGCGGTGCAGCTCAAGCGTCAAGGCGCACCGCTGGATATCGTGCTGCCTAAAGAGGGTCTGGGCTGGGAAATTGAAGCCACTGCCGTGATCAAAGGTACGCCACACGAAGAAGCGGCGAAGAAACTGGCTGACTTCTCCGCCAGCCCGGCGGCGATGGAGCTTTATAAAGAAAACTTCGCGGTACTGGCGCAGCCGGGGATTGCCAAGCCGCAGACTGAACTGCCGGCTGACTACGAGCAACGCCTGATCAAAAACGACTTTGCCTGGGCCTCGCAGAATCGCGACAGCATCCTGACCGAATGGCGCAAACGCTATGACGGCAAGTCCGAGAAAACGGCGCAATAATTTCGCGGCTCCGTAAATTCTGTAGGAGCGAGCTTGCTCGCGATGGGCTCCCAGTGACACCGCATCGCGAGCAAGCTCGCTCCTACAGGGTTTTTTTGCCCTTCAGGACATGATCATGACGCAACAGATTCTTATCGTAGGTGCCGGTATTCTCGGTCTGTCTCACGCCTACGCGGCTGCCAAACGCGGGCTCAAGGTGCGGGTGTTTGAACGTACCAGCACGCCGCTCGGCGCCTCGGTGCGTAACTTTGGCCAGGCACTGGTCACCGGCCAGCCGCCGGGTGTGATGCTCGATCTGGCCCGAGCCAGCCGCGACATTTGGGGCACTTGGGCGCAGAACGCCGGGTTTGATCTCAAGCGCAATGGCTCCTACCTGTTTGCCCGCACTGAAGCTGAAGCGCATCTGCTGGATGCCTTCTGCCAAGGCCGGGCGCGTGAGTTTGGCTATCGCGCCGAGTTGCTGCGCGGTACTGATCTGCGGGCGCTGTATGGCGGCCAGTTCAGCCATCACCGCGCGGCCTTGCACGGGCTGGACGACCAGCAAGTCTATTCTCGCGAAGCCATCCCGGCGCTGATCGACTATTTGCACCGTGAGCTGGGCGTCGAGTTTCACTTCTCAACTCTGGTACGAGAGGTCGAGCCGGGTCAGGTTCACACCACGGCGGGCAGTTTCAAAGGCGCGCAGGTGATTGTGTGCTCGGGGCACGATTACCAGACCTTGCTGGCCGAGCCGTTGGCACAACTTGATCCGCAGATCTGCCGTCTGCAAATGCTCCGAGTGCGCCCGCAGGTTGACTTGAAGCTGCAACACGCGCTGCTGACCGGTCTCAGCTGCGTGCACTACGGCGCTTTTGCAGATTTGCCAGAGGCGGCTGCGGTGCAGGCCGAAATCCTGCGCGACAGCCCGCATCTGGATCAGCACGGCATTCATCTGCTGATCAGCCCAACGCCGTATGGAGAGCTGATCGTCGGCGATTCTCACGATTACAGCGGTGATCCATCGCCCTTCAACGGCGAACAAGTGGATAACTGGATGCTGCAACTGTGCGAGCAAACGCTCGATTGTCGCGTGCAAGTGGTCGAGCGCTGGCAGGGGGTTTATGGTGCGCGAGGGGCCAAACCGTTCACCTGGTTGCAGGTGGCGCCGGGTTTGAGTGCAGCGCTGATGCACACCGGGGTGGGCATGAGCGTGGGCCCGGCGATGGCCGAGGGCAATATCGCCCGAATGTTGGGGGAGAGCGAATAAGAGCACGCGTTGTTAGAGCTGTTCTGCCAGCACCTCGATCTGTTCCTGGCGTTCAGCCTGGCTCAATTTGGGATGCGGGTTGAGTGACGACCACTGCGGGTGGGCGCGGGCTTTGTTCAGGGCTTCGGGCAGTTTGCCTTCGCGCCAGGTTTTGTCCTGTGGGGTAGCGACCTTGATGCTGTCCACCGCGGCATGCCCTCGGGCGTTCAGGGCGTGCAGCAGTTGCCGTTGGCGCAAGGCCAGCAAGCGCAACACGCTGTCATCCACGGTCAATTCGCGCTGGCCCTTGAGCTTGCCCAGCAAGCGGCTGCCATAACTGCGCGCCGTTTGCAGCGCGCCACCGGCAATGGCGCCGGCCAGCGCCGCCGCGCCCAAGGTCAGCCCGCCCACCATCAAGTCCACACCCGCACCAGCGGCTGCCCCGGCGGCAATCCCGCTGCCGACTCGGACGCCCAGTTGCTTGAGGGTTTCGGGGTTGAACAAGTCATCGCCCCAGCGCCCGTCCAGCAACGGCAAGTCGCTGGCGGCCGCGTCGCTGGTGCGAAAACCGTACAGTTTGAGCAAGGCTTCTACGCAGCGCTGTTCACGCTGACGAACCGCCTGACGTAACTCGCTGATGGCTTGTTGCTCAGCGGCTTTTTCGCTGACCACGCTGCGCCGACATGCCGCGCAGTCGATCAACAGTTCGGCGATCAGGCGCAACGCGCTGTGCTGTCGGGCCTGACGCTGGGCTTCCTGATCGGTAATCAGCCGTTGCAAGGCGTCGCGCGAGTGCTCCAGCAGCAGCGCGAGGCTTTCATACAATCGGCGCTCGCCATCTTCGGGCGGCGCCACGCTGTCAAACCGCACCAGCGCATGCAGACCGAGGCGGGCCAGGGCTTCGCGCCATTCGGGTTCACGGTGTTGCGCGCTGCTGACAAAATTGAGCACTGGCAGCAACGGCTTGCCACAGCTGGCCAGCACGCTGAGTTCATCGCGGTACTTGGCCAGCACCGGCTCGCGGGCGTCGATCACATACAACCCGGCGTCCGAGGCCAGCAGTTGGCGCAGCACTTTGGCTTCTTGCTCAAAACGCTGACGCGCTTCGCTGCCTTCGAGAAAACGTTCGACACGTGCCGGGCCGTCGAGGCGCTCACCGGGGCGATCCAGACGCTCAAGATAATCGAGCAGGGCGATGGCATCTTCCAGCCCTGGCGTGTCGTACAACTCCAGCAACGGCGTGCCGTCTACCGACAGCCGCGCGCCTTCGACATGGCGCGTGGTGCTGGGGCGGTGGGACACTTCACCAAACCCGACATCGCGGGTCAGGGTGCGCAGCAATGAGGTTTTGCCGACATTGGTGTGGCCGACTACGGCCAGCGTCAGTGGCTTAGTCATGGCCAGTCTCCAGCCAGTTCAAGGGCGCGCTGGCGGCGAAGGGCAACCCAAGCTGTTCCAGCGCGGTGTGCCAGTCGCCCAGGCGGTCGGCGTCGAGCGCCTGGCCGGGCGGTGCTTGCAGCAACCACACGCGGGTATCCGCCGCGCTGCGTGCCAGTTCGCCAATCAGCGCCAGGCTACCGCGATCCGGTGAGCGCCGTGGATCGCAGGCAATCGCGAGGCGGGCAGGTGGGAAACGGGTCATTTGCTCCAGCAGTTTTTGCCGCGACTCGCGGCTGTCGAGGATGCCGGCGTCTTTGACCGTCGTGGGCAATTTGGGCGGCCACGGGTGTTGGTCGTCGAGTTCAATGGCGACGATCAAGGCGCCATCGGTCTGCACGTCGGTGTGCCCGGCCTGCACGTTATGCAATTGCTCGGGGGCGATGTCATTGACCCCGAGGCGCTCGCTGCTGGGCATCAGGGTTTCGCGCAATTGGCTGTAGCCGGGCAGATTCAGGTCCAGTTGCAGCGCGTCGCGGCCATTTTTCCAGCGCCACAAGCAGAAGGCTGACAGCAGAAGCCGTGGAATCACGCCATAAATCAGCACAACGCCTACAAGCCAGATCGCCCAAGCCTGACGCAACAGTTCGGAGTTGTAGCTCGTGTCGCTGCTGACGCGGATCATCTCCTCGGTTGGCACGTTAAACCCCAACCAGCCGGGCAGCGCGCCCAAGGCGCGGGTCATGGAGACGAACACATCGGCTCCTAGAATCGTGGTTTCCCAGATAAAGCCGTAGCGGCGGGTGGCCATGAGCAGCAGCATCATCACCAGTGCGCTGAGCATTGCCAGCAGCCACAGGCCGTTGACTAGGGTGCCGAGCGCCCAGCGATTGAGTTTGCGCCGTTGCAGCAACAGCAATAAGGCGGGCGCCAGTTGCGCGGCTTTAGCATCGCGGGCGAGTTTTTCGCTGAGCCATAACCACAGGCGGCCCAGGCTGGCGCCGTGTTCGCCGGCGAACACCAGGCCCAGCGCCCAGCTCAGCAGCAAGATCAGATTGAGCCCGAGCAAACTGCCCAGCGCCCAGAACACATTGACCGGCGATTGGCCGTCGCCCAAGGCGGCGAACGCCAGCCCGGCGCCACTGATCACCGCGAGTATCGCCAAGGCCAGCAGCGCCAGACGTGCGCCTTGCAGCCAGTGTTGCAGCGCCCCGCGCAGGCCATCGCGTTCCGCCAGCCACAGGGCACGGTTTTGCAGGCGGGTGGATAAATCACCGCCGCTGGCGCGGGCACGGCGATTGGCTTCCAGGTCATCCAGCGGGCCTGCGTGTTCTTCGCGCAGGCGCACGGTTTCGGTCAGCCAGAGGCGTTGCAGCGGGGAAAGTTGAGTCACAGGCCAATCCATTCAAGTGAACCAAGAGCATAACCGCTGTTACGTCGGACGGGGTACTGCCAGCGCGGGCGGCTCTGGTATCCTCGCCGGCATGAAAAAATCACTCCCCCTCAGCCTGATTGCAGCGCTCGGTGAAAACCGTGTGATCGGCGTCGACAACAGCATGCCGTGGCATTTGCCGGCGGATTTCAAATATTTCAAGGCCACCACCTTGGGCAAGCCGATCATTATGGGTCGCAAAACCTGGGACTCGTTGGGTCGCCCACTGCCGGGTCGATTGAACCTGGTGGTCAGCCGCCAGACCGACTTGCAGCTCGAAGGTGCCGAGGTGTTTGCCTCCCTTGAAGCCGCCGTTGAGCGTGCCGAAGCCTGGGCTAACGAGCAAGGTGTGAGCGAAGTGATGCTGATTGGCGGCGCGCAGCTGTACACCCAGGGCCTGGCAGATGCCGACCGGTTGTACCTGACGCGAGTGGGCCTGAGCCCGCAAGGCGATGCATGGTTCCCTGAGTTTGATCAGGCGCAGTGGAAGCTGGTGTCAGAGGACAAACACGCGGCGGTCGATGACAAACCGGCGTTCAGCTTTGAGGTGTGGGAAAGAAACTGATTCGGGCTTCTGTAGGAGCGAGCTTGCTCGCGATGTAAACAACGCGGTGTATCTGAATAACCGCGTTGATGCTATCGCGAGCAAGCTCGCTCCTACACAGGGCCAGGGGTTTGCAGAGGTTACGCGTGCGCCAGATCACCGTGATCGTCTTCAGCCAAAATGGCCTTGTCGGTCTGCTTCATCATCTGGCTGGTCACCGTACCCGCGACCATCGAACCGCTAACGTTCAGTGCCGTGCGGCCCATGTCGATCAACGGCTCGACCGAGATCAGCAACGCCACCAGCGAGACGGGCAAGCCCATGGCTGGCAGTACGATCAGTGCAGCAAAGGTCGCACCGCCGCCCACACCTGCCACGCCGACCGAGCTTAAGGTCACAATCGCGACCAACGAGGCGATCCACACCGGGTCCAGCGGGTTGATGCCCACAGTGGGAGCAACCATCACCGCCAACATCGCCGGATACAGGCCCGCACAACCGTTTTGACCAATGGTCGCGCCAAACGAGGCTGCGAAACTGGCGATCGAGGACGGAATCCCCAAGCGGCGGGTTTGTGCTTCGATGCTCAGCGGGATACTGGCTGCGCTCGAACGGCTGGTGAACGCGAACGTCAGCACCGGCCATACCTTGCGGAAGAAGCGCAGCGGGTTGATGCCGGACAGCGACACGATCACGCCGTGAATCACAAACATCAGCGCCAGGCCGATGTAGGACACCACCACAAAGCTGCCGAGTTTGATGATGTCTTGCAGGTTGGACATGGCCACGACTTTGGTCATCAGGGCCAGCACGCCGTACGGGGTCAGTTTCATCACCAGACGCACCAGACGCATCACCCAGGCTTGCAGGGTGTCGATGGCGTTGAGGATTTTTCCGCCTTTTTCCGGCTCGTCCTTGAACAGTTGCAGTGCTGCGATGCCCAGGAATGCGGCGAAAATCACCACGCTGATGATCGAGGTCGGCTTGGCTCGGGCCAGGTCGGCAAACGGGTTTTGCGGAATAAACGACAGCAGCAGCTGCGGCACATTCAGGTCAGCCACCTTGCCCGCGTAGTCGCTCTGGATCACTTGCAGACGGCTCATTTCTGCCGCGCCGGCCACCAGACCATCAGCGGTCAGGCCGAACAGGTTGGTCAGGCCGATACCCACCAGCGCTGCGATCATGGTGGTGAACAACAGCGTGCCGATGGTCAAAAAGCTGATTTTGCCCAGCGACGATGCGTTGTGCAGACGCGCCACGGCGCTGAGGATCGAGGCGAACACCAGCGGGATCACGATCATTTGCAGCAGTTGTACGTAGCCGCTGCCGACCAGATCGAACCAGCCGATGGAGGTTTTCAGGGTTGGGCTATCGGCACCGTAGATCAGGTGCAAACCCAGGCCAAAGAGCACGCCGACAACCAGCGCCAGCAGGACTTTTTTCGCCAGGCTCCACGCGGTGTGGCGGGTCAGCGACAAGCCGAACAGCAACGCGAGGAACACCAGCAGATTGAGAATCAGCGGGAAATTCATGAAAGCTCCGAGGGACAACTTGTACCAGTCTTGGGGGTGCAGCAATTTCGAACCGGAAATCGTAACAGGTTGATATACCTACAAATATACCGTTCTGGAATGAATACCTTGGTTTTGGGAATAAGCCCGTGCCGCTATCAGGACGTTAACGGTCGCGCTCAACGTTAGAAGCATCATTGCGTTTTGTTAGCGTCGATGACTTTAACGAGGAGCATAGCTGATGAATCTGACCGCGAAATGCATCGCTGCGACCCTGTGCCTGGGCTTGACCGGGCAGGCGTTGGCGACTGAACTCAAGCATTGGCCCGCCGCTCAGGCCAAGCAATTGGAGACCATGATTGCCGCCAACGCGAACAAGGGGGATTTCGCGGTCTTCGACATGGACAACACCAGCTATCGCAACGATCTGGAAGAAGCGTTGCTGCCCTTCATGGAAAACAAGGGCCTGATCACCCGTGACAGCCTTGATCCGTCACTGAAGCTGATCCCGTTCAAAGACACCGCCGAGCACAAGGAAAGCCTGTTCAGTTACTACTATCGCCTCTGCGAAATCGACGACATGGTTTGCTACCCGTGGGTGGCGCAAGTGTTTTCAGGTTTTACCTTGCAGCAGCTCAAAGGTTACGTGGACGAATTGATGGCCTCGGGTAAAGCGGTGCCCGTGACTTACTTTGAGGGCGAGGCGCTCAAGACCTCAGAAGTGCAGCCACCCAAAGTGTTCACCGGCCAGACCGAGCTGTTCAACAAACTGATGGAGAACGGCATCGAGGTCTACGTGATGACCGCTGCGTCAGAAGAGTTGGTGCGCATGGTCGCGGCGGACCCCAAGTACGGCTACAACGTCAAACCGCAGAACGTGATTGGCGTGACCACGTTGCTCAAAGACCGAAAAACCGGGGAGCTGACCACGGCGCGCAAGCAAATCAGCGCCGGTACCTACAACGAGAAAGCCAACCTGGGACTGGAACTCACACCTTATCTGTGGACCCCGGCAACGTGGATGGCGGGCAAACAGGCGGCGATCCTGACCTACATCGATCAATGGAAAAAGCCAGTGTTGGTGGGCGGTGATACCCCAACCAGTGATGGCTATATGTTGTTTCACGGGGTAGACGTGGCCAAGGGCGGTATTCACCTGTGGATCAACCGCAAGGACAAATACATGGCGCAGTTGGAAGGCATGATGGCTAAAAACGCGGCGGATCAAGCCAAGGAAGGGTTGCCGGTGACGGCGGACAAAAACTGGGTGATTGTGAAGCCCGATCAAATTCAGTAAAGCCAGGCAAAATCTGTAGCCGCTGACGAGGAACGAGGCTGCGATCGGGCAAGGCCCGTAAAACCTGAGTCCCAGGTTTATCTGATGCATTGGGGGGCTGATTTTACGGCTGCTTCGCAACCGATCGCAGCCTTCGTTCCTCGTCAGCGGCTACAGAGTGTTTTTTCCATAAAAATCCCGGCACGTGGCCGGGATTTTTGTGGGAGCTGACTGGCTTATGGTACCAATCGATCCAGCAACGCTTTGTCCCGCACAGCGCCTTTGTCAGCGCTGGTGGCCAGCAAGGCGTAGGCCTTGAGGGCGGTGGTGACTTTGCGTGGGCGGAACTCGACCGGTTTCCAGCCTTTCTTGTCTTGCGCGGCGCGGCGAGCAGCCATTTCTTCGTCGCTGATCAACAGGTTGATCGAGCGGTTCGGAATGTCGATCAGCACTTTGTCGCCGTCCTGCACCAGACCAATTGCACCACCGGCAGCCGCTTCTGGCGAAGCGTGGCCAATGGACAGGCCCGAGGTGCCGCCTGAGAAGCGACCGTCGGTCAGCAAGGCGCAGTCTTTACCCAAGCCTTTGGATTTCAGGTAAGACGTCGGGTACAGCATCTCTTGCATGCCTGGGCCGCCTTTTGGCCCTTCGTAACGGATGATCACGATGTCGCCGGCTTTGACTTCGTCGGCCAAAATGCCGCGTACGGCGCTGTCCTGGCTTTCGAAGATCTTGGCGTTGCCTTCAAACACGTGAATTGATTCGTCAACACCGGCAGTTTTCACCACGCAGCCATCCAGCGCGATGTTGCCGTACAGCACGGCCAGGCCGCCTTCTTGCGAGTAGGCGTGCTCGACACTGCGGATGCAGCCGTTTTCACGGTCGTCGTCCAGGGTGTCCCAACGGGTCGACTGGCTGAACGCAGTCTGAGTCGGGATGCCCGCCGGGCCGGCCTTGAAGAAGGTGTGCACGGCTTCGTCGTCAGTCTGGGTGATGTCCCACTTGGCGATGCCTTCGGCCAGGGTCTTGCTGTGCACGGTCGGCAGGTCGGTGTGCAGCAAGCCGCCACGGGCCAGCGAGCCGAGGATGGAGAAAATGCCGCCAGCGCGGTGCACGTCTTCCATGTGGTACTTCTGAATGTTCGGCGCCACTTTGCACAGCTGTGGCACATGGCGTGACAGGCGGTCGATGTCTTTAAGGTCGAAATCGATCTCGGCCTCTTGGGCCGCAGCCAGCAAGTGCAGGATGGTGTTGGTCGACCCGCCCATCGCGATGTCCAGCGTCATGGCGTTTTCAAATGCCTTGAAGTTGGCGATGTTGCGCGGCAATACCGATTCGTCGTTTTCGACGTAGTACTGGCGGCACAGGTCGACGATGGTGCGGCCGGCCTGCAGGAACAGCTGTTCGCGGTCGCTGTGGGTCGCCAGTGCCGAGCCGTTGCCCGGCAGTGCCAGGCCGAGGGCTTCGGTCAGGCAGTTCATCGAGTTGGCGGTGAACATGCCGGAGCACGAACCACACGTTGGGCAAGCGCTGCGCTCGTACTCGGCAACCTTCTCGTCAGAAGCGCTGGCGTCGGCGGCGATGACCATGGCGTCTACCAGGTCCAGGCCGTGGCTGGCGAGCTTGGTTTTGCCCGCTTCCATCGGCCCGCCCGAAACGAAAATCACCGGAATGTTGAGGCGCAACGCGGCCATCAACATACCTGGGGTGATTTTGTCGCAGTTGGAGATACACACAATGGCGTCGGCACAGTGGGCGTTGACCATGTACTCGACGGAGTCAGCGATGATCTCGCGGCTCGGCAGCGAATACAGCATGCCGTCATGGCCCATGGCGATGCCGTCGTCTACGGCAATGGTGTTGAATTCTTTGGCAACGCCGCCAGCGCGCTCGATCTCGCGGGCAACCAGTTGGCCCATGTCCTTGAGGTGGACGTGGCCGGGCACGAACTGGGTAAAGGAGTTGGCAACAGCGATGATCGGCTTCTTGAAGTCGGCATCTTTCATCCCCGTGGCGCGCCACAAAGCGCGGGCACCGGCCATGTTGCGGCCGTGGGTGGAGGTTTTCGAACGATAGTCAGGCATGGAACAACTCCGGGGCGGCTAATCAGATAACAAACAGGGAAGTGAGCTTCTTAATGACTGACGGACCACACAGAAAATGACTACGTGTCCGCAGGCTGCCGTAAACGTTGCGGGATCGCCGCGTGTCTGGGCCTGAGCTCATAAACCCGCCGGGGATGATTGGCGATGAATGCGTCGATTCTACACGGCTGGAGGCGGGAGGGAATGGGCTCGCTGCTGGCGGCCAATCAGGGCGTTGAGTCCCAGGGCCGTGAGACCCAGCACAATGAAGCTGCTGGCCAGTGTGGTTTGCAGATCTGCCGGGCTGAGATTGATCAGCGCACTGATGACGCCGCCGCAGACGAACACCAGCGTATTGCCGACCGAAGCCGCAGTGCCGGCCAGGCGCGGGAACACCTCCATCGCCTTGGAAGTTGCGATGGGCCGGGCGATGGTGGTGCCTGCCGTACACACAATCATGGGCAGCAGCACACTGATGGGCGTCAGGCCTGTCTGGTGAGTGAGCAATCTCATCAGCCCGCCCGCGCAGACGATCAGGGCCAGCCCTAGAGTGATTTGAGTCGAGGCCGACAATCGGCCACTGAGCAGGCGCGCAATGATCCCGCCAAGCACATACGCGACGCCATACACGAGCAGGGCGAGAGAAAACTCATAAGTCGAAAATTGCAGCTGCTCCATAAACAGCAGCGGCGAGACCACAATAAAAGAGAAATGACAGGTGAATGCGATAGCGGCGATCAGCCAGTAACCGACAAACGCCGGATCGCGGCAGACCTTCAGGTACGAGAGCCAAAAACCGTGAGTGGGTTGTGTTTCGGGCTGCACGTCTTCAAGCAACCGCCAGGCACTTATAAAGACCACGGCTGCCAGAACAATAAACAGCGAAAAACTGCCAGGCCAGTCAAATGCCTGTTGCAGCCAAGTGCCAGCCAAAGGAGAAATCGAGATAAACACACCGCTGGCGGTGACCATCATGATCCGTAGCCGATCACGCTCCTGCCCCATGAACAGGTCTTGGACCAGCGCCTGGGACAGGACAAAACAACCGCAGCCGAGCGCCTGAACGCACCTGAAAAACAGGAACCAGCCGTAGTCAGTGGCCAGCACGCAACCTGCCGCGCCGATAATCGACACGGCCATCCCGGCGAGCAGCAGGCTTTTGCGGCCCGCGATGTCAGACAGGGGGCCGATAAAGAGCTGAGACAGTGAAATGCCGATGGCGAAAAGACTGATCGAAAAGGCGATATCGCTGGGTGAACGTCGAAAGTATTCGGCCAGTGCAGGAAACGACGGCAGCACCACATCCAGCGGAAAAACCCCGAGCAGCACCATCATCAGTAGCAGGGCAACTGCGGCGCGGCGCTTGGGGGCAGGCGCTTCAGCCATCAATGAATCCCGCCTGCGATTGTGAGAAGTGAGGTGATTAAAACTAGCGGCTGCTTATTATTGTTCAATGTTTTTATGAGTAAGAAACTGCCCGTATTTTTGTAGGAATAATAAATTGCTATCGAATGAATCAACGGAGCTGGTCTGCGTTGAGGCAATGGCGCGCAGGCGCGCAAGACGAATTGGTCTTAGAGTGTTGGGGGTACGCTTACCAATAAGGAATTTTCAGATGGTGATCACTCGATCCATCAAAGCCTGTCTGGCCATTGGCCTGGTGCAAGGGCTGTTGCTGTGGCTGGTCAGCGACGTGACTGTGCTTGGCATGCAGCTGGCTCTGGCAACTGCGGTGCTGGTTGGCGGGATCAATTTGTTGCTGCTGGGGGATAACGTGCGTCGGCGCGGCACTGTTTGGCTGGTGCTTGGCTTGACGGCGGTTACGGCGGCTATCAGTGGCTGGGTGTTCTGGGACGGGGATGAAGAGTGGCGCTCCAGCAGTTGGCTGACCGGGAGCTGGGCTTGTTTTGGGGTAGTGGTTGCTTACATTTGCACCGCTTTTATCCTCAGCTGGCCGACCCGTGAAGGGCGCTTCCCGCGCTATGAGGATTTGTTTCGTCATGCCTGGGACACGGTGTTTATCGTGCTGCTGGGCTTGCTGCTGAATGCGGTGTTTTGGGCGTTGCTGCTGTTGTGGGGCAGCCTGTTCAAGATGCTCGGGGTTGTTGCGCTGAACCAGTTTTTTTCGACTACCGGGTTCATCTGTATCAGTTCGATGATGGTGTTTGCCCTAGGGGTGAACATGGGCCGCGAGAATGACCGGGTCATTGGCTTGTTGCGCGGTATTTTGTTGACCTTGTGCCGTTTCCTGCTGCCGCTGGGTTCGTTGATCGCGATTGTGTTCACCTTCGCGCTGCCCTTCAGCGGGCTGGAGCCGATCTGGGATACCGGCTATTCGACACCGATCATGTTGTGTCTGGTTGCGGTCATTCTGTTTTTGCTAAATGGCGTGTTTCAGGATGGCGAGCAGGGCAGCGGCTACCCCGTCTGGCTGGTGCGGATGGTCGACTTGTGTCTGCTGTGTTTGCCTGTGTTGGTGGCGCTGGCAGGGTATTCAACCTGGCTGCGGATTGAGCAATATGGCCTGACGCCAAGTCGCCTGTTGGCGATGTTGCTGGAGGTCATTATGTTTGCCCACAGTGTGGCGGCAGTCTGGGCGGTAGTCGTACCTCAACGTCAGTGGTTGTGGGGCCTGCGCGTCTCTAACCCGTGCATTGCGTGGGTCACGGTGCTGGTATTGCTGGTGATTCATACGCCTTGGTTCAACCCGCTGCAGTTCAGTGCGAGTAATCAGGTGCAGCGCGTACTCAACGGCAAAACACCGGTTGAAGCATTCGATGCCGACACCTTGCGTTATCGCTTGGGGGCACCGGGCAAGCAGGCGTATGACGCGTTGCTGGCGCAAGTCGAGCAAGGCCAGGTGCTGGCAGAGCCTGCGCGGCAGGCGCTGTTGAAACGCCTCAAGGAAGCGGACACCGGCCTGGGGCAGAGGGGGCCTGATGAGCGTGTGCTGGAGTGGATTGGCCCTGAAGTTGAGGGCAGCGAACAGTTCATCGACCCCAGTATTGGCGGTAATGCTTGTCGCAATCAGGGGTGTGTACTGTGGGCGGTCGATCTGAATCAGGATGGGCAAAGCGAAGTGCTGCAATTGCCGAAGAAAGGCTGGGCTGATTCGCTCCACTTCTTCACGCGCGATGCGCAAGGCAAGTGGCAACAGACGGGTACGTTTGAGCTTAGAGGCAGCACACAGGAGCTGATTGAACAGATCCGCCAAGGCAAGGCCAAGGTGGTGAAGCCCAAGTATCAGTCGCTGCAGATTGGCGATGAACAGCTGACTCCGAATGAGCGCCAATAATCTGTAGGAGCGAGCTCGCTCGCGATCCAGGCGACGCGGAGTGCCAAGTGTTGCTCGCTGATGCCATCGCGAGCAGGCTCCCACAAGGTTATATCCCCGTGGGAGCGTGGCAAGTTAGCTGTTTGGCAGCAAACGGCAGGTGATGCTTTTGATGTAGCGCGTTTCAACGATTGCCGGGTGCACCGGGTGATCCGGGCCCTGGCC
Organism: Pseudomonadota bacterium; assembly: GCA_040385125.1. Taxonomy (GTDB): domain Bacteria; phylum Pseudomonadota; class Gammaproteobacteria; order Pseudomonadales; family Pseudomonadaceae; genus Aquipseudomonas. The sequence continues at coordinate 19,399 of JAZKIA010000020.1, read as the reverse complement.
GCCGCGTTCCAGCAACTGGATGTTGCGATCCAGATGGCGGGCGCTGGTCAGCAGGATGTTTTGCAGGTCGTCTTCTGGCAGGTGCATCGAGCACGATGCGCTGACCAGAATCCCGTCCTTGGTGAGCAGGCGCATGGCTTGCTCGTTCAGGCGGCGGTAAGCACCTTCACCGTTTTTCAGGTCTTTTTTGCGTTTGATGAAGGCCGGAGGATCGGCCACGATCACGTCGAAACGCTCTTCGTTGGCTTTCAGCTCTTTCAGGGCTTCAAACACGTCGCCTTCCATGCAGGTGACTTTTTCAGCAAAGCCGTTCAACGCCGCGTTGCGCTCAACACCGTCGAGGGCGAACGACGAGGCATCGACACACATCACTTCGCTGGCGCCAAACGCCGCCGCTTGCACGCCCCAGCCGCCGATGTAGCTGAACAGATCCAGTACACGCTTGCCTTTGACGTACGGAGCCAGACGGGCGCGGTTCATGCGGTGGTCGTAGAACCAGCCGGTTTTTTGACCGGCCATGACCGGTGCTTCGAACTTCACGCCGTTCTCTTCCAGGGCAACCCACTCCGGCACCAGGCCGAAGACGGTTTCAACGTAACGCTCAAGGCCTTCTGCGTCGCGGGCAGCCGAGTCGTTCTTGAACAGGATGCCGCTTGGCTTGATGACTTGCACCAGGGCCGCGATCACGTCGTCTTTATGCTGTTCCATGGTGGCGGAGGCCAACTGAACCACCAGAATGTCGCCGAAACGATCCACCACCAGACCTGGCAGCAGGTCGGAGTCGCCGAACACCAAGCGGTAGTAAGGCTTGTCGAACAGGCGCTCGCGCAGGGACAGAGCCATGTTCAGGCGATGTACCAACAGCGACTTGTCCAGCGGCAACTTGATGTCGCGCGACAGCAGGCGAGCGCAGATCAGGTTGTTCGGGCTCATGGCAACGATGCCCAGCGGCTTGCCGCCGGCGGTTTCGAGTACCGCTTGATCGCCGGCCTTGAAGCCGTGCAGCGGGGTAGTGGCTACATCAATTTCGTTGCTGTAGACCCACAAGTGGCCGGCGCGCAGGCGTCGATCGGCATTGGCTTTAAGGCGCAGGCTTGGCAGGGACATGACGTCGCTCCGGGTATTGAAAAGGGCGCGATTATAGCCCTAGACGCAGTCTGCAGGCTTGGCTGATTCAGCGCATTGCGTCGGATCCCGGGCCCGGCCGGCCGGTAAATTCCGCTAGAATCGCCTCTATTCCAGACTGCGGAGCTCCCATGCCTGAATTACCTGAAGTCGAAACTACCCGTCGTGGCATTGCCCCGCACCTTGAAGGGCAGCGGGTCAGCCGGGTGATTGTGCGTGAGCGGCGCCTGCGCTGGCCGATCCCCGAAGACCTGGATGTGCGGTTGTCCGGGCAACGCATTGTGCTGGTTGAGCGGCGCGCCAAGTATTTGCTGATTAACGCTGAAGTCGGAACGCTGATCAGTCATTTGGGCATGTCCGGTAACCTGCGGCTGGTGGAAGCCGGTCTGCCTGCGGCCAAGCATGAGCATGTGGACATTGAGCTGGAGTCGGGGCTGGCCTTGCGCTACACCGATCCGCGGCGATTTGGTGCGATGCTCTGGAGCCTCGATCCACTCAACCACGAGTTGCTGGTGAAACTGGGGCCTGAACCGCTGACTGACCTGTTTGACGGTGATCGTCTGTTCCAGCTGTCGCGCAAACGCTCGATGGCGATTAAGCCATTCATCATGGACAACGCGGTGGTGGTGGGCGTGGGCAATATTTACGCGACCGAAGCACTGTTCGCGGCCGGAATCGACCCGCGCCGCGAGGCCAAGAGCATTTCTCGGGCACGTTATTTAAAGCTGGCGATTGAGATCAAGCGAATTTTGGCAGCCGCCATCGAGCGTGGTGGCACGACCTTGCGCGACTTTATCGGCGGTGATGGCCAGCCTGGTTACTTCCAGCAGGAGCTGTTTGTGTACGGCCGTGGCTACGCGCCGTGCAAGGTGTGCGGCACCGAGTTGCGTGATGTCAAACTGGGTCAGCGCGCGAGCGTGTTCTGCCCGCGTTGCCAGACGTAGCCCCTCTGTGTAGGAGCGAGCTTGCTCGCGATGAAATCGCTGCGGTTTTTCAGCTACACCGCATCGACCGCATCGCGAGCAAGCTCGCTCCTACAGGGTATGCGTAGCTCAAGCCTTACCGGTGATTGCCCGGTACTTTGTCATCAGTTCTTCTTCGGTTTCCGGGTGAGCTTCATCCAGTGGGATGCAGTCAACCGGGCAAACCTGCTGGCATTGCGGCTCATCGTAATGGCCCACGCACTGGGTGCACAGGTTCGGGTCGATCACGTAGATCTCTTCACCTTGGGAGATGGCGGCGTTCGGACACTCGGGTTCGCAGACGTCGCAGTTAATGCAATCGTCGGTGATGATCAGGGACATGGGTACTCCGGCCGGGGCAGTCAGCCCGGGCAGCTGAAATCGAATGCGCACAATTGTGCCGCATTGGCGCCCGCAGTGCACGCGGGCGCCGCTTCAGCGGTCACTTCTTGCGAAAGCGCTCAGTCAGGGCGTCGGCTACTATCGGATGCACAAACTTGGTGATATCGCCGCCTAATACTGCAATTTCACGGACTAACGTCGACGATATATACGAATAATGCTCGGATGGCGTGAGGAACAGACTCTCGACATCAGGCGCCAGTTGACGATTCATGTTCGCCAGCTGGAACTCGTATTCGAAGTCCGACACGGCACGCAGGCCACGCAGAAAGACATTGGCATTCTGTTCTTTGGCGAAATGCGCAAGCAGCGTCGAGAAGCCGACTACCTCAACATTGGGCAGGTGCTTGGTGACTTCACGCGCCAGCTCCACACGCTGTTCCAGAGGGAATAGCGGGTTTTTCTTGGTGCTGGCAGCGACTGCAATGATCACGTGATCGAACAGGCGCGAAGCGCGTTCGACCAAATCGCCATGGCCCTTGGTAATAGGGTCGAATGTACCTGGGTACAACACTCGGTTCATCGCGTCGTCCTGGCGGGAATCCGTTGGGGAGTCGGATGGTATCGCAGCATTACCGGTCGGCCAAGTCGCGATTCCAAGAAGAAAGCACTATAGACGCCGCCGAATACGTTCTTTTTCATGAATTTCCAAGCCGTTCAGCCAACAGCGTTGCGAGTTTTGCCGTGAGCCCGTACACCGACAATTGTGGGTTGGCGCCAATGCTGGTGGGGAATAGCGAGCCGTCGTGGATCGATAAATTGCGCAATTGATGATGGCGGCCGAGGCTGTCGGTGACGGCCATTTTCGGATTTTCGCCCATCGCGCAGCCACCCATTACATGGGCACTGGCAAGGCGGGTGCGGTACAACTCAAGGCTCAAATTGTCGATTCGGTCACGTGTTTCGCTCAGGCTGCTCATGTACTGCGCATCGCTGTGCAGTGGCATGACCGCTGTGGCGCCCGCGGCAAACTGGATTTCGGCCATGCTGTGGAAGGCGCGCTTCAATCCCTCCCAACCGTACGGCGTGAGGGTGTAATCGAGCACCGGGCTGCCATCACCGCGTAACTCGACACTGCCGCCGGGGCTGTCGGGGTGAAACCCGTCGCGCATCAACGCCAGCATCATGTGGGTATTGGGCAACTGGGCCATATATTCGGCGCTGGTCTGGCCATAGCTGGCAAAAATAGTGGCAGCCAGGGCCGGGTGCAGCGGCGGCACTTCGAGTTTGTAGCCCATTGGGCCGGTGGTGCCGTCTTGCCACTGAAAGTGATCGGAGTAGATCGACTGTGGCGCCCCATAAAATGGGTTGATCGCGCCAGGAAACTTCGCCGCAGAGAAGTTAACCAAATGCAGAAAGGTGCGTTTGCCGAGTCGCGTGTGTGGGTCGGGGGCGTCTGAGCGCATCAGCAGGCCGGGGCTGTTGATACCACCACCCGCCAGTACGTAATGCCGCGCCTTGACCGTTATTTTTCGGCCATTGGGCGCTACGCAGCGGCTGTCCATGCCTTGGCATTCCAGGCCCGTGACCTGATCGCCGCTGATCAATAGTCGCTGGACACGGGCCAGGTACAGCAGCTCGCCGCCTTTTTCGAGGGTCGCCGGGATAGTGGTTACCAGCATCGATTGTTTGGCGTTGGTCGGGCAGCCCATGCCGCAATAACCCAGGTTCCAGCAGCCGCGCACGTTGCGTGGAATCACGTGCCAGCTGTAGCCGAGCTTTTCACAACCATTGCGGATCACTTCGTTGTTGGCGTTGGGCGGGATCAGCCAAGGGGCGACGCCCAGACGCTGTTCCATATGCTCAAACCACGGGGCCATCTGCTCGCTGCTGTGGCCGACGACATCATGCTCGCGGGCCCAGTGTTCCAGGGTCTGCGGTGGCGTACGAAAGCTCGATGCCCAGTTGACCAACGTCGTGCCGCCCACCGCCCGGCCTTGCAGAATGCTGATGGCGCCGTCTTTGCTCATGCGCCCGATGCCTTCCTGATACAGGCTGGCGTAGGCCACATTTTCGAGCAGGGTGAAATCGCTGCTGGTTTTGAGCGGGCCCTCTTCGATCAACAACACTTTGTAACCCGCCGCGCTGAGTATTTCAGCTGTGGTGCCGCCCCCGGCGCCACTGCCGATGATGGCGACATCGGCTTCAAGGGTCAGATCGTTGTCGAGTTGCGAGCCATCATAGGTTTTCCAGCCTCGGGCCAGGCCTTCACGGAACGGATCGGGTACGGGCATAAGCGGTTTCCACCCTTGGCAGGTTTTTTTGTTGTTTTTTTATATTTTTGGCGGGCCGGGATAGCCGCAATGCGCCCACGACTCGGGGCGCTCGTATCGGCTCATCATCACCAGTTGCAGCAGCGAGCCGTGGCCCATGCGCAGCAGGTTCAGGCTGCTGTTTTGCCAGCGCTGTAAAAAGTCTTTGATCTGCTCGGGGCTGGCCTTTTCCCAACTGCCCCACACACCCGTCAGCGGACCGCGGGTCACGGGCATGGCCAGCACATCGAACAGCTGCTGAGTCAGTTTGAGCAGTTCAGGGGATAGATGATCGAGATTGCTGTCCAGCTGATGCAATGTGGCATCAGTCGCCTCGGGCATGGCGTTTGCTGCGACGCTGGCGGCCAGCATCACCGGGATCAGCGCCCGCAAGAACGCCATATCGCTGCTGCGCAACACAGCAAAGCCGCGTGCACGGGTGTCAGCCGAACAGCCGCTGAGGCTGGCGCCCAAGCTGGCAGTGGCCAGAAAAGCGCTGGCGCACAGGCCGATTTTTAACGCGCCACGACGCGAAATCAGCGCCGTTTCAACACTGGATTCAGACATGCAAAGGCCCACCTTTGACTGTGAAACTAGCGGATAAACAGCTTCTGGATCAGACGTACCAGTTGACGGCCATAGGGCGGATAAATCATCAACGAGCTGTTCCAGCGTTGCTTGATCAGCACGCCCTTGGCCTTGCTGAAGGTCAAAAAGCCTTCGTGACCGTGGTAGTGCCCCATGCCGGAGTGCCCAACGCCACCGAACGGCAGGTCGTCGATGGCCACATGCAGCAGGGTTTCGTTGATGCACACGCCACCTGAGTGGGTGAGCTGGATGACGCGCTGCTGTTCGCGCTTGTCATAGCCGAAGTAATACAGCGCGAGTGGACGTGGTCGGGCGTTGATATAGGCCAGCGCCTGATCCAGATCGGTGTAAGCGACGATGGGCAGCAGCGGGCCGAAGATTTCGTCCTGCATGATTTGCATATCGTCGTTTACATCCAACACCAGCGCGTGGGGCATGCGTTGCCCTTGGCCTTGTTCATACAGAGGGATCAGGCGTGCGCCCTTGAGTGTGGCGTCGGTTTGCAGATGTTCCAGTCGGGCCATCTGGCGCTGGTTGATGATTGCGCTGTAGTCCGGGTTGTCGATCAGCGTGGGATAAAAACTGTGGATAGCCTGACGGTACGCGTCAACAAAGCCCTCGACCCGCTCCTGTGGCACCAGCACGTAATCCGGGGCGATACAGGTTTGCCCGGCGTTCAGGGTTTTGCCCCAGGCAATGCGCTGAGCCGCGTCTTTAAGCGGTACATCGACCGAGACAATCGCGGGCGACTTGCCGCCCAGTTCCAGGGTTACCGGGGTCAGATTTTCGGCCGCGGCACGCATCACCAACTTGCCCACGTGGGTGGAGCCGGTGAACAGCAAGTGATCGAACGCCAGGCCTGAAAATTCCACGGCCACATCGGCTTCGCCCAGCACTACGGCAACCATGTCTTCGGGGAAGATGCGCCCCAGCAAGTCCTTGAGCAAGTGCCCGGTGGCCGGGGTGAATTCGCTGAGTTTGAGCATCACCCGGTTGCCGGCAGCCAATGCGCCGATCAACGGGCCAATTGCCAGGTAAACCGGGTAGTTCCACGGCACGATAATTCCGACCACCCCCAGCGGCTGATACACCACCTGGGCGCTGGCGGGCTGGAACATCACGCCCACGTTGCGTCGCGAAGGTTTCATCCAGCGCTTGAGGTGTCGCAGGGTGTAATCAATACCGTGCAGGCTGGGCATCAGCTCGGCAAACAGGGTTTCGTCGGGGCTGCGGTGGCTAAAGTCCTGACTGATGGCATCGATCAGTACTTCCCGCTCGTCGCTTAACAGACGGCGCAGACTTTTTAGCCATTGCTGGCGCTGTGCAAGTGGCGGCAATGGATGGGTTGCGTAGGCCTGACGCTGCTTGTCGAGCAGGGATTGCAGATCACTTGGCAGGGGTGAAGTGCTTTGCAGGTAGGCACTGTCGACAGGCATGGAGCGCTCCCGGTGAATTGTTTTTATTAGAGTGGCTTTATTTTTAGAGTCGTTACTCTAAGTTGTCAATCAAAGGGTCTGCTTGTCTGCTGTTTATCGATCTCAGGTTAGGTCGTAAGATGCCCGTTGGCATTACTTGAAGCCCAAGCCCATGGACATACGAATAAAGACCAGCCAGCGCATCATCAACAGCAGTTTGGAGCTGTTTAACCAGTTGGGTGAGCGCAGCGTCAGCACCAACCACATTGCGGCCCACATGGAAATTTCGCCGGGCAATCTGTATTACCACTTCCCCAACAAGCAGGCGATTATTTCGGTGCTGTTCGGTGAGTACGAGACGCTGGTGTCGAGTTTTCTGCACCCTCCTGAAGGGCGTGCGCTCACTGTCGACGACAAGCGCTTTTACTTGCAGAGGCTGCTCGATGCCATGTGGCGGTATCGCTTTTTGTACCGAGATATTGAGCATTTCCTGCTCAGCGACCGTGAGTTGGCCGCTCGTTATCGGCTCTTTTCGCAACAGTGCCTGACACAGGCGCAGATGATTTATTCGGGGTTCGTCGCTGCCGGAATCCTGCGCATGACCCCGCAGGAAATCGAGTCATTGACCCTTAATGCGTGGATTATCCTCACCTCGTGGGTCAGCTTCCTGTGTACCGCCCGCGAGAACAGCGAGCAGCTCAGTGAGCGCGCGATCAAACGCGGGGTGTATCAACTGCTGGTGCTGGAGTCGGGCTTTGTCACCGACCAGGCCCGTGAAGCGGTCGATGAGTTGATCAAGGAATACTACGTCCCTCTGGAAGACGCGTTGCACGATTAACCTCTGTATTTCAGCCCTTTGGAGTTCACTATGCCCGTTGCGCAACTGATCAGTCCTCATGCTCTGAATGAACGTCAAGAGCGCCCCGGTCTGGTTATTCTGGATTGTCGCTTTGCCCTTGAAGACCCGGACTACGGCCGCTGTAGCTATGCCGAAGGGCACATTGGCGGCGCGCAGTTTGCCGACCTTGAGCGTGACTTGAGTGGGCCGGTGATCAAAGGTGTGACCGGGCGTCATCCGTTACCCGACCCGAAGGCTTTGCTTGAGCAACTGCGGGCGTGGGGCATCAACGCCGATAGCGACGTGGTGCTGTATGACGACGGCCCGGGTGCTTTTGCAGCGCGGGCATGGTGGTTGCTGGCCTGGCTGGGCAAGCGCGACGGTGTATTTATCCTCGATGGCGGTCTCAAGGCCTGGCACGCGGCAGGTTTCCCGCTCAGCCTGGATGCTGTGGTGACATTGCGCGGCAATTTCGAGGGCAAACCCGACAAGCACTTGTTGCTGGACGCGCAGCACTTGCAAAAGCGTCTGGGCGACCCGGCGATGACCTTGCTCGACGCCCGTGCTCAGCCGCGTTTTCGCGGTGAAGTTGAACCCATTGACCCTGTCGCCGGGCATATTCCGGGTGCGCAGTGTGCGGCGTTCAGCGAAAACCTCGACAGTACGGGGCGTTTTTTGCCTGCCGATCAGCTCAAACAGCGTTTTGCAGAAAAACTCGCCGGGCGTTCGCCCGATGAGTTGGTGGCGTACTGCGGCTCGGGCGTGACGGCGTGCCATAACCTGTTTGCACTGGGGCTGGCGGGTTATCCATTGGGCAAGCTGTATGCCGGTTCGTGGAGTGAGTGGATCAACGACCCTGCACGCGGGGTTGCTACTGGCGATTGAGGTCGGCCAGCCACTGTGGGATACGCCGCTCCAGATAGTACTTGGGCTTCCCGAGTGAGCCTTCCAGAAAACCGACATGTCCGCCCTTGGCGTGCAACTCCAGTTGCGTACACGCCGACAGTTCACTGGCCTCGGGGATGCTGTGTTTGAACACGAACGGGTCGTCCTCGGACTGGATAATCAGGGTCGGCGTGTCGATGGTGCCCAAAAAGTAACGGCTAGAGGCGCGGCGGTAGTAATCCTCAGCGTTCAGATAGCCGTTAAGCGGGGCGGTCACCTTGTCGTCGAAGTCCCAAAAGGTGCGCAGTTTGCTCAGGGACTTCACCGAACCCAGCTTGGTCAAGGTGTCCAGAGCCTCATGCCTGGCGTCGAGCAGAAACTGACTTTTTTTGTTTTTGACGTAGGCCAGCATCTCGCGCATGAAGTGCGCCTGATACACCTGGGAAAAGCCGAGCGCAATGCGATCGGCGCACTGGTCTAGCCGGAACGGCACCGACACCGCCACGGCGCCTTGCAGACCACTGTCGGGGCCACTTTCGCCCAGATACTTGAGCAACACATTGCCACCCAGTGAATAGCCCACGGCATACAGCGGTGCCATCGGATGCGTGGCGCGCAAATGAGCCACGACTGCCGCCAGATCCTCGCTGGCGCCAGAATGGTAGCTGCGAGCCAACAGGTTGGGCTCCCCCGAGCAGCCGCGCCAGTTGAGTGCGACACTGGTCCAGCCTTGAGCGGCGAGAGTATTTTGCAGGCCCAGCACATAGTGCGAGCCTGAAGAACCGGTCAGCCCGTGCAGCGCCAGCACCACTGGCGCATAGGCCGAGGGTGTGCCGTGCCAGTCCAGATCAAGAAAATCGCCATCTTCCAGCCACAGTCGTTCACGCCGGTGCTCAAGTACGGGCTTGCGCCGCAATATCGGGCCCCACAAGGTTTGCAAATGAGGATTGCCGAAGCCCGAGGCTGGGACAAACGGTTCAAGTGGTGAGGCATGAGCGGTGAAAGAGGGCACTGAAGTTCTCATCAGGGGACGGATACGGCGGTGTGCTTAAGTTGCCACAATCGAGGCCTGTCGCCCAAGGGGTGTGTTGGGCGCACGCTACTCAATTAGTCGACTTGTAACTGTGTTCAGTCACTTGCGTCGTGCCCGACTCCGGTTATGCCTGTTGCGGCAGGATGTACGCCACGCTCAGGCGTTCAGGTGTGAGGAACATACTGGCGACCCTTTGCACGTCCTCTGCAGTAACGCTTTGCAGGTCTTGCTCTTCGGTGTCGAGCAGTTTCCAGGGCAGCCCTATGGCTGCAAGGTTGCCAATAATCGATGCCTGTATTTCGAGGGTATCCAGGTCCTGGAGTTTGCCGATGGCATGGTTGCGGCCATATTCCAGGGTGGCATCATCCAGAAGGTCGGTTTTGAGTACATCCAGCACTTGCTCGATGTCTTTCTGGATGTGTTGTAGCGGCATTGAGCTGTTCTCACTGACGGTGGTCGCGATCAGCAAGAGGTCATCGCCGTGGCGATAGGCTGGCAGGCGCGAGATGATGCTGCTCAGGTTTTTTTCGCCATCGGGCAAGCGTGTGGGAATCCAGGCTTGAGGGCCAGAGGTCAGCAGTGCGCTGATGACATGCAGGGCGGGAATGTCACGCGGGTCTGTGGCCGTTGTCAGGCTGGGTGTATTGAAGACCATTTGCAGGCGTGGGAACTCGGTATCGAGGTATTGGGTGATCGTGCGTTCGCGGGGGTGAGTTTGGGGTGAGGTTGTTTCCACCGGGCTGATGTCATTGACGCGTGGCAGATCGCCAAAAAACGCTTGGACTACAGGTTGCACGTCTTCGAGCGTTGCATCACCTGTGACTACCAGAATCGAGTTGTTGGGGGCGTAGCCCTCTTCGTGGAAGCGCAAGACGTCCGCCACGGTGAGTTGATCGACATTGCCGAACTTATACACAGGGCCTGCGTGTGGAAAGATCAGCTCTTCGAATGCTGGAGTTATCCACAAGTCTGAGGTGAAAAAGGGCTCTGCAAGTTCCAGCTCTTGGGTGCGCCTGATACCGTTGTTGAGTCGTTCTTGCGACAGAACCGGCGCTGCCATTCGGGCCGCCAGCAACTCTAGAACCGGTGAAAGGGCCGTACGTGGTGCTTCAAGGCTGTAAGTGCTGACATCGTAATCAAGCCAGCCATTGGCCATGCCTTCGATGGCTTCTATCCGGGCTTTGTCCTGAGACGCGGCGCCGCCAGTGATGTAGGCCAGGCCTCGTTGGCCTTGAGGATCGTTGCGGGTGCCGACTTTATGGAACAGCGAGGCGCAGATGGCCGGGGTGCGGTGATCTTCACGCACGATGATGCGCAAGCCATTGTCGAGGGTGAACTCGCGGGTCACGTTGGGAGTTGCTGGCTTCATGTTTCACATTCCATTGTTCTAGAACAGTTGTTAGAACAGACAGAATGCGATACCGCACACGGGGTGGTGCGGTAGATATATAGGGCGGGTTAAACCTGATGTGTAGGAGCGAGCTTGCTCGCGATGGCATCGCTGCGTTTTTTCAGATACACCGCATTGATTGGATCGCGAGCAAGCTCGCTCCTACAGATTACTCAGCGACGCCAGCCGCAGCCGCTTCACGTTGCCACAGGGCGTAATTCACGCCGCCGGCTTTTTGTTCGCGGTGCAAGCGCCAGTTGGCCGGCAAGCCCAGTTCTGAAGGACGACGTTCACTTTCGGTGTAGACCCAGGCGTCTTCAGCCAGCCAGCCATTTTGTTCCAGCAAGTCGCAAGCGGGCTTGAGCAGGTCGAGGTTGAACGGCGGGTCAAGGAACACCACGTCAAATACGTCGGTTGGCGGTGTTGCCAGGTAATTCAGCGCATTGGTCTGCTGAACGTCGCCCTTGGTGCAACGCAAGGTGCCCATGTGCTCGCGCAGGCTGGAGATTGCGTCACGGTTGCTGTCCAGTGCCACGCCTTTGGCCGCGCCGCGCGACAGCGCTTCGAGGAACAGTGCGCCGCTGCCGGTGAAGACGTCGAGCACCTTGGCGCCACCGATGTATGGGGCCAGCCAGTTGAACAGCGTTTCACGCACGCGGTCCGGCGTCGGGCGCAGGCCCTCTGCATTTGGGAAGCTCAGTTTGCGACTGCCCCATTCACCGCCAATGATGCGCAACTGGCCTGCGCCAGTGTGCGATGTGTATTTTTGCTTTGCCATTAATGCTCCGGAACCCCAAGAGGTTGCTCTGAAGGTTTATCGGTAGGAGGTGGCAGTGGTTTCTGCGGCACGGTTGGGCCGGCGGTCACTACGACCATTTTGTCGGCGCTCAGGTGCTTGTTCATGGCGTCCTTGACCTGCTCGGTGGTCAGGTTTTGGGACTGCTGCATGAAGGTTTCCAGATAGTCCAAAGGCAAATCATAGAAGCCCATTGCGCCCAGTTGGCCGACGATGGCGGCGTTGCTGGCAGTCGACAGCGGGAAGCTGCCGGCCAATTCACGTTTGGCATCGTCGAGTTCTTTTTGCGTCGGACCATTTTTCAGGTAGTCAGCCAAAATGTCTTGCACCAATTTGAGTGTGCCTTCGCTCAATTCGGCGCGGGTTTGCAGGTTGATCATGAATGGGCCACGCGCTTGCATCGGGCTGAAGCCCGAATACACGCCATAGGTCAGGCCGCGTTTTTCACGTACTTCGGTCATCAGGCGTGTGCCAAAACCGCCGCCGCCGAGGATCTGATTGCCCAGCGACAACGCTGCATAGTCCGGATCGTCACGGTCAATGCCCAATTGGGCCAGCAGCAAGTGGGTTTGCTTGGACGGGAACTCGATATGCTTCGCGTCAGCCTTGGGCTCTGCCGGTACTGGCGTTTTGGCAACCGCGGTGCCTTTAGGCAGCGCAGCTGACACTTGGGCTGCAATGGTTTCGGCTTCAGCTCGGGACAGGTCGCCTACGATTGCGATCACGGCATTACTCGCGCTGTAAGCCTTGTTGTGGAAGGCCTTGAGCTGGTCGACAGTAATTGAGGTGATGCTTTCAGGTGTGCCGTCGCTGGGGTGGGCATACGGGTGGTTGCCGTACAGGCGCACGAACAGTTCATTGCTGGCCAGTTTTCCAGGGTTTTGCTTCTGGAACTCAAAGCTGGCCAGTAACTGGTTTTTGATTCGCGCCAGAGAGTCGGCCGGGAATGTGGGTTTGCCCACGACCTCGGCAAACAGGTTAAGCGCAGGTGTGCGCTTATCGACGTCGCTCAGGCTGCGCAGTGACGTAACCGCCATGTCGCGGTATGCGCCATTACCGAAATCGGCACCCAAACCTTCAAAGCCCTGGGCGATAGCGCCGACATCTTTACCCGCCACACCTTCGTTAAGCATGGCGTTGGTCAGCAGGGCCAGGCCGGGGGTGTTGTCGTCCTGGCTGCTGCCTGCCGCGAAGGTCAGGCGCAGGTCGAACATCGGCAATTGCCGGGCTTCGACGAACAGCACCTTGGCGCCTTCGGCGGTTTTCCAGGTTTGCACGTTCAGCGCGCGGTGGCTGGGGGCCTTGCCGTCGAGTTCGGCCAGGGATTCGAGTTTGTGCTCGGCCTTGGCGTTTTCCAGCGCGGGGCTGGCCACCGACGCGCCAGGGTTGGCGAAATAATAGCCGAGTGCGCCGACCAGTACGGCGGCGCTCAGACCGAGCAGGGCGTAGCGGGAACCTTTACGCTCACTCATGGGTTTTCTCCTCGGGCAGTACATGCGCAACGCTGAGGCGGTCGCGAGTGAAGTAGGTACGGGCAGCTTGCTGGATATCGGCTGGAGTGACCTTCTGCAGGTCAGCCAGTTCGGTGTCCATCAGCTTCCAGGACAGACCGACGGTTTCCAATTGGCCAATCGACGTGGCTTGAGAGGTGATCGAGTCACGCTCGTACACCAGCCCCGCGATGACCTGTGCGCGAACGCGTTCCAGCTCTTCAGTCGTCGGCGGGGTCTTTTTCAGGTCGTCGAGCAAGCGCCACAGGCCGGCTTCAGCCTGAGCCAGAGTGACTTTTTTCTGGCTGTTGGGCATTGCCGAAAGCATGAACAGGCTGTCGCCACGGGTGAAGGCGTCGTAGCTGGACGAAGCACCTGACACCAATTCTTCGCCGCGCTCCAGCTGGGCCGGCATACGTGCGCTGTAGCCGCCGTCCAGCAGCGCTGAAATCAGGCGCAGGGCATTGGCGGTGAGCGGGTCTTTGGCCGTTGAAACGCTGGGCACATTAAAGCCCATCATCAGGCTTGGCAGTTGGGTCTGTACGTGGATCTTGAGCAGGCGCTCGCCGGGGGTGGCCAGTTCCAGAGGTGCTTTCGCAACCGGGATCTCGCGTTTTGGCACCGGGCCGAAATAGCGCTGAGCCAAGGCTTTGACTTCATCCGGGGTCACGTCACCAACCACCACCAGCGTGGCGTTGTTGGGGGCGTACCACTCTTCGTACCAGGCACGCAGTTCGCTGACGTTCATGCGCTCCAGGTCGACCATCCAGCCGATGGTCGGCGTGTGGTAGCCGCTGGACGGGTAGGCCATGGCACTGAACAGTTCGTACGCCTTGCTCATCGGCTGGTCATCGGTACGCAGGCGGCGTTCTTCCTTGATGACCTCAATCTCGCGCTTGAACTCTTCAGGCGGCAGGCGAAGGCTGGCCATGCGGTCGGCTTCGAGTTCGAAGGCCACGCCCAGGCGGTCACGGGCGAGCACCTGGTAGTACGCGGTGTAGTCGTCGCTGGTGAACGCGTTTTCCTGGGCGCCGAGGTCGCGCAGGATCAACGAGGCTTCACCGGGGCCAACTTTATTGCTGCCTTTGAACATCATGTGCTCAAGGGCATGGGACAGACCTGTCTTGCCCGGCGTCTCATAACTTGAACCGACTTTGTACCAAACCTGAGAAACCACCACCGGCGCACGGTGATCTTCACGCACGATGACTTTAAGGCCATTTTCCAGGCGAAACTCATGGGTGGGTTGCGGTTCGGCCGCGAGGGCCGAAAGCGGGAGAAAAACTGTGCTGAGCAACAGGCCAGCAGCGCGGCGGGCTAGAGCATTCATTCGTTTTTTAACCTGTTGGGCTGTCCGCTTGGCCTTAGCGTCTGCGGGTGAGGAGATGCTAGGATACTGATCCGTTTTACTCGCGGCCACGCCTATCAGGCTCGTGCCGATCAGACGACGTTTGGTCGGGCAGTATAGAAGCCTGCTTTGAAGTGTGGATTTATCTCGGTAAATTTCGCTTTTTTGCCGATTTTCCCGTTCCAGTTCCGAGTTAAGACGAAGTTTTAGAGGCGCGTTTTACCCTCTTAACCAGTTACGTGCGAACGAGCTGACAAAAAAACAGTCTTTTTCACACCGAATATTATTTGCCGGGGCGCCACAGTGGCGCGTCGCTACGATGAGATAGCCGTCCTCCATGTTTGGTTCCAACGACGACAAGAAGAACCCAGCTGCGGCTGGCGAGAAAAAAGGCCTGTTCGGATGGCTGCGCAGAAAGCCGCAGGAAACCGTCGTTGAACAGCCCGCGCCTGCGCCTGAAATCACCCCGCAGCCGTTGATCGAGGCCACTGCGGTGGTCGCCGAGCCGACGCTTGAAGTGGTGGTGGCGCCAACTGCGCCTGCGGTCGAGCCGCAGGTTGCTCTTGAGCCAGAGCCGTGGCCACCCTTGCCAGTTCCGGAAGAGCCGGTAGCGCTGGTCGAGGACGTACAGGCGCCGCATATCGTGCCGCCGATCCCGACGCTGGTTGAAGGGGTCGTTGCCGAGCCTGTGATCGCCGCCGCACCTGTGGTTGAAGTGCTTGAGGTCATTGAGCCGTTCGTCGAGCCTGTTACGCCAGAGCCAGAGCCAGAGCCAGAGCCAGAGCCAGAGCCAGAGCCAGAGCCAGAGCCGATTGCCATTGTTGCTCCGGTTGTGGTGCTCGCCCCTGAGCCAGTCCCTGTGGTGGTTGCACCTGCACCTGCACCTGCTCCAGAAGTTAAAACCGGTTTCTTTGCCCGTCTCAAGCAAGGTCTGTCCAAGACCAGCGCCAGTATTGGCGAAGGCATGGCCAGCCTGTTTCTGGGCAAAAAGATTATCGATGACGACCTGCTCGACGAGATCGAAACCCGCTTGCTGACCGCAGACGTTGGCGTTGAAGCCACCTCGGTGATCATTAAAAACCTGACGCAAAAGGTTGCTCGCAAGCAGCTGACCGATGCTGATGCGCTGTACAAATCGTTGCAAGCCGAGCTGGCCGCTATGCTCAAGCCGGTAGAGCAGCCGCTGAAAATAGAAGCGCAGAGCAAGCCGTTCGTGATTTTGGTGGTGGGCGTCAATGGGGCGGGTAAAACCACCACCATCGGCAAACTGGCCAAGAAGCTGCAGCTTGAGGGCAAGAAAGTCATGCTGGCTGCCGGTGATACATTCCGTGCAGCGGCGGTTGAGCAATTGCAGGTGTGGGGCGAGCGCAACAATATTCCGGTAATTGCCCAGCACACCGGTGCTGACTCGGCTTCGGTAATCTTTGACGCAGTACAGGCAGCCAAGGCCCGTGGTATCGACGTATTGATCGCGGATACCGCCGGACGCTTGCACACCAAAGACAATTTGATGGAAGAGTTGAAGAAAGTCAGCCGGGTGATGGGCAAGCTCGACGCAGAGGCCCCGCACGAAGTGCTGCTGGTACTCGATGCTGGCACCGGTCAGAACGCCATCAGCCAGACCCGACAGTTCAACCAGACTGTACCCCTCACCGGCCTGGCGTTGACCAAGCTCGATGGGACGGCCAAGGGTGGGGTGATTTTCGCCCTGGCCAAGCAGTTCAATATCCCGATTCGTTATATCGGTGTCGGTGAAGGCATTGATGATTTGCGTGATTTTGAGTCCGAACCCTTTGTCCAAGCCCTATTCGCGGAGCGGGAGCGTCCATGATTCGTTTCGAGCAGGTCGGTAAACGCTATCCAAATGGACACGTGGGCCTGCACGAGCTGAGCTTTCGGGTCCGTCGCGGCGAGTTCCTTTTCGTCACTGGCCACTCTGGCGCAGGCAAAAGTACTTTGCTGCGGCTGTTGCTGGCGATGGAGCGCCCAACCACTGGCAAACTGCTGCTGGCGGGGCAGGACCTGGGGCAGATCAGCAACGCGCAGATCCCTTTTCTGCGTCGCCAGATCGGTGTGGTGTTCCAGAACCACCAACTGCTGTTTGATCGCACGGTGTTCAACAACGTTGCCTTGCCGTTGCAAATTCTTGGTCTTTCCAAGGCTGAAATCGTCAAGCGTGTGGACTCGGCACTGGAGCGCGTGGCGCTGTCGGACAAAACCGATCTGTACCCCGGTGACTTGTCCACAGGCCAGCAACAACGTGTCGGTATTGCTCGCGCTATCGTGCATCGTCCGGCCTTGCTGTTGGCCGATGAACCCACCGGTAACCTCGACCCGCGTTTGGCGGCGGAAATCATGGGTGTATTCGAAGACATCAACCGTTTGGGCACCAGCGTACTGATTGCCAGCCATGACCTGGCGCTGATCGCCCGGATGCGCCACCGCATGCTTACCTTGCAACGCGGGCGATTGATTGGCGACGGGGAGTCTGCCCAATGAGTGCAACACGCAGCCCAAAGGTTTCTGAGCGTGTGGCCCCCAAGGCCGCCGATCCGCAGCCGCCGAAAAAGAAAAGTCATGACGAAGATGATGGCCCGACCTTTGGCATGTTGTTTCACGCCTGGGTTGAGGCGCATCGTGCCAGTTTGCTCGACAGCCTGAAGCGCCTTGGCAAACAGCCGATTGGCAGTTTCTTTACCTGCCTGGTGATGGCGGTTGCCTTGAGTTTGCCGATGGGGTTGTCGTTGTTGCTTAACAACGTCGAGCGTCTGGGCGGTTCATGGCAGCGTGCGGCGCAGATTTCGTTGTACCTGCAACTGGATGCCAGCAGCGAGCAGGGCGAGCAACTGAGCAATCAGATCAAAGGTATGCCCGGGGTTGCTGACGCAGAATTTATCAGCCGCGACAAAGCCCTTGAAGAGTTCCAACAGCAGTCAGGGCTTGGCGAAGCGCTTAAAGAATTGCCTGATAACCCGTTACCGGGCGTGGTGTTGGTGACTCCCGATGAGGTCGATAAAGCCACCCTTGAAGCCTTGCGCGAGCGGCTGGCAGAGTTGCCAAAGGTGCAACAGGCGCAACTTGATCTAGTCTGGGTCGAGCGCTTGGCGGCCATCCTCAAATTGGGTGATCGTTTTGTGTTTGGCTTGACGGTGTTGCTGGTATCGGCTTTGCTGCTGGTTATCGGTAATACGATTCGTTTGCATATCGAGAATCGTCGCATCGAGATTGAAGTCATCAAGCTGGTCGGTGGTACAGACAGCTATGTGCGTAGGCCGTTTCTGTACATGGGCGCGCTCTATGGTTTCGGCGCCGGTGTACTTTCCTGGGGCGTGTTGGCTTTCGGCTTGAACTGGCTCAACGACGCAGTGGTTGGGCTGGCCGGGTTGTATGGCAGCAACTTTGCCTTGGCCGGGGTGCCGGTAGCCGATGGTCTGTCTCTCTTGCTTGGCGCGGTGCTGTTAGGGTATATCGGTGCATGGATTGCAGTCGCGCGTCACTTACGTGAGCTTTCGCCTAAGTAGTTTCTTTTTTGCCGGTTGACCTTTTCAGCTTTTTTTGGGAACTTTTTTCACAGTTTCCGGTCAACTTTCGCAGTGCTGAACTGCACGAGTTATGTAAGACGGAGGTTTTTTCGTATGACCACTTCTTTGCAACCTGCGTATGCGTTGGTCCCTGGTGCGAACCTGGAAGCCTATGTCAACACGGTGAACAGCATTCCATTGCTGACACCTGAGCAGGAGCGTGAACTGGCCGAGAGTCTCTATTATGAGCAGGATCTTGGGGCGGCTCGGCAGATGGTGCTCGCCCACCTGCGTTTTGTTGTACACATCGCCCGTAGTTATTCGGGCTATGGCCTGGCTCAGGCTGACCTGATCCAGGAAGGCAACGTCGGCCTGATGAAGGCGGTCAAACGTTTTAACCCTGAAATGGGCGTGCGTCTGGTGTCGTTTGCTGTTCACTGGATCAAGGCTGAGATTCACGAGTTCATCCTGCGCAACTGGCGCATCGTGAAAGTCGCGACCACCAAGGCTCAGCGCAAATTGTTCTTCAACCTGCGCAGCCAGAAAAAACGTTTAGCCTGGCTGAACAACGATGAAGTGCATCGTGTGGCTGAAAGCCTCGGTGTAGAGCCACGTGAAGTTCGCGAAATGGAAAGCCGGCTGACTGGTCACGACATGGCCTTTGACCCAGCGGCAGAAGCTGACGATGACAGTGCGTTCCAGTCGCCAGCCAACTATCTGGAAGATCACCGGTACGACCCGGCGCGCCAATTGGAAGATGCTGACTGGACTGATAACTCCACCAGCAACCTGCATGAAGCGCTGGAAGTACTGGATGACCGCAGTCGCGACATTCTGTATCAGCGTTGGTTGGCCGAAGAAAAGGCCACGCTGCATGACCTGGCACAGAAGTACAACGTATCTGCAGAGCGTATTCGTCAGCTTGAAAAAAGCGCGATGAACAAGCTCAAACTGTCGATCGCCGCTTAACCCGGCCCGACAAGAAAACGCCCCGATCGGGGCGTTTTCGTTTGTGGGCATTAAAGACCCCTCACCCCAACCCTCTCCCGGAGGGAGAGGGAGCTGACCGAGTCGTTTTTGGATTCAGCGCATGAGCTTCAGGTAGTCGACGACTGAAAGAATTCCCCAATCAGTCGCCTCGCCCTCCCGGAGGGAGAGGGAGCTGACCGAGTCGTTTTTGGATTCAGCGCATGAGCTT
>JAZKIA010000019.1:0-48815 GCA_040385125.1 Pseudomonadota bacterium | reverse complement strand
CCCTAAAACGGCTCCCTCTCCCAGAGGGAGAGGGGACTGATTTGTGGTGTGTTCGAGATTTTCGTTACACCCTAAAACGGCTCCCTCTCCCAGAGGGAGAGGGGACTGATTTGTAGTGTGTTCGGGATTTTAGTTGCGCCCTAAAACGGCTCCCTCTCCCTCCGGGAGAGGGTTGGGGTGAGGGAAAAGCTTCACCCTGGCGCGTCAAATCGCCCCGATAGATAAAAGGCACGGCTCTTGCCGTGCCTTTTGCGTCCGTCTCTGAGAAAATGCCCACACTTTTTTCCCGGATGCCGACATGACTGTTCTCAAGAATGACCGTTTCCTTCGCGCTCTGCTCAAGCAGCCTGTAGATGTCACGCCTGTGTGGATGATGCGTCAGGCCGGTCGCTACCTGCCGGAGTACCGCGCCAGTCGCGCCAAGGCCGGCGATTTCATGAGCCTGTGCAAGAACGCCGAATTCGCGTGTGAAGTCACCATGCAGCCTCTGGACCGCTTCCCACAGCTGGATGCGGCCATTTTGTTCTCCGACATTCTGACCATTCCCGACGCAATGGGCCAAGGCCTGTACTTCGAGACCGGCGAAGGCCCGCGCTTCAAGAAAGTCATCAGCACCTTGGCTGATATTGAAGCCCTGCCGATTCCTGACCCACAAAAAGACCTCGGCTACGTCATGAACGCGGTCAGCACCATCCGCCGCGAGCTGAACGGCCGCGTGCCGTTGATCGGCTTCTCTGGCAGCCCGTGGACCCTGGCCACCTATATGGTTGAAGGCGGCTCGTCCAAAGACTTCCGCAAAACCAAGGCCATGCTCTACGACACCCCGCAGGCCATGCACTTGCTGCTCGACAAGCTGGCGCAGTCCGTCATTTCGTACCTTAACGGTCAGATCCTGGCCGGTGCGCAAGCGGTGCAGATCTTCGACACCTGGGGCGGCAACCTGTCGTCTGCGGCCTATCAGGAGTTCTCCCTGGCTTACATGCGCAAAATCGTCAGCGGCCTGATTCGTGAACACGAAGGGCGCAAAGTGCCGGTGATCCTGTTCACCAAAAACGGCGGCCTGTGGCTCGAAAGCATTGCTGATGCCGGCGCAGACGCGTTGGGCCTGGACTGGACTTGCGACCTGGGCGAAGCCCGTCAACGCGTAGGCAACAAGGTCGCGCTGCAAGGCAACATGGACCCGACCGTGCTCTACGCCAACCCCGAGGCCATCCGCACCGAGGTCAAACGCATTCTCGCCAGCTACGGCACTGGCTCAGGCCACGTGTTCAACTTGGGCCACGGCATCACCCCAGAGGTGAAACCCGAGCACGCTGGCGCCTTCATCAGCGCAGTACACGAGTTCTCGGGGCAATATCACGTGTAAAACGTGTTTGTTACTTCCCTTGACGCCCGGCTTATGCCGGGCGTTTTTGTTTGTGCGATTGTCATTCTGGAGCCTGCCAGGCTCATTAATGTCTAACGAATAAACTTGTTTGATACAACTGTTTAAGTCGATACACCTACGATCTTAAGTTTTTTCCTACAAGGCATTAGGGTGGGGCCTACATATAAAAGAACGCAACAAAGTAAAATATCCCACCTCCAAAACGGACGATTACTTGTTATTTAACTTTGAGGGGAAGTGCTGAAGGACTTTTCCTTAATTATTGTAGTCGCTTGTAGGGGAAATCTGGCTGTCATGTTGTTGAGTTGTTAATGACGTGCATCGATAAGGTGTACGCGAACTTTTATTGCCTGGTAGAAAATAATATGGGTTTTGAAATGAATCTGGCACGTACAAAGTCTCGAACTTTGATGGGGTGTGCATCTTCGTTGACGTTGATGGCAGCGATGTTTGCGTCTCAACAGGCAGCGGCTCATGGCTATATGGACAGCCCTCCTTCGCGTGCTTATGCGTGTAAGTTGAAGCTGAACACCGAATGTGGTCCTGCTGAATATGAACCACAGACGGTAGGTGAAGGGCCTAAAGGTTTTCCAACCAGCTCTGACAGCCCGGCTGATGGCAAGATCCCGAGTGGCGGCAACAACACCTTCTCAGCCATGAATGCTCAGTCTCCAGATCGCTGGCACCTGACTGAAATCAAAGACCGCAACACTGAGTTCAGTTGGTTCTTCACTGCCGCGCATAAAACCACCAAGTGGGAATACTTCATCACCAAAGCGGGCTGGGACTCTACTCAACCGCTGACTCGTGCAACGTTTGACAGCACGCCGTTCTGCAGCGCAGACGGCGGCGGCGCGGTGCCTATTGACGGTTCGATTGGCGGCACTGGTCAGATCAAGCAGAAACATGCTTGTGAAATCCCTGAAGATCGCAGTGGCCATCATGTGATTCTGGGTGCCTGGACTGTCGATGACACTCCGGCAGCCTTTTACGACGTGGTCGATGTGAATATCACCGCTGAAGATGCGTATCCGGACGGTTTCAAGAGCGTGGGTGTCATCCCGCTTAACCAGAAGCTGTTGCCGGGTGACTCGGTCAAGGCTCGTGCCCTGACTGGCAGCACCGACAGCGCTGAATACACCTTCTCCGTCAACATTAACTCGGTAGAAGAAGGCAAGCCTGAAAACTGGTCGCATAAATTGGCCCAAGCCGTGAATGCGGCCGAAAAGCCAGTACGTGCAGGCGTTCGTAACGAGGCGGGCGAGATTGAGCCGATCAAAGGCGCCAACACCTTGTTCGCCCAGCCAGAGAGCGGTGTGACCCGCTACGAAGTGCAGACCACTATGGTGCCGGACCCAACGTTCTCGGTGATGATTCACGATGTTGCACCAGAGTACACACTGGACAATGGACGTGGAAAAGTCAGCTTCACTGTGATGACCAACAAAAAAATCACCGTGACCGCGACTGTTTATGAAGGCACCAAGGCCGTAGGCACCACGAAGCAAACCCTTGATGCGTCCAATTCGACGGTAGATGTTGCAGTGCTCGGCGCACCCGGTGCGCACAAGCTGATCGTGACTGCCATTACCGAAGACGGTCGTAATAGCCTGCAGAAGAATGTTGATCTGACGTTGACTGGTGAAGCTGCCAAGCACGAGTTCGACGCTGTATTCCCTGAAGGTATCAAGGAATACAAGGCCGGCACCAAGGTGCTCCAGCCGAAAACCGACAAGGTTTACGAGTGCAAGCCGTTCCCGTTCTCGGGCTGGTGTGGTCTGTATTCTCCGAGTGCCAATGGCTATGAGCCAGGTGTAGGTTCGAACTGGGCTGATGCCTGGATTGAAATGCAATAAAACTGCCCAAGGTCGAATCGTTTTATTAAACGGTTCGGCCTTGTTTATCCAATTTTAGGGCTGGTGGAGACTAAAAAGTATCTGATAAGTTACAAAGAGGCTGTACCTGTGAGTAATGCAAAATATTCAACTTTGCAGAAATGGCTACATGCTGTTTCGATGATTATTATTTTATGGTTGATGGCGTCAGGTTATTACGCGGCCCTGGTGACGAAGTCGGCGGATGTTAAACACGCGATTGGTGCGTTTAATGTTGCTTTGGCCACGTTATTTACCCCTGTGTTCTTTTTCAGAATGTACGTGTCGTTCGGCAGAGGTTATGCCGACGTATTTAAGTCAAAAGATGTGATGCAGTACGCGGCGTTTCTCGCCCACGCGATGATTTATTTATCGACCGCGGTAGTTATGGTCTCGGGAATCCTGATGATGGATCGCGATATTAATGTGTTTGGTTTGTTTTCGATTCCGGCTTTGATAGCGGACCCCCAAATTCTTGGCTGGTTTTCCCTCTCCCACAACATGGCCTGTTACTGCCTGGCGTTGCTGTTGGTCATGCATGTGGCGGCGGTGATCAAGCATCAGCTGTCGGGTAATCCGGTGCTCAAGGGCATGTTTTCCTGACGCGCAGTAAATGTATTTTCGGTTTATTACAGGCTGTACGGGCACACGGATGATCAGGTTTTGAACATTTCAGCAGTCGTATCCACCCGCTATGTCCGGGTCATTCTGGGCATGTGCCTGGTGGGTTTACCTTTGAGCTACGGCACTTATCAGGCCTGGCAAGAGTGGTCGTACCGCCAGTCAGTACGGGCGGCTCCGGTAGCCGTGCCGGCCAAGGCTGCCACCGCTCAGGTGCCCGTCACGTTCAAGCCTGATGGCATCGCGACCGTGCTCGGCTTTGCGCCTCAAGGCGAGTTGGCGCGCAGCGCCGAGCCCCTGGAGTTACGCGCCAGTATTGTTTCCAGCCAGGGGGAATCCCTTGCGCTGCTGGCCGGTGCCAATGAGGCACGTTTTTACAAAGTGGGTGAGCGCTTGCCAGGTGGCAGTGTTTTACGTCGTGTCGAGGTTTCCCAAGTGGTGCTCTGGCGCAATGGTCGCGAAGAACGTCTGGTTCTCAAGTCCACAGGTCAGTACCTGTTGCCGGCTGATAAAACACTTGCCCCGAAGGCTCAGCCTACTTCCATTTATTTGCGGCCTTCTGCCGAACAACTTTAGAGATACACCATGAACAGGCCAAACAGGTTCGGCATCGGCCGTCTTTTACTCTGCAGTACTGCACTCTCTGCACTGTTATTTCAAAGTATTGCGCTGGCTGAAGAGCAATTCTGGCAACTGGCGATGAAAGACGCAGAGCTGCGCGATGTCGTGCAGCAAATATCTACCGTACTCGGCTCCACCGTAGTGCTCGATCCTCGTGTGCAGGGCCGGATTACCGTGATCTCTGACGAAGCCCTGAACCGTGAAGGCGTGCGCAAGCTGTTCTATTCGGTATTGGATGCCCAAGGCTTTGCCATCGTCGACCAAGGCGAGCGTTTACTGATCGTCCCGGCTGCAGATGCCAAGGCCCGCGCCGGCAGTACCCAAGCGCGTGAAGTGCCCGATCAGGAATTTGTCACCCAAGTGATCGAACTCAACACCAGCGCCGCTGCCGACTTGTCCGGGCTGTTGCGTCCCTTGGTCTCCAATAACGGTTATGTAGGACCTTCGACTTCAGCCAATGCGCTGGTTGTGACTGACACCGCGGCCAACACCCAGCGTATCGCCCAGCTTGTTCGCCAGCTCGATGCCGGTGGCCAGTTCGGGCATTCAGTCATCGAATTGCGCAATGGCCTGGCCAGCGATATCGCCAGCGTCATGGAAAAAACCCTCGACAAGAAAAACACCGGTGGTGGCCAAGTAATTGCCGACAGCAGCTCCAATCGTCTGGTGATCATCGGTACAGAGTCGGTGCGCATGCGGTTGAATACCCTGGCTCACTCTCTGGACAAGCCCGCTACGATCAAGCAAGAGAACGCTCGAGTGATTCGCCTGCGTCACAGTGATGCCAAGCAACTGGCCGAAGTGCTGTCGGCGATGGGCCAAGGGGCCCAACAAAATGCGCCACTGGGCGGGGCCACACAAAGTGCAGCCAAGCGTGAAGCGATGGTTGCGGCGGATGTGAACCAGAACGCCTTGGTCGTCATGGCTGACCCGGCGCAGGTGCGTTCCCTGGAAAACATCATCAGCCAGCTCGATCAGCCACGCTCGCAAGTTTTGATCCACGCTGCCATCGTGGAAATTTCTGGCGATATTGCGAAAACCCTTGGCGTGCAATGGGGCGTGAATACCGGCGGTGCTCAAGGCGGAATTACCTTTCCCGGTACCAATATCCAGATCGGTGCACTGTCGGGCGGCGACGTCAAACTGCCCGAAGGTGCGGTGTTGCAAGTGGGTACTGACCGTTTCAACGCATTGATTTCAGCCCTGGCCAGTGACACCAACAACAACGTGCTGTCTACGCCGAGCCTGCTCACTCTGGACAATCAGGAAGCGGAAATTCTGGTGGGGCAAAACGTACCCTTCAAGACCAGTAGCCAAGTCCTGACGGGTGATAGTAACCAAACCCCTATTACCAACTACACCCGTCAGGACATCGGCATCAGCCTCAAGGTCAAGCCGCATATCAATGACGGCTCGTCACTGCGCCTGGAAGTCGAGCAAGAGAACTCCGAACTCGCGCCTTCGGTGGAAGGCTCAGGCGATTTGATCACCAATACACGCAAGCTTAAAAGCACCATCCTGGCTGAAGACGGCGAAATCATCGTGATTGGCGGTTTGATCAAAGACAGCGTGCGCACCCAGGTCAGTGGCGTGCCGTTGCTGCGCAGCATTCCGTACTTGGGCGCTCTGTTCCGCTGGAACAGAGACACCCACACCAAAACCAATCTGATGGTGTTCCTGCGTCCGACCATCGTGCGCAGCAAAGAAGATATCAACGCCATCAGCCAAAAACGCTACAACACATTGCGCGAACTCGGCCAGCCTGACGCTCCAGACAGCCGTGGGTTGTTGCCCAGTGACCCGCAGCAAATGTTTGACGGCATTCAGCCAGCGCCGCGTCCATGAGTGAGTCGAACGTGCGCTTACCGTTCAGCTTTGCCCGGCGTTTCGGGGTGCTGCTGGACGTCTCCTCGACGCCTGCGGCCTTGTTGATGCGTGCCGACGCACCGTTGAGCGTGTTGGCCGAAGTGCGACGCTGGACAGGGGCCGACCTGGTGTTGAAAAGGGTCTCTGACAGCGACTTTAGCGACGCCTTGGCCAGCACCTACAGCGCCGGCCAAAGCGCCGCCGAGCAAGTTGCGCAAGGGCTGGACAGCGAACTCGACCTGATGAGCCTGGCCGAGCAAGTGCCGCAAACCGCCGACCTGCTGGAGCAAGAAGGTGACGCGCCGATCATCCGCCTGATCAACGCCCTGTTGCGTGAAGCCATGCGCGAAAAGGCCTCGGACGTACACCTGGAAACCTTCGAGCATTACCTCTCGGTGCGTATGCGCATCGACGGTCAACTGCGTGAAGTGCTGCGCCCCAAGCGGGAACTGGCCAACTTGTTGGTGTCGCGGATCAAGGTCATGGCCCGGCTGGATATTGCTGAAAAGCGTGTGCCGCAAGATGGCCGCATCAGCTTGCGGTTGGCGGGTCATGAAGTCGATGTGCGGGTCTCGACCTTGCCCTCGGCCCACGGCGAGCGGGTGGTGATGCGCTTGCTCGACAAACAGGCCGGACGTCTGGATCTCAAGTGCCTGGGCATGCCCGCCGACACGTTAGGTCGGTTTGAGCAGGTGCTGGCACGCCCCCACGGGATTTTCCTGGTCACGGGGCCAACCGGCTCGGGTAAAACCACCAGTTTGTATGCCGCCCTGAGCCACCTTAATCACGCGTCGCGCAATATCCTGACCGTCGAAGACCCGGTGGAATATCACTTGCCGGGGATCGGTCAAACACCGGTCAACACCAAGGCGGACATGACCTTTGCCCGAGGTTTACGCGCGATTTTGCGTCAGGACCCGGACGTGGTCATGGTCGGTGAAATTCGCGACCACGAAACCGCCGAAATCGCTGTGCAAGCCTCGCTGACCGGGCACCTCGTGTTGTCGACCCTGCACACCAACAGCGCCATTGGCGCCGTCACCCGGCTGGTCGACATGGGCGTCGACGCTTACCTGCTGGCGTCGTCGCTGGTGGGTGTTTTGGCTCAGCGCCTGCTGCGCACGCTGTGCACCGAGTGCAAGGTGGCTTACGCCGCCGATCCGGCACTGTGCGTGCGCCTGGGCCTCGACCCGCAGGCCGCCGTGACGCTGTTTCGTGCCCACGGTTGCAGCCAGTGCCAGCAAGGCTATCGCGGGCGCACCGGGATCTACGAGTTGGTCAGCATCACGCCGAACCTGGCCAGCCTGATTCATCAGGGCGCCAGCGAGCCGGACTTGGCTCGGGAAGCGCGTCAACTGTCACCCAGCTTGTTTCAAGATGGTCAGCGTCTGGTGCTGCAAGGCCAGACCAGCCTTGATGAACTGCTGCGCGTTACCCAGGAAGACTGAGCATGCCGGCCTTTGAGTATCAAGCACAGGACGCTAATGGGCGCAGTTGCCGTGGGCAGCAAGAAGCCGATAGCGCGCGCCATGCACGGCAGCTTTTGCGTGAACGCGGCTTGCGTCTGACGCGCCTGAGTGCGGCCAAAACCAGCCGTCATTCGGGGCGCCATGCGCAATCGGGTACGCGGCTCGGGGTGACCGATCTGGCGCTGCTCACGCGTCAATTATCGACCTTGATCCATGCCGGTTTGCCCCTCGAAGAAGCCCTGGCCGCGGTCACGGCACAAAGTGAAAAACGTCTGGTCAGCAGCTTGCTGGCCGCCGTGCGCAGCCGAGTTATCGAAGGCCATTCGCTGGCCACCGCGTTGTCAGCCTTCCCCCGGGCGTTCCCGGAATTGTTTCGCGCCACTGTCGCGGCGGGCGAGCGCAGCGGCCACTTGGGCCATGTACTGGAGCAGTTGGCCGACTACACCGAAGCCCGTCAGGCCTCGCGTCAAAAGATCCAACTGGCTTTGGTCTACCCGATGATTTTGCTGTTTGCTTCGCTGGCAATAGTCGGCTTTTTGCTCGGCTACGTGGTTCCGGACGTGGTCAAAATCTTCGTCAACAGCGGCCAGCCGCTGCCTGCATTAACCCAGGGCATGATCGCCCTGAGCGGTGGCCTGCGCAGTTACGGTTGGCTGTTGCTGATCGTGCTGATCGCGGGTGTAGGCGCTGCCCGCTGGGCCTTGCGCCAACCGCGCCTGAAATTGCGCTGGCATGTGCTGCTGCTCAATGCGCCGCTGGTGGGCGGGGTGCTGCGGGCGATGGAAGCCGCACGCTTTGCCAGCACCCTGTCGATCCTGGGTAAAAGCGCGGTGCCACTGGTAGATGCCCTGGAAATTTCGGCCACGGTGGTGACCAACCTCGCCGTGCGCCAACGCATGCTCGATGTCGCCCGCTCTGTACGTGAAGGCGGGACCCTGGCTCGTGGCCTGGAACGCAGCGGCGACATCCCGCCGATGATGCTGCACCTGATCGCCAGCGGTGAGCGCGCCGGTGAACTGGACAACATGCTGGCGCGCGCCGCCGAGCAGCAAGAAAAAACCCTCGCAGCCCGCATTGCGCTGGTTGTGAGCTTGTTCGAACCCATCATGTTAGTGCTGATGGGCGGCGTCGTTCTTCTGATCGTGATGGCCGTCCTGTTACCCATTCTTAGCCTCAATCAACTGGTTAATTGACCGATGAACACTTCTACAAAATCCTCTCAACGCGGCTTCACCCTGATTGAAATCATGGTGGTCGTGGTCATTATCGGCGTGCTTGGCGCCATCGTCGTACCGCAGTTCATGAGCCGTCCGGATCAGGCCAAAGTGACCGCCACGCGCACCGACATTCAGGCCATTTCCACGGCCCTTGAAATGTACCGCCTCGACACCTTCAACTATCCCTCCACCCAGCAGGGCATAGAAGCCTTGAGCAAACGTCCGGGCGGTACCCCAGTGGTGAAAAACTGGAACCCGCAGGGCTACCTCAAAAGCCTGCCACTGGACCCGTGGGGTACGCCTTACCAGTACCTGAATCCGGGGACTCATTCTGCAGGTTACGACCTCTATTCCTTTGGCTCGGACGGTGTACCGGGTGGCGAAGAACATGCCGCCGACATCGGCAATTGGGACAACTGAGTCATGCGACGCGCGGCAGCGGGTTTTACCCTGATCGAGATGATGGTGGTCATAGTGCTGATCGGCGTGCTCGCTTCGATGGTGCATATCAACCTGGGTGACAACAACGCACGTCAAGCGCGTCAGGAGGCTGACGTGTTGCTCAGCCTGATGCACGGCCTGCGTGAAAAGGCTGTGCTCGAAGGCCAGGAATATGGTCTGCGACTGGAACCCGGGGCTTACCAGCTCATGGGCTTTGCCGATGAGCAATGGCAGGTACTGGAACCCAAGGTGAAGCTGCCTGAAGGGCTGGTGCTGGGCTTGACCCTTGAAGGGCAGGATCAGCCGCTGATCGGCGGCTCGGGCACTCCGCAATTGTTGTGGCTGAGCAGCGATGAAAACACCGCCTTCGACTTGCACTTTGAAAGCCCGCCACTGCGCTGGCGCAGCATCGTCAGCGATGGCTTGGGTGATGCGCTGATCGACGACAGCGGGGCGCCGCTATGAAGGCACAAAAAGGCTTCACCTTGCTTGAAGTGATGATCTCGCTTGCCATCTTCGCCACGCTGTCAGCGGCGGTGATGTCGGCCAGCAGCTATGTGCTGGGGCAGAGCGCGCGGGTTGAGGCCCGGCTGTTCGCGGCGTGGCTGGCCGATAACCATCTCAACGAATTGCAGTTGCAGGCAGCACCCTTGGTGGACGGGCAAAAGACCCTCAATCTGAGTTTTGTGCAGCGTGACTGGCGCGTGCGGCAACGCATCGTGACTGAGCCTGAGACAGGCTTGCTGAAGGTCGAACTGAGTGTCAGCCCAGCGGGCAGCGAGCATGCCGTGCAGTCGGTGACGCACTGGATAGCGGCCCAAAATGATCAACTATAAAAAGCCACAGGCGGGTTTCACCCTGCTCGAACTGGTGATCGCCATCGCCATTTTCGCTCTGTTGGGCATCGGCTGCTGGCGCCTGTTCGATGGCGTGGTGCGCGCCGAACGCAGCAGCAGCGCCCATGAACAAGCCTTGCGCGGCCTGCAACGCGCCGTGGCGCTGATTGAACGCGATGTGTTGCAGGTACAGACCTCGGCCAAGAGCCCGGGCCTGAAGTTGTACCCCAACCAACTCAACCTGCGCCGTGGCAACTGGCGTAACCCGCTGGGGCAGCCGCGCAGTGAGCTTCAAGATGTCAGCTACCGGCTCGAAAACGGTGTGCTCTGGCGTTACAGCCAAGGCTTGGGCGTACCCGGCGTGCAAAAGCAGCAATTGCTCAGCGATGTGCGCGCCATGAGCTGGCGCCTGTATGACCGCAACAGCGGTTGGCGCAGTGACTGGCCAACGGGTAGAGCTGCCCCCAAAAAAGCCCCGCAAGCTCTGGAGCTCCAGTTTTCAGTGGGGCGTTTCGAGCAGGTGCGGCGCGTGTTGCTACTGCCGGAGGGGCAATGATGCGTCGTGACCAACAAGGGATCGCGCTGATTACCGTGCTGCTGGTGATGAGCCTGGCGCTGTTGATCACCGCCGGCATGTTGCGCAGCCAACGCTTGTCACTGCACAGCAATGCCCAACAGATTCACCAGTTGCAGTTGCGCCAGTTGGGGTTTGCTGGCGAAGCCTGGGCGCGTCAGCGTTTGCGCACGCTTGTACCTGATCCCAAGGCGGCTGTAGCCGCAGGTCAGGCCTGGGCCAACGGGCAACCGAACCTGGCAATTGACGATGGTCAGATCGACGTCGAAATCGAAGACCTTAGCGGGCGTTTCAACATCACCGCCTTGCTCACCAAAGGCCCCGCCGACGAGGTCATGGTGCAACGCTGGCTGCGTCTGCAAACCCAACTCAAGGTGCCCTTGCTGGATGCCAGCGCGCTTCAGGGCCAGAGCTTTAGCGACATCAGCCAACTGCGTCAGGTGCCGGGTGTGGATGCCCAATGGTTCGTACGGATGCAGCCCTGGATCGTCCTGTTGGACAAAAGCGCAATACTCAACATCAACACCGCGTCAGCCACCGTGCTCGCCACCCTGCAAGGCATCACACCCAGCCTGGCCCACAGGTTGGTGGCCGAGCGGCCCTTGCAAGGTTTTAACAGCGTTGAAGACTTCACCTTTACCCCTGCGCTGATTGGGCTCGGCATTCAGGCCAATGGCCTGGGCATCAACAGCCGCTGGTTTCGAATCACCACCCATGTGCGCCTGGGGCAAAGCCGCTTGCGCCTGGAAAGTGACGTGGCGCGCAACCTTGACACCGGCCAATGGCACCTTTTGCAGCGGCGCTTTCTAGCGCCCATACACAGCGAATCTTCTGAATGAACAGCTGGCTTTACCTCACCGCCGACACAGACCTCAACCAAGCGCCTGTGGACTATTGGCAGGACGACACGAGCGTTTGCCGTGGCCCTTTAGACGAGGCAGTGGCAGCGTTTAACGGCGGCGACGTGCACCTGATGTTGCCCATGGAAATGTGCAGTTGGCTGTTGACCGAACCGTGGCCGAACAAGCGTCGTCCTGGCGTTCAGGCCCTGGCCTTTGCCGTCGAGGACCAACTGGCCGGCGACCTGGATGAACTGCACATCGCCGTCGGGCTTGCGGATGCACAGCAGCGCTATCCGCTGCTGGTGATCCACAAGCAGCGGTTCAAATCCTTGCTGGCGCAGTTGCATGAGCGCGGGTTGAACATCGTCAGCGTGCAGGTCGACGCCGACCTGCTGCCTCGTGAGCAGGCCTGTGTCGCTTGGTGGGACGGGCGCTGGATTGTGGGTGGTGCGTTGGACACCCGACTGGCGTTGTCGGCCCAGGCTTTGGAAACGGTGAAAACCGGGCTGCCCGCCGACTTGATTGAACTGCCCGTTGAAGGACTCAACGCGCTGTTGGGCAGATCCCCGCGCGACGCAATCAACCTGCTGCAAGGCGAGTTTGTGCGCCGCTCGAAGGGGCTGCCATGGCGTGCCGTCAGCGTATCGCTGCTCGTGATACTTGCTCTGACCGTAGGTTTCACCCACCTGCGCAGTGGCTTTCTTGAGAGCGAAGCGAGCCGCTTGTACGCCCAGAGCGAACAGCGCTTCAAAACCCTTTACCCCGATCAAACCCGCATCGTTGACCTGTCGACGCAACTCAAAGCCTTGCAGCAACGGGGCGCAGACCCGCAAAACGGTCACATGGCGCGGCTGGTTCAACTGACCGAACAGGTGATTGGCGCCAGCAGCGTCGAAGTGCAACGCATGGAGTGGCGAGCCAGCGCGGGTTGGACCTTGAGCATCACGGCCGGCAGCTTCGCCGAACTGGAACAGTTACGTGAGCGAGGCGTACAAAGCGCACTGCCGATCAGCGTGGCCAACGCCCGCCAGCAGGGCAATCGGGTGCAGGCATTACTGACTCTGGAGGATATTTTATGAACACGCGTATACGTGCATGGCGTGACGGCTGGCAGCAACTGCCACGGCGTGACCGCCAACTTTGCCTGCTGCTTGGGGTGTTCTTGCTCGGTGTGTTCAGTGTGTACGGCCTTTGGCAGCCGGCGCAGCAACGCCTGGCGACAGCCCAGACGCTGTACTTGAAAAACCTGGCGCTGGTGGCTGAAGTCCAACGTGCTCGGCCCACGCAAGCGCTCACCGTTTTCGAGCAACCGTTGTCCACTCGCCTCAGCGAAAGTGCCGCCGCCGCGGGGCTCAACGTGCAGCAGTTCGAGGTCGACGCGCAAGTGCTGCGCATCACCCTGAATGGTGATGCCCAGGCGCTATTGAACTGGCTGGCGCGAATCGAGCAAGAGGGCGCCTCATTCGAAACCCTGAGCCTGGAAAAACGCGACCAAAGCCTTGAGGCCCAGCTACTGATCAGCAACCCCCAATAACCCATATATACCCCTGCGAGCTGTTGATCTTTCGTCAACATCAAAAGATCGCAGCCGTCGTTCCTCGGCAGCTCCTACAGGACATATTTTTGGGGGTTCAAGCGTTTTTCGCGTTACCCGCCAGCACCGGCAATCTGGCCAGGTGCAACGCCACCAGCAGGGCAATCACCAGCAACGTGCCGATAAACGCGCCGATGCCGTTCCAGCCCGCGTAGTGCCAGAACACGCCACCCAACGTACCAGCGATGCTTGACCCGGCGTAATAACTGAACAGGTACAACGACGACGCCTGGCCCTTGGCCTTGAGCGCCCGGCGGCCGATCCAACTGCTGGCCACCGAATGCGCGCCGAAGAAGCCGAAGGTGAACAGCAACATGCCGATAATCACACAGGCAATCGGCTCCAGCATCGTCAGCGCGATCCCGGCCAGCATCAGCACAATCACCGCCCACAGCACCCGACGACGCCCGAGTTTATCCGCCAGCGCACCGATTTGCGCCGAGCTGTAAATGCCCGACAGATACACCACCGACAGCAAGCCCACCAGCGCCTGATTCATGTTGTACGGGTCGGCCAGCAAGCGATAACCGATGTAGTTGAACAGCGTGACAAAACTGCCCATCAGCAAAAACGCTTCGAGAAACAGCCACGGCAAACCGGCATCGCGAAAGTGCATCGTAAAACCGTCCAGCAGGCTGCGCGGGTTAATCGCCCGTGGCCGAAAGTTGCGTGACTCAGGCAGGATCTTGACGAACACCAGAGCGGCGACCAGCGCCAGACCACCTATGACCAGCATCGCGGTGTGCCAGCTCACGAAATCGATCAACACACCGCTGATCAAACGCCCACTCATGCCACCAATCGCGTTGCCGCCGATGTACAAACCCATCGCCAGACCGATGTGCTGTGGGTGAATTTCTTCACTCAAATACGTCATCGCCACCGCCGCCAAACCGCTCAACGACAACCCCACCAGCGCTCGGGTAACCAACACGCCTTCCCAGCTCGGCATCAGTGCACTGAGCAGGGTGAAAGCCGCCGCCGAAAACAGTGCAAACACCATCACCGGCTTGCGCCCGAACGCATCGGAGATCGGCCCGGTGATCAGCAAACCAATGGCCAGCATGGCTGTGGCCACTGACAGAATCAGGCTGCTTTGCGCTGCATTAATCCCGTATTCAAGGGAGAGCACCGGCATCATCGGCTGCACACAATACAGCAGCGCAAACGTCGCAAAACCACCCGAGAACAACGCCAGCACCGTGCGCATAAACAGCGGGGTGCCTTTCTCGATGAATACATCATTTAATTGGGCGACAACTTCATCTTGCACAGAAGGCGGGACTTCATGGGCGAGCGGAGCAACAGCAGTTTTCACGGGGACCTCAAAAAGCGTAAAGCCGAGCGGCAATGACCAAAGAATATAGGCGGCTAATGATTCTTTCCAATATATTGTTCGACCTGTTTGAGAGGTTTTACGACCTAATGGAGCCCCTATGGAACTGCGCCATTTGCGCTACTTCATCGCCGTCGCCGAAGAGCTGCACTTTGGCCGTGCCGCCCAGCTGCTGGGCATTTCCCAGCCGCCGCTGAGCCAGCAAATTCAGGCCCTGGAACAAGAGCTGGGTGCGCGGTTGTTTGACCGTACCAATCGTCGGGTCGAACTCAGTGAAGCGGGGCGTTTGTTTCTGGAAGAGGCGCGTTTGGTGTTGGCCCAAGTCGACAAAGCCGCCGATGTGGCCCGTCGCGCGCAGTTGGGTGAACTGGGCGAATTGAAAATTGGCTTCACCTCATCGGCGCCGTTCAGTTCGAGCATTCCCCAAGCGATTTTTGAATTTCGTCAGGCCTTCCCGGCGGTGCATTTAAACCTTCAGGAAATGAGCAGCCGCGAAGTGGCCGAGGCGCTGGTGGACGAGTCCATCGAAGTCGGCATGATGCGCCCGCTGGCGTTGCCCGACTCGTTGCTGAGTGTGGAGTTGTTTCGCGAGCCCTTGATGGCCGTGATCCGTGGTGACCACCCGCTGGCCGAAGGCAGCGAACACGGCCTGCAACTGGCTGCTTTGGCGGATGAACCGTTTGTATTCTTCCCGCGAAGCTCCGGAAGTGGGTTGTACGCACAATTGCTCAGCCTGGCGCGACAGGCTGGCTTCAGCCCGCACTTCTCGCAAGAAGCGGGCGAAGCCATGACCATCATCGGTTTGGTATCGGCTGGGCTGGGCGTCTCGGTGCTGCCAGCGTCGTTCCAGCACATGCGCATCAAAGGCGTGGTGTACCGACCTTTGCTCGACCCGGACGCTAACACCGCCGTGTGGCTGGTGCAGCGCAAGGGCGCGTCATCGCCAATGGCCAGCGCGTTTGCGCAACTGCTGACGCGCAAGACGGTAGCGCCCTGAGGGCTGGATTCAGCCGGCCAACAACTTATCCACAGACGCTTTTGCCTGATGAATCAAATGCACCACCGCCAGCGCCACATCGCGGTTCAGGCCTTGCAGGTTATCGGCCGACGCATACGCCGTGGCAATGGCACAGCGCAGCAGTTCATCGGTGTGTTCGAGGGTTTCTTCGTATTCGGGTGTGTGAGTCATGGTTTAGCCTTCTAAGTCAATTTTGAGCGTTCACCATTTGCTTGCACACAAAAAGGTGGCAGCTGTGCGCGGGTGTGCAAGACCGAGGACATAGAACTCGGCAGACTCGAAAGCCTCCCACGCACAGCCGCCATAAAGCGGGCTGATGCTGCAGCACTATGTCCAACGAACTTGCACGTCCGGTCACCCATGGGGGATGACGAAACGCAGGCTAGCGATCGAAAGAGACAGGCGCAAGGCCAAAGGATTCTCTAGGAATAGTCCTGCAAATGAAAGGGACGGCTCTCTCGCATTGCCGTCTTGCGCACGGCTGATGCTCCCAAATCTGTAGGAGCGAGCTTGCTCGCGATGGCATCCCTGCGTTGTGACAGTTTCACCGAGCTGTCAGCATCGCGAGTCCCCACCCCTTCCAAGGTGATGCACGTAATTCATGTCCCGTAGTTATGTAGTCCATTTCGCCTCAAGGTAGCTAAGCCGTACAAAGGGCATCTACACTCGGGCTCTCATCGATACACGGAGGTTTTGAAATGCGTCGCGTGGTGTTCAATCAGAAAGGCGGTGTGGGCAAGTCCAGCATCGCGTGCAACCTGGCGGCTGTCAGCGCCAGCGAGGGTTACAGAACCTTGCTGGTGGATCTGGACGCCCAGGCCAACTCCACTCAATACCTCACCGGGCTCACCGGCGACGACATCCCGATGGGAATCGCAGACTTCTTCAAACACAGTTTGTCGGCTGGGGTGGGGGCGAAGAAGAATCGGGTCGATATTTACGAAACCCCCTTCGAAAATTTACACGTGATTACCGCCACCGCCGAGCTGGCCGACTTGCAGCCCAAGCTGGAAGCCAAACACAAGATCAACAAGCTGCGAAAGCTGCTCGATGATCTGGCCGAAGACTATGACCGGATTTATGTTGATACCCCGCCAGCACTGAATTTTTATGCGGTATCAGCGCTGATAGCCTGTGATCGGGTGCTGATTCCGTTCGACTGCGACAGTTTTTCGCGTCAGGCGTTGTATGGCCTGCTGGCTGAGATCGAAGAGCTAAAAGAAGACCACAACGAAGACCTGATAGTCGAAG
The DNA here is from genome assembly GCA_040385125.1 of Pseudomonadota bacterium. Taxonomy (GTDB): domain Bacteria; phylum Pseudomonadota; class Gammaproteobacteria; order Pseudomonadales; family Pseudomonadaceae; genus Aquipseudomonas. Next base: position 31,868 of record JAZKIA010000019.1, on the reverse strand, counting down.
GCATTGTGGTCAATCAGTTCCAGGCCCGGGCCAGCCTGCCGCAGCAAATGCTCGATGAACTGATCGCTGAGAACTTGCCGGTGTTGCCGGTGTACCTCAGCAGTTCGGTACGGATGCGCGAGTCGCATCAGGCTAGCCAGCCGTTGGTCTACTTCGACCCACGACACAAACTGACCCAGCAATTTGTCGAGCTACACGATTATCTGGATCAGAACGCTTAAGCGCTGACCCCGTGGCTTTGCAGCCAGGCCTTGAGTTGTTGCAGTGGGAAGGCGCCACTTTGACGGGCGACTTCCTGGCCGTTCTTGTACAGGATCAGGCTGGGGATCGAGCGAATACCCAATTGCACGGCCAGTTGCTGATTGGCTTCACTGTCGAGCTTGGCTAATCGGCATTGACCGACCAATTGGCTGGCAGCTTGTTCAAACACCGGGGCAAAGGCCTTGCACGGCCCACACCACTCAGCCCACACATCGACCAACAGCGGCAGATCGCCTTTGATCTGGCTGGCGTAGTCGGCTTGCTTCAAATCGAAGGGCTTGGCCAATAACACGTCACTCTTGCAGCGCCCGCACTTGGGGTGCTCGCCCACGCGTGCGGCGGGGATACGGTTCAGGCCGTTGCAATGCGGGCAGGGGATGAGTAGCGGGTCGGTCATGAGGGGGCTCCAGCGATTGTGTGCTCGTAGGAGCGAGCTTGCTCGCGATGTAAACAACGCGGTGTGTCTGAATAACCGCGTTGATGCTATCGCGAGCAAGCTCGCTCCTACAGGTCGTGTGAAGCTGAGTTCAGCAGACTATCGATCAACCCGCCACTGGTGTCAGTGGCCAGATCCATGGGATCACCAGCATCCCGACGATCAGCATCAGCACATTCAGCGGGATACCGATGCGCAAGAAGTCGCTGAATTTATAGCCGCCCGCGTTATACACAAAGGTATTGGTCTGGTAGCCAATCGGTGTGGCGAAGCTGGCGCTGGCGGCAAACATCACTGCGACCACGAAGGGGCGCGGGTCGACGCCCAATTGCTGGGCCACGCCAATCGCAATCGGCGTCAGCAACACGGCCACCGCGTTGTTGGACAGAATCTCGGTCAGGATCGTGGTCAGCAGGTAGATGAACCCCAGCATTAGCAGTGGCCCGGCATTGGGCACGGCGGCCATGGTCTGGTTGACCACCAGATTGATCAGGCCGACTTTTTCCATCGCAATGCTGATGGCCAACATGCCGAAAATCAGGCTGAGGATTTTCCAGTCCACGGCCTTGTAGGCGTCTTGAACGTCCAGGCAGCGGGTGGCGACTACGGTCACGGCGGCAATCAGGGCCAGACCTTCGATGGGCATGATTTCCAACGCGGCCAGCAGCATGACGGCCAGGGTGGCGATAATCGCAATCGGCGCCTTGTCGCGGCGATAAGCGCGCTCTAACACGGTATTAAGGCTGATCAGGTCGCCATTGTCGGCGAAACGACGAATTTGTGACGGTGTGCCTTCCACCAGCATCACATCGCCAAATTGCAGGTGCAGGTCGTCGAGGTTGCCTTGAATATTCTCAGCCTGACGATGCACCGCCAGCACCGCGATGCCATAACGCGCCGTCAGGTCAAGGTCGCGCATGGGGCGGTGGCTGTAGCGTGAGTTACGACCAACGATGGCCTCGGCGAGAATCACATCGTGATTGCTGATGGTCTCGAATGCATCGCTGCGATTGAAGGCCAGCACACCGCTTTCGCGCAGCTCGACCACATTTTGCACTTGGCCGTGCAGCACCAGCCGGTCGCCGCTGCAGAGCAGGGTGTTGGATTCAGGGGTGGTCAGTTCTTGTTCATCGCGGAAAATTTTCAGCACCTGCAGGCCGCTGCCACCGTTGAGATTGGCTTCGGCCAGGGTTTTACCAATCACCGGCGAATCGTGCGGCACCAGCAACTCGCTCATAAAGGTGCGGGCCAAGTCCGGGCGCAGTTGCTTGGACAGGCTGTCGCGGTCGGGCAGCAGGCGGTTGCTGAAAATCATCAGGTACACAAAACCCACGGCGGCAAACATCAGCCCGGCCTGGGTGATCTCAAACATGCCGAACGGCGCGAGCCCGGCCTTGCGTGCTACGCCGTCGACCAAAATATTGGTCGAAGTGCCGATCATCGTCAGCATCCCGCCCAGCACCGTGGCGTAGGACAGCGGAATCAACAGCTTGGAAGGTGAACTGTGGGCGCGCTTGGCCAGCGCAATCGCCACGGGGGTCAAAATCGCTACCACTGGGGTGTTATTCAAAAACGCCGAAATCACCAGTGCGGTGATCATCAAGCCGCCGAGTACCCGCAGCGGCTTGTCGCCGACCAAATTGCCCAGCCAATTGCCCAGCGCATCAATACAGCCGGTGCGCTCCAGCGCCGCCGAGAGCACAAACATGCAGGCAATCGTGGCCGGTGCCGAGTTACTCAGCACGCTCAATACTTCGTGGGGGGTCAGGATCTGCGTGATCAACAATGCAGCCACACCAATGGCCGCGACCACGTCGGCGCTCCACTTCTCGCGCACAAACGACACCAGCAACCACACCAGCAAAGCAGCGACAAACAACAGGGGCAGCGAATCCCAAGACATGGGCGTTCCTTAAACAACGAATCTCGTATGAGGTATCGGGCAAGCCACAGCTGCCGCGCGGGCGTCACGATAGTGAGCACAGGTTATTTCGTCTAAGACTGTTTGCGCAGGTTGATATGCGATTTGGTTATGCAGAGGGTTTAGGGTGATGTGAACAGGTGGGATGACGTATTTAGTCTTGATTGGATGTTTATCGCAACTCGCGATAATTAGGTCGTGGCCGTACGCTTCATTGCCCGATGCGATAGGCAAATGGAAGGAATAACTCAGGTGAACAATGCATTGATTCAACAGGCTGCCGAGCATTGGCAATTCGTATCGCCAGTACTGCGCAAGCCAAAAAACGAAGCGGACTACGATCAGTTAGTCGAAGCACTTGATGCACTGACCGACATGATTGGTGATGATGAAAGCCATCCGTTGATGAGTCTGGTAGACATCATCGGTGACTGGGTTGAAGCCTATGACCTTGAGCATCGACCGATGCCTCAGGTCAGCGGAGTTGATGTACTGCGTTCGGTGATGCAGGAACATGGCCTGACCCAAAGTGACTTGCCAGGGGTGGGCACCCAATCGGTGGTCTCTGAAATCCTCAGCGGCAAGCGCCAGCTCAACGTACGGCAGATTCGCTGGCTGGCCGATTACTTCAAAGTGCCTGTGGATATGTTTATCTGAGACACAGCAGATATTCACCCGTGAAGTGCTGGTCGGGCATTCATGGGCCGCTGTTTGCCTTTGTGGGAGCGAGCCTGCTCGCGAAACCCTCAAAAGCATCGCGATTACCGGGCTGATACGCCGTATCACTCACGTCCTTCGCGAGCAGGCTCGCTCCCACACGTACCGTGAGGGCAAGCCCTCAAGACGAACAACTGATCTCCAGATGCTTGCCCCATTCCGGTGGCCGTTCGGCATAGCTTTCCATGCCTGGCTGTTCGGTGAACGGTTGGGTCAGTACGGTGTGCAAACGCCGCACTTCGCTGTAATCCCCCGCTTCAGCAGCGTCGATGGCTTGTTGCGCCAGGTAGTTGCGCAGCAGGTACAGCGGGTTGACCGCGTGCATGCGTTCGCGCCGCGCGGGTTCATCTGTCAGGCCTTCACGATTGACCCGAGCCACATACTGCGCCGCCCACTCGTCAAAGCCTTTGAGGTCGATGAAATCGTCGCGCAGGCGGGCAACTGCTTGTTCAGCGGGTTGTTCGCCCAAATGGCGGAAGAACAAGGTGTAGTCGATGCCGCTGCCTTGCATGCGTTGCAGCAGGTCTTCGATCAATTTTTGATCAGTGTCTTCGGCGGTGGTCAAACCCAGTCGGCGGCGCATCAGGTCGAGGTAATGCGCCTGGTACAGCGGCAAGTACAGGCCCAGGGTTTCGCGCAGGGCGTCGACGCTGATAAACGGCGTCAGGGCTTGGGCCAGTGCGCTGAGGTTCCATTGGCCAATCGGCACTTGGTTGCTGAATGAGTAGCGCCCTTCGTGGTCGGAGTGGTTGCACACAAACTGGGCATCGAAATCGTCAAGGAAGGCGAACGGGCCGAAGTCGAAGGTGATGCCCAAAATCGACATGTTGTCGGTGTTCATCACGCCGTGGCAAAACCCGTAGGCCTGCCATTTGGCGATCAGTTCGGCGTTGCGTTCGACGATCTCGCGGAACATCGCCAGATACGGTTCCGGCTGTTCCAGGCACTCGGGGAAGTGCAGTGCCAATACGTGCTCGCCCAGTTGCTTTTGCTGCTCGGGGCGCTTGGTGTAGTAGAAGTATTCGAAATGCCCGAAGCGCACATGGCTTGGCGCCAGGCGCAGGACCATGGCGGCGCGCTCTTGTTTCTCGCGCCACACTGGGGTGTCAGAACCAATCACGCACAGAGCGCGACTGCTGGGGATGCCCAGCGCATGCAGCGCTTCGGAGGCGAGAAACTCGCGGATCGACGAACGCAACACGGCGCGGCCATCGCCCATGCGCGAGTAGGGCGTCATGCCAGCACCTTTGAGGTGCAAGTCCCAATGCTCACCGGCTTCGTTGTAGACCTCACCCAGCAACAGCCCGCGACCATCGCCCAGTTGCGGGTTGTAGGAGCCGAACTGATGGCCGGAATAGACCATGGCGCGAGGTTCGGCGTCGGCCCATAAGGTGTGGCCGCCAAACAGTTGGGCGAATACCGGGTCTTGGGCCAAGGCCGGGTCGAGGTCGAGCAAGCCCATCGCAGCATCGCTGGCCACCACCAGGCGCGGCGCGTCGATGGGGTCAGGTAGCACGTGGGTTGAGAACGCATCGCCCAAGCGGGCAAAACGGTTATCGAAGGTCAGTTCGTCGAGGGCTTTCAATGGCCGTCTCCAGCAAACAAAAAGTGGGGCCGGCGCTCAACTCTCGGTGGGAGCGGGCTTGCTCGCGATACAAGCGACGCGGTGTATCAGTCACACCGCGGTGATGCTATCGCGAGCAAGCCCGCTCCCACATGAGTGAGTTAGTCGAGTTTGCCCAGTTGTGGTTTTTGCGGGGGCGTCGGTTCAGGCTTGGTCGCTTCAGGTCCGATCGGCACCAGCTTGTATTCCTGACCCTCCAGGTTCTTGAGGTACACCTCCATCTGCTGGAACGAGATGTTGATGCGGTGCTTCTTGAACTCGCGGTTGATGTAGCGGTTTACTTCGTCGATTACCGGGTTGCGGTCGCCCAGATCGCGTACGTGCATGCGCAGTTCGTGGTCGAGGGTGCTGGCGCCAAAGTTCAGGAAGAACACGTGGGGTTCAGGATCTTTGAGCACCCGCGGGTTTTCGTTCGCGGCCTTGAGCAGCAATGCCTTCACCAAGTCCAGATCAGAGCCGTAATCGACGCCCAGTTTTAGCGTAACGCGGGTGACGGTGTCGGTCAGCGACCAGTTGATCAGTTGCCCGGTGATGAAGGTTTTGTTCGGGACGATGATGTCTTTGCGGTCGAAGTCGGTGATGGTGGTCGCACGAATGCGAATCTTGCTCACGGTGCCCGACAGGTTGCCGATAGTGATGGTGTCGCCAATGCGCACCGGGCGCTCGAACAGGATCATGATCCCGGAGATAAAGTTGGCGAAGATTTCCTGCATGCCGAAACCCAGACCCACCGACAGCGCGGCCACCAGCCATTGCAACTTGTCCCAGCTCACGCCGAGGGTCGACAGGGTGGACACAAAGCCGATCCCGATGATCACGTAGGTCAGCAGGGTGGTAGTGGCGTAGGCGCTGCCTTGACCAAGGTCGAGCCGTGACAGCACCAGTACTTCAAGCAGGCCGGGCAGGTTGCGCGCCAGTGCAATGCTGATACCGATGATCACCAGTGCCCCGATCATGTCGCCAATGCTGATAGGCACCATGCTCATGGTGGCACCGCTGCCGCTGGTGTATTCGTACAGGGTGATGTTGTCGAGGTAGGAAAATACCGAGATCAAATCCGCCCAGACCCAATACAGCACGCCAATAAAGCCAGCGAGCAACGCCAGACGGACCAGGCGCAGCGATTGCTGGTTGACCTGTTCGATGTCCAGCGTTGGCTCTTCGATGATGATGTCGTTGCCTTCGCCGGCTTCCTTGGCGGCCTGGCGCTTGGCCAGTGCACGCTGATAGGCCAGACGTCGGGCTGCCACACCCAGGCCCCGGACGAAGGTGGCTTCGATTACCAGCCAGAACATCAGCAGGTACAGGGTGTTGATCAGGCGATCACTGAGTTTGAGCGAGGTGTAGTAGTAGCCAAAGCACACCGCGACAAACAGCGCGATAGGCAGGAGGGTCACCAGAAAGCCCAGCAGTTTGCGCAGACGGTAGGCCTTTTTCTCGGTCTGATTATTGAGCAGCAGGCGAACCAGCAGCCAAGCCATCGCGGCGTAGCAACTGAGTACCACCACAATGCCCAGCACGTCGTCGGCCAGCGCCGCAGGTTGCAGTTCGGCAAAGGCGACCACCGCAACCAGCGCCAGCACCACCAGGCCCAGCCGGCGAACCCAAACCTGGAGGAACTCGACCAGCGGTTTTTCCCAGCGAAAATGCAGCTCGGCCACGCCACCCGGCGCCAGAATTCGGTACGCGGTATAGAACACCAGCCAGGCTTCGGCCATTTGAATCAGGGCTGCGCCCATGCTGACGTTCATACCGCGCCCATCGGTTTGCAGGGCATAGCCACACAACGCCAATGCCAGTGAAACGGGCATAGCCAGCAAAATATTGATCAGGATTGCCAGCGGCGTGTGCCACTGGCTGTCGCGCTTGAAGTGGCCGATGTCCTGATGGATTTTGCTCAATTTGCCGTACAGGTATCTACGCTTCCACAGCAGAGCGACCATCACCAGCACGAACGGCAAAAACAGCAGCGGCCGGTCAGCCAGGCCATCGGCCAATTCGCTGACGCTGGAGGTCCAGGGCAGAGTCAACACCTGTTGCTCCAGACGACGCGGTGCGCCCTCAAACCATTCAAGGTCCAGTGGCTTGTTGCTCGGAATCCAGAACATCTGCTCATCCAGCGTCGCACGCAGGCTTTGGGCGGTGCTGAGCAGTTGTTTCTGGTTCAGTTGCAGGGTGATGGTTTCGTTGAGCAGCGCGCTCAGTTCGCGGTTCAGCCGGTCCAGCAGATCACTGCGGGTGGCCACCAGGTCCAGCAGGGTTTTACGCAGTTGCGGGGTGACCTGCTCGGCCGGTTGAGTGGCCAGCAGGTTGTCGACGTAGGTGTTCGGGTTGCTGATCAGCTCGCGCTGCTGGTTGACCTCGAACTGGTACAGACGGATATCAGCGATCTCGTCGGCCAGGTTTTTGTCCATTTTTTGCAGGCGCGGCAGGGCTTGCTTCTGTTTATAAAGAATCTTGGACAGCAGCAGGCTGCCTTTGAGTACGCTGATTTGCTCATCCAGCGCCTGATCGCTTTGGGTTACGTTGTCCAATTGCTGCTTGGTTTCGAGGTTTTGCTGAGTGACTTCGTTGAGGCGGTCAGTGCTGCGCAACAGATAGTCAGAGAGCCGCAGGTTGGCTGCACTTTCGGTGGCCAGCACGCTGCTGCTGCCGGATTTTTGCGCCTCTATGGACTGCTCGGTCACAGTTTGTTGCGATTGGGCCAGACGCTTCTGGTTGATCAGGGTTTGCAGATCCTGAATTTCTTGATCCTGGCGTGCGGTCTTTTCCAGCAGCAGGTCGTGCTGGCTGCCACTGAGGTCTTGCAACTGGCTGTTGCCCGCCAGTTCCTGACGGCGCAGGGCGATCAATGCGTCGAGCGCCGCCGCTTCGGCCGCGAGCTGGTTACGCTGGTCGGCGTTGAGCAACTTGCCGTTGTCGCGCCCCAGTTTCAGGGTATTACTGATTTGCTGAATACGCGTTTGGCTGCTGCTGATTTCGGCCTGAGCCCGTTCGGGGCGGGTCTGTGCGGCGATGGTCATGCTGTTGGCGCTGGCCAGGGCTTTTTGCAATTCGCCCTGTTGCGTGGTGCGCTCGGCCAGCAGTTGCTCCAGCTGTGGCACCGACAAGGTGCTGTAACGCTGGGCCACCGGCTCTGCTTTGCTGGCTTTGAGACGGGCCAGTTCACGCTGGTTTTCGCCGGTGAGGCGTGAGGCACTGCTGAGCTGTTGTTTAACCTCGTTCAAACGCTGTTCGTAATCCGCCTTGTTGGCCAGCTGGCTAAGGGTCTGCTCAAGCACCGCTTGCAGGGCCTTTTGATCAGCATCGGGGAGTTTGCGATCAGCAATTTTGTTCAGGCTTTGCTGAACCGCCTCAGGAGTGGGCGGTTCGGCGGCCTGAAGCATGCCGGTAGATAGACTTAGCCCAAGCAGGACTGTCGCGAAGAGCGTGCGCAAAGTTGGCATAGATTCCAGTCATACAGGCGTAGGAAAGTTTGGAGTTTAGAGGAACAACCCGGGGCCCGGGGCACTTCCTTCGGGGAATCTGACGCCCACCTTGCCTATCTTGTTCCCTTCCATCACCGCTACCGTCCAAATGGTGTTGTTCCACTCCACCTGATCGCCCACCACCGGTGCGCCGCCGACCTTTTGGGTGATAAAGCTGCTGAGTGGAATGTTGGGGTCGATCCCGTCCAGCTTCAAACCGTAAAGTGCCGACACCGCGCCCAGCTGGGCGTCGCCTTCGAGCACAAAGTCGCCGAAGAAGCGCAGGTCCAGACCGCGCGTTGGCGGCTGGCTGAACAATTTGCCGAGGGCTGGCAGGTTGTGTTCGTGGCCGATCACGCAGAGCAAGTCGCCAATTTCGAGGGTGGTACTGCCCGATGGATGGAGCAATTGCTGGCCGCGAAACAGCGCCGCGATACGTGTGCCCTCGGGCATTTTAAGTTCACGCAGGGCGGCACCGATGCACCAGTTTTGTGCGTCGAGGCGATAAACAAACAGCTCCCACTCGCTGGTGACATGCACCTCCAGCGCTGCTCGGGAAATAGGCGCAAGCTCAGGCGGTACCGTCACCTTAAGCAATTTGGCGACCCACGGCAGGCTGGTGCCTTGCACCAACAGCGACACCAGCACGATAAAGAACGCCAGATTGAAGTACAGCTGTGCATTGGGCAGCCCGGCCATCAGCGGGAACACCGCCAGAATGATCGGCACCGCACCGCGCAGACCCACCCACGAAATAAACACCTTTTCACGGGTATGGAAGGCTTTGAAGGGCAGCAGGCCGACCATCACCGACAGCGGGCGGGCGAACAGAATCATCCACAGTGCCAGGGCCAGCGCAGGCACGGCTATGGGCAGCAAATCGTGGGGGGTGACCAGTAAACCCAGCACCAAAAACATACCGATTTGAGCCAGCCACGCCATGCCGTCGAGCATGTGCAAAATACCGTGGCGGCTGCGAATCGGGCTGTTGCCGATCACCAGGCCGCACAGGTACACCGCGAGGAAACCGCTGCCGTGCAGGGCGTTGGTCAGGGCGAACACTACCAAGCCGCCCGCGATCACCAGAATCGGGTACAAACCATTGGCCAGGTTGATCCGGTTAACCATTTGCAGCAGCAGCCAGCCGCCGGCCAGACCCACCGCGCCGCCAATTCCGAACTCACGCAACAGGTTCAGCAGCAGATTCCAGTGCAAGCCGGTTTCGCCGCTGGCGAGCATGTCGATCAGGGTGACGGTGAGGAACACCGCCATTGGATCGTTGCTGCCGGACTCGATCTCAAGGCTGGCCGAAACCCGCTCGTTCAGGCCTTTGCCGCCGAGCAACGAAAACACCGCGGCCGCATCGGTGGAGCCGACAATGGCGCCGATCAGCAGGCCTTGAATCAGGTTGAGATTGAACAGCCAGGCGGCCATCAAGCCGGTCAGCCCGGTGGTGATCATCACCCCGACCGTGGCCAGCGACAACGCCGGCCATAACGCCACGCGAAAGCTTGAAACCCGTGTGCGCAAGCCGCCGTCGAGCAAAATAACCGCCAGGGCGAGGTTGCCGACCAGATAGGCCGTGGGGTAATTGTCGAAAATAATACCGCCGCCATCGACCCCCGCTGTCATGCCCACCGCAAGGATGATGACCAGAATCGGGATGCCCAGGCGTGAGGATAGAGAACTCACCAGAATGCTTGCACCTACCAGCAACGCGCCGATCAAGAACAGGCTGTTGATGGTCGTCGCATTCAAAGGCAGTACTCCAGAAAGCTGAAAAGACAGGGCGCAAACCGAACATGCAGTCTGCGTGCCAGCGATTCTAACCTGCGTTATTGGCGGGCTGTCAAAAAGCTTTTGAAGACTGGGCCGTAGGAGCTGCTGAGGCACGAAAGCTGCGATCTGTTGATCTTTCGTGCAGGCCACGCGTCCGCCTGGAAAGAACCAACGTCAAAAGATCGCAGCCGTCGTTCCTCGGCAGCTCCTACAGGGTGCGAGCCTGCAATGACGGCAGACGGTCAGTTCAACCGGCGTTTAGGCGTCGGTGACGGATTCTCCACCTGTTTCACCAATGCCTCTACTTCCGGCTGGAAGGCCTTGCCGCCATCCACCGCCAAGTACCGCACATGCACGATGATGTCGTTGAGCGAGTCGAGCATCTGCCTCTGGTGCTTCGCACCGTGCCGTGGGAAGTTCAGTACCCAGCTGGAAATCGCGCCGGTGCCTTCGAAGGGATAATAACGCTCGTCGAAGAAATCCATGCTGAACAACCCCCGATCATCAACCCCTTGGGAGATGCCGATTTGCTGGTAAGCGCGCGGGTTGAAGGTGATGTTCGTGGACTCACCACCTTCCTCATCAGGCAGGTCACCTGAAGTCTTATAGAGAAACTTCGCCCCCACTGGATCTGCCTTCATCAGTGTGCTGCTGGTTTGTTGTGTGAGCGTGGCCTTGAAGTCCTGATAAGGGCCGAGCAAGCCTGGGATCGACACCGACACGCTGACCAACTGGCGCAGGTAATGGCCGGGGTAGTCTTTGTCGAAGGTTGAGGATTTGAGTTCGAAGGCAAGATCGCCAGTATCTCCATTTTTTATTTCCTCGATGCGTGCTTTCCATTGCTCGTCGGTGGTCAGATCGAGCAACGACCGCAACGACACGGTTTTGGTCAGCTCAAGGCGCCGTTCATGGCGAGTGAGGAAGGCCGCTTCCATGCGCAACAAACCCAGTTTCAGGCTTTCGCCGGCGGTGAGCCCGAAGCGGTTGTCGGCCCAGGCGTTGGTCGGGATGAAGGCGGCGTCGCGGTCGCCGATTTCATACTTCCAGCAGTCTTGAGTGTTCAGGCAGAGCGATAACACCACATCGTAAGCCTGGAAGTAATAGGTCGACATCTGGCTCAGCAACCACTGATACAGCGCAGGGCCTGTGGCGCGGTTTTTCAGGAAGGTGAAGTACTCCTGAGCTTGGGTGGAGGCTTTTTTGGCCTGGGCGAGGCTGAGTTCTGCGGCCTTGGTGGCGACTTTTTGAACGTTGATTTGCAGGCCGAGTTCTTCCAGTTCGGCTTCGGATTGTTCGACCATGAATTGCCACTCTTCACGGCGGCGGCGGTACTGTTCGTTCATGGACATACTTTCTATGCCCACCAACTCATTCTGGGCCGCCAATTGAAAACCGGCTGAGGCGGCCAAAGCGGGTGCCCCCCAGTGCATACCGCCCGTAGCGAGGCCGAATATATGAGGCGCGAGATCGAGCAAATGCCCCACCAATGTGAATTCAGCCGCTGTTTGGTTGTTTTGGCTAGCGCTCAAATGTTTTTCGATGATTTCCTTCTCTTTTGCGCTGACGTCCTCTTCTACAAGCCGGTTGTAATAGCCAAGCCGCGATTCAATCTTGGCGCGACTCCCCTCCAGCAGTTCCATGGATTTACGCGATTGCTCGATGGCTTGCTCCTGAAGCGCTTCGGTAAAGCTCGACAGCTCCAGCACATGGGACTGTTGCAGCTCCTCTTGGGTAGCGCGGTCCCTTTGTTCCATATAACTGCGTACCTGATCACCAAAGCGGATCAAGGTTTCGACGGCGTTTTGCACCCGTGGCAGCATCGCCCGGAAGCGGTACGGCGGGATGTTCGCCATCGCGCCTAAGCGCCGTTGCCCGCTGCCGCCACCCGCCAGCTGCGCCCGCAGCAGGTCTTTAGGATTGGCCGCCGGCTCATACAGGGCCAGGTTCAGGGGCTTGCCATCCAGGGTCAGGTTTTGCCGTAAATTGTTCAGGCGCAGGTCGAGCCGATCCCACATGTCCACCAGCACGGTATTAACCGGCAGGCGGAACCAGGGCGCGTCTAACAGGCGCAACCAGGGTTCACCGCTGACCTTGTGTGGCAGATTGACGGGCGCGGCCGCTAGCTGTTTCAGCTCCAGGGAGGCGAACACAGAGGTGTCAGGTTTGGCGCTGGCTTGCAGCGTTTTAGGCGCCCATTGGCTGATACTGCGGCCCTTGGACAGCGGCCCGAGCAACGACAGCGCTCGCACGTAATGCAGCTTGGCCTCGTTGAGGGTGTCGCGGGTCAACTGCCGGTACAGCATGTCGCCTCGGGCGATCAGGTTATTGATGTAAAACGTGAAAATCGTTTTGCGGTAGTGCTCTGGGTTGCTATAGGCAATCGCGTCCGGGTCGCGCAAATTGTCCACTTCAAAACTGGGGTCGCCGGGCTCGGCCAATGGGCGAGTGGCCCAGTATTCGTCCCCCGGAGCTGGGGCAGGGAAGAGAGGGCGAATCCGTGCCTGCGGGTTAAACATATAATTGAGCCAGTCCTCAGCCCCTGAATAATCAAACTCGGTGTGCAGGCGATGAGCAATCAAATGCGGGGTATGAAAGAAAATCTCCCACAAATAACGGGCGTTGGCGCCTTTGAAGTCCAGGTAAGGGCGATTTGATCCACCGGGTAAGGGGGGTTCTTGGGTGTGTTGGTTCTCCCAGCTCAGTACCGTCTCCAGTGATGTTTGCGCCTTGCGGGTAAAGTCTTTGGCAAACAGGCTGTTTAAACGGACATAACCTAGTTGGGGTATTACTGAAGTAAAGTCAAGAAATTGACCACCTTCAGGGCCATCAATCAGGGCAGGGGCTTCGCGAAGTATGGGTGCAAGTGTAATATTGAAATAGTTGTAGCCCAGACTTGAGCCCTCTAACAGGAGGTTGCCAAACCCAAAGCCGTACGACATATTGCCTGTGGTGTTTTTTGGCAAGTCAATCTGTATAGTGGGTGTCTGTGCGCCTCCATTCAAGGTTAATTCGCCGTTCCATATTTGATTGCTACCGGAGGGGCCGTAGGACCTCAGTTCGAAATGTTTGGGGTTGGAGAGAGGGGTAAATTCTTCAAGTATGGAGTTGCTCAGGCTGGAGGCTGGAAAGGAGTATGGTGTTTCGTTTTCAGAAGTACTTATATCGAGGTGAAATCCTGCTCCATCTTGAATTGAGCGATGTGATAAATCGAGAATCGCATTCATGTCAAAAGTTGCTACTGTCACTGAATTGTAAGAGTTACTGTCCCCGTTGCGAATGAATTGTGCTGATCCTAGGCATGTGTTATTTAGGTAAAACTTGCCTGTGAGGTTAGGGGGGATGGCCTGTGATGAAATCAAATAACCTTCACACCTGAGTAATGTTGGGTCGTCAGGATGGGTTATGAATTGTATGACTAAGTGCTCAAATAGAGTGTCGGCTATGCGCGCATTTGTTTTGGTGGAGATAAGGTTAATGTTGAGTTTGCTTCTGTTGCCCCATATGGCTGAACATTTGCCTGTTAGATAAAGTATGCCGTTATTGGTAGTCAGTAAGCTACCTATAAGCTCTAATGATTGATTAATTCCAAAATCAGGTTCGATGTTTTCGGGGTGGTTGGGCATCCACACTATTTTGTCTATTTTTTTTGACTCGCCCTTACCTGTGTCTATGCCTTCAAAGGGGAATTGCAGGCTATTTTTTCCAGATTTATGCATCGCTTTTGCAATAGCATAAAGCGTGTTTTCTTCCCCGGCCGCCATGGAGCGGTTTAAAGACTTATCATAGGTTTGTACGAATTTCGCATCGATCGAGTCCCCTTCTGAGGGTTGTAAGCAAACTAGAAGGTGCGGGTCTAAGCTCTTGCGGGTGTCCATAACAGCTGTGAATATAAAATCAGTGAAGTCTGTTGTCGGTGAGGTGTCCGTATGAAGAGTGGTGGCCGGCGACCACATATCATTTAGCTGTTTATAAGCCATTTTTATTGAATATGAAAATTTATCGGGGATTTTCTTGCCATCATCGCCGTATTGCGGCTGCCCGCTCTCAACCCATACCAGATGCAAGCGCCCGTCAATAACGACCCCTCGAACATGGGTCACCTTGGCCTCGAACGTTACATCAATTTTTTTCCACTCGCTCCATGCGGTGGGCAGTACCTGAGTAGCACCTGCTTTCAGGCTAATTGCGGCCTTGCGCCAATAATGGGAAAACGGTTCGACATTTTGCCGGCCGATAAAGTAGTAATCGGCATTGCTGAAGTCGGTGCCATCGATATAGCCGGAGACCACGTTCAGGTTGCTGACAACTTCGAACTTGCTGAGGTAATTTTTCAGCGCGGTCTGCACACTGTCTTTGGTCAGGCGACTTTGCCCCAGCTCCATTTCGAGTTCCTGAAACTGGCTGGTTTTACCCAGGCGCAGGGTCGGGTCGATGTAGTTTTCGGGGTAGTCCTCGATCATCTGATAACCGGCCCAGGTACTGTACTCACTCATGCCGTTACGCCAGAGTTCCAGTTGCCGGGTCTCAATGCCCGCGGAGTAGCCCGGCTCCATACCGTTATAAATGGCGTGTATATACTGCTGAATACTGGCAATGCCCTGGGCCACGCGGCTGGTTTCGACCTGGGTACTGACCTGGTTATCAATCAACAAATATTCGTAAAGATCCTCCGGCGTCGTAATGCGCCAAGGGGCGGCCGAGGATGACGACGGAGCAACCTGGCCCAGGTAATAAGCCACCAACGCGTCACGCCGTTGCTCTTCGAGTTCGGGGATGATTGAAGTGTTCATTCGTCGTCACCTGTTTCGTTTGTTGGGGCCGCAATAATGAAAGTTTGCTTTGGAATAATGTAAAGCGGTTGGCTGAAAAGTACTTGTCTTTCGAAAGTAACTTCCGCACCGATAGGTAATTTGGATAGCTGAAGCTTTGTAAAGGTATACGTATTTAGTGTGAAATTTAAAAGACCATCTTTGGTTCCGAAAAGATCCTTGACTTTGTATTTTACTAGGTTGTTGCCGAGGTGGGAGCTTTTGTTTAAGAAATCTCTTTTTTCATCTCCTATGTAAAATGTCCCGAATAAGGTAGTGCTATTTTGTATTAAGAAGCTGAGTCGCATAGCATTACCAACGATAAAATTAACGAATTGGATTGCGGAATTATCTGTTGTCTCTATTACTAGCTCTAGATTAATGGGGTCGGTTGGGCTTTCAATTCCAGAACCTTGATATGGTTGTATGGTTATAAGGAAATTGTTGCCGGCAAGTGAGGATGATATCTCTTCGTCAAGATGGGCAACTGTTGTTTCGTGAGGTGCACCACCTAGACGGAGTTTGTATTTGATACCGGTGCGCGGGTTGTTGTCGGCACCTATGGTTTTTACACGTAAGGAGTACTTTGCATCACGCGACAGAAAATTTGGAACGTCAGGATCAAGGGTTCCTATTATCTCGGTTGTGAATCTAATCGGGTGAGCGGTAACTGTGAACTGATATTGTGGTCCAGATGTGCCGATAGTAGCCGTTACGTTGGTGTTGCCAAGGAATTTTCCCGCAGAGAAGTAAGTCCATCCGTCTGTGTCTGTAATGCTCTTTTGGTCGCTGCGGCCTGTAATGCTCCAGGTAACACTAAGACCAGATGCGGGTTTGGTGTTTCCAGTAAGTCTTACGCCAAACTTTATATCGGGATCACCGTGCGTATAGTTAACCTTTGACTCTGTCGAGTTAGCAATAGTGGGTTTGTAAGCGTACACCGTAAAAATCCAAGGATTGACGATATTTACAACGTTGGCTTTAATTGTTGTTACTGGCTCGGTAAACGTTCTGTTTGATAATGTTGATCTACCCTGTCCAGCGGTTACTATATCGCCAAGAGTTGTAGCGCCATCTGTCCATGTCACAGTTGTGCCATTATCAGGTGAACCATTCTTTTGAAGCTCTACCCATAAATCTAACGAGGGTTGCCCTATGATATATTCAATATCTCTACCTGAACCATTGGAAAATCCGAAGTCGGCGACTTCAACATTGAACGTATTAAATACCGTTGGGTACTCGGTGACTGCAGCTTTTACGACCGTTTTAATGTTCTCGGCAAAATCTTTATATTCAAACGTTGATACGCCACTGACTGCTGGCCTGGATACAGGGTTTAGGCCGTTTACTGTCCAGGTTATATCAATGTCAGCTCCAATGGTTGCCCCATGGGCGAGCACGATATTAAATTTCACAGGAGCGGCTCCTTTGAAATAATTTACCGGATCTCCCTTAGGCTCGTAGGAGTCGATTCTCGTTATGCAAGGCACGTTAAATATATGCAGTGCGGTGGTCGTGCCTTCTATTGTTGCTGTTACCGTGTTTGTTGTAAAAAATGTGAATTTTTTTGATTTGAAAGATATTTTTATTTCGGTCCGTGTGTCGTCAGTGTATTGATCTTCGTGGGTCTTGATGATTTCAATTGGTTCGTTATTGACGCTCCAGACAATACTGATGTCAGGGAGAACAAAATCTATTACCTCAAGCGTTATGGAGAACTCCAGCTCGTTATCGCCTAATTCATATTTAGGAGCTGCGGGAGTATAGCCGAGTACACTAGGCGCAACGCACGTCACGTCAAATTCATGAAGCCCGTCGGGTACGTTGTCTATTGCTGCCCTGACCTTATAGGTCCCTACTTTAAAGTCGCCATAACTAAATGTGGACTTGCCATTGTTATCACTCTCTTTGTTGATGTTGTGCTCTTCTGCGCTACTTGAATCAATGACCGTCCAGGTCATATCAACGTAACGCGCAGGTTTGCCCTCGCTCTCCAGCCACACATTAAATGTCAGGGCCTCGGTGCCCATTACCATCTTGTTGCCTGAATCGCTATAACGTTTAATTTCGGGTGGTAAGTTGACATGGGCAGTCATCGACTTCACTGGTATTGCTATGCTGTCTATAGCTTCAGTGCTGACGGTGATCGTCACATCTTCGTTGACGTCGTGTTTAAAGGTGGCGGTTGCTACCCCATTGCTGTCGGTCGTGGAGGAAGCCGTGAGCTCGCCTTTAGTGGTCTTCCAAGTAATTACCTTGTCAGGTATTGGGTCTCCATTAAGTTCCACCAAGCGGCAGCTGAGACCCTCTTCCATGTACTGCATAACGAAATCGTCAAAGCGCACATATTGGAAGTAGGGGTGGCGGGTGAATGTCACAGGTCCAAATGTTTTGGTCGGCTGCTCTGTACCATCATTATGGAGATACGTCGCAACTACCTCACCTGTTCCAGCAGGGCTACTGCGTAACGTCACGCTGCTGATGCCCTGGGTATTAGTGCGCGGGTTTGAACTTTGGAACGCGCCAAAAGTTGTAATCCACTCAACGTCCCGATTAATCGCGAGGTTGCCGTAAGCGTCCTGGAGTTTAACGCTGAATGTAATAGCCCCTTCATTGTTCGAACGAGCCTGTTGCGCCCCAAGAGGAGGGAGAGCTTCGAGAGTAAGACCTTTTTCATCGCAATCAATTGTGATCGCGGGCGCCAATGCTTCGCTGTCCAGCCCATAGTGAGCGGTGATACGGGCCATGCCCATAATCTTGCCGCTTTTGAGCAAGACCTCACATTGGCCATTCTCATCGGTTGTGAGTTGGAGCTCACCCGTATTCACCGGTGGTGCTGAATCACCCGGATCGCTCGGTACACCCTCACGCTCCTCATCAGACGCCCCTATGTCCAACAACCGCCCCAAATTGGTACGCCAGGTGATGGTCGTTTCAGGCATGACCACATCCATATAATCCTTCAGCGTGAGCGTCAGGGTGGACAGGTTGCTGGTTGGCATGTTGGCCACCAGATAATCGTCTATCACGGTGATAGTCGTGGTGGTGCTCTGGCCCACTTCTCCGCTTGGCTTGTTAGCCAGGCCTTCCACCAGGCAGCTCAAGGCTTGTTCAGCAGCGCGACGGTAGGTTTGGACGGTGCTGGCGAAAGTGAGGTTGCCCAGGCCCAGCAAGGCTTTGCCATCCAGGCCGATGAGTCGGCACATTTGGGCGATTCTGACCAGTACATCCAGCTCTGCCAGGGTAAATATCACCCCTGGTATAGGGGCGGTTTCTGCTGCTGTTTTTGCTTTGGCCCTGGTTTTTTTCGTTGCAGTGGCCGTTTCCGTTGCCGGATGCAAGTGAAACCCTACGGCCAATACTTCTCGTGCGCCCCATTGCAGGAAGGTGGCCAGTTTATTGGCCCCGCTGTCACGGTATAAGGGCCTGTCGCCCTCTTTGGCGGTTGGCCAGGCGTTATTGATCAACTGAAAGTAGTTCAGCAGCGAGTCTTCACTTTGCTCGCTCAGGCTCAGGATCTGGGTGTACTGGGTAAGGATGTACACACAACGCAAGGTGAGGTCGGCGTTGGGCAGGCCGAACCACGCTGGCTCCTTGGCCAATAGCCCTATCAAGGCTGGGCTCAGTTTGAGATGGGAGGTCACCGCTGCCAGGTTCACCAGTGTGCTCAGTAACGGCAGGAATACATTACTGGCCGGTGCATCAGCTGTTGAGTACTGGATTACATCTTTAAGTACTTGGTAGCGGTCGCCACCCGCCCACTGCATCAGGTTTGTGGCGAGGTGGGTGGGCACTGCGAGGTAAAGGGCCAGCCCTTCCAGAATTAGCGCTGCCTGCGCGTCGCGGCTGCGCAAGATGACGGTGAGTAATTTTTCTTGTAGCGCGGGGATCTGGTCAGCGGGGTATTGTTTATCCGAAAGGGCTGTTGATATCGCCGCGCCCAAATTCGCCTCAAACGAGCTTTCGCCTATGCCGTGATGAAGAATCAGCCCTTTCAAAGCTGTATTCGAGGCGTCGTCATCGATAAACGTCTTCAGGGTATCGAACCAGTCAATCGCTGCGAGGGAGTCAACCGCTTGGTTTTTTTTGCGGGTGACCTTCAGCGATGCAGGCGGCGCAGGAATGGCGGCCTCAGCAAAGCTGTTGTCGGTGAGCAGCGTCGCGTCCAAGCCTTGGTAAATCTGTTGGATAACGCTGTTTTCGACCTCGCTGGCGATGCTGCGCGACTGGCCGGGCAGCAAGGTGCGGCAGATCATGCTCACTGGCCATTGGTTGTCGCTGAGCCAGGTGCTGAAATCAACCAGCGCGTGGATAGCACTCAGGGTGTCGCTGGTGGCGCCACTGCTCAGGGTGACGCTGGTGCGCCCTGCCAGTTTGGACACCAGCTTGCTGCCACCCTTGTCCAGCAGTTCAAGCAGCGCCAGCGCTTCGATGGTGCTCAGGCCCAGGTAGCGGGGTAAACGAACCAGCCGATAAAACGCCGAGACCACCACGTTGGACCACTTCAGTGTTGGCTCGGGCGTTGGCTCTTCCTGCTTGAACCCTTCGGGTTTTACCCCGTCCAGGCTTTGTTTAATCAGCTTGGCGGTAAAGCGATAAGCTTCGTAGCTCATGCCCAGCGCCGCGCACAACTGATCCACTTTCTGAATGTCGCCAGGGAGGGTGGGGGTAATGGCGAATTCGCTGTCGTCGAGCTTGAACGGGTGAGGGAACAACGCCTGGCTATTGAACACCCGGTCGAACTGCGACAGCTCTTTGCCGCGGCCTTCGGTGGCCAAGCCGTTGAGCAGGGCAGCAAAGTCGTCCACGGTGATTTTGTGCGAAGCCCGCAAGCGTTGGAACAACCCCAGGGAGCGCAAAGTGTCGGTGGTGATCTGCAAGGTGGCAGCGGTGAATGTTGGCGTTTCACTTTGCTGTTGGGCGGTAAACGAGGCGATCAGCAAGCGGTCGACTTGGTCGAACGGCAAGCCCAGCCAGCGCGCCAAGCGGATCATGCGGTTGATACGGTCGAACTTGTCGAAGGTGATATTGATCAGTTTATGGCTGGCTGCGGTGCCGTTGGTCTCTGTCTGAATGGCGACTGCAGGTTTTTGTCCGCCATTGATATACACCGAACCAAACAGTGCACCGTCGATAGCCAGCCCAGTTGCTGGGGTGACGTTGGGCGACTGGGTCGGTGCGTAGGGGCCGGTGGACAGCAGCGAGTCCAGTTCGTCGGTGCTCAGCCCGGTTTGCAGGCAGAAGGTTTGGGTGTCCAGCAGTTCGGTGAAGCTGTCTTTGCCGTAATTGGTTTTGAAGAACGACAGGCTGTCGCTGGGTGTGCCGTCTGCGGGGAAGTAGGGAGCCTCAAGCAGCAACTTTTGTTGCGCGGGGCCAAAACCGGTGTCGAGCTGCAAGGCGTTGTCCGAGTGTGCCGAGCGGCCTCCCGCTTCTTTGAAGTAGGGGTATTGGCTGTCGATACAACGAACGGCATCACCCAGTGACAACTGCTTTGTGCCCAGTACATGGTTGATTTGCTGTTGGTAGCGCTCATAAGGCAGCGTGTGCGGGTAGCGTGCCTGGAGCATCGCGTCGTCGACCAGTTTGTCGTCTTGGCTGAGGTCGTTCAGGTGTTTGCGGATCGAGGTTTCCAGAATTTCGTTGACCAGCACCAGCGTCGGTTCAACCTGATTCAGCGTGGTGTGGTCGAGCATCAGCCCGGCCAGGTCGGGGCGCCGCGCAGCCAAGGGGATGTTCTGATTGAACGTGGCCAAGCCTTCAATTTTCTCTGCCTCACGGTACAAGTCCGTGAGGTAAGCAATGGGCGAGGTGGTGGCTTCGATGGCGCCCGGCGGGCATTGCTCGGCCCAGTTAGGGTTGAACATGGCAGTGTAGGTCGGGCCTGCGACCAACCCTTTGATGCCAGGCTCAGACGAGTAGGCGGTGCGCACGCCGGTGCTCAGGCGTTGCTCGCGAAACTGTCGGGCATTGCTGACGGTCAGGGCTTTGGCCTGTTCCAGCAAGGGGCGGGCTTGGGTGATGTGCAATGTCGAATCGACGGCCAATAGCTGTGTTACGGATTGGGCAGCCAGGTCGAACATGGTCGTAAACGTATTGTTCAGTAATCGTTGACTCTGGTCGCAGGTGTCTAGCCGGGCCATGAGGTTTATAGGTTCTTTGGGGTCGGTTTTACCTTTGGGAGTGACCTTGCCTTTTTTCATGACTTGCCTCATCGGGAAACAGTTCGAAGCGCCGGTTGATCACGCTGTTGAACGGTTTATGCGCGCTGAGGGGCAAGGCTGTCTGCTGTCATAAATGACAGGTAGGTCCTGAAAGTAGGTGGGAAGAGGATTTTTTTATATCGGATATGGCTGTTTTTAATGGTGTTTACTGTTTGTCGGATATTTCCTACTTTCTGGGGCGATGTATTCCTTCGGTATCACCCATAAATAGCGTTGCCAGAATCGTGAGCAGGCTCACTCCCACAGGAGGAGTGCGGGAGATAAACCGGGTTGGTTTTTTCGAGGCACAAAAAAACCGGGCACCTTCACAGGTGCCCGGTTTGTTGTTACCCAGCTAACAATCAGCCGATGGTCATCAGGCTCGCGTTACCGCCCGCTGCAGCGGTGTTGACGCTCAGTGCGCGTTCGATTACCAGGCGTTCCAGGGCGATGTTGGTTTCGCCTTGGGACAGACCTTGTACGCCGACGATGGCGCCAGCGCGCTTGGCCACTTGCTGGCACACGTCACGCAGTTGGTCGCAGGCACCGTGGTGCAGGACGGCGTCGAAGATCACGTCGTCTTTGGTCCAGTCAGCCACCAGCTTGATCCGCGCTTGCAGGTCTTTTGGCAGGCGGGCGAGCAGGGCTTTGGCCAGTTCGCTTTCCGGCATTACCGCTGAGCTGCCTACGGCCAGTACCGCAGCCAGCTGGGTCAGCAGGTCGCTTTCAACGTCGGCCAGGCACAGCACGTGTTCGCGCGGCAGGATGGCGTAGCTGTTGCGCTCGCCGGTCGGGCCGTTGAGCAGGCGGGTGATGCCGCTTTGCGAGTGTGCGGCAAACTCGCCGCACAGTTTGGCCAGTGCTGCTTGCTGATTGCCTTGGGCCCAGGTCTGCAGTGCGTTGAGCGGTTGGCTCAAGGCTTCGCGGGCTTGGGTGTCTGGCGCGCTGAGGGCGTCGACCTTGGCGAACGATTGCTCGATCGCGTTGCTTGGGCGAGTCGACAGCAGGCGGAACAGGTACAGCGGGCCACCGGCTTTAGGGCCAGTGCCCGACAGGCCTTCGCCGCCGAACGGTTGTACGCCGACCACTGCGCCAACGATGTTGCGGTTGACGTAGACGTTACCGGCATTGACGTTGTTGACCACTTTGGCAATGGTTTCGTCGATACGGGTGTGCACGCCCAGTGTCAGGCCGTAACCCGAAGCGTTGATCTGTGCGATCAATTGGTCGATGTCTTTACGCTTGTAGCGCACCACGTGCAGCACTGGACCGAAGATTTCACGTTCCAGCTCGTCGAAGCTTTCCAGTTCAATCAGGGTCGGCATCACGAAGGTACCGCGCTTGCACTCGTCAACGTCAGCCATTGCCATCTGGTAAACGGTGCGGCCTTTGTCACGCATGGCCTGGATATGTTGCTCGATCCCGGCTTTGGCTTCGGCGTCGATCACCGGGCCGATGTCTACGGACAGACGCTCAGGGTTGCCCATGCGCGATTCGGCCATGGCACCTTTGAGCATTTCGATCACGCGGTCTGCCGAGTCTTCTTGCAGACACAGAACACGCAGTGCCGAGCAACGCTGACCCGCGCTGTCGAAAGCCGAAGACACCACGTCGATGACCACTTGTTCGGTCAGGGCCGAGGAGTCGACGATCATTGCGTTCTGGCCGCCAGTTTCGGCGATCAGCGGGATTGGACGACCTTGGGCATCCAGACGGCCAGCGATGTTGCGTTGCAGCAAGCGAGCGACTTCGGTGGAACCGGTGAACATCACGCCTTTGACTCGATCGTCACCGACCAAGCGGGCGCCAACGGTTTCGCCGCGACCTGGCAGCAGTTGCAGCACGCCTTCAGGAATACCGGCTTCGAGCAGCAGGCGTACGGCCTGAGCGGCGATCAGCGGGGTTTGTTCGGCGGGTTTGGCCAGTACCGGGTTGCCGGCAGCCAAAGCAGCAGCGACTTGACCGCTGAAAATCGCCAGCGGGAAGTTCCACGGGCTGATGCAGACCACCGGGCCCAATGGGCGGTGGGCATCGTTGGTCAGGTCGTTGCGGGCCTGCACAGCGTAGTAGCGCAGGAAGTCGACGGCTTCGCGGACTTCAGCGATGGCGTTGGCGAAGGTCTTGCCGGCTTCACGAGCCAACAGGCCCATCAGCGGCTGGATCTCGGCTTCCATCAGGTCAGCAGCACGCTCCAGGATTGCAGCACGTTCGGCGGGCGGGGTGGCCTGCCAGATCGGGGCAACGTTCAGGGCGCACTGGATCGCGTTGTCGGCATCTTCAACGGTGGCTTCTTGTACGTGACCAACCACGTCACGCAGGTCGGACGGGTTGAGTACCGCAGCAGCCACTTCGTTGCTCGATGGGCAGCCGAGCATCGGCGCGGCTTTCCAGTCGTTGTGTGCGGAGGCCAGCAGGGCGCAGGACAACGACGCCAGACGGTGTTCGTTGGCCATGTCGATGCCGCTGGAGTTGGCGCGTTCGCTGCCGTATAGGTCGCGCGGCAGTGGGATACGTGGATGTGGCAAGCCGAAGCCGCCTTCCGCCGTAGCCATCTGCTCGATCTGGCTCACTGGATCGGCCACCAACTGGTGGATCGCAATCGTGTGGTCGGCAATGCGGTTAACGAACGAGGTGTTCGCGCCGTTTTCCAGCAGGCGACGCACCAGGTAAGCCAGCAGTGTTTCGTGAGTACCAACCGGGGCGTACACGCGGCACGGACGGTTCAACTTGCCTTCGCTGATCTTGCCTACAACTTGCTCGTACAGAGGCTCGCCCATGCCGTGCAGGCATTGGAACTCGTACTGGCCAGGGTAGTAGTTCTGGCCGGCGAGGTGGTAAATCGCAGCCAGGGTCTGGGCGTTGTGCGTGGCGAATTGCGGGTAGATCGCTTCTGGCACGGCCAGCAGTTTCTTCGCGCAGGCAATGTAGGAAACGTCGGTGTACACCTTGCGGGTGTAGACCGGGTAGCCTTCCAGGCCTTCGACTTGGGCGCGCTTGATCTCGCTGTCCCAGTACGCGCCTTTTACCAGGCGGATCATCAGGCGATGACGGCTGCGGCGAGCCAGGTCGATCACGTAGTCGATTACGTACGGGCAACGCTTCTGGTAAGCCTGGATCACGAAACCGATGCCGTTCCAGCCAGCCAGTTGTGGCTCGAAGCACAGACGCTCAAGCAGGTCGAGCGACAGCTCAAGACGGTCAGCTTCTTCGGCGTCGATGTTCAGGCCGATGTCGTACTGCTTGGCCAGCAAGGTCAGCGACAGCAGGCGCGGGTACAGCTCGTCCATCACGCGCTCGTACTGGGCGCGGCTGTAGCGCGGGTGCAGGGCCGAGAGCTTGATCGAAATGCCCGGGCCTTCGTAAATGCCACGGCCATGGGAAGCCTTGCCGATCGAGTGGATGGCCTGCTCGTAGGACGCGAGGTATTTCTGGGCGTCATGTTCGGTCAGTGCAGCTTCACCGAGCATGTCGTAGGAGTAACGGAAACCCTTGGCTTCAAAGCGCGTGGCGTTGGCCAGGGCTTCGGCGATGGTTTCGCCGGTTACAAACTGCTCGCCCATCAGGCGCATGGCCATGTCGACGCCCTTGCGGATCATCGGCTCGCCGCTTTTGCCGATGATGCGGCTCAGGGACGAGGTCAGGCCCGCTTCGTTGTGCGTGGACACCAGCTTGCCGGTCAGCAGCAGGCCCCAGGTCGCAGCGTTGACGAACAGCGACGGGCTGTTGCCCAAGTGCGGGTGCCAGTTGCCGGTGCTGATCTTGTCGCGGATCAGGGCGTCGCGGGTGCCTTTGTCCGGGATGCGCAGCAGCGCTTCGGCCAGGCACATCAGCGCCACGCCTTCCTGGGATGACAGGGAGAATTCTTGCAGCAGGCCTTGAACGATACCGGCACGGCCGCCCGCGCTCTTTTGGTTGCGCAGCTTTTCGGCAATCGAGGCTGCCAGGGCTTGAGTGGCTTCGGCCATCGGTGCTGGCAGGCGTGCCTGCTCCAGCAGCATCGGTACCACTTCGGGTTCCGGGCGACGGTAAGCAGACGTGATCGCCGCGCGCAGAACGGACTGCGGCAGGATGCTTTCGGCGAATTCCAGGAAGCACTGATGCGTGTGATCGGCTTGCTGGTCGTCGGCGTCATCACTGTCTTTGCCAGCGATACCGCTCAGCTCGTTCAGGGTTGCACCACCCTCGAGTTTTTCCAGGTAATTGAAGATTGCCTGCTTGATCAGCCAGTGAGGCGTACGATCAATCGAGGTCGCGGCGGCTTTGAGGCGCTCGCGGGTTGGGTCGTCAAGTTTGACCCCAAGGGTGGTAGTCGCCATATTTTTATCCTCATGGGTGCCGCATCTGCGCGGCATCAGTTGGAGGCAAGATTAGCGCCGCGCTTAACGAGGTGCAACCTAGTGCAACCCGTTATTTGTCGGAAAAATCTGCGGAGCGTCTACACTGCCTGTAGGTGCGAGCTTACTCTTATCTGGCAAGGCGCAGCTCAATCTCCCGTAGGAGCTGCCGAGGCACGAAGGCTGCGATCTTTTGACGTTGACGCGAAAGATCAACAGCTCGCAGCCTTCGTGCCTCGGCAGCTCCTACTATTACGGTAGTGTTTTGGCAGTTGAAGCCGGTTCTTGCTCCGAAAAGGAGCAAAAACCCTGAATTAAGATGAAAAGGCGACAAGGTGCAACTGCCTCGGCAGAAATTGGTTGCACCTCATTTGCTTTGTTGCATAGCATTCGTCGCTAAGGTGCAACCTCCTACACAATGGTTCATCAACTGATGGTTTTCCTGGGGGAACGTCAGTTAAAAATGCGCGGCTATGTTTTTCGTCTCAAACAGGACGTTTGTGAGCGTTCAACCAGACCGCTGCTAAACATAAAAACAATGCCAGGGCTTAATAATGAGCGTTTCTAACCCAACCCTGATCACGTTCGTGATCTATATCGCGGCAATGGTGCTGATCGGCTTAATGGCCTATCGCTCCACCAATAACCTTTCTGACTACATTCTCGGTGGCCGTAGCCTGGGCAGCGTTGTAACTGCACTGTCCGCTGGCGCTTCGGATATGAGTGGCTGGTTGTTGATGGGCTTGCCGGGTGCGATCTACATGTCCGGCCTGTCGGAAAGCTGGATCGCTATCGGTCTGGTGACCGGTGCCTACCTGAACTGGCTGTTTGTTGCCGGTCGTCTGCGGGTGCAAACCGAGCACAACGGCGATGCGCTGACCCTGCCGGATTACTTCTCCAGCCGTTTTGAAGACAAAAGCGGGCTGCTGCGGATTATCTCGGCCATCGTGATTCTGGTGTTCTTCACCATCTACTGCGCCTCCGGCATTGTGGCCGGTGCACGTCTGTTTGAAAGCACCTTCGGCATGTCGTACGAAACCGCCTTGTGGGCCGGTGCTGCTGCGACCATCGCTTACACCTTCATCGGCGGCTTCCTGGCCGTGAGCTGGACAGACACCGTGCAGGCCACCCTGATGATCTTCGCGCTGATCCTGACGCCGATCATTGTGCTGCTGGCCACCGGTGGCGTTGACACCACCTTCCTGGCCATTGAAGCCCAGGACCCAAGCAACTTCGACATGCTCAAGGGCACTTCCTTCATCGGCATCATCTCGCTGATGGGCTGGGGCCTGGGTTACTTTGGTCAGCCGCACATCCTGGCGCGCTTCATGGCGGCTGATTCGGTTAAATCGATCGCCAAGGCTCGTCGCATCTCCATGACCTGGATGATCCTGTGTCTGGCCGGTACCGTGGCCGTTGGCTTCTTCGGTATCGCTTACTTCTCGGCGCACCCTGAAGTGGCCGGTCCTGTGACCGAAAACCCTGAGCGTGTGTTCATCGAGCTGGCCAAGCTGCTGTTCAACCCATGGATTGCCGGTGTACTGCTGTCGGCCATTCTGGCAGCCGTTATGAGCACCTTGAGCTGCCAGTTGCTGGTGTGCTCCAGCGCTCTGACCGAAGACTTCTACAAAGCATTTTTGCGTAAAGGCGCTTCGCAGATGGAATTGGTGTGGGTCGGCCGGATCATGGTACTGGCGGTTGCACTGATCGCTATCGCGCTGGCAGCCAACCCTGAGAACCGTGTTCTGGGTCTGGTGAGCTACGCGTGGGCAGGCTTCGGTGCTGCGTTCGGTCCTGTGGTACTGATCTCGGTACTGTGGAAAGGCATGACCCGTAATGGTGCGTTGGCCGGTATTTTGGTCGGTGCCATCACTGTGATCGTGTGGA
Source organism: Pseudomonadota bacterium (assembly GCA_040385125.1). GTDB lineage: Bacteria > Pseudomonadota > Gammaproteobacteria > Pseudomonadales > Pseudomonadaceae > Aquipseudomonas. The sequence continues at coordinate 4,431 of JAZKIA010000019.1, read as the reverse complement.
AGCACTTCGCGTTGTTCGGTCTGTACGAAATCATTCCGGGCTTCATCTTCGCCAGCATCGCCATCTTGGCGGTCAGCTCTATGGGCCAAGGCCCAAGCAAGAAGATGCTCGAACGTTTCGAAGCTGCTGAGAAAGATTTCCAGCAAAACAGCTGAGTCCATTGAGCTGCGGCTCAACTGACGGGTGATAAAAAACGGTCCGCTCTCTCACGAGGCGGGCCGTTTTTGTGTGTGGTGCATCGGTGCAGGAGTGCCGTCTGGCGCTGCCAGGGGCTTAAGCGCTGACGGTTGTGTGCGGTTACAGGTAAACTTCGCCCCCTGCGCAGGAGCAATCATGAATTATCGTCACGCCTTCCACGCCGGCAACCACGCCGACGTCTTCAAACACTTGGTCTTGACCCGCCTCATCGCCCTGATGTCGCGTAAAGAGCAGCCTTTTGCTTACCTTGATACCCATGCCGGTATTGGCCTGTACGACCTTAAGGGTGATCAGGCCAATCGCACGGGCGAGTACCTGGAAGGCATCGCGCGCTTGTGGGGCCAAAAAAACCTGCCAGCGCTGACCGCTGACTACATGCAAGTGCTGCACAAAATGAACCCGGATGGCGAGTTGCGCTATTACCCGGGCTCGCCGGAACTGGCGCGACGCTTGACTCGCTCTCAGGACCGCATACTGCTGAACGAAAAACACCCTGAAGACGGTGTGATGCTCAAAGACAACATGCGCGGCGACCGTCGCGTGGCGGTGCATTTGGGCGAAGGCTGGCACGTGCCACGGGCGCTGCTGCCGGTGGCTGAAAAGCGTGGGCTGATGCTGATCGACCCGCCGTTTGAAAAGCTGGACGAGATGAAGCGCTGTGCAGAGTCGTTGAAAGACGCGATCAGCCGCATGCGTCAGAGCGTCGTGGCTATCTGGTACCCGATCAAGGACAAGCGCCAGTTGCGCCGTTTCTATCAGGATCTGGCCGGTTCAGGCGCGCCTAAACTGCTGCAGGTCGAGTTGTTCGTCCACCCGCTCGACACCCCGAACAGCCTGAATGGCTCCGGCTTGGCAATTGCCAATCCGCCGTGGGGTCTGGAAGAAGAGCTGCGCGAACTGCTGCCGTGGCTGGCCAAAAAACTGGGGCAAACCCAGGGTGGCTGGCAGATGGAATGGTTGATCGCTGAGTAAGCCCAACCCTCCCTCTGTAGGAGCGAGCTTGCTCGCGATGGCATCGCTGCGATTTTTCAGATATATCGCGGTGATGAGATCGCGAGCAAGCTCGCTCCTACAGGTTTTCAGGTTGGGTTAAATCGGGCAGGTCACGCCTGTGCCGCCGATCCCGCAATAGCCTTGCGGGTTTTTCGCCAGGTATTGCTGGTGGTAGGGCTCGGCAAAGTAGACCGTCGGGGCTTGTTCGATTTCGGTGGTGATGGCACCCAAGCCGGCTTTGTCCAGCTCAGCCTGGAACACCTTTTTGCTGCCCAGCGCTTCTTCAAGTTGCTCGGGCGTGGTGCAGTAGATCACCGAGCGGTACTGCGTGCCGATGTCGTTGCCCTGGCGCATGCCTTGGGTCGGGTTGTGCAGCTCCCAGAACATCGCCAACAGCTCTTTGTAGCTGACCTTGTCTTGGTCGTAGACCACCAGCACCACTTCGGTGTGGCCGGTCAGGCCCGAGCAGACTTCTTCGTAGGTCGGGTTTGGTGTGTAGCCGCCCGCGTAGCCCACGACCGTGCTGACGACGCCATCACGCTGCCAGAACTTGCGTTCTGCGCCCCAGAAGCACCCCAGACCAAAAATCGCAAAGCCTACGTTGCCCAGGAATGGGCCCAGCAGCGGCTCGCCGGTGACGAAGTGTTTTTCAGGCAGCTCCACGAACGTGGTGCGGCCCGGCAGGGCTTGTTCTTTAGTGGGTAACACGTTTTTGTTCACCAGGATTTCCGAGCGCAAGACCATGTTGCAAGTCCTCTCAGTCAGATTGTAGGAAGTCAGGCCGTCAGTGTGCCCGAGTGTTACGGCGCTGTCAGGCCGGGCCGCGCGGGTAGCGTTTGAGCTTTTCTATCAGTTGGCTACCGGGGATCGGGCGGTCGAACAGATAACCTTGACCCACATCGCAGCGGTGGCGGCGCAGGAACGCCAGCTGTGCAGGGGTTTCGATGCCTTCAGCAACCACTTTGAGCTTGAGGTTGTGGGCCATGGCGATCACGGCGGAGGTGATCTCCATATCACTCTGGTTATCGGGAATGTCGTTGATAAAGCTGCGGTCGATTTTCAGGATGTCGATCGGGAATTTTTTCAGGTAACTGAGCGAGGAGTAGCCGGTGCCGAAGTCGTCCATGGCCAGGGTTACGCCGAGCTGTTTTAGCTGGTCGAGTTGCAAGCGGGTGTCGTCGTCGGCTTCCAGCAGCAGGCCTTCGGTCAACTCCAGTTCAAGCAAGCTGGCAGGCAACTGCTCTTCCTTGAGGATGGTGGCTATCGAGGTCACCAGGTCTGGGTCGGTAAACTGCTTGGGCGATACGTTAATCGCCACTTGCAGGTCGCCCAGCCCTGACGCGCTCAGTTGCCGGCTCATGCGGCAGGCCTGGCGGGCGACCCATTTGCCAATGGGAATTATCAGCCCGGTTTCTTCGGCCACGCTAATGAACTGATCGGGGCGGATCATGCCGTTTTTCGGATGATTCCAGCGCAACAGGGCTTCCATGCCCAGCAGTCGCCCGCTGCACAGGCAGAGTTTGGGTTGGTAAAACACCTCAAGTTCGTTTTGTGTCAGGGCGCGACGCAGGTTGTTTTCGACAAACAGTTTGTAGCTGGCTTCGGCGTTCAAGGTTTCGGTGAACACTTGCACCTGATCCTTGCCGTTGGCCTTGGCTTTGTGCAGCGCCAGCCCGGCGTTGCGCATCAGGGTTTGCGGGTCGCACCCGTGCAAGGGTGCGCAGGCGACGCCGACCGAGCCGGTAATGCTGATCAATTGGTTGTCGACGAACATCGGTTTGTCGAGGGTCATCAGCAATTGGCTGGCGGTCTTTCGGCCGGCTTGCAGGTCTGTGTCGTCGAGCAGTACGGCAAACTCATTACTGGCGAAGCGCGCCAGACCGTCGCTGGGGCTCAGGCTGTTGCGCAGACGGCGGGCCAGGCTGATCAGCAGTTTGTCGCCAGTCTGGTGGCCGAGGCTGTCGTTGATGCGCTTGAAGTTGTCGATATCCACCAGTAACAGGCAGACCGGCGTGTTGCTGTCGCGAGCAAAACGCTCATCGAGGTTACGAATAAAGGCGGGACGATTACACAGGCCGGTCAGGTTGTCGGTATAGGCCAGGCGCTCGATGCGCTGCTGCGCCAGCTTGGCCTCGGTGACGTCTTCGTAAATGCCGATGTAATGGGTCAGCTCCCGGTTGTCGCCATACACCTTGGAAATCGACATCTGGCCCCAGTACGGTTCCAGGTTTTTGCGCCGGCTTTTGAACTCGCCTTGCCAACTATTGCTTTTGCTCAGGCTCGAATGCGCATCGAACAGCAGTTCGCTGAGGTTTTCCAGTGCAGGCAACTCGGACAGTTTGTGGCCCTGAACTTCTTCGGTGCTGTACTGGGTGATGGCGGTAAAACTGGGGTTTACGTACTCCACCACGCCCTCGCAATTGACCAGCAGAAAAGCGCTGGCGCTTTGCTCGATCGCGCGTTGGAACAGGTGCAGGGCGTTGGTGGCGGTGCGCAAGTGCTGGAGCTGTTCTTGCTGGGCGTGTTGGTTGAGTTCCAGCGCCATTTGCAGGCGGCAGTTCTGGCTTTCAAGGTCGGCCAGGGGGGCGCTGCTGATCTCATTCAGCCGCTCGACACGCATCAAACCGCGCCGGGAAGGCACGGGGAGCTGTGTCACGACCTCGGCTGCCTTGCGCGCAGCATCGGGTTGGCTTTTCATTGAGACACTCGCTTCACAAATACTGATGGCGTGCGGGCTGGCTGGGGCCCTGTTTCTGCGATTTTCAACAAGGTTGCATCATGCTCATTGTGCTGACAAGCGAACGTACAGGCAAAGTACTACAGAAAGGTTATTCAAGCTCTTGTGGGTGAGCGCTGTCTCGCAACAGATAGGCAATAAAGGTCTCTGCAGGAGCGAGCTAGCTCGCGATGGTCGCTAACGATAATGCGTGTGTTTGCTGGATAAACGCAGCGATTCTGAAACCATCGCGAGCAAGCTCGCTCCTACAGGTTCAGGTCCGGATTCAATCAATGGGTTAGGCAGGCAAAAAAAGCCCCGCCAAGTGAGCGGGGTTGAGGTACGAGCGTGGCGCTCGGAAAACTGTGCGCTGCCCCGGCCCTCGGTGAGGAGGGCCGGGACGTGGCTTACAACAGGATAGTGCGGATGTCGCCCAGCAGGTCGCTCAGACGCTTGGTGAAGCGTGCAGCAGCGGCGCCGTTGATCACACGGTGATCGTAGGACAGCGACAGCGGCAGCATCAG
>JAZKIA010000018.1:0-7445 GCA_040385125.1 Pseudomonadota bacterium | reverse complement strand
CAGGCTCGCTCCCATAATTGAGTTACCAGGTCACCCCAAAACCTGCGCTGTAGCGGGTTTTGTTGAGGGTGTTATCCGCGCCACTGCTGCTGCCAATCAGGTCTTTTTCAGCTTTGAGGTTGAGCGAGGCCCATTCGGTCACTTTGTAGCGCAAGCCAATTTCGGCATCCAGGCTGTAATCCTTGATATTGCCCAGCGGCTTGCCCACTTCGCCATTGGTAAACAAAGAAACCGTGCGACCCAACAAGAAACGGTTGTAGTCCCATCTCATGGCCAACGAATAGAAGTTGTCTTTCAGGCCGTCAGAGTATTCGTAGTCAGTGCGGTTCAGCAGAGAGCCCAATGAGAATGCGCCCAACTCATCGTCCCAAAACTGGTAGCCCGGACCTGTACCCACGGTGCGCTGGCGGGAAATATCCTCCACCTTGTCGCGCTTGTAGGTCAGTCGGCCCTGCCAGTACCAGCTCTCATCAATAAAGTGGTCAAGCGCGTACTCGGCGCTCCAGTTGTCCGCCGTCACGACATCGTCCTGAAACTCGCGGTTGTACTCGCCTTCCGCGTGATGACGCCAGGCCCCATGACGGGCGGTGGTTTTAAAGTCGATGTCGTAATCATCGGTGGCACTGTCAGCACGCTTGTAGTCCAGCGCAGCATCAATATTACCTCTCCAGACAAAATCTTCGATGAGCGGTTTAGGCTTGAGGATTTGCTGAATACTGGCCAGCTCTACCGTTTTTGGCGCTTCACCGTTGGCAAGAATCACTTTGCCTTCTTCAGCCGCCTGCAGTGATTTGGCCTTTTCTCCGGTGTAAGCATCTTGCTTGACCAGTAACTCCTGATCGCTCTCCAGGGTTTTGACTTGCGCCCAGTCAATTGGAACAGTACCGGCGTACTCAGTTTGAATGAGTAATTTGCCACCATCAAACGCTCTGATTTTTCCACTCAGACGGTCTCCGTTTTTCAACCAGACCGTATCCGCCAGCAAAGGCGTAGACACACTCAGAACAGCAAGGCATAACAGGGTTCTGGACAACATAAGCAGATGCGAAACTCGGATTTTCGAAAGAATGCCGGCATTATCCTGATGGATACACCTCAGGCAAAGAAAGACCGGGTGTTTATGTTGTAGTTCCTCCGTTAGTCAAATTGACAGAAACGCCCTCAAGCCATGAATGAAAAGAAGCCCAATGCCAGCGACTTCATCGAGGAGCCACAAACCCCAGCGGATATTCGCCGCATGGCCTTGTACTCAACCTTGATGCTGGTGCCACCCGGTCATGTCGTAACGTACGGCCAACTCGCCGAGCTGGCGGGCTTGGGTCGAGCCGCACGTTGGGTGGGACGTACCCTCAGCCAACTGCCTGAAGGCTCCCGTCTGCCCTGGCACCGGGTGCTCGCTGCCGGCGGGCGAATCAGCCTGCCAGAAGGCAGCGCGTCCGGTGATGAACAGCGAGCCCGCCTGCGCGAAGAGGGCTTGAGCATTATGAATAATAGAGTGGATATACGGCGTCATGGCTGGCGCCCAATAGAGCACAGAGGTTAGAGTGCGCCCTTTGTTCCCGTAATCTGAGGCAGACTCCAGTACATGCCCCGTAAAACCTGGCGCGCTGCGCTCGCTGCCTATGCCAGCCCCTCGACTCTTGTGCTGTTGCTGCTCGGTTTTGCCGCCGGTTTGCCGTACATGCTGGTGTTCTCAACGCTTTCCGTCTGGTTGCGCGAAGCCGGTGTGGCCCGTGAAACCATTGGCTATGCAAGCCTGATCGGACTGGCTTACGCCTTTAAATGGGTGTGGTCACCGCTGCTCGATCAGTGGCGTTTACCGCTGCTGGGCAAGCTTGGCAGACGCCGCTCGTGGTTGGTGCTATCGCAGTCGCTGGTAATCCTGGGCCTGATCGGCATGGGTTTTTGTGATCCGCAACAACACCTGTCCTGGTTGATAGCCATTGCCGTGGTCGTGTCTTTTGCCTCCGCGACCCAGGACATCGCAGTCGACGCCTATCGCCTGGAAATTGCCGACGACAGCCGCCAGGCTGCGCTCGCCGCCAGTTACATGTCCGGTTATCGGGTTGCTGCCCTGCTGGCCACCGCCGGTGCCCTGTTCTTTGCCGAGGGCTTCGGTTCTACCGGCTTCAACTACAAGCACTCCGCCTGGACTGGCACCTACGTGCTGTTCGGCTTGCTGATGATTCCGGCACTGCTCACGACTTTTTTCATGCGCGAACCGCCGGTGCCGTTGCGCACCCAGCTATCTGCCGGACGCTACAGCTTTGGCCATCAACTGGCGTCTGTGTTCGTGCTGATTGTGTTGTTGGTTTCCGTCCCTGCGATGTTTACCCAGCTCTACAACACTGACTTTGCTGGCGTGCTGTTTGAAGGCACCAGCCCGATGAGTCTGGTGCTTGAAGACCGGGCCTTTCTGCGCGCCATCCTGTACACCCTGCTCACGGTGCTGTGCCTGTCCTCCATCGGACGGCGCGGGCTGGCGCCGGTGCTGACGCCAGTGAATGACTTTATCTTGCGCTACCGCTGGCAAGCCTTTTTGTTACTGGGCCTGATCGCGACCTACCGCATGTCCGACACGGTAATGGGCGTCATGGCCAACGTGTTTTATATCGACCAGGGCTTCACCAAAGATCAGATCGCCAGTGTCAGCAAGATTTTCGGCTTGATCATGACCCTCGTCGGAGCCGGTATGGGCGGCTTGCTGATCGTGCGATTTGGCATTTTGCCAATCCTGCTGATTGGCGGTGCCGCATCGGCAGGCACCAACCTGCTGTTTATGCTGCTGGCCGACATGGGGCCCAACCTGCAAATGCTGGTGGTCACCATTTCGCTCGACAACTTCAGCTCCGGGCTCGCGACGTCGGCGTTTGTGGCCTACTTGTCCAGCCTGACCAACCTCAAGTTTTCCGCCACCCAATACGCTCTGCTCAGTTCCATCATGCTGCTGCTGCCGCGCTTGATGGGTGGCTACTCCGGTGTCTTGGTCGAAAAATTTGGTTACCACCATTTCTTTATCATCACTGCACTGATGGGCGTCCCGACACTGTTGCTGATTAGCCTGCACTGGTTTCAGGAAAACCGCCGGGCACGCTTGGAAGCCACCGTCAGCCTCGAAAAAACCCCGTAAACACTCGGGGGAACCCCACTCCCCCGCCCACCCTGTACGCAAGCACCTCACGCCCGTACAATGCCCAGTCATTTCTAGTCATCAGCAACGGCAACGGCTAACCATGCGCACCAGTCAATATTTGCTCGCCACACAGAAAGAAACGCCTTCGGACGCGGTCGTTATCAGCCATCAGCTGATGCTGCGCGCAGGCATGATTCGCAAACTGGCTTCCGGCCTGTACACCTGGCTGCCCATGGGCCTGCGGATCATGCGCAAGGCTGAAGCCATTGTTCGCGAAGAAATGAACGCTGCTGGCGCTCTTGAAGTGCTGATGCCGAGCATCCAGCCTGCTGAGCTGTGGCAAGAATCCGGCCGCTGGGAACAGTACGGGCCCGAGCTGCTGCGCCTCAAGGATCGCAACGGTCGCGAGTTTTGCGTGGGCCCAACCCACGAAGAGGTCATCACCGACCTGTGCCGCAACGAGTTGAACAGCTACAAGCAGCTGCCAATCAACCTGTACCAGATCCAGACCAAATTCCGTGACGAGATCCGCCCGCGCTTCGGTTTGATGCGTGGCCGCGAATTCATCATGAAGGACGCCTACTCGTTCCATGCGGACGAAGCCTCGCTGCAGGTCACTTATGACCGCATGCACCAGGCCTACTGCAACGTGTTCACCCGTCTGGGCCTGAACTTCCGTCCGGTTGAAGCTGACAACGGCTCCATCGGCGGTGCCGGCTCCCACGAGTTCCACGTTCTGGCCGACTCTGGCGAAGATGACATCGTATTCAGCAATGGTTCGGACTACGCGGCGAACATCGAAAAAGCCGAAGCTATCCCTCGCGAAACATCGCGTGGTGCTGCGACCGAAGCACTGCGCCTGATCGACACCCCGGACGCCAAGACCATTGCCCAATTGGTAGATGGCTACAACCTGGCAATCGAAAAAACCGTCAAGACCCTGATCGTTCACGCCGCCGAAGAAGGCAAGCTGATCGCTCTGGTGATCCGTGGCGACCACGAACTCAACGAAATCAAAGCGGCCAACCACCCGCTGGTGGCAAGCCCACTGACCATGGCTTCGGACGCAGAACTGCGCGACGCGATTGGCGCCGGGGCAGGCTCCCTTGGCCCGTTGAACCTGCCACTGCCGTGCATCATTGATCGCTCGGTTGAGCTGATGAGCGACTTCGGCGTCGGTGCCAACATCGATGACAAGCACTACTTCGGCGTGAACTGGGAGCGTGACCTGCCTGTACCTACCGTTGCCGACCTGCGTAACGTGGTGGCTGGCGACTCAAGCCCAGACGGCAAAGGCACGTTGGAAATCAAGCGTGGCATCGAAGTGGGCCACATCTTCCAGCTGGGCACCAAGTACAGCGAAGCCATGAAGTGCCAGGTGCTGGGCGAAAACGGCAAGCCCGTCACCCTGGCCATGGGCTGCTACGGCATTGGTGTTTCCCGCGTCGTCGCGGCTGCCATCGAGCAGAACAATGACGAGCGCGGCATTATCTGGAGCGATGCTCTGGCACCGTTCCAGGTGGCACTGGTACCACTGCGCTACGAAACCGAAGCTGTTCGCGAAGCCACTGACAACCTCTACGCCCAACTGACGGCCGCAGGTTTTGAAGTACTGCTGGACGACCGCGACAAGAAAACCAGCCCAGGCATCAAGTTCGCCGACATGGAACTGATCGGCATTCCGCACCGGATCGTCGTCAGTGACCGTGGCCTCGCCGAAGGCAACCTGGAATACAAGAGCCGCACCGAAGCAGAAGCGCAAGCCCTGCCCGTTGCTGATGTGCTTGCGTTTCTTCAGGCCCGTATCCGTCGCTGAAACCAGATAGAGACGTCATGTTCAAGCGAAGCACCCTAACCCTCGGAGGCGCCGCCCTGTGCGGCGCCCTGCTGCTGAGCGGCTGCGCCAATCATATGTCGCAACGCAGCGAGCACGAGGAGCGCATCGAGCGCAAATTGCTCGCACACACTCTCCAGATCGATGTCGGTTCGCCATCAGTCCTTGAGCTGCCGCAGCGCCGCGTGCGGATCAACGAACAAAAGACCTTTGAGGTCACTGAGTTCGATGTCACCCGCCATTACGACCGCTACACCCCTTACCAACCCTGGCGCGAAGTCTATGAGATCCCGCTGGGTGCGGTGGCGGTGGTCGCGGGCGTCGGCGCCAATGTGCTGAATGTCTTTATGTTTGGGCAACTGCCTGACAGCGTGACCAAAGACTGGATCAGCTATGGCTTCGCAGGCTTGAACCCAGCCATGAACGTGCAATCTCATGGCCGGGCCGAGCAGAATCTGGCCGGCATTGACGATATCCAACGTGACAAGCGCCTGGAATACTCGAGCTTGCCGTGGGCCGAGCGCCCGGTTGTGGTCAAGGCCGGTAACAAGAGCCATGAACTGACCACTGACCGCAATGGTGTGTTGCGCCTTAACCTGCTGGACAGCCCATTTGCCGAGCAAAACCTGAATCACGTCGGCAAATTGACCATTACAGTTGAGGATGCACAGGACGAAACCCACTCTGACTCGACCCTGTCGATCAGCAGCAGCCTGCGCGGAAAGTTGCTCGAAGCGCACAGCCTGATCTACGACGACCTGGAGGGTGACGACGTCAACCAATGGGTTCACCGGGTCAAGCGACTGTCTGAACTGGGACTGGAAGAAGAAGCCAGCGAACTGGAACAAAGCCTGATCGAACTCACGCGCAACGATCCCGAGTTACAGCGCGAATTCCTTCAGTCCTTGACCAAAAATGCCGGGCGACTGGTGGCGGACCCAGGGGCTAGCTAAACCCCGCGAAAAACATCTGCAGAAGCGAGCTTGCTCGCGATCGGATCAACGCGCTTTTGCAGACATACCGCGCTGCCTGAATCGCGAGCAAGCTCGCTCCTACAGGGGCAACAGCACATTTGCAGCAACCTAACGGGTAAACAACTCCAACTGCTCATGCCCACCGCTTAAATCCTGCAAACGCACGCCAAGCCCAAGCAATCGAACGGGCCTGGCACCGCGTGCAAATGCCTGACTCAGTAAACTCTGGTAACTCTCTAGGTCGCGCCCTGCACCGGACTGCTCCAGCGTGGTCTGGGTAAAATCGTGAAACTTCACTTTGACGAACGGCTTGCCGGGCCGGTAGCTGCTATCGATGCGGCTAATACGCCCATTCAGGGTGTCGAGTAATGCAGGGAGCTTTTCCAGGCAACTGGCCAGGTCCGGCAAGTCGGTGTCGTAGGTGTTTTCAACACTGACAGACTGGCGCCGACTGTCACTATGCACCAGGCGCTCATCAATCCCGCGCGCCAAACTCCACAGCCGCTCACCGAAGCTGCCAAATTCTCGCACCAGCGCCAGCTTGTTCCAGTCTCGCAACTGTAGGCAGGTTTCGATTCCCAGCCGCCCAAGCTTGTCCGCCGTGACCTTGCCGACTCCGTGCAATTTATTGACCGGCAACGCTGACACAAAGTCCTCAACCTGATCCGGGGTTATCACGAACAGGCCGTTGGGCTTTTTCCAGTCACTGGCAATTTTGGCCAGGAACTTGTTCGGTGCGACTCCGGCAGACACCGTGATATGCAACTGGTTGGACACTCGACGCCGAATGTCCTGAGCAATACGGGTGGCACTGCCGGCAAAGTGCGGGCTATCGGACACATCCAAATAGGCCTCGTCCAATGACAGCGGCTCAATCAGCTCGGTGTAGTCACGCAAAATGCCATGAATTTCACGGGAGGCTTCTTTATAGGCATCCATCCGACCATTAACGATGATCAAATCCGGACATAACTTGAGCGCATGCCGAGAAGCCATTGCCGAACGTACGCCATAAGCGCGCGCTTCATAGTTACAGGTGGAGATAACCCCGCGATGATCGGCCGAGCCCCCCACCGCCATCGGCTTGTTCGCCAGGCTCGGATCATCACGCATCTCAATAGCGGCATAGAAACAGTCACAGTCGACGTGGATGATTTTGCGCTGCGTCATGTAGGCGGTGTTCTTTAAGAGGGTAAGTCATGCAGAACGCCAGTATGTCATCGTGAACTGTATATAGCACCAGTAGTCTTATCTCTCCCCGACAAGCGTAGGAAATATCAGCAATGCATTTGTTTTTCTAATCGAATCAGAGCCTCCAATAGAGCCACACCCCTGACTGCATATGGCCTGTAGCCATTTTTATAACCTGCGCTTTTACCTAACCACTTGAACCAGAAGAGTTTTTTCTAAATTAACGTTTGACAGCTCAGCGTATCGCTGTAGAATCCACCACACAGACGCGGGATGGAGCAGTCTGGTAGCTCGTCGGGCTCATAACCCGAAG
>JAZKIA010000017.1:0-14282 GCA_040385125.1 Pseudomonadota bacterium | reverse complement strand
GGATTTTTAAGGGTCATTCAATTATTGAATGGCCCTTTTGTTTGTCTGGCGTTTGCCAAACCTTCTCAACGTCAGTTCTGGCGTCGCGCCTGTCCCCCTTATCTAAACGTGCTGCGTTACACTGCGCCCTTTATTTGTGCGTGGAGACAAGGCATGAGTTGGGATTTGGCAACACCGTTCATCATTGATCTGCAGGTTCAGGCTGAAGACATTGACGGGTTCGGCCATGCCAACAACGCGGCCTATGTGGTCTGGCTGGAGCGTTGTGCCTGGCGTCATTCACAGCGCCTGGGGCTGGACCTCACCGAGTATCGCAGGCTGGATCGGGCAATGGCCGTGGCCCGGCATGAAATTGATTATCTGGCCAGTGCCTACGAAGGCGATGAACTGCAACTGGCGACCTGGATTGTCGAGTGCGACCAGCGCTTGCGCATGACGCGGCGCTTCCAGCTGATACGTCCGTGCGATGGCAAGACCTTGTTGCGCGCCCAGACCACTTTTGTGTGCATCGAGCTGTCCAGCGGCAAGGCCAAGCGTTTGCCTCCGGAGTTTCTTGAAGGTTATGGCCCGGCGGTCGTAGCGAGCTGATCAACATACCGATTGAGCGCAGAACCCCGTAAACTGCCGCACGTTTTTTATGAGAGTCACCCATGCAAATTGCTTTGGCGCCGATGGAGGGGTTGGTCGACAACATCCTGCGTGATGTCCTGACCCGCACCGGCGGTATTGATTGGTGTGTGACCGAATTTATTCGGGTCACCGAACGGCTGTTGCCGGAAGCCTACATCCACAAGTTTGCCCCTGAACTCCAGCACGGCGCCAAAACCCGTGCGGGCGTGCCGCTGCGTGTGCAATTGCTGGGCTCTGATCCGGCGTGCCTGGCAGATAACGCGGCATTGGCCTGTCAGTTGGGGTCTGAGGTGATTGACCTGAACTTTGGTTGCCCGGCAAAAACCGTCAACAAGTCTCGTGGCGGAGCGGTATTGCTCAAAGAGCCTGAGCTGCTGCACGCGATCTTGCTGCAAGTGCGGCGTACGGTCCCGGCGCATATCCCGGTGACCGCCAAGATGCGTTTGGGCTTTGATACGCCTGACAGCGCCAATGAGTGCGCAATTGCATTGGCTGAAGGTGGTGCGAGCCAAATCGTGGTGCATGCACGGACCAAAATGGATGGCTACAAGCCTCCGGCGCACTGGGAATACATCGCTCAGGTGCAAGAGGCGGTCAAGGTGCCGGTATTTGCTAACGGTGACATTTGGTCGGTTGAAGATTGGCGCCGTTGCCGCGAAATCAGTGGTGCTGAAGACATCATGCTCGGTCGCGGGTTGGTATCGCGGCCGGACCTGGCTCGGCAAATCGCGGCAGCTCGGGCGGGCGAGGAGGTGGTGGAAATGACCTGGGCGGATCTGCAGCCGATGATCCGCGATTTCTGGGCCCAGGCCGAAGCCCAGTTGACCCCGCGCTCAGCGCCTGGGCGACTCAAACAATGGCTGGCGATGCTGACGCGCAACTACCCTGAAGCGGTGGTGCTGTTCAATGCCATGCGCCGTGAAACTGACTGCGAAAAGGTTCGATACATGGTCAATAACCCGCCTTCGGACGCGACCTGAAGGGGCTGAAAAAAATCTCATAAAAGCCTCTTGAAATGATTTTGTCGGGCCCTATCTAAGGGGTACGCGATGCCGAAACCGGGTCGCGTAGATTAAATCTCGCTGAAATCAGGAGGCTAAATTATGAGCAACGCATTTTCCATGGCGCCACTGTTCCGTAATTCTGTCGGCTTTGACCGTTTTAGTGATTTGTTTGAAACCGCATTGCGCAATGAATCGAGTGGTGGCTACCCACCTTACAACGTCGAAAAGCGCGGTGAAGACCAATACCGCATCGTTGTAGCGGCTGCAGGCTTCCAGCAAGACGATCTGGATCTGCAAGTCGAGAAAGGTGTGCTGACCGTGAGCGGCAGCAAGCGTGAAAGCAACACTGAAGAAGGTGTGACTTATTTGCACCAAGGTATTGCGCAACGGGCTTTTAAGCTGTCTTTCCGTCTCGATGATCACATCGAGATCAAAGGCGCAAACCTGAGCAATGGCTTGCTGAGCATCGACCTGCAGCGGGTCGTGCCAGAGGAAGCAAAAGCCAAACGCATCCCGATCAATGGAGAGCAACAGTCTGTTCTGCAACATTGATCTGAGCGGCTAGAAAGGAGCCTCGTCTGTGCGGGCGAGGCTCCTTTAGCCCAGCCGCAAGCGCAACCGAGCAGTACGCAGGCATTTGCTTGCGACCCTCTCCCCGGAGCAAGTGCCTGCATTTTCCTGATCTGTTACTTCCCGACCTGGTGGGCGGAGCCTTGGCGGTGTTGCAGATTTTTGTCTGCTTTGTAGCGCAGGGCTACATCGGGCACGCTGCCACTTTTGCCGGTTTCAACCCAGTTGCGAATCCGGCTGGCATCGGCAAAGTGGGTGTACTTGCCAAAGGCATCCAGAATGACCAGCGACACTGGGCGATTACCCATTTCGGTTACTAGAACCAGGCAGTGTCCAGCCTGATTGGTAAAGCCGGTTTTGGTCAGCTTGATGTTCCACTTGTCTTTTTTTACCAGATGGTCGGTGTTGTGAAAGCCCAAGGTGTAGTTTGGCTTGCGGAACGCCACGGTCTTCTCTTTGGTGGTACTCAACTCGCTGAGCACTGGGTAATGGCGTGCCGCGGCCAGCAGTTTGCTCAGGTCGCGCGCGGTGGACACGTTGTGAATCGACAGGCCGGTGGGTTCAACGTAACGGGTGCTCATCATCCCCAGGCTTTTGGCCTTGGCGTTCATCGCGGCAATAAAGGCCACGTAGCCGCCCGGATAGTGGTGGGCCAGGCTGGCGGCCGCCCGGTTCTCCGAAGACATCAGGGTGATCAGCATCATTTCCCGACGCGACAGCTCGCTGTTGAGCTTGACCCGCGAGAACACGCCTTTCATTTCTGGCGTGTCGCTGATGTTGACCGAGATGGACTCGTCCATCGGCAATTTGGCGTCCAGCACGACCATGGCGGTCATCAGCTTGGTCACCGAGGCGATCGGCACAATCACGTCCGGGTTACTGGCGTAGATAATTTTGTTGGTTTGCAGGTCAATCAACATCGCGCTGCCCGAGGCGATGTGCAGCTGTGATGTATCCCGTGGGGGCGAAGTGCTTTCAGCCGCTGCGGCGATTGAAGAGGCGCCAGTGCCTGTCAGAACGAATAACAGGCTCAAAATCGAAAGATGAATTTTCACGCAGGTTGACTCAAGGATGGTTAGGAAGTGCTGGGCTGCAACGCGTGATCTACACATAGCGTTACATTTTAGGAGTATGGATCAATCTCGTTGAAAATGCCTGATGTGGCAGGGACTTGGAGTGTGTTTTTCAGGTAAATCGTTATTGTCTCTGTAGGAGATGTCCGCCAGCGAGGGCTCGCACTGCAGGCGCCGGTAATTGTGTAAAATGCCGGCCCCTGAAATGACCGGCCGGCCCGATGACTCCTGAAGCGTTAAGCACCCTGCAACTCCATTTACTGACCGCTCTGGAAACTGCGCCCAGCGAAACCCGACGCTTGTTCCATGGCCGTGGACGTTGCTGGCCGGGCCTTGAGCAGTTGACGGTTGATTGGCTGCAAGGCGTGGTACTGGTCTCGCTGTTCAAAGAGCCTGAGGCTGAACAATTGGTCACCTTGAAGGCGCTGCTGCTGGACATCACGCAGTCGCCCGTGTGGCAAGCCAGCGGCGCACACACACTGGTGCTACAGCATCGCTACACGCTACAGAGCGACACTGAGTGGCTGGTGGGTGAGGCGATTGATGAGTGGACCCTGACTGAGGGTGGTTTGCGCTATCGGGTGGATCTGGGCCGCAAACAGAACAATGGCCTGTTTCTCGATATGCGCTATGGCCGTGACTGGGTGCGGGCCAACGCCGAGGGCAAGCGGGTATTGAATCTGTTTGCCTACACATGCGGGTTTTCGGTCGCCGCGATTGAGGGCGGTGCGCAGCACGTGGTCAACCTCGACATGTCCCGGGCGGCCCTAAGCCGTGGTCGTGATAATCACCGGCTCAACGGGCATGACATGAGCAAAGTGACGTTCCTCGGTCATGAGCTGTTCAAGTCTTGGGGTAAGGTGAAAAGCACCGGCCCTTATGATTTGGTGATCATCGATCCGCCGTCCTTTCAAAAGGGCAGCTTTTTGCTGACCAAGGATTATCAGCGTGTCGTGCGGCGCTTGCCAGAGTTGCTCAGCGAGAACGGGATGGTGCTGGCGTGCATGAACGATCCGGCGCTGGGGTCGGACTTCCTGATCGATGGCGTGACTCAGGATGCGCCGAGCCTGCGATTTGAACAGCGCCTGGACAATCCGCCGGAGTTCCCGGATGCCGATGCCGAATGCGGCCTGAAGGCGCTGGTGTTCAAGCAGGGCATCTGACGGGCAAAAAAAAGCCCGCGGGGGAGGGGGCGGGCGAAGGGTTCATTAAATGAGCATCGCGAATATACAGCGCGTAGCCCGTCAGTCATGTGAAACAAAATTCATCTGTTACTTGGTCCGTGACGACTCAAACAGGAACCAGACGCGGCGTTCGGCTTCGTCGATCCAGTTTTCCAGCAGGCTGGTGGTCGCCACGTCGCCGAGTTCGGAGCACATGTCGTGGGTCTCGCGCATGTAAGCGGCGAGTTGGATATTGTCTTCACGCAGTTCGGCCAGCATGTCGGCCGGGGTGACGAAGTCGGCATCGTTATCCAGCAGGCGCTGGAGCTTTTTGATGTGGCCCACAGAGCGCAGTGTCGTGCGCCCCAGCTTGCGCACGCGTTCGGCGATGGCGTCGGTGGTGGCAAAAATTTGCTCCGCCTGTTCGTCCAGCAGCAGGTGGAAGTCGCGGAAGTGCGGGCCGGACATGTGCCAATGGAAATTCTTGGTTTTCATGTAAATGGCGAAGGTATCAGCGAGCAGTGCATTCACTTCAGCGGCAATATTGATGCAGGCTTCTTCGCTCAGTGCCGAAGGTGTCCGCAGATCGGCCTTTCTGCTTTCCTTGGCGGATTTCAGATCTTTCATGAGGGTTCCTCGTGCGGGTTGTGGATGGTGCGGCTGACTTAAGACCAGGTTCTGCCTTTCGTCAAACCTTGGGCGCCACCCCAAACAGCCGCAAACAGGACAAATAGAAAGATCATCCAAGACTTTTTCAGGTTTTTTTGCGACTCTTTGCGGCTGCTTACTGCCGGGATGTTTTTGATGCCTACTACGCTTCCTCGCGTCGCTTTTACTCGCGGTGCGATTGCCTGTTTACCACTGACGCTGGCGTGTGCACCCTGGGGCTTGCTGGCGGGTTCGACGGCGATTGATGCGCAGTTGACGCCGCTGCAAGCCCAGGGCCTGTCGGTATTTGTGTTTGCCGGTGCAGCCCAACTGGTGGCTATCGGCATGATCAAGGGTGGCGCCAGCGCGCTTTCAATTTTGCTTACCACCTTGCTGCTGACCTCGCAGCATCTGCTGTATGCACTGCACTTGCGACCGGTATTGGCACCGCTGGAACCAAAGTGGCGCATGGGGTTGGGCTTCTTGCTGACTGATGAGTTCTTTGCCCTGGTCAGCCCGTTTGACCGCCAGACGTTCCATCGCTGGTACGCACTAGGCGTTGGACTGTGCATGTATGTGGGCTGGAACCTGTTTACCTGCCTCGGTGTGGTGCTGGGCAAGAACATTCCAGGGTTGGACCAGTTGGGGCTTGAGTTCTCGATTGCCGCAACCTTTATCGCGCTGATTACGCCTGTGGTGCGCAATATTCCTACGGTAGTTTGCGTGGCAGTCTCGCTGTTGAGCGTGGTGCTGTTCAGTTACTGGCAGTGGGAGTCGGCGATTGTGCTGGCGGGGCTGGCGGGCATGATTGCCGGCTACCTGTGCAAGCGACTGGGAGGGTACATGGCATGACGTGGGTGATTATTGGCGGGATGGCACTTATTCTGTTCTTCAACCGCTACCTGTTTTTGGAGCCGCGGCTGCCGATTCGCCTGAATCGCGGGGTCAGGGAGTTCCTGGGGTTTGCGGTGCCGGGGATGCTGACCGCGATTTGTGGACCGATCATCTTCGTCAAGGATCACGCGCTGGATTTAAGCGTGAGCAACCCCTATCTGCTGGCCGGTCTGTGTGCGATAGGGTTGATGCTCTGGAGCCGCAACGTATTGCTCAGTGTTGCGTTAAGTGTGGCGCTGTTTTATCTGTTTCGAGCCTGGCTTTGATCGCGGGAGCTGCGCAACCGATGAAGTGACGGCGGCCTAGTCAACCACCAGGTCGAGCATGTGCATCACATCCTGATCGCTTATTAATCCTTTGGACACCAAGTGTTGGGCCAGCAGTGAAACCATCTTGGCGCTGCGATGACCTTCGAGCTGCTTGAGCTCGGTCAGGGTGTTGTAAACCTTGCTGGAAGTGCACAGGCCTACGGTGTGGTGCGGGTTTTGTGTCGGCATACAGGTCTTCCTTGTTTTTATAAGGTGGCGATGTTCACAGTGGGGGCGGCGAAGATGCGCGCGCCGTAATGTACTGTTTCTATCAGACCTGCTGGCAGCTGCACAAGCCTGCCAGTGTTGTCTGCGTGCCACTTACCAGCGTGGAGGCCCGTAATAACCGCGTGGCGGGCCGTAATAAACCGGCTGTGGCCGGCCATAGTAGCCTGGTTGATAGACCGGTTGCGGTTGGAGATACACCGGTTGCGGTTGGTAGTAAACCGGCTGTGGCGCCTGGACATAAACCGGCTGCGGCTGGACATACACGGGTTGTTGCACGTAGACCGGACGCTGATCCTGGCCGGCAATGACCGAGCCCACAACAGCGGCTCCGACGACAGCGCCGAGCAAGGCTGGACCGGCACCCCAACCGCCATGGGCGGATGCCTGGCCTGCAACAGCCAATGCGCCGATAAGCAAAGCGACTTTGGGGAGGGTACGCATCATGATTGTTCCTCGACTCTTGGCCCCGTCGTTTCGGCCTGCACCAGGCCACGGAAAATCGCGGGGATAATACTCAGACAGCTTTTTTCGAAAAAATGGCGAAGCGTATCGGTAAATTTTGTGTAAGGTTTGGCTGGCGCTGAAACGTGTCAGCGCAAGCGGTAACGCTATGATTATCCAAATCCGTCAAGACGGCGTGCGCCGTTTATCTGAAAGCATTGTGCAAGGAGATGAGCATGCGAATGAATCCGAACAAAGACACCCAGCTGTGCATATCGCTGTCGGGTCGGCCGGGGAACTTCGGACTGCGTTTTCATAATCATCTGTACGAACAGCTGGGCCTGAATTTTTATTACAAGGCCTTCAGCAGCAAGGACCTTGTCGGTGCCGTGACGGGTATCCGGGCGCTGGGTATTCGCGGTTGTGGTGTCTCGATGCCGTTCAAAGAGGCCTGCATCGCGCTGGTTGACGAGATGGATGCTTCCGCTCAGGCCATCCAGTCGATCAATACCATCGTCAATACAGACGGTCATCTCAAGGCTTACAACACCGACTACATCGCCATTGAGCAACTGCTCGAGTCGCACCAAGTCCCTAAAGACACGACGTTTGCACTGCGCGGCAGCGGCGGCATGGCCAAGGCTGTGGCATCGGCGTTGCGCGATGGTGGCTATGGCAACGGGCTGATTGTGGCGCGCAACGAAGCAACGGGCGCAGCGTTGGCCAAGAACTGTGGCTACGAGTGGCAACCTGAGTTGGGCGCACGTCGGCCGCAGATGCTGATTAACGTGACGCCGGTGGGTATGGCGGGCGGGGCTGAGGCCGAACAGCTGGCGTTTGAGGAGGACGCGGTCGATTGTGCCGACATCCTCTTTGATGTCGTGGCGATTCCAGTTCAAACCCCCTTGATCATTCGCGGTCGCGCTCAGGGAAAACAGGTGATCACCGGTCTTGAAGTCATTGCGATTCAGGCTCTGGAGCAATTTGTTCTGTACACCGGAGTTCGTCCAACCCCTGAGCAGTTCCAGGCCGCGGTGGCCTTCGCTCGTAGCTGAGACAGCAGCGGGCGAGTGACCTCGCCCGGTACGCAGGCTTATTCGAGTTCAGCCAGGCGTGCTTCCAGTGCGGCGATTCTCGCCTCCAGGGCTTCAAAGCGCTCCAGTGTTTCGGCCGCGCCGCTGCTGCGTTCGGCAGGTTGCTGGCGGGCAGCGATGATGATCTCGATATCGGCCGGGTCACCCAGCGCATGCATGTAACGGTCTTCACGCTGGCCGCTCTGGCGCGGCAACAACAGCGCCAGATCACGCGCGATCAAGCGCTCAAGCTGATGCTGCACTTGTTCAGTGTCTTCAAAATCGTGCATGCGCCCACTGCGGGTTAGCAGTTCGTTCAGCGTTTGCGGGCCGCGCAGAAACAACAACCCCATTAACACCACCTGAGCAGGCACCAACTCCAGTGCCTTGTCGACCTTGTGTTCCCAGCGGTCGGCGCGGCTGCCCATGACCAGCCGGGTAAAACTGCGCCCCTCAAGGGCCCGCAGGCTTTGCCCAACTTGGCCCTGATTGAGGTTCATCACCGGCTCGCGGCTGGTCTTCTGGTTGCAGGCCAGCACCAGCGCATTCAGGGTCAGTGGGTAGGTATCGGGATGGGTGGCCTGTTTCTCGATCAAGGAGCCGAGGATGCGAATCTCGATACTGTTGAGTCGAGGCCCGGCGTCGGTATCGTGTTCAGTGCTCATCACGCTTTCCTTGTACGTTCAAAAGACTAGCCTAGGTCGCTTGGCGGATAAAAGACAAGCCGCTTGTGTTGCGTGACGTGGCTATAATCGCCGCACATAACTTCCTGCCCACAGACTGTCGAGAATTTCATGACTATCTCTCTGTACGCTGCTTCCATCCCGGTTTTCAAACAAATGCTCAACGCCATGAGCGGTGTGCTGACCAAGGCTGAAGCCCACGCCACGGCCAAGAACATCGACCCAAGCGTGTTCCTGCAAGCGCGTCTGGCTCCGGACATGTTCCCACTGGTGCGTCAGGTGCAAATCGCCGTTGATTTTGCCAAGGGTGTTTCGGGCCGTCTGGCTGAAATCGAACTGCCGAAATATGACGACAGCGAAACCACGTTTGCCGACCTGCAAGCGCTGATCAGCAAGGTGCTGGCTTTTGTTGACGCGATCAAGCCTGAGCAAATCGATGGCAAGGAAGGGATCGAAATCATCACCCGTCAGGGCACGCCGAAAGAAAAGCGCTTCACCGGCCAGGCTTACCTGCTGACCTACGGCTTGCCACAGTTCTTCTTCCACGTGACCACCACCTACGCGATCCTGCGCCATAACGGCGTTGAAGTCGGCAAGCGCGATTACATGGGTGCGTTCTGATTGGATTGAGCGTTTGCGCGCTGTAGCGCAACGTTAGTCACGGCAGGGGTCGCCCGCTTGGGCGGCCCCTGTCAGTACTCAGACTGCTTTGTCTTCTTGGGCCATGCAGGCCGCAGCAGTAAACAGTACATCGGTGGAGGAGTTCAGCGCCGTTTCGGCCGAATCCTGCAGAATGCCGATGATGAAGCCCACTGCGACCACTTGCATCGCAATCTCGCTCGGGATGCCGAACAGGCTACACGCCAGCGGGATCAACAGCAGCGAACCTCCCGCCACACCCGACGCGCCACAGGCGCAGACTGCCGCTACGACACTGAGCAGCACCGCCGTCGGCAGATCGACTTGAATCCCCAGTGTATGCACCGCCGCCAGTGTCAGCACGGTGATGGTGATCGCAGCACCTGCCATGTTGATCGTCGCACCTAGTGGGATCGACACCGAGTAAGTGTCCTCATGCAGCCCCAAACGCTCGCTCAATGCCATGTTCACCGGAATGTTGGCCGCCGAACTGCGGGTGAAAAACGCGGTAATGCCGCTTTCACGCAAGCACATGAACACCAGCGGATACGGGTTGCGGCGCAGCTTCCAGAACACGATCAGCGGGTTGACCACCAGTGCCACAAACAGCATGCAACCGATCAGCACCACCAGCAGATGCAGGTAGCCTAGCAGCGCGCTGAAGCCCGAGGTGGCCAGCGTAGATGCCACCAGGCCGAAAATACCCAGCGGTGCAAAACGAATCACCACACGTACGATCACGGTCACGCCGTTCGACAGGTCGCCGAGCACGGTGCGGGTGGTGTCGCCGGCATGGCGAATGGCGATGCCCATGCCGATGGCCCAGGCTAGAATACCGATAAAGTTGGCATTCATCAGCGCACTGACCGGGTTGTCGACCACGCTCAACAGCAGGCTTTGCAGTACTTCGCTGATGCCACCAGGGGCTGAAACGGCGATGTCCTCAGTGACCAGTACTAAAGTGGATGGAAACAGCATGCTGGCGATAACAGCCACTACTGCGGCGGCAAAGGTGCCGAACAGGTACAGGACCAGAATTGGGCGGATATGGGTTTCTTGCCCGTGCTTGTGGTTGGCAATGGAGGCCATGACCAGCACAAACACCAAAATCGGCGCCACAGCTTTCAAGGCGCTGACGAACACCTTGCCGATAAAGGCTACCGAGAGTGCCGCAGCGGGCGCGAGCCAGGCCAGTAGAATCCCGGCAATCAGTCCGATTACAATCTGGGTCACCAGGCTGGTGTGTTTGAGCCTGTGCAGCAGGGAAGGTGGGGCGTCAGTCATAAAGGCATCTCTAGTTGTTTTGGGTGGCACATGCCAAGACCTTTGAGCGATAGCCACCAGTGAGCAGGCTATTGGCCTAAAGTCTGCGGCCGTAAACCGTGTATGAAACAGAGGCAGCGGCCGAGTGTAGTCATGCGTGCTGAGCACGTCTGTATGACCCACATCATGGCGGGATGCGGACTTTAGCATAGTGATGTAGGAGGGTTCCTACTCAGGGGCAATCTGCCATACCTGGCATCGGTATTCTCACTGGTAACGGGTTCCTGCGAGGAACCGTTCTGTTACTATTCGCCATCCTCACTTTTCTACAATCAGTGGGCCTTTGGGCTTTCACTGGCTTCGCTGTTTCTGGAGTTATTCATGCTGTTGTCCATCCTGCTGCTGTCTGCGGCCGGTTTCACTGTGCTTACCACTGAGTTCATTATCGTCGGCTTGCTGCCTGCGATTGCCCGAGACCTTGAGGTCAGTGTTCCTCAGGCCGGCTTGCTGGTGACGCTGTTTGCCTTCACGGTGGCGGCCTTGGGGCCTTTTTTGACCGCTTATTTTGCGCGTTTTGAACGCAAGCGCCTGTTCATCAGCATTTTGCTGATGTTCGCCTTTGCCAATGCCGTGGCGGCGCTGGCACCTAATATTTGGGTGATGGGTTTTGCGCGATTGTTACCGGCATTGGGGTTGCCGGTGTTCTGGGCGTTGGCAAGCGAGACGGCAGTGGAAATCGCCGGGCCGGAATATGCCGGGCGGGCGATTGCCAAAATCGGTTTTGGCATCGTCTGTGCGACGGTGTTCGGAATCCCGGTTGGCACCTTGATCTCCGATGCGTGGGGTTGGCGCAGTGCCTTTGGTGTGTTGGCGGTAGTGGCCTTGGCCAAGGCCCTGTTGCTGTGGGTCTATCTGCCGGCCACCCGAGTGGTCAAAGCGCAGCTGACCCTGGGTGAGCAATTTGCCATGTTGCGCAGCCCGCTGGTGATCGGCCACATTCTGCTGTCAGTGCTGGTATTTAGTGGCATGTTTACCGCCTACACCTATCTGGCCGATATTCTTGAGCGCTTGGCGGGCTTCGGCGGCGCAGTGGTGGGGTGGAGTCTGATGGGCTTTGGCGCGGTAGGGTTGATTGGCAATTCACTGGGCGGGCGCATGGTGGACCGTCATCCGCTGATGGCCTCAATCGTATTTTGCGCTTTTATGGTGGGCGGTCTGCTGGCGCTGATCCCGAGCATCCATTCCACCCTGGGCCTGGCCGCAGCGCTGGCGGTTTGGGGCGTGACCCAGGCGGCGATGTTTTTGGTCTGTCATGTGCGGTTGATGAAAGTGGCACCCCATGCACCTGCATTTGGCGCTTCGCTGAACATTGCTGGCGGCAATCTGGGGATCGGCCTGGGGGCCATGGTGGGTGGGCGCGTAATCGATAACTACGGCCTGGGCAGTCTAGGGGTTGCTGCAGCGGGGTTCATCCTGGTGTCGATTTTGCTCGCGTTGTGGCTGATGACCGCCAGGACACGCACGGTGTGCACTTAACTGTCTGCGCCGGTAAACAGTTCACGTCGGGCACTTTCAGTGATAGCGACGATACCTGGATGGCGGATTTTTCGTTCAACGGTGATGGCGTAAAACGACTCAGTTACGGCCTCGGTGTGGCCAATCAACTCAACGTCAAATTGGCGCATCACCTCTTGGGCGATCACGCTCGGCGCGATAAACACCCCAATGCCGGATTGACCGAAAGCCTGCATCAGGGCGCTGTCATCGAACTCGCCGACAATTCTCGGCTGGATTTGCAACTCGGCCAGCCAGCGCAGCAAGCGGCTGCGCAGCACGGTTTCGGGGCCGGGAATCAGCAGCGGTGCGCCCTGCAGGCTCTGCGGGAAGTTTTCGGCGTAGATTTTGGCCAGCGTGTGGGTGGCAAAAAAACTGATTCCACACTCGCCGAGCTTCTGGCTAAAGCCCTTGATATCAAGGTGAGAGGGCATTGGGCTATCGGAAATCACCAGATCAAGGCGCTGAATAGCCAGGTCTGCCAGCAGTCGGTCGAGCTTGTCTTCGCGACAAGTGATGCGAATCGGTTCGTCCAGCTCCATGGTCGGCGCTATCAAGCGATAGACAATCGATTTGGGCACTACGTCGGCGACCCCCACCCTGAACAAAACTTGCTGCTCTTTGGGTGACATGCGCAGCATGCTCTCCAGTTCGCTGCCGACCTGAAATATCTGCTCGGCGTAGGGCAGCACCTGACGCCCGGTTTCGGTCAGCTCCAGTTGCCGGCCGACTCGACGAAACAGCGGCAGGCCGTAGGTTTGCTCCAGCAAGCTGATTTGGCCGCTGATGGTTTGCGGTGTGAGGTTCAGTTGCTCGCAGGCGCGTACAATGCTGCCGGTTTTGGCGACGACCCAGAAGTAATGGAGCTGGCGGTAATTAAGCATCGGGCGCTCGATAGTTCGTAAAAATCGAAGTATAGCGTTTAAAAATACGAATTTTACTGAAGTGTTTGAGTGTTTAAAATCCCGCGTTATTCGCCAGCTACTCCAGTGGCTACCGGTTTACAGAAGGAAATTACGATGAACATTAAACACGTGGGCATTGCCGTGTTGTTGGCGACGGGTTTATTGGTGTTGAGCGGCTGTGATCAGGCTGAAAAAGCCGCACAGCAAATGCTCGATAAAACTGCAGAAACCGCCAAACAGGCAATTGATGACACCCATAAAGCGGCCGAACAGGCGCTGAATGAAGCTACGGGCGGGCGACTGATCGAAAAAGAGCAGCCTGAGCAACAGAGTAAAGAGTCGTCGCACGCTATTTAATTTGTCTTACCGCAGAGTCGGAACACACCTATGGAATATCTTTTACAACTGGCGGCCAGCCCCGCAGCTTGGGTTGCTCTGGCGACCCTGATCGTGATGGAAGTCGTGCTCGGCATCGACAACCTGATTTTTATCTCGATCCTGACCAACAAATTGCCGGAGCAATTCCGTACCAAGGCGCGTCGCATTGGTATCGGCATGGCGCTGGTTTTACGCTTGGGTCTGCTCAGCACCATCGCTTACATCGTGCAGTTGACCACGCCGGTGTTTGAAGTCTTGGGGCAGTCTTTCTCCTGGAAAGACATGATTCTAATCGCCGGTGGTTTGTTCCTGGTGTGGAAAGCCACCAGTGAAATCCACCACAGCATGCAGCCGGTTGTCGAAGACGAGTCTGGCAGCAAGACGTCAGCGGTGACCTTGGGTTT
This sequence comes from Pseudomonadota bacterium, assembly GCA_040385125.1. Lineage (GTDB taxonomy): Bacteria > Pseudomonadota > Gammaproteobacteria > Pseudomonadales > Pseudomonadaceae > Aquipseudomonas. The sequence goes on along the minus strand of JAZKIA010000017.1, from coordinate 424 downwards.
TGCCGCCGCCATCGGCCAGATCCTGATGCTGGACATGGTGTTTTCCATCGACAGCATCATTACCGCTGTCGGCATGACCGAGCACTTGCCGATTATGGTGATTGCCGTAGTGGTAGCGGTATTGGTGATGTTGCTGGCTTCGGAGCCACTGGCCAAGTTCATCAATGAAAACCCGACCGTGGTGATGCTGGCACTGGCTTTCCTGATCATGATCGGCATGACCTTGATCGCTGAAGGCTTCGGTGCTCATGTACCAAAAGGTTATGTGTATGCTGCAATGGCGTTCTCCGCCACCGTTGAAACACTTAACATTGTGGCGCGAAAAATCCGCGAAAAACGCCAGGCAGCACTGGCGAAGTAATCACGGATCTGTCTAGTCCTGAAATAGGTTTACACCTATTTCAGTCTAAAAACGCCCGATGCA
>JAZKIA010000016.1:0-31583 GCA_040385125.1 Pseudomonadota bacterium | reverse complement strand
GCGCAATAATTTCAGAATGCCGACTGGTTACAGCATCTCCCAATCAGTCCCCTCTCCCTCCGGGAGAGGGCTAGGGTGAGGGGCTTTTAAACCCGTGCCAACGGGAACAAGCGCCGGAAGTTTTCAGTAGTCTGCTCGGCAAAGCGCTCGTAGGACTCACCGCGCAACATGGCCAAGAACTCGGCCACTTCGCGCACGTATTGCGGCAGGTTCGGTTTGCCGCGATAAGGAATCGGCGCTAGGTAAGGCGAGTCGGTTTCGACCAGCAAGCGGTCGGCAGGCACCTGACGAGCCACATCGCGCAGCGCTTCGGCATTTTTGAAAGTCACGATGCCCGACAGCGAGATGTAATAGCCCAAGTCCAGCGCCGCCTTGGCCATGTCCCAGTCTTCGGTAAAACAGTGCAACACGCCGGCCTGGGGCAAGGCCGCCTCACGCAATAGCGCCAAGGTATCGGCTCGAGCTCCACGGGTGTGGATCACTACCGGTTTGCCGGTCTGTTGGGCCGCTTGCAAATGCACGCGGAACGACAGTTGCTGCAACTCGGCCGCTTCGGGTTCGTAGTGGTAATCCAGACCGGTTTCACCAATCGCCACCACCCGCGGGTGATTCAGCTCGCCCAGCAACCAGTCCAGCGCTGGGGCCGCACCCGGCTGAACGTCCAGCGGGTGCACGCCCACCGAGCAATCCACATCGGTATAACGGTCAGTCAGGGCTTTGACGTCGGCTGCGTTGTCAGCACTGACGCCAATGCACAGAAAATGCCCGACACCGCGCTGGCGCGCAGCTTCAAGGGCCGCGTCCAGCGAGCCGTCGTGGGCGCTCAGGTCAAGACGATCGAGGTGGCAATGAGAGTCAACCAACATACAAAATTACCTGTTTATCAATTCAAATCAGCGCTGGCCGGGAAGACTTGCCCATTGCACCAGTAACGCTTCCAGCAACAAATCACGATTAAGGTTGGCCTTGCCCAGTACCTTTTGGCGCTGGGCCAGAATCCAGTCCTGGATGTTCAGGACTTTGTCCTGCGGGGTCTTCTGCGCCAGATATTGCAGCACTTTACGCATGTCCGCCAACCCAAGACCTTCTTCGTCCTGGGTCAGTTGGTAACGCAAAATCAAGCTCGACCAATCGCAAAACCAGTCAAACAGCAACAGCAGCGGGATAGTTTTCCAACTTTCAACCAATTGACTGGCCGACAGCTCGCGCTTGAGCAGCTTTTTAACGCCCTCCACCACCGCCGCACGCTGTTCGCGAACACCCTGTGCCTGCAACTTGACGGCAACCAACGGCGAACCGGCAGCCAGAGTCAGTAATTCGCCCCGCTCTTCGGGGCTGGTCTCGGGCAAGGCTTTGGCCAGCCACTCAAGGCTCAGGGTTTCGCTCGGCAACGGGCAGGCTTGCTGCACGCATCGGCTACGCAGGGTCGCCAACAAGCGACTCGACTGGTGACTGACCAGCAGCAAGATGGTGTTGCCTGACGGTTCTTCAAGGCTTTTGAGCAAAGCGTTGGCGGCGTTGATATTCATCGACTCGACCGGCTCGACCAGCACCACTTTGCGCCCACCCAATTGCGCGGTCTGCACCACAAAGCTGACAAGATCGCGCACTTGGTCGACCTTGATTGCCTTGTCGGCTTCTTCGGGCTCAAGAATGTAGTTGTCCGGGTGACTGCCGGCGGCTAGCAACGAACACGACTTGCATGCTCCGCAGGCTTCAAGCCCGACCGGGGCCTTGCACAGCAAGCTGGCCATCAGCCGCTCGGCCAGCGCACGCTTGCCGATCCCTGCCGGGCCATGCAGCAGATAGGCGTGAGCATGTTGCGCGCGCCCGGCCATTTGCTGCCACAGGCTGTCCTGCCACGGATAGGCCTCAGCCACGGTGCAGTTCCAGCAGTTCGGGCAACAAGGCATCCAGTTGCTTTTGAACGTTCTCTAGTGACTGCCCCGCATCCACCAGGCGATAACGCGCAGGTTCGGCGGCGGCACGCTGCAGGTAGGTGCTGCGCACTGCATCGAAGAAAGTCCGGCCTTCCTGCTCGAAGCGATCAAGACGACCACGGGCGCTGGCACGCGCCATGCCGACTTCAATCGCCAGATCAAACACCAAGGTCAGATCCGGGCGCAGTGTGCCTTGCACGAAGTTTTCCAGCGTGGCGATGCGCTCTTGCGACAAGCCTCGACCACCGCCCTGATAGGCATAGGTCGCGTCGGTGAAGCGATCACACAATACCACCGCACCGCGAGCCAACGCCGGGCGAATCACTTCGGCCAAATGCTGGGCACGGGCGGCGAACACCAGCAGCAGCTCAGTGTCGGCGCACATGGTTTCATCACTCGGCGCCAGCAGTATTTCGCGGATGCGCTCGGCCAAGGGTGTACCGCCAGGCTCGCGGGTCAGCACCACATCAATACCGGCCGCGCGCAAACGCTCGGCCAGGTATTCACGGTTGGTGCTTTTGCCGGCGCCTTCGGGGCCTTCCAGGGTAATAAACAAGCCAGTCACAGGCAGCAGTCCTTAATCAGTGTCATTGCGCGTCTTGCAGCTCGGCCGGAATAGGTGCCGGTTCAGCCGCAGGGGTCGGCGCGGGGCTCGATCGGTAATCGGCGCGGCGCTTGATCTGATACTCGCGCACCGCATTGTTGTGCGCATCCAGATCATCGGAAAACGTGTGGCTGCCATCGCCCTTGGCCACAAAGTACAGGCTGCTGCCACTGACCGGGTGCAAGGCGGCGTAAATGGCTTCACGTCCGACCATCGCAATCGGTGTCGGCGGCAGGCCGGGAATGGTGTAGGTGTTGTACGGCGTAGGCTCGCGCAAATGGGCGCGGGTCAGCTTGCCGTTATACCGCTCGCCCAACCCGTAGATCACCGTAGGATCAGTTTGCAGTGGCATGCCAATTTTCATCCGTCGCACGAACACGCCGGCAATTTGCCCACGTTCCTGAGGCACGCCGGTTTCTTTTTCGACCAGCGAGGCCATGATCAACGCCTGATAGGGGTTGGCATAGGGCAAGTCCGGGGCTCGCTGCGCCCATTCTTCGGCCAGTACTTTCTCCAGACGGTCGTAGGCTTTATCCAGCAGTTGGGCATCGGTCATGCCGCGCACGAAGCGATAAGTGTCAGGAAAGAATCGTCCTTCGGGGAACTCACCCGCATGACCGAGTTTGGCCATGACTTCGCTGTCGCTCAGGCCATCGAGGGTCTGCTCGATTTTTTCAGCCTTGGCCAAGGCGCTGCGCACCTGACGAAAGGTCCAGCCTTCAACCAGGGTCAAGCTGTATTGCACCACCTCGCCCCGCTGCCACACACCAATCAGGTCGCGGGCGCTCATGCCTGGGGTCATGCGGTATTCACCGCTGTGCAGGGGCTGGCCCTCCAGGTTGAAGCGCCAGTACAGACGCAACCAAAAGGCGTCGCGCAGGATGTCGTCAGCTTCAAGACGATTGAAGGTGCCGGTTGGCGTAGCGCCTGCCGGTACATCCAGCAATTGCTCTTGGGAAAGATTAAGCGGTTGTTCGAGCGCGGAGTTGAGTTTCCAGGCGCTAGCGCCCAGCAACAAGCCCGCCAGAACCAGACAGGTCAGCAGGAGCACCAAGAATTTACGTTTCACGAATCAAACATCCAATAGGGTGCGGGCAATGCCTTGCAGTTTACGGGTGAGCGGCCCCACCGGCCAGCTCAGGTCTGCAAATGCGTGCACGGGCCAAATGCCATACACGCTGTTGCAGAGGAAGATTTCATCGGCCTGCAGCAGTTGCTCCAGACTGATATCAGCGATCTGACAAGGGATCGCCAGGCGCTCGGCCTCGGCCAGCAGCGCAGCCCGCATGACACCGGCCACACCACACCGCTGCAAGTCGGCGGTGATCAAGACGCCGCGATGCACCATGAACAAATTACTGAATACACCTTCAATCACCCGACCCGAGGTGTCGCGCATCAAACCCTCGGCATAGGCCGGGTCTTGCCATTCGGAGCGGGCGATGACCTGTTCCAGGCGATTGAGGTGTTTAAGTCCGGCCAACAGCGGCTGCTCGGCCAAACGAGTGGCGCAGTCAAACAGCGCGATACCGTGCAGAGCATTAGCCTGCGGGTAAGCAGCCGGTGGACTGGCTTGAAGAATTCGTCGAGGTTGAGCCTCGGGAGATACGCCATAACCGCGCAGGCTGTCGCCACGGGTCAGGATGAGCTTGAGGACGCCCTCACCCATCGCTTGCGCATAAGCCAGCAATTCGCTGCGGATCAGTGCCTGATCCGCAACAATTGCCAGCCGGGTACAGCCGGTCGCCAGACGCTGCAGATGCAGTTCCAGCAGCAGCGGCTTGCCAGCCTTGACGGCGACGGTCTCGAACAGACCATCACCATAGGCCAGCCCACGGTCTTTAAGCGACGACAAGGCGTGCGCTGGCTGACCGTCGACCCAGCTTTTCATCACTCGGCGTACCGGCGGAAAACCAGCGAGCCGTTGGTACCGCCAAAGCCGAAGGAGTTGCTCAGCACTACGTCGATCGGCATTTCGCGCGGCGTGTGCGGCACGAAGTCGAGATCGCAGCCTTCATCAGGCTCGTCGAGGTTGATGGTCGGCGGCGCTATCTGGCTGTTGATCGCCAGCACGCTGAAAATCGCCTCAACCGCGCCTGCCGCACCCAGCAAATGACCGGTCATCGACTTGGTCGAACTGACGGCCAAATTATAGGCGTGGTCACCAAACACCGACTTGATCGCCGCCACTTCTGCCAGGTCTCCGGCAGGCGTCGACGTACCGTGGGCGTTGATGTATTGCACCTGATCAGGGTTGATCTTCGCATCACGCAAGGCATTGGTGATGCAGCGTGCAGCACCTGCACCATCGGCCGGAGGCGAGGTCATGTGATAAGCGTCGCCACTCATCCCGAAGCCGATCAGCTCAGCGTAGATGGTCGCGCCACGGGCCTTGGCATGCTCAAGCTCTTCGAGCACCAGCGCACCAGCGCCATCAGACAGCACGAAACCATCACGGCCCTTGTCCCAGGGACGGCTGGCACGGGTCGGGTCGTCGTTGCGGGTCGACAGCGCACGCGAGGCACCGAAGCCGCCCATACCCAGACCGCAAGCGGCCATTTCTGCGCCGCCGGCAATCATTACATCGGCTTCGCCGTAGGCAATGTTGCGCGCCGCCATGCCGATGCAGTGCGTACCCGTGGTACACGCTGTCGCGATGGCGTAGTTAGGCCCCTGTGTACCCAAGTGGATAGACAGAAAACCAGAAATCATATTGATGATCGAACCGGGCACAAAGAACGGAGAAATCCGTCGCGGGCCTTGTTCGTGCAGGGTACGGCTGGTTTCTTCGATATTGGTCAAACCACCAATACCCGATCCCATCGCCACACCGATGCGCTCACGATTGGCGTCAGTAACTTCCAGACCGGCGTTACGCACCGCCTGAAAACCAGCTGCCAAACCGTATTGAATAAACAGGTCAAGTTTTCGGGACTCTTTGACGGAGAGGTAATCCTCAACGTTAAAGCCCTGTACCGAGCCGCCAAAACGGGTGGAATAGGCAGAAAGATCCGTGTGTTCGATCAGACCAATGCCACTTCGGCCTGCCAGAATGCCTTGCCAGGTGCTTGGTACATCGGCACCCAGTGGCGACAACATCCCCATACCGGTGACTACGACGCGTCTACGCGACACAGCACTCTCCTTTATTCTATTGACGACACTTTGCATCACGCCTAAAGAAAAAACCGCACGCCATAGCGGCAGTGCGGTTTTCCATGACAGCGAGCAACGATTACAAACTATTACGCCTGGTGGCTAGTAACGTAGTCGATTGCAGCTTGTACAGTAGTGATCTTCTCAGCTTCTTCGTCAGGGATTTCGGTCTCGAATTCCTCTTCCAGAGCCATCACCAGCTCAACGGTGTCAAGGGAGTCGGCACCCAGGTCTTCTACGAAGGAAGCAGTGTTAACCACTTCTTCTTCTTTAACACCCAGTTGCTCGGCAACGATTTTCTTGACGCGCTCTTCGATGGTGCTCATACCTTGTTTTCACTCCTAATGGACAAATTCAGGCAGCTGGCCAGTGGGTAAGTGTATAGAAAGACTTTTCAGCTTTTCAACTGAAAGCTTCACTCCTCAAACCCTGCGGCCCTCTGCCTATAAATAGATTGCAGCTTTATAACGGATTTTAGACAGCTCGTATGACATTTTTTTGAAGCAATCCGTCACATTTAACTCATGTACATCCCGCCGTTGACCGGGATTGTAGCCCCTGTCACGTAGGCTGCACCGTCCGATGCCAGGAAAGCGACCACGTTAGCGATCTCTTGAGCCTGACCCAAACGGCCCAGTGGAATCTGTGCCTGCAAGGCTTCACGCTGTGCTTCTGGCAACTCACGGGTCATATCGGTATCGATAAAACCAGGCGCTACCGAGTTGACAGTGATCGAGCGCGAGCCCACTTCACGTGCCAGCGCACGGCTGAAACCTTCAAGTCCGGCCTTGGCAGCGGCATAGTTTACTTGGCCTGCGTTGCCCATGGCACCCACAACAGAGCCAATACTGATAATTCGTCCCCAACGAGCCTTGGTCATGCCGCGCAAAACACCCTTGGACAGGCGAAACAGACTGTTCAGGTTGGTGTCGACAACGTCATGCCACTCGTCATCTTTCATGCGCATCATCAGGTTATCGCGGGTGATACCGGCATTATTGACCAGAATCGCCGGTGCGCCGAACTGTTCCTGAATACCTGCCAATACCGCAGCAACTGATTCGTTGCTGGTGACATTGAGTTCCATGCCAGTGCCCTGAATACCGTTTTCTTTCAGGGTGGCAGCAATACGCTCAGCACCGGCAGCCGAAGTCGCCGTGCCAATGACAACAGCACCCTGACGACCCAACTCCAACGCGATAGCCTGGCCAATACCACGGCTAGCGCCCGTTACCAGTGCAACTTTACCTTGCAAGCTCATGCAGGCTTCTCCTAATTCAGGCCAGTGCCGCGCGAGCGGCAGCGAAGGCATCTGGGGTGTTCAAGTTGTGAGTCGTTACGCCTTCAGCGCAACGCTTGCTGATGCCGACCAGGACCTTGCCCGGGCCGCACTCAACCAATTCAACCGGGCCGCTTGCCGCCAGATACTGAACTGACTCAACCCAGCGCACAGGTTTGTACAGCTGTTCAAGCAAATCGCGCTTGAGGGTTGGCAAATCGGCCGCAACCGAAGCGCTGACGTTTTGCACCAGCGCAATTTTCGGCATTTTCCAGTCAATGGCTTCGATGGACTCGGCAAAGCGCTCGGCGGCCGGTCGCATCAGCTCGCAGTGCGACGGCACGCTAACCGGCAACGGCAGCGCACGCTTCGCGCCACGGGCCTTGCAGTTCTCCATGGCGCGCTCAACAGCGGCCTTGGCCCCTGCAATCACCACCTGGCCCGGCGAGTTGAAATTCACCGCGCTAACCACTTCGCCTTGTGCCGCTTCAGCGCACGCAGCCAGAACGTCCGCATCTTCCAGGCCCAGAATCGCCGCCATGGCACCCTGCCCCGCCGGAACTGCTTCCTGCATCAAGCGACCCCGACGCTCAACCAGCTTGACCGCTTCAGCCAAGGTCAGGCACTCGGCAGCAACCAGCGCGCTGTACTCGCCCAGGCTGTGACCAGCAACAAAGGCCGGGCGTGCGCCGCCTTCAGCCAACCACAGGCGCCACAAGGCCACCGAGGCGGTCAGGATCGCAGGCTGGGTAATATCAGTTTGATTCAGTTGCTCTGCCGGCCCCTCTTGGGTCAGCGCCCACAGGTCGTAACCCAGAGCTTCAGAAGCTTCCTTGAATGTTTCCAGGACCAGCGGATGTGCCGCGCCCAGCTCGGCCAACATGCCGAGGGACTGCGAACCCTGCCCTGGAAAGACGAATGCGAGGGATGTAGACATGTAACAAGCCCCTAATGATCTTGTCGTCGGAGAGTTGACGTCCTGCTCATGGCGGACGCAAGAAACTGACAGTTGGATGGCCGATTAGACCGAGCAGTCACATTTAAGCACTCGACCGGTAAAAGGCCTACGATAACAACCCTTCAAGGCGCCCATACAAACGCTTTGGCAGGTCTTCATGGATTTCAATCAACGCGCGCTCTATCGCACTCTGAAAGCCCTGAGCACCTGCCGAACCGTGGCTCTTGACAACAATCCCCTGCAACCCGAGAAAGCTCGCGCCGTTATGCCGGGCTGGCGCCAGATCCGCCTGCAAACGCCGCATCAACGGTAACGCGAGCATCCCCACACATCGACTGAACAGTGTGCGCTTGAACACCGCCTCAAGCCGACTGGAAATCATGGTTGCCAGGCCTTCGCTGGATTTGAGCAATATATTGCCGACAAAACCATCGCACACCACCACATCAGCCTCGCCACGGTACACCCCATCGCCCTCGACAAAGCCGATGTAATGCATCCCTGGCGCCGCTTGCAACAATGCGGCAGCCTCCTTGACCTGCTGATTACCCTTAACGTCCTCAGTACCGATATTGAGCAAGGCAACCCGAGGACGCGCAACACCCAGCGCCTGCGCCGCCACAGAGCCCATCACCGCAAACTGGAACAACTGCCCAGCCGTGCAATCAACATTCGCGCCCAAATCAAGGAGCTGACAATAGCCAGTCTGAGTCGGAACCGCGGCCACCATCGCCGGGCGATCAATCCCTGGCAAGGTCTTGAGTACGTGCCGGGACAACGCCATCAGCGCGCCAGTATTGCCGGAGCTGACGCATGCCTGAACCTTGCCGTCACGCAGCAACTCCAGCGCCACACGCATGGACGAATCCGGCTTGCCACGCAACGCGTGCGAAGGCCGGTCATTCATGGCGATGACTTCTGATGCATGGGTAATGGTCAGGCGCGAGCGATCCACAGCTGAATAGCTGGAGACAAGATTTTCAAGTAGGGAGGCTTGACCGACGAGGGTCAGATGTAACGAGGGGGTAGCAGACAGGCAAGCTATACAAGCCTGAACAATGCTGCGGGGACCGAAGTCCCCGCCCATTGCGTCGATCGCGATGACCTGAACGGACAAGTGATTACTCGTCAGCGCCCTTGTCGATCACTTTACGACCACGGTATACGCCTTCTGGCGATACGTGGTGACGCAGGTGAATTTCACCGGTGGTTTTTTCTACAGACAGAGTGCTCGCCGTCAGGGCGTCGTGCGAACGACGCATGTCACGGGCAGAGCGGGATTTTTTGTTCTGCTGAACAGCCATAATTGATTAACTCCTAAACGTTTGGGTCACGCTTTAACTGCGCCAATACACTGAACGGGTTGGACCGCGTTACCTCGTCCTCGCTCGGTTCGGGCTCGTCATCGAGCCCCTCCGGCTGCTGGCATTCTTCCGGATGATGAGCAGGCACAATGGGCAAGGCGAGCAAGAGCTCCTCCTCGATCAGTGCATGCAGATCCAATGGATCTTCGCCCAGTTCCAGCACGTCATAACCTTTCGGCAACGACTGGGTATTCGCACCCTCCTTCACCACAGCATAACTGCATTCGCTGTGGATCGGCAGGGTGACCAGCTCAAGACAACGCTGGCAAACCATTTTGACTTCGGTGTCGATAAAGCTGTGGATTACCACAGATTTACGTTCATCTCGTTCAAAAACGAATTTCGCCTGCACCGTACCGACAGTGTCGGAAAGCGGGTCGCAGAGTCTCTCCAAATCGGCCAGCAGCAATTCACCTTGAAGGGAAGTGCCACGATCAGCCAATTTGCGCGGGTCAACGTGAGGTGGAATCGGGTCATTCAACATAGGCGCAGCATTCTAGGGACGACCCCTTCACCTGTCAAAGGAAATTGTGCCTGTGCGACAACCGATACTCTCGTTAGAATTCTCGATCGCCCACAGGAGACGCGCATGTTGCCTTTATTACTTGCTTCAAGCTCGGTTTATCGCCGCGACTTACTGGCTCGCCTGCGCCTGCCTTTCAGCTGTAGCTCACCGAATATAGACGAAAGCCATCGCCCGGACGAGTCCGCACTCGAACTGGTAAAACGCCTGTCTCTGGAGAAAGCCCGAGCACTCGCAGACAGCCACCCGCAACACCTGATCATCGGCTCCGACCAAGTGGCCGTACTCAATGGGGAAATCATCGGCAAGCCGCATACATTTGACAAGGCCCGCCAGCAACTACTGAACGCCAGCGGCGCCAGCGTGACCTTCCTCACCGGCCTGACCCTGCTCAACAGCCAGACCGGCAACTTTCAGACGGACTGCATCCCCTTCACCGTCCACATGCGCACGCTCAGCCCGAAACAGATCGAGCGTTACCTCCTCGCCGAACAACCCTACGACTGCGCGGGCAGCTTCAAGGCCGAAGGTTTGGGGGTTAGTCTGTTTCAACGCACCGAAGGCGACGACGCCACCAGCCTGGTCGGCCTGCCTCTTATTCGCCTGATCGACATGCTGCTGGCCGAAGGCGTGGAGATTCCCTGATCTGCGCCTCGCCATCCAGACGCCGCGCTGTCGCGCAGCAAACTGGGGACTGCGCGCGGGAGCTGCCGAGGAACGATGGCTGCGATCTTTTGACGTTGACGCGCTACCTGCACGAAAGATCAACAGCTCGCAGGAGCAACTGTCTTGAAAAGTAGGAGCTGCCGAGGAACGATGGCTGCGATCTTTTGACGTTGACGCGCTATCTGCACGAAAGTTCAACAGCTCGCAGCCGTCGTTCCTCGGCAGCTCCTACGAGATCAGCGCAGGGTCGGCCCTTGAAAGCCCATCCACATTGCCAACTGCTCAGCCACGCTCGCACCCAGCTTTTTCGAGAAACGGTCGAAAGGCGACTCCTGGACAGTGAAGTCGACCAGTTCTTTTTCACCAATCACATCACGCGCAACCGAGCTGGCATTGCCCAGTCCGTCGATCAAGCCCAACGGCAACGCTTGCTGTCCGGTCCAGACCAACCCCGAGAACAACTCAGGGTGCTCTTTGTCTTTCAAGCGATCACCACGACCCTGCTTGACGCTGGCGATGAACTGCTCGTGCGTGACATTCAGCACACCCTGCCAGAATTTGGTTTCGTCCGGTTTTTCCGGCTCAAACGGATCAAGGAATCCCTTGTGTTCGCCCGAGGTGTAGGCCCGACGCTGGATACCCAGTTTTTCCATCGCACCCACAAAACCAAAACCGGCCGCCGTCACGCCAATCGAGCCCACCAGACTCGCCTTGTCGGCATAGATCTGATCCGCCGCACTGGCAATGTAATAAGCACCGGAAGCCCCCAGATCAGAAATCACGGCATAAACCTTGATGTCTGGGTGTAAACCGCGCAAACGACGAATTTCATCGTACACATAACCCGACTGCACCGGACTGCCTCCCGGGCTGTTGATACGCAGTACGACACCCTTGACCTTGGGATCATCGAACGCCGCCTGCAGGCTGGTCACCAGGTTGTCGGCACTGGCAGGCTCTTTATCAGCAATCACACCACGCACATCAATCAGCGCGGTATAGCCCGAGCTACTGATTGCGCCTCGCTCCACGTCCAGCAGCGGCGTGAACAGCAACAGCATGGCGATCAGATAACAGAACGCGAGCAACTTGAAGAAAATACCCCAGCGACGCGAGCGACGCTGCTCTTGAACACCTGCGAGCAAGGTCTTTTCCAGCAGCTTCCAACTCTTGTCATCACCAGCAATCGGCTCTGCCTCGGGCGCCTTCCATTGATCAACCATGCACTATCCCCAACCAAAACTTTAATTAACCTGCCGACCCAGCCAGGTACGCAATTCAGGAAAGCTGTCAATCGCCAGCCTAGGCTCAAACGCCAGCAAACGCTCCATTGACTGAGCACCATAGCCCACCGCAACAGAATCAATGCCCGCATTGCGCGCCATCAGCAAATCAAAGGAGGCATCGCCGACCATCAGGGCCTGCTCTGGCCGCATATCACAATGAGCCAGAATCTGGCTCAGCATCAAAGGATCAGGCTTGCTGGCGGTCTCATCGGCCGCACGAGTGACATCAAAAAAGTTTTCCCAGCCATGCGCCTTGAGCACACGATCAAGCCCCCGACGCGCCTTGCCCGTAGCCACCGCCAAGCGATAGCCCTCGGCACGAAACGCCTCAAGCGACTCCCTGACGCCCTCGAACAATGGCGAAGGCTCGGTATCCATGGCGATGTAGACATCGGCATAGTGCTGGCGAAAGGCAATAACCTGAGCATCGGTCATGTCGGGATAGAGCGTGAGAATGGCCTCAGGCAAGCCCAGGCCAATAATCCCTTTCACCGACTCATCGTCACGCTCGGGTCGGCCCGAGCGCTGCGCTGCAAGGCGCATCGCGCTAACAATGCGACCAATGGAATCGGCCAATGTGCCGTCCCAGTCAAAAATCAGCAGCTTGTACTCAGTCGGCACTCAGTCGCTCCACGGTTTTGGCCCACATTTCGTCGACCGGCGCCTGCAACTTCAGCTCGCCACCATCCGGCAGCGGCACAGTGAGCATGTAGGCATGCAAGAACAAACGCTTGCCGCCCAGATCACGAATCTCTTTAGAGAAGCCTTCATCGCCATATTTAGTGTCACCGGCAATGCAGTGACCAGCATGCAGTGTGTGCACACGAATCTGGTGAGTACGACCGGTAATCGGCTTGGCCTCGATCATGGTGGCAAAATCGCCAAAGCGACGCAGCACCTTGAATACGGTGACAGACTCTTTACCTTCTTCATTGACCTCAACCATGCGCTCGCCGGATCGCAGGTTGCTTTTCATCAGCGGCGCACGCACCTGCTTGATCGAAGCAGCCCAGTTGCCACGCACCAACGCCATGTAGCGCTTGTCGATACCATCACCGCGCAACGCTTCGTGCAAGTGACGCAACATGCTGCGCTTTTTGGCAATCATCAACAGACCGGACGTATCGCGGTCAAGGCGATGCACCAGTTCCAATTCCTTGGCATCCGGGCGCATCTGGCGAAAGGCTTCAATCACACCAAAGGTCAGGCCGCTGCCGCCATGCACGGCAATGCCGGCAGGCTTGTTCAGCACAATCAGCGCTTTGTCTTCGTAAACAATGGCCGCTTCAAGCCGTTGCAGCAAACCTTGCGCCACTGGCACAGGCTCATCACGCTCAGGCACGCGAACCGGCGGTACGCGCACGATATCGCCCGCCTGCAACTTGTACTCGGGCTTGATCCGCCCCTTGTTCACGCGCACTTCGCCTTTACGCAAAATGCGGTAAATCAAGGTCTTGGGCACGCCTTTGAGCCTGGCCAGGAGAAAATTGTCGATGCGTTGGCCGGCATATTCCGGCGAGACCTCAAGCAGCTGGACGCTGGGGGTCTGGGGGGCGGTAGTCGTCATGCCGGCGATGATAACAATTTTTTATGGAATTGAAGCACTTAATCATTGCTGCTATAGTCGCGAACGCCGCCAAAAGCGGCCTGGACAGCGGATTAACGGTGTATCACCGGCCCTGCCCAACGCTCTTAACAAGGACGCGAGGCCGTCCTACGGGGCTTTTGCTGCACACGGAATACTTGAAGTTGTAACAAGCGCAGGTGACATGAGGCCTGAAGCGAGCCTGAAAAGCAGAGTGAAAACTCGCCTTTTATGCCGATATTCACGGCCAGTTCACAAAGTGCAGTCAGCTTCGAGTGCTTCGAGCGAATACTCCGGAAACAACGCCTTTATTAGCCATGATGCGTGAACTCCCCTTTTGGAGAACACGGTAAATGCCAACCCGCTGCGGATTCTGCGCGCGGCAGCACCCGAATTATCAGGGATAGGTGTAGGGTGGAGATGCACAACCGCCGGACTGTGTAGCATTAGGCTTTATCAAGACGCTTCATCTCGTCCACAGCCGCTGTTGATTCCTCCTCCTGACTGAGTGCTTACTTAAGTCACCACAGCAAGCAGGAAGCGTAAGTCGCGACTTCGCCCCCATTGGTCGAACCTCGCTGGACACTGGAGTGGCCAACTACTCCTGACGCACCTGACACCGACCATGAGAAGTCGTGTGTGCCGAACGCCGTTTCCGGCAGCCCGGAAACCGACGGTACTACATGAAAAGAATGCTGATTAACGCAACTCAACCCGAAGAGTTGCGTGTTGCACTGGTAGATGGCCAACGCCTCTACGACCTGGACATCGAATCCGGTGCACGCGAGCAGAAGAAGGCCAACATCTATAAAGGCCGTATTACTCGCATCGAACCAAGCCTTGAGGCTGCCTTTGTCGATTTCGGCTCCGAGCGCCACGGCTTCCTGCCCCTCAAAGAAATCTCCCGCGAATACTTCAAGAAAGCCCCCGAAGGCCGCGTGAACATCAAGGACGTCCTGAGCGAAGGCCAGGAAGTCATCGTCCAGGTCGAAAAAGAAGAACGTGGCAACAAGGGCGCAGCCCTGACCACCTTCATCAGCCTGGCTGGCCGTTACCTGGTCCTGATGCCGAACAACCCACGTGCCGGCGGTATTTCCCGTCGCATCGAAGGCGAAGAGCGCAACGAACTGCGTGAAGCGCTGAACGGCCTGATCGCACCGGCCGACATGGGCCTGATCGTTCGCACTGCCGGCCTGGGCCGCAGCAGCGAAGAAATGCAGTGGGACCTCGACTACCTGCTGCAACTGTGGACCGCCATCAAAGAAGCGTCCCTGGATCGTTCCGCGCCGTTCCTGATCTACCAGGAAAGCAACGTGATCATCCGCGCCATCCGCGATTACCTGCGCCAGGACATCGGCGAAGTGCTGATCGACAGCGTTGAAGCCCAGGACGAAGCCCTGACCTTCATCCGCCAGGTGATGCCGCAGTACGCCAGCAAGATCAAGCTGTACGAAGACAGCGTTCCGCTGTTCAACCGTTTCCAGATCGAAAGCCAGATCGAGACCGCCTTCCAGCGCGTCGTCGAACTGCCTTCCGGCGGCTCCATCGTGATCGACCCGACCGAAGCCCTGGTGTCCATCGACATCAACTCGGCGCGCGCGACCAAAGGCAGCGACATCGAAGAAACCGCCCTGCAGACCAACCTGGAAGCGGCTGAAGAAATCGCCCGCCAGCTGCGCCTGCGTGATATCGGCGGCCTGATCGTGATCGACTTCATCGACATGACCCCTGCCAAGAACCAGCGCGCCGTGGAAGAGAAAGTCCGCGAATGCCTGGAAGCTGACCGTGCCCGCGTGCAAGTCGGCCGTATCTCGCGCTTCGGCCTGCTGGAAATGTCCCGTCAGCGCCTGCGTCCATCCCTGGGCGAAAGCAGCGGCATCGTCTGCCCGCGTTGCAACGGCACCGGCATCATCCGTGACGTTGAATCGCTGTCCCTGGCGATCCTGCGCCTGATCGAAGAAGAAGCCCTGAAAGACCGCACCGCCGAAGTCCGCGCGCAAGTGCCGATCCCGGTTGCAGCCTTCCTGCTCAACGAAAAACGCAACTCGATCACCAAGATCGAACTGCGCACCCGTGCTCGCATTGTCATTCTGCCGAATGACCACCTCGAAACGCCGCACTTCGAAGTACAGCGTCTGCGTGATGACAGCCCGGAAGCCCACATCAACCAGTCCAGCTATGAAATTGCTGCCGCTGCCGCTGAAGTGGAAGAAGTCCAGCCTGCTGCCGCAACTCGCACCCTGGTTCGCCAGGAAGCCGCAGTCAAGACTGCACCGCCACGCGCCTCGGCACCGGTTCCAACCGAAGCGGCCCCTGTAGCAGCACCAGCACCTGCACCTGCACCTGCTGCCACCCTCGCCGAGCCAAGCCTGTTCAAAGGTCTGGTCAAGTCGTTGGTCAGCCTGTTCGCCTCCAAGGAAGAGCAGCCAGCCGCCCCTGCCGTGACTGAGAAACCTGTCACCCCAGAGCGCCCGGCACGCAACGAAGAGCGCCGTAACGGTCGCCAGCAAAGCCGTAATCGCAAC
Organism: Pseudomonadota bacterium; assembly: GCA_040385125.1. GTDB lineage: Bacteria > Pseudomonadota > Gammaproteobacteria > Pseudomonadales > Pseudomonadaceae > Aquipseudomonas. Next base: position 15,697 of record JAZKIA010000016.1, on the reverse strand, counting down.
GGTCGCCGTGACGAAGAACGCAAGCCGCGCGAAGAACGTGCCCCTCGTGAAGAACGCGCACCACGCGAACCTCGTGAAGTACGTGAGCCTCGCGAAGAAGCGCCGGCCGTTACAATGACTCGTGAAGAGCGCGCACCGCGTCCTCCACGCGAGGAACGTGCTCCACGTGCTCCACGTGAAGACCGCAAGCCTCGTGGCGAAGGCCGTGAAGAGCGCGTTCGCGAATTGCGCGAACCTCTGGATGCAGCCCCAGCCGCAGCCGTGGCCGCTGAAGAAGAACGCCCAGCTCGCGCTCCGCGTGAAGAACGCCAGCCTCGCGCCCCACGTGAAGAACGTGCTCCGCGTGAAGAGCAGGTTGTAGCTGCTGCCGAAGACGACGAAGCCGTATCGAACGAAGAGCAATCCCAGGACGATACACAGGACAACGCCGAAGGCGATCGTCCACGCCGCCGCTCCCGTGGTCAGCGTCGTCGCAGCAACCGCCGCGAACGTCAACGCGACGCCAATGGCAACGTGATTGAAGGCTCGGAAGAGAACAGCGAAGAAGGCAACGCCGAAAACGCTCCTGCAACCACCGCTGAACTGGCCGCCGGTTTGGCCGTGACAGAAGCGGTTGCCAGCTCCGTCATCAGCGCTCCCGCTGAAGCCCAGGCCCATCAGCAAGCCGAACGCGCCACACAGCAATCGGCTCCAGCCGAGACTGTAGTCGCGGTAGAAGCTCAAACTGAAGTTGCTGTTGTGGCGACACCGGTTGCTGAAGCGCCAGCAGTTGAAACCCAGGCCGCTGAAGCACCGATTGTTGAAGCGCCTGCGGTTGAAGCTGTAACGCCGACCGAAGCGGTTAAAGCACCTGAAGTTGAAGTGGCTCCAACGCCAGAAGCACAACCTGAAGTTCAGGTCGTCGCCGAACGCACCCCAACTGTCGAAACCCCGGTGGTTGCTGCGCCAGAGCCTGTGGTCGAAGTCACTATCGAAGCGCCGGTAGTTGAAGCACCTGCTGCTGAAACTCCAGCGTTCGAAAAAACCTCGGAGCCTGTCAAGGAACCCCGTTTTGTACGCCAGCCAATTGCCGAACCGGCCATTGTTGAGGCTGCACCGGCTCCTGCTGCAGAACCTGCCGCTGCCGAAGTTGTTGTGACTGAAGCTGTAGTAGAAACCGCAGTGATTGCACAGCCTGCGCCAGTTGAAGCCGTGGTTGCGGCTGAAGTGGTTGAGGTAGTGGTTGCAGCTCCGGCTGCCAACCCAAGCAACGGCCGCGCTCCTAACGACCCGCGCGAAGTACGTCGCCGCAAGCGTGAAGAAGCAGCCGCTAAAGCTGCAGCAAGCGAAACTCAGGAACACGAGTCTAACCCTCTCGCGTAATCCCTGAGGCCACTAAAAAGCCCCGCCAGTTCTGAACTGGCGGGGCTTTTTTATGTCCGCTAATCACTCAGTGATTAAAAGAACCAGAACCATCGACGCCCTTTCTCCAGCTCAGCGCGACACTGATTAAGCTGAGCACCGTAGGTTTGCGATTGCTGCTGGACTTTGCGGGCCACCTGCATCAACCAGGGCTTGGCGCGGTATGTGTTGCGACTGAAACCACCCCGCCCCTCGTGATAAGCCAGGTATTGGTTGTAGGCGTCCCACTTGGAAATGCCCAGCTGCTGCTGAGTCCCGGCAACGTACCAACCGATAAACATGATGGCGTCGGCAAAGTTGTCGCGAGAACCACTGCTGCCCATGCTTTTTTCAAAATCACCCCATGCAGGAGGCTGCGCTTGCGCGTAACCGTAAGACGAGCTGACCCTGCCCCAAGGAATAACCCACAGCAGGTAGGCCCGAGGTGGAAGCGCATCGGCCACAAAGCTGCTTTCCTGCTTCATGATTGCCATCGCCAGATTGGGCGGCACTCCCCACCGACTCTGCATCGCTACCGAGTCTTTGTACCAGGCAGGGTACTGGCGATAGATACTACAAAGATTGCCTTGATCTCTGGGTGGAGCCGTCGTACACCCGGTTAACGCCGCCAGGGTTAACGCGAGTGTCCATGCCGGTAGTTGCTTCATGAATAATCCAGACCTGAAAACAGGGAGACAGGCGCCAAGCCTGCGTGGGCAAACATACGACAGGCGGCGCCGAAGCCATTAATACAGATTCGGCTCCATCTCCAATCGCACGGCGAAACGCTGCTCGATATCTGCCTGAATTCGCTGCGCCAACGCCAGCAACTGCAAACCGGTGGCCGAGCCATAGTTGACGAGTACCAACGACTGCAAACGATGCACGCCCGCATCTACCTCACGAAAACCTTTCCAGCCTGCCGCTTCAATCAACCAGCCTGCCGCCAACTTCACTTGCCCATCCGCTTGCGGGTAGCCAATCAGGCCGGGGTGCGCCTGTTTCAGCTCGGCGGCCAGCGCCGCCGGCACCAGCGGGTTCTTGAAAAAGCTGCCCGCATTACCCAGCACCGCCGGGTCTGGCAGCTTTTCACTGCGAATGCTGCTGATGGCCTGGCTCACATCGCTGGCCGTCGGCCGCTCGATGCCCTGCTCGGTCAAACGCTGACGTACAGGGCCGTATTCCAAATGCAGATGCTCAGCCCGACTCAAGGCAAATCTCACCCGTAGAATCAACCAGCGCCCAGCCTGCTGTTTGAACACACTGTCGCGATAGCCAAAGCCACACTCGGCCAGGGTGAAATCACGCAACCTGCCGGTTTGACGATCAAGTGCCGTCAGCCCGGCAAACACGTCTTTGATCTCAACGCCGTACGCACCAATGTTCTGCATCGGCGCTGCCCCCACCGTACCGGGGATCAAGCTGAGGTTTTCAAGCCCTGACAAACCTTGCGCCAGAGTCCACAACACAAAGGCGTGCCATACCTCTCCCGCCTCGGCCTCAACCACCACCCGCTCGCCATCATCCTCAAGCAAGCGAATGCCGCGACTGGCCATGCGCAATACCAAAGCCTGAACATCACCGGTCAGCAGCAAATTGCTGCCACCGCCGATCACCAGCAAAGGTATCTTGCGATCAGCCGAGCACTGCAACGCCTCACGCACATCAGCATCGTTATGGGCCTCGGCAAACAGGCTTGCCCGCACATCCACGCCAAAGCTGTTGAACGGCTTGAGCGACGCATCAACCTGCAACTGCAAACTCATAACCGTCCCTTCAACTCAATCACCAGCACGCCTTCTGCGTAGAGAGGGCAAACGAACAAGACGCGCATTAACCCTCCAACAAACGCCGAACGCGCTCAAGGTCTTCAGGGGTATCAACACCCGCTGGCAGTGTTTCGAGAGCATCGGCTACGTGAATTCGCACGCTGTGCCACAGCGCACGCAATTGCTCAAGACGCTCAGTGTTTTCGAGCCAGCAAGGGCCCCATCCCACGAAGTCATGCAAAAAACCTGCGCGGTAGGCATAAATACCGATATGCCGACGATACGGTACGCCTTGCGGCAAACGGTCTGTGCCCTGAGCAAAATCATCACGCGCCCACGGCAATACAGCCCGGCTGAATGTCAGCGCCAGCCCATTGAGGTCACTGGCCACCTTGACCACATTGGGGTTGAACAAGGTTTCGACGTCTTCAATCGGCTCTGCCAGCGTCGCCATGCTCGCTTCGAGGTGAGCGGCCAGGTTAACAGCCACCTGATCGATCACCTGCGGCGGGATCATTGGCTCGTCACCCTGGACATTAACCACGATGGCATCGCTGGCCAGGCCCAGTAGTGTCGCTACTTCAGCCAAACGGTCAGTGCCAGACTCATGGTCAACGCGGGTCAGTACCACTTCAGCGCCAAACGCCTTGCAGGCGTCGACGATGCGCGCATCATCAGTGGCCACAACCACACGCTGCGCGCTGCTTTTACAGGCCTGCTCCCAGACGTGCTGAACCATCGGCTTGCCGGCAATCATTTGCAACGGCTTGCCTGGCAAGCGCGTCGAAGCAAAGCGCGACGGAATAACGACTGTAAAAACCGGGATCATTTATCCAAACGCTCATCAGTGCTGAGGGTACGCGCTTCAGTTTCGAGCATCACGGGGATGCCATCACGGATCGGGTAGGCCAGACCGGCGCCTTTGCTGATCAGCTCGGTTTTGTCGGCGCTGAGCTTGAGCGGGCCTTTGCAAACAGGGCACGCGAGGATATCGAGCAGTTTGGTGTCCATAAGGGTTCCCCTGGATAAAGATGGATTAGGGCTTGGGTAGAAGACGCAGCAACTGTTGATCAAGCCAAAGGACAAAAGCCTCTGACGGGGCCGCGTCTACCGCCAGATACCACCAGTCAGGTGACGCAAAGTCACGGCATTTCACCGCATCCTTTTCGGTCATGACCACAGGTAACGACGGGGTAAAATTCAAGAGCTCGGCGCTGTAGGGCGCGTGGTCGGCAAAAGCATGGGCAATTGGCCGCCAGTGTAGCGTTTCAAGGGTGGTGAAGAAACGCTGCGGGTTGCCGATTCCGGCCACCGCATGCAGGGCTTGCCCCGGCGCAAAAAAGTCCAGCGGACGACGTTCGCCACTGGTCAGATTGATCAGCGCCGTGGGCTGTAACTGAAAGGCAAAACCGCCCTGCGGATCACTGGACGCGCCGTTGTACAGCACCGCGTCGACACTCTGCAAACGTTCGGCCGGCTCACGCAACGGTCCAGCAGGCAGGCAATGGCCGTTACCCAGCCCCCTGGCGTTGTCGATTAACACCAACTCCAGATCCCGAGCCAACCGGTAATGCTGCAAACCGTCGTCCGACAGAATCAAGTCCAGCGGTTCGCTGGCCAGCAAGGCCTTGACCGCGCGACTGCGGTCCGGGTCGATAATTAACGGCACGCCGCTGCGCTGCACAATCAGCAAAGGTTCATCACCCGCCTGTGTAGCACTTTGCTCGCCAGTAACGCGCCACGGAAACTGCGGCGGCTTGGCGCCATAGCCACGGCTCACCACCCCGACCCGCAGGCCGTTGCGCTGGCAATGCTCGATCAGCCATAGAATCAGCGGGGTTTTACCCGTGCCGCCCACCGTGATGTTACCCACGACCAGTAACGGCACCGGCGCCCGATAGATATCGCCCTCGCCCGCCACAAACCGCGCACGCTTACGCTCGACCACACGCCGATAAAGACATTCCAGTGGCCGTAACAACGCAAGCAACGGATGCCCGGTGTACCAGGCGCGCAGTAAGCGATCGGACATGGCCATCAGGGAGTCGCCTGCGTCTCGACAGTGGTCATGCGCAAATGGCTGAAGCCGAGCTTGCCGGCTGCATCCATCGCGGTAATAACGTCCTGATGACGGCTTTTACCGTCGGCACTGATGGACAACGGCAAACTGGTATCGCCACCGGACTCCTTCTGCAGGGCCTCGATCAGACTCGCCAGGTCATTTTTCGGCAGAAGCTGGTTGTTCACCGAAAACACCCCGTCCGCGCTGATGGCAACGTCCAATTGCCTGGTGTTCTGGTCTTCGCTCGGCGAACCGCTGACGGCCTCCGGCAAGTCGACGCGCAACTGGGTTTCGCGGGTAAACGTGGTGGTCACGACAAAGAACAGCAGCAGGATAAACACCACGTCAATCAACGACGCGAGGTTGATATCGACCGTTTCTCGTGGCTTGCGGCGAAACTTCACGCTTTGCTCCCGACCATGTCGACTTCGCGGTCGCCCTGCACCACTTCGACCAGCTTGATCGCTTCCTGCTCCATGCCGACCACCAGCTCGTCGACGCGGCGTTGCAGGAACCGATGGAAGAACACCGCAGGGATACCCACCATCAGGCCGGCAGCGGTAGTAATCAGAGCCTTGGAAATACCGCCCGCGAGGACTGCGGCGTTAGTGCTCATGCCCGAACCCATAAACGAACTGAAAATGTCGATCATGCCCAACACGGTACCCAACAAGCCCAGCAACGGCGCCATGGCGGCAATCGTGCCCAGCGCATTGAGATAACGCTCAAGCTCGTGAATCACACGGGCGGCGGCCTCCTCGATGCACTCTTTCATGATCTCGCGACCATGCCTGGAGTTGGCCAGTCCGGCCGCCAGAATTTCGCCCAAAGGGGAGTCAGCACGCAACAGCTGGAGTTTTTCCTTGTCCAGTTGCTTGTCCTTGATCCAGACCCAAACTTGCCCGAGCAGATGCTCCGGGGTCACGCGACTGGCGCGCAGGGTCCACAGACGCTCGACAATAATGCCCAGCGCGGCAACAGAGCTCAGAATGATCGGCAGCATCATCCAGCCGCCGGATTTGACCAGTTCCCACACAGTGACAGCCCCCTCGAAAAAGTGCGCTACTTTAGCACAGGCAGAGGTATGCAGTTGTGGGAGCCTGGCTTGCCAGCGATGCAAACGACTCGGTGCGTCAGTGGCTACACGGATGAGGCTACGACGGTTAATTGCGCCAAAAACGACGCTGATCACGCAGGCTTTGCGCCTCGCCAAAGGCGCCCAGGCGAAACCGCACCGCACCTTGCTCGGCACTGTCCAGCACCCGCATGCCCAACGCCTGGTACCGCGCCATGACTTGGGGGTGCGGATGCCCAAAGCTGTTGCCATGCCCCCGTGAGATCAATACGGTCGCGGGTGCCAAAGCTTTGAGAAACACCATTGATGAAGAGCTGCGACTGCCGTGATGTGGCGCTTGCAACCATTGGGTGGGGACTGCCAGCGGGCTTAGCAACAAGGCCCGCTCCGCCTGCGCGTCGATATCGCCAGTCAACAGCAACCGTTCATTATTGGCTTCGACCTGCAGCACGCAGGATTTTTGATTGCTGTCGGTGGCCCCCGACCACTGCCAGAGTGAAAACTTCACACCGTCCCACTCCCAGCCTTCACCACTGACACACGGTTGGCCGCGCAATGCCTCAGGCAATCCCGGTGCATCGCCGCTCAGCACCTGCGCCACGCTGACTGCCTGCTGTACCGCCAGCGCGCCACCGGCGTGATCCGAGTCGGCATGGCTGATCAGCATCATATCCAGTTTGCCAACACCCAGAGCGCGTAAAACTGGCACCACCACGCGTTCGCCCTGATCAAAGTTCCGGACTTTGGGACCGGCGTCATACAGCATCGCGTGGTGCCGGGTGCGCAACACAATCGCCTGGCCCTGCCCGACATCCAGTTGCAGTACCTCAACCTGCCCATGCGGGATCTGTTCACGCGGCGCAAACACCGCCAACAGCACCAGCGGCCAGCCTAATGGCCTGAGCACCACCCCGGCTGGCAGCAGCAGAATCACAACCCCAACCACAACCAACGCCCAAACACCGATTGACACCTCGCCGGGCAACCAGGTCGAGAAATACCCGGCCAGCAGTGCCAGCCCCTGAACCAGCCAATCAAGCAAGCCACCCGACAACCACAACAGGCTGTCGCCGAGCCAAGGCACTGGCAACAACAAGGTGCCCAACAAGGCAGTAGGCAACACCACCAGACTGATCCACGGCACCGCTACTAAATTGGCCAGCGGGCCACTGAGGCTGATGGGCAAACCGAGAATCCACAGCATCGGGAATAACCCCAGCGCAATCAGCCCTTGCGGGCGCACCCATGCAGACTGCCAGCTCCACGCCCCTAAACGCGCGCCAAAGGTAAAAACCAGTACCCCCACAGCACAAAACGACAGCCAAAATCCCGGCCTCAGACTCGCCAAAGGCTCGAATATCAGCACCGCATTAAAGGCCAGTAGAAAGGGCAACCAAGCGCCCAAATGACGAAAGCGCAAACGCCAGATCAGCACCAGCCCAAGCATCACGCAGGCGCGCTGAACCGGCACTTCAAAACCCGCGAGCAAGCCGTAGCCTGTCGCGCCCACAAAGGCCAGACCACAGGCCCAGGGTAGCCACGGCAGAGCGCGCGGCCATAGGCCATAACGCGCCAACAAGGCGATCAAACCGTAGATCATCCCGGCAAACAGCCCGATGTGCTGACCCGAGATCACCAGCAGATGCACGGTTCCGGTGGCTTGCAACAGCTTCCAGTCATCCTGGCTCAAGCCCGAACCGTCGCCCATCACCAGCGCGGCCAGCCACGGCGCCCGGCCATTGGCATCGCTGCGCAACAGACGCTGGCGCAAGCCGTCGCGCCATGCATGACTGGCCGTCACTAATAACTGACCATCCTTGACCGTACCGGTTGCCCCGATACGCTGCGCCAACAACCAGGCCTCGTAATCAAACCCCTGGGGGTTGAGCAAACCCTTGGGTCGCTTGAGCGTGACAGCTAGCCGCCAACGCTCGCCACTGTTCACCGGCGGCCCGCCATACCAGCTCAGCCTGATAGTGGCGGGTAACGTAGCGTGGCGCGAGTGGGCGCCTTGCAGCTCGAAACGCACGGCCGTGTCCGAGTGTTGGGGCAAGCCCACCACTCGCCCTTCAACCCACAGCGTTCGACCGTCCAACGCAGCCGGCAAGCGATCATTGAGTGCCCATTGCGCCTGAAGGCAGGCCCACGACAGCCCCAGCAGAAAAAGCCCAAGGGGCCTTCTGACTGAAGAACTGCGAAATATCAGCAACAACCCCACAACCAGCAGTGACAGCAACCACCCCGTCGAGGGCAAGGCCGGTAAATAGCGCAAGGCAAGCAAGCCCGCCGCCAGCCCCAACATCCCTGTATACATGCACAGCCCCAAAAATCCCTTTCCCTCGGATTAGTCGGTTCCTGCAACTTGCGCTTAAATAATTGTCACAAAGTCTGAATAGGCAATCTGCCGAATTTGGTCATACTCCACCCCTGAATCCAGGGAGAGGTCCATGCCGCGGCGTTTATTCAAACGTTACATGCCAGATCCGGCCAGCATCAGGGAACACAAGTCGTTACGATTTTTGGGCACCCTGCTGCATGACCCCAACCTCTGGCACCTGAATCGTCACTCCGTCGCCCGCGCGATGGCGGTGGGCATCTTTGCTGCCTTTATCCCCATTCCGTTTCAGATGTTGCTGGCCGCATTTCTGGCAATTACGGTGCGCAGCAACATGCCGATCGCGGTCAGCCTGGTGTGGCTGACCAACCCGATCACCATGCCGCCGGTGTTCTATTGCACCTATCAGATCGGCGCCTGGCTGATGAACGTCCCCGCCAGACACCTGCCAGATGAGCTGACATGGGAGTGGATCAGCGGGCAGCTTTCTACCTTGTGGCAGCCTTTTCTATTGGGGTCGCTGGTGTGCGGTGTGGTGCTGGGAGCGCTGGCCTACTGCCTGACCATGCTTTATTGGCGCTGGTGGGTCGGCCGCCAATGGAAACGCCGCCAAAAAAGACGACCATGAAAGACAGGGAGGCTGCGATCTTTTGATGTTGACCTCTTTTCACACAGCGCGTTGCCTGCACGAAAGATCAAAAGATCGCAGCCGTCGTTCCTCGGCAGCTCCTACTGGCGCATACCTCGCCCACTGACCAGCAAGCGGGCACAGGCGACGTACAACACGATGGTCGCCACAACCATAAAGGTCAGTGCAACGCTAATCTTTATGTCCGAAACACCCAGAATGCCGTAGCGAAAAGCATTGACCATGTGCAGCACCGGGTTGGCCAGCGATACGCTCTGCCAGAACGGCGGCAACAGGGTGATGGAGTAAAACACCCCGCCCAGGTACGTCAGCGGCGTCAGAACGAAGGTCGGGATAATCGAAATATCGTCGAAATTGCGCGCAAATACCGCGTTAATGAAGCCCAATAGCGAGAAGATCGTCGCCGTCAGCACCACTACCACAATGGTCAGGCCCAGGTGATGCACCTGCAAATGGGTAAAGAACAGCGAGAGCAAGGTCACGATCACCCCCACCATCAACCCGCGCAAAATACCGCCCACGGTGAAGCCGATCAAAATCGTGTGAGGCGAAACCGGCGACACCATCAGTTCTTCAATCGAACGCTGGAACTTGCTGCCGAAGAAGCTAGATACCACGTTGCCATAGGAGTTGGTGATCACTGACATCATGATCAGGCCCGGTACGATGTACTCCATATAGGTGAAACCACCCATATCACCGATTTGTCGACCGATCAGGTTCCCGAAAATCACGAAGTACAACACCATGGTGATCGCAGGCGGCAGCAGGGTTTGCGGCCAGATACGCATGAAACGTCGAACTTCGCGATAAACGATGGTGTTTAACGCAATCAGATTGGGGCGCAGCTCCGAGCTCATATCGCCACCTTCGCCAGATTCTTTTCGACCAACGACACGAACAACTCCTCAAGGCGATTGGTTTTATTGCGCAGGCTCACGACTTCAACATTCTGCGTGGCCAGTTGAGTGAACAACCCGGTAATGCCTACCGCTTTATCCACCTGAACTTCCAGCGTGTGGTTATCGAGCATCTGGCTCGGATAGCCAATCAGTTGCACAGGCACTGTTTGCGGATGTTTCAGGTCGAGCAAAAAGGTCTCAACATGAAGCTGGCCAAGCAGTTGGCGCATGCTGGTATTTTCGACGATGGTGCCGTGATCGATGATCCCGATGTTGCGGCACAGCTGCTCAGCCTCTTCCAGGTAGTGGGTGGTGAGGATGATAGTGGTGCCTTGCTCGTTCAGCTCGGTGAGAAAGGTCCACATCGAACGGCGCAATTCAATGTCCACGCCCGCTGTCGGTTCGTCGAGGATCAACAAGCGCGGCTCGTGCACCAGCGCCCGGGCAATCATCAGACGACGTTTCATGCCACCGGACAACGAACGCGATGGCGTATCGCGCTTGTCCCAAAGCCCTAACTGCGTCAGGTACTTTTCAGCGCGTTCCTTGGCGATTTTTGCCGGAATACCGTAGTACCCCGCCTGAGTCACGACGATATCGAAGGTCTTTTCAAACTGGTTGAAATTGAACTCCTGCGGCACCACGCCAATGCAGCGTTTGAGGGCGGCGGGCTCGCGATCAAGGTCATGACCAAAGACGTTCACCGTGCCGCCGGTCTTGTTCACCAGGGTCGAAAGAATGCCAATGGTGGTGGATTTGCCGGCGCCATTAGGGCCAAGCAAGGCAAAAAAGTCACCCTCAGCAACATCCAGATCGATACCACTCAGGGCCTGGAAACCGTTGCCGTAGGTTTTGGTTAGCTGCCGTATGGACAGAGCGGAACTCATATCTGATTACGCACCAAGATGGGGGAATGAGGGGGATAGATAAGGGCGCTCCGTCTGTCATACAAGTCCGACAAGGCCGTGACGCACGCTGCATGGTGCTTGGCCTCGCCTGACAAGTACAGTCGCCCGTATTAATAGTGGGTATTAAGTCAACGCAGTCATAACCCCATTACGGTAGGCCGGACGCAACTTCAAACGCTCATACCAGGCACTCAAATGCGGCATGGACGAGCGCTCAATCGGCATCTCAAACCAGGCATACATGAACGATCCCAATGGGATGTCACCCATGCCGAACTCATCACCTGACAGGTAGGGCTTTTCAGAAAGTGCCTGATCAACAATGGCCAGCAACTCGCTGCTCACCTTGATCGCTGCATTAATTTTTACCCAGTCCTGCTGCTCGACAGGGGTACGCAATACCCCCCAGAACACGTCGCGAAATGCTACGGCAAAGGAAGCTGTCGTCCAGTCCATCCACTTGTCAGCCTGAGCCCGGACACGAGCATCCATCGGGTACAACGACGTATCCGCCCCGTACTGAGCCGCAAGGTAACGCACGATGGTGTTCGATTCCCAGAGCACGAAGTCACCATCTTCGATCATCGGCACTCGACCATTGGGATTCAACGCCCGATATTCCGGGCTGTCGACCACACCAAAGGCCCCGCCTGCTTCTGCGCGAGTGTATGGCAGCGCCAGCTCTTCAACGCACCACAAGACCTTTCTGACATTCGACGAGTTATTGCGACCCCACACTTTCAGCATGATTCGACTCCAGATTGATAGACGCCGCAGCAGTCTACGCCGGGAAGCCGAACTCTGCCCGCCACACAAGGTCACTAACTTTAGAGTTGCGACTAAGCTCACACGGCATTTTTGGCGAAGTGCATTCCGTAGCCGCTGACGAGGCACGAAGGCTGCGATCGGGCGCGTAGCGGCCGTAAAGCCTGCGCACTCAATTCATCTGGCACACCGAAGGGCCTGAGTTTACGACGGCTTCGCCGCCGACCGCAGCCTTCGTACCTCGTCAGCGGCTACAGTTGTGTAGACACCTAAGCTACCCTGGCTTCATGGAGGATTGAATATGCTGTTGTTGTGGATACTGGTTCTGATCATTGGCGTCGCCTGGCTGGCCCATCGCCGTGTCGCGCCCCTGACGACCATCAGCGTGGTGGCCGTTTATCTGCTGGCCATGGGCGTTTTCAGCCATGCTCCGGGCTGGTTACTGACCATTCTCTGGGTGTTGCTGGCAGCCCCCGCCGCTCTGCTCCTGCTACCTGATCTACGGCGCAAAGTGTTCACCACCCCGCTGTTCAGCTGGTTTCAAAAAACCCTGCCACCCATGTCGCAAACCGAGCGCGATGCCATCGACGCCGGCACCGTGTGGTGGGATGGCGAGCTGTTCAGTGGCCGCCCCGACTGGGATCAACTGCTGGCCTATCCCAAAGTCCAGTTAACCGAAGAAGAACAAGCGTTCATTGATGGCCCGACCGAAGAACTGTGCGCGATGGTCAGCGACTGGGAAATTGGTCAGGCGATGGATTTACCGCCACACGCTTGGGCGCATATCAAGGCACATGGATTTTTCGCCCTGATCATTCCCAAAGAATATGGTGGCAAAGGTTTCTCCGCCTACGCCCACTCCCAGGTGGCGATGAATCTGGCCACACGCAGTGGCGACCTGGCGTCCACGGTGATGGTCCCCAACTCCCTCGGCCCGGCAGAACTGCTGCTGCATTACGGCACTGACGAACAGCGCAACCATTACCTGCCGCGCCTGGCCCGTGGCGATGACATCCCCTGTTTTGCCCTGACCGGGCCACTGGCGGGCTCCGATGCCGGCGCCATGCCCGACACCGGCATCATCTGCAAAGGCCAATGGCAAGGCGAAGAAGTGCTCGGCCTGCGCCTGAACTGGGAAAAGCGCTACATCACCCTCGGCCCCGTCGCCACCTTGCTGGGCCTCGCGTTCAAGGCTCACGACCCCGATCACTTGCTGGGTGAAAAGGAAGATCTGGGCATCAGCCTGGCGCTGATTCCAACTGACACTCCAGGCGTTGAGATCGGGCGTCGGCATCTGCCACTGGGCGCGGCCTTCATGAACGGCCCTAACTCGGGCAAAGACGTATTCATCCCGCTGAATTACCTGATCGGTGGCCAGGAGATGCTCGGCAAAGGCTGGATGATGCTGATGAACTGCCTGTCGGTCGGGCGTTCTATCTCCCTGCCGGCGGTCGGCACCGGTGCGGCCAAGTTCACCAGTCTGGTCACCGGGCAGTACGCGCAAGTCCGCGAGCAATTCAATGTGCCACTGGCTGCCTTCGAAGGCATTCAAGAAGCTCTGGCGCGGATTGGCGGCAATGCCTGGTTGATGGACAGCGCACGCATGTTGACCGCCAATGCGGTGGATCTGGGTGAAAAACCCTCGGTGCTGTCGGCCATTCTCAAGTACCACCTCACCGAACGCGGCCGTGAATGCATCAGCCACGCCATGGACGTCCATGGCGGCAAAGGCATCATCATGGGGCCCAACAACTACCTGGGCCGCAACTGGCAAGGCGCACCTATTTTCATCACCGTCGAAGGCGCAAATATTCTGTCGCGCAACCTGATGATCTTTGGTCAGGGCGCGATTCGTTGCCATCCCTTTGTACTCAAGGAGATGGCCTTGGCCGGGCGTGAAGACCATGACCAGGCCTTGCTCGAGTTTGACGGACTGCTGCTCAAGCACATCGGTTTTGCTATCAGCAATGCCGCCAGTACCCTGATGTTGAATCTAGGCGTTGGACGCTTTGAAAAAACACCCGGCAATGCCTTGAGCCAAGGCTACTTCCGCGCGCTGAACCGTCAGGCCGCCGCCTTTGCGATGCTTGCCGACCTGAGCATGATGCTGCTGGGCGGTGAACTTAAACGCCGCGAGCGTTTGTCGGCACGCCTGGGTGATGTGCTGAGCCATATGTACCTGGCCTCGGCCGCGCTTAAGCGTTATCACGACCTCGACTCCCCCGAGCACCTCAATCCGTTGTTCAAATGGGCGATGGAAGAAAGCCTGGGGCATGCCGAACGTGCGCTGGATGAACTGCTGAAGAACTTCCCGAGCCGCATCTTGGGCTGCTTGCTGCGTGGCGTGGTGTTCCCGTTTGGTCGACGCCACACCGGGCCATCGGATGCACTGGATGCTGAAGTCGCCGCAGTATTGGGCCGCGCCAAAGGCGACCCGACCCTTGAAGCCGTGCTCGCGGGCTGCTACCGCCCGCAATCACCGGACGATGCCGTGGGTGCGCTGCAACACGCCTGCGAGCTGTTAAGCGCAGCGCATCCACTGCACAAAAAACTCCACGAAGGGCTGAAAAGCGGCCAGGTAAAACCGGCTGCGGGCGAATCGCCCATCGATGCGGCACTGCAAGCAGGTGTGTTGCAACCGGCCGAAGCCGATACGTTACGCACCGCCGAAGCAGCCCGGCGCAAGGTGATTGATGTGGACGACTTCTCCAAAGAGGAACTCAGCCACAGCGAAGGGAAAATTCGCTAACAGGACAGCGGGCGCCGAGAGCTTTATACTCTCGCGCCCGTTTTGCTCTAGAGGACACCCTGATGGCCACCAACGATCTCAACCATAATCTCGCCCTGCTCGATCTGCTGCGCAGCATCCTGGTTGCTGTCGGTGACGCCGAACAGATTCCGGAAGAAAGTCATGCATTGTTTATGACGCGTTTCGATGAACTGAAAAGCGACCTGCTGACCGACCCCGTAAACAGCCAATACCTGGGTCAGGACATCATGTGCCAAGTGATTGAACGCTACCCGCAAATCGCCCACCTGGTCCCGCGTGACCTGCTGTGGTTCTTCGGCGGCGCGTGCTTCAACTTCCTGGCCGATGAAGAGCTGGACATGTATGAGGCGCTGGAAGAGCGTCGCTACGAAGCTGAACAGAACGACGAACCGTTCGACTGGAACCAGGAAAAACAGCTGATGGCACTGCCAATCACTGACGACAGCACCCAACACTGATCAACCGCTGTAGACGCTAACGAGGTACGAAGGCTGCGACCGGCGTGATGCGCCCCCCCCGACGAAACCGTCATGAATTCAGGCCCTTCGGTGTGTCAGATGGATTGAAGCGTCAGGTTTTACGGCCGCTAGGCGTCCGATCGCAGCCTTCGTGCCTCGTCAGCGGCTACATCCAGAAACGCAAAAAGCAGCCCTAGGGCTGCTTTTTGTGTGTTTTTTGAACTGTGCGTAGCTCCAAAAAACAAAATTTGGAGCGGGAAACGAGACTCGAACTCGCGACCCCGACCTTGGCAAGGTCGTGCTCTACCAACTGAGCTATTCCCGCAAATGGCGTCCCCTAGGGGACTCGAACCCCTGTTACCGCCGTGAAAGGGCGGTGTCCTAGGCCACTAGACGAAGGGGACGTTGCCCGAAACGTACACTGTACATTTCAGTGCCAGCTGCATTAACCGAAGTTATCGCTCTGGCTTTCACTCAACCTCGCCCGAAAGCAAAGTTGCTGGTGACACAAAAAAAATCAGCCAGCGGCTGATCTTTTTCTATTCTCTGAACTATGCGTAGCTCCAAAGAACAAAATTTGGAGCGGGAAACGAGACTCGAACTCGCGACCCCGACCTTGGCAAG
>JAZKIA010000015.1:0-29851 GCA_040385125.1 Pseudomonadota bacterium | reverse complement strand
GTGAAACCTTAATCGGTGTCCAAGATTACTTGACCACTTCAGCTTGCTCGCGATCCGGTCAACGCGGTGTATCTGAAAAAACGCAGCGATTGCATCGCGAGCCAGCTCGCTCCTACAGGGGGAATTCCGTTTTACGAGACTTTTCCTACATGCCTTTCATGCATTAAGGCGTAAGGTCTGGGTGTAAACTGCGCGCCACACACAAACAGGCTAAGGGAAGCAGGATGACGGAAGACATGATGCGATTGGGCCGGGAGAAGCGCTTCCTGGTCTTGCTGGGGCTGATCTGCCTGGCACTGATCGGCGGTGCGCTGTACATGCAAGTCGTGCTTGGCGAGGCACCTTGCCCGCTGTGTATCCTGCAACGCTACGCTTTGTTGCTGATCGCGATTTTTGCCTTTGCTGGCGCCGCGATGCGCACTCGCCGCAGCCTTACGGTGTTTGAAGTGTTAGTGGTGTTGAGCGCCATCGGCGGGATTGTCGCCGCGGGACGTCACGCGTATATCCTGGCCAACCCGGCGGTCAGCTGTGGTCTGGATGTGCTGCAGCCGATTGTGGATGGTCTGCCGTTGGCCGCTATCTTCCCGCTGGGGTTTCAGGTCGATGGCTTCTGCTCAACCCCGTACCCGCCAGTGTTTGGCCTGTCGCTGGCACAGTGGGCGCTGGTGGCCTTTGTGCTGACCAGCGTGCTGGTGCCGCTGGGTATCTACCGTAACCGCAAACACATGGGTTAAACGGTTAAATCGCGTGTGAACTGCCCCGTCCCTTTCTTGAGGTGTGGGGCATTTTTTTGTCTGCAAGAGAATGTCAACAGGGTGTGATTCGACCTGCGCGATGGGTGCGCAGCACTGCGACATATTGTCACGCGGAATGTGTCGCAGCCGGGGTTTACGTCCGACAATCTCGGTTCTGCCGGTTTCATTTCGTACCGCGCGGCTGGGGCGTTTTGACGCTGATGGCTGAGTTGGAAATGACGTTTTGACACTCAATGCAAATCGGCTGTAAGCCTCTTCATGTGGGCGCTTAGGCAGGTTGCAGTTGAATTTTGAGTGCGCTAAAAAGAGGCGCTCAGGGGTGGGCTAGTGATGTGCCACAAGCCCGGGGGAGAGGGGCACCGTAACGCGAAATGTAAGAATAGTCAGTGATTGTTACGCTAACCAAGAAGAATTATTTCTGGATAAGACATGGTTTATAGGGAGCTACCTATCTACAATCGCCCGCACTGAACGGCCAGCCTGCTCATCCCTGAGCCCAAGCGGGAAGTTGAGGGCAGTCTGGGCGAATCATGACAGGCGTCCCATGCGACTCCCAGGTACTGGCAACCCTTCTAAGTTCCGCACCATATGGAATTGGTCTGTAACAAGGCCCTTGACCACGTATCGAATAAGAAATCACTGCAAGCCCAGGATTTGCCCCTTCGCCACATGGTGATAGAGCAGGACCTTATTCAATTCCGGAAAATTGCCAACCCTTGGCAGGGTGAAGTGTTGGCGAAACAACCAACTGCATTGTGCAAGCTGTTTTAGAGGTCGTGAGATGACTAAAAAAAGGTACCCCAGACTCCTTGGCTTATTGCCACTTTTCGGCACGCTGTTGCTGGGAGGCTGCAATATGACTTTGCTCGATCCGGTGGGGCAGGTCGGCATCGATGAAAGGAATCTGATCATCACTGCAACATTGCTCATGCTCTTGGTCGTGATCCCGGTGATTGCGATGACTTTCATCTTCGCCTGGAAATACCGAGCGTCGAACACGAAAGCCACCTACACACCGAAATGGTCGCACTCCACCAAGATCGAAATCGTGATCTGGACTGTACCCATCCTCATCATCATCGCCCTGGGCGTGATCACTTATCAGTCGACCCACGCGCTGGACCCATACCGTCCGCTTGAGTCTGACGTCAAGCCGATCACCATTGAAGTGGTGTCGATGGATTGGAAGTGGATGTTCATCTACCCGGAACAGGGTATCGCCACCGTCAACAAGATCGTGTTCCCGGCTAACACCCCGGTCAATTTCCGTATCACCTCTGACACGGTCATGAACTCGTTCTTCATTCCAGGCCTGGGCGGTCAGATCTACGCCATGGCTGGTATGACGACCAAGCTGCACCTGATTGCCAACCGCAACGCTGAAATGGAAGGCATCTCTGCCAACTACAGCGGTGCCGGTTTCACTGGCATGAAATTCAAAGCGATCGCGACTTCTCAGGCTGACTTTGATGCCTGGGTAAGTGAAGTCAAAGCGTCACCTAAACAGCTTGATGAAGCTGCATATGCCGCCTTGTCCGTATCCAGTCAGAACAATCCCGTTGAGCTCTTCTCCTCGTACACACCGAACCTGTTTCAGAAAATCGTCGACAAGTACGAAGGTATGACACCAGGCAAGCCGGTGAAGCACGAGAAGAAAGAAGTGGCCGTGAATGACGTGGCGGACATGAGTGAGCATTCAGCTGCCGGGGCAGAGGAGTAAACGATGTTTGGTAAATTAAGTTGGGAAGCGGTTCCGTTCCACGAACCGATTGTCATGATCACCATTGCCATGATCGCCCTCGGTGGTCTGGCACTGTTTGCAGCACTCACGTACTACAAAAAGTGGACCTACCTGTGGACTGAATGGCTAACGTCAGTCGACCACAAGAAAATTGGCGTGATGTACATCATCGTTGCCATGGTCATGCTGCTGCGCGGCTTTGCCGACGCCGTCATGATGCGTACCCAGCTGGCCATGGCCACCGAGGGTTCGCCTGGCTACCTGCCGCCTGAACACTATGACCAGATCTTCACCGCTCACGGTGTGATCATGATCATCTTCATGGCGATGCCATTCTTCACCGGCCTGATGAACCTTGCAGTGCCGCTGCAGATCGGCGCCCGTGACGTGGCTTACCCGTTCCTGAACTCCCTGAGTTTCTGGCTGCTGGTATCCGGCGTTGTGCTGATCAACCTGTCGCTGGGCGTCGGCGAGTTCGCCAAGACCGGTTGGGTTGCTTATCCACCGTTGTCGGGCTTGCAGTACAGCCCTGGCGTGGGGATGGACTACTACATCTGGGCGCTACAGCTATCGGGCTTGGGTACGACGTTAACCGGGGTTAACTTCCTGGCGACCGTACTGAAGATGCGTACCCCTGGCATGAAACTGATGGACATGCCGATCTTCACCTGGACCTGCACCTGGGCCAACGTCCTGATCGTGGCTTCGTTCCCGATCCTGACCGCTACCCTGGCACTGCTGACGCTTGACCGTTACATGGATTTCCACATTTTCACCAATGAACTTGGTGGCAATCCAATGATGTACGTGAACCTGTTCTGGGCATGGGGTCACCCTGAGGTGTACATCCTGATCCTGCCAGCGTTCGGTATCTTCTCCGAAGTGATCTCGACCTTTACCGGCAAGCGCCTGTTCGGTCACCACTCGATGGTTTACGCATCGGGCGCAATCTCTGTACTGGGCTTCATGGTTTGGCTGCACCACTTCTTCACCATGGGTTCGGGGGCCAGCGTCAACGCCTTCTTCGGCCTGGCGACGATGCTGATTTCGATCCCGACGGGGGTGAAGCTATTCAACTGGCTGTTCACCATCTACCAAGGCCGTCTGCGTTTCACCAGCCAGGTTCTGTGGACCCTGGGCTTCATGGTGACGTTCGCTATCGGCGGCATGACTGGCGTACTGCTGGCCATCCCGGGTGCTGACTTCGTACTGCACAACAGCCTGTTTGTAATTGCTCACTTCCATAACGTGATCATCGGCGGCGCGGTATTCGGTTACATCGCAGGCTTCAGCTTCTACTTCCCTAAAGCGTTCGGCTTCAAACTGAACGAGAAGTGGGGCAAGGCAGCGTTCTGGTTCTGGTGCGTCGGCTTCTTCGTTGCCTTCATGCCGCTCTATGCACTGGGCTTCATGGGTATGACCCGTCGTCTGAACGCCAGCACCAACCCTGAGTGGGTGCCTTACCTGTACGTTGCACTGTTTGGCGCGGCACTGATCGCTATCGGTATCGCCTGCCAACTGATCCAGCTGTACGTCAGTATCCGCGACCGCAAGCTGCCAGAGAACGCCTGCGAGCACGGCGATCCGTGGAATGCACACACGCTGGAATGGTCGACTTCGTCGCCACCACCGTTCTACAACTTTGCTGTACTGCCAAAAGCCGACGGTATCGACCCGTTTACTGAAGCCAAGGAAAACGGTACTGCGTACCAGGCTCCGGCCAAGTACTCGCCGATCCACATGCCTAACAACACCGCTACCGGTGTGTACATGGGTGCTTTGCTGACCGTGTTCGGTTTCGCAATGATCTGGCACATCTGGTGGTTGGCGATCGTTGGTCTGGTTGGCACTGTCGTGGTCTTCGTTGCCCACGCTGCCCGTGACGACCAAGGCTACATGGTGCCGGTTGAGACCATCGAGCGTATCGAGGCCGAGCAGCACAAGCGTCTGGTAGCCGCCAAAGCAATCCCGGCTACTCGTGTTGAAACCAAGTTGGAACAGGCTTAAACCATGTCGAACTTAGCGACTCATGCTGGAAATGCCCATGGTCAAGACCATGGGCACGATGACCATCACCACGATTCGGGCGAGACAACCATCTATGGTTTCTGGCTCTACCTGATGACCGACTGCATCTTGTTTGCGTCGATCTTCGCGGTATATGCGGTACTGGTTAACAACGTAGCGGGTGGCCCGTCGGGCCACGACATCTTCGAACTGCCATACGTGCTGGCTGAAACAGCCCTGCTGTTGTTCAGTTCGATCACCTACGGCTTCGCCATGCTGGCGTTGTTCAAGGGCAAGAAGCAGCAGGTGCTGTTCTGGCTGGCCATGACGTTCCTGCTCGGTGCAGGCTTCATCGCCATGGAAATCAACGAGTTCCACCTGTTGATCTCCGAGGGCTACGGCCCTAGCCGTTCGGGCTTCCTGTCTGGCTTCTTCACCCTGGTCGGTACCCACGGTCTACACGTGACCAGCGGTCTGATCTGGATGGCGATCATGATGTACCAGGTGCAGAAAAACGGCCTGACGGCGACCAACAAGACCCGTCTGAGCTGCCTGAGCCTGTTCTGGCACTTCCTGGACGTGGTTTGGATCTGCGTATTCACCGTTGTTTACCTGATGGGGACTTTGTAATGGCTAACGCACATTCCGACGGCGCCAATCACGGCAGCGTGAAGTCTTACGCAATCGGCTTCATCTTGTCGGTGATCCTGACCGTCATTCCGTTCGGGCTGGTGATGTATCCATCGCTGCCTAAAATGACCACGCTGGCCATCGTGCTGCTGTTTGCTGTGGTTCAAGTAGTTGTTCACCTGGTGTATTTCCTGCACCTGGACCGCACGCCTGCGCAACGCAACAACGTCACCGCGCTGGTCTTTGCCGCGCTGGTTATCGTGCTGCTGGTGGGCTTGTCCCTGTGGATCATGTTTAGCATCCACACTGAAATGATGGCGAAGTGAGGTAAGACCCGATGTCCTTTAAGCACTTTATCCAAATCACCAAACCGGGGATCATTTTCGGTAACGTGCTTTCTGTGGCAGGTGGGTTCTTCCTGGCCTCGAAGGGGCATTTCGATCTTGCCCTGTTCCTGGCCGCGGTAATCGGCACCTCATTGGTGGTGGCGTCCGGTTGCGTGTTTAACAACTGCATCGACCGCGACATCGACATCAAGATGGACCGCACCAAGAACCGCGTACTGGTTCAGGGCCTGATCTCTCTCAAGGTGGCATTGATCTACGCCACCTTGCTGGGGGTCGCCGGCCTTGTCCTGTTGTATCGCGTGGCCAACCCGCTGGCGGCCTTGTTCGCTGCGATTGGCTTCGTGATCTACGTGGGTTTGTACAGCCTGTACTTCAAGCGCAAGTCGGTTCACGGCACGCTGATAGGCAGTCTGTCTGGTGCGATGCCGCCCGTTATCGGCTACGTGGCTGTGAGTAACAGCTTCGACATGGCCGCACTGACCCTGCTGGTGATGTTCAGCCTGTGGCAGATGCCGCATTCTTACGCCATTGCGATCTTCCGCTTCAACGATTACCTGGCCGCATCGATTCCGGTGTTGCCAGTGAAGCGCGGGATCAAGGTTGCCAAGAAGCACATCCTGCTCTACATCCTCGCGTTCCTGATCGCGACCCTGATGCTCACCCTCGGCGGCTACGCCGGCATGAGCTACATGGCCGTGGCAGCCGCGATGGGCATGTACTGGCTGTACATGGCCTGGACAGGCTACAAGGCTGTTGATGACAAGGTCTGGGCACGCAAGTTGTTCGTGTTCTCGATCTTCACCATCACCGCCCTGAGCGTCATGATGTCCCTGGACTTCAAAGTGCCTGCCGAGTTGCTACTGACTTACGCACACTAAGATAGCCAGACCCAAAAAAGCCCCGCCTTCGACAAGAAGCGCGGGGCTTTTTTTATTTGGAGTGGGGTCTTAAAACAGGAAGTTCAGCGATTCCTGCCACAACAAGGCATCGGAGTGAAGTGGCGTGAACACCGGGCTTTTGGTGTAGGTCAGGCCGCTGATCAAATACACCCCGGGGATCAGGCGGGCGGCATACGAAGCGGTGACAGCCAGGGTGTACGGTGCGGCCTCAAGCCCGTGGCGGGTGGTGGCTGTGCGTAAATCCTTGCTGTAGTAGCTTTTGGTCAGGCCCACGGCGGCCATGTCTGCCGGGCGGCTGGCAAACGGTCCGATATTAAATGCGCTGACTTGAAATGCCTTGTTGATCGCGTTGACCGAGTCCGGCGAGTAGTCGATTTTACTGTCCAGATACCAGCCGCGTGCATCGCCGTAGGGCTTGGTGAACTGGACAGTTTCAGCCAGGTACACCCCGTAGTTGTTGTCTGACTTTTCGCCCGACAGGAACTCGGTGTAATGGCTGGTGTTGTACATCGCCCCGGCGCGTAACCACATGGCGTTAGTGCTGGCCGACGATGCCTGTTTATAGCCCGCTTCGTTAATCAGCATAGCGCGGGCATCCGGCACCTTGAGGCGCAGGCCTCTGGGGTTTAGGTCGATGTCCTTTTGGATACCCTGGGGGCTGACACTGCGGGTGAGGGCGGTGCTGTTGTAGAAGCGCAGCGACGGATCGCGAACGATCACGTTAACCGTCGGCGTCGGCTCGCTGGCGGACATCCCGACCTGAAACGGCACCACGCTGCTTGGGCCCAAGGCCGCCGTAGAGGCGCTGCCTCCCAGCGCCATGCCATAGAACAGGCGCACGCCGGGGACAAAGCCGTATTCCAACTCCAACTGGTGGTTGAAAAAGGACTGGTTGATCGCAAATACCGACACCGTTTTTACCCGAGGGTTGGCTGGCGTATAGGTTGCGTCGACCCAGTTACCTGCGAGCGTCAACTGGGCGTCGTTGGGAAAGCCGATGCGGGTCAGGTCGTAGGTCAGGTACAGGTGGATCGAGGTGCTGTAGCTGGGGTTTTGCCCGTTATACACCTGCGGCTTGGCGTTATTGCCCAGTACGTCATACGTGTAGCCGTTATACGAGGAGGCCGCAAAACCGATGCCGTGTTCGGCCAGCTCCTTGCGCAGCCCCCACAGGTCCGGCTTGATCCGGGAACAAATTGGCACGTTTTTGAACGACTGCTCGGTGCGGGTTTGCAGCTTTTCGTACTGCGCACACTCGGGTGCGGCTGGCGTGTCAGCAGCCAGTGCACTCCGGGCAAAGGCCAGGGCGCCAAGGCTGACCGCTAACGGATACTTTGGGTAAAACATAGTGAAAGTTTCCCATCCCTAAAGTGTTGTTTTCAGGACGACGCCAGTGTTTGGTGGTCTGCATGAGCACTGCATATTTATAACCAGCGGATAGGGCCAGATAAAGTCCGAGAACACAATACGGCGGCGGCTACAGATGTCGTGATATCACACTCAGTAAAATTATCTCACCCGATATAAAGTGAGGCACACTCGCGCCCTCATCGATCAAGGAGAAGCCCATGACCAGCACTCACCGGCTGCGTCCAGCCAGCGAAGACGGCTATACGTGTGGGGATGAAACCAGCGTACGGATCATTGGAGCCGCGCTTGATTTGTTTGGCGAGCGCGGCTACGAAGGCGCCTCTACCCGCGATATTGCTGAGCTGGCGGGGGTTAATGCGTCAGCGCTCAATTACTATTTCAAAAACAAGGAAGGGGTGTACCTCGCCTGTACCGAGTACATGGTTGAGTGCATTTTGGACTACCTGGCGCCGACCATCGAAGCGGCCCAGGCGCAGTTGGGTATGCGCCCTGATGCCGAGCAACTGATTAACACCTTCTGCTCAATCCAGAACAAAATCGCCGAGTTCATGCTGGTCTCGAACCGCACCAACAGTTGGCGCAAATTCTATGCCCGTGAACAGGCAGGTTTGGGGCCGAGTGCGGGAGAAGATCTGATCGACTTGCATATAGGCCAACGCCTGATTGGCGTGACCAGCGGCATCGTTTCGCGGTTAATGGGCCCTGGCGCCAGTGATGAAGAAAGCATCCTGCGAGCCATAAGCCTCAACGCTCAGTTACTGCCGTTTCACGTGAGTCGTACCAGCTCGCTCAAGGCGCTGGGCTGGGATGTACTGACCCCGGAGCGCTACGCCTTGCTGATGAGGGTGGTAAACGAGCAAACGATCAGCTTGTTGCGCGGGTTAGCCCTGCAGAAGGGTTAACCACGCCCCTTCCACGGCACCAGTTTGCGTTCCAGCCAGCGCATACCGAGATCGAATAGCAGCGCCAGCACACCAATCACCAGAATGCCCATGATCACGACGTCGGTGGCCATGAACTTGGACGCGGTGAGCACCATAAAGCCCAGCCCTGCGGTGGCCGCGACCATTTCAGCGGCCACCAGCGTGGTCCAGCCAAAACCGATGGCGATGCGCATGCCGGTCAGCACTTCGGGCAGGGCGGCGGGCATGATCACGTACTTGAGCACCTGACTGCGGCTGGCGCCCATCGAGTAGGCCGCGTGAATTTGTTCGATGGCCACGGACTTGACCCCGGCCCGCGCACTCAGCGCCAGCGGAGCGAACATCGCGAGGTAGATCAGCAGTACTTTCGAGCTTTCGCCAATACCCATCCAGATCACCACCAGCGGCAGGTACGCTAGCGGTGGCAGCGGGCGATAAAATTCCACCAGCGGGTCGAACACGCCGCGAGCGACCCGATTCACACCCATCAAAATACCCACTGGAATCGCCGTCAGCACCGCTAGCGCAAAGGCGCCGAACACGCGCAAGGCGCTCCAGCCAATGTGGGTCAACAGGCTGGCGTCGGCAAAGCCGTCGCGGGTGACGTCGATGATTTGCGCCCATACGGCTTGGGGCGCGGGCAGAAACAGCGGTTTGATCCAGCCACTGTTGGTGGCGATAAACCACAGCGCAAACACCACGCAGACTGTGCCCAGGCTCAGCAGCAGGCTGGAACCATTGCCCGGTGCGCCATATTGCTCGCCCGGTTTGGCGGGGGCGGCGCGCCGCAGTTCGTTCATGGTGCGCAGTATTGCATTGCGTTGCTTCTCGTCTAGCAGGCTCATTATGCGGCCTCCTCATCGCCGTGGATGATGCTCAGGATCTGCTCGCGCAGGGCAATAAAGTCAGGGCTGGATTTCACTGCGCGGGCGTCCCGGCATTCGAGAAAGCGCTGGCCGAAATCCACTGCAAATTCGTGAGTAATACGTCCTGGGCGCGGTGACATGATGATCAGTCGGGTGGCCATGAACAGCGCTTCTTCGACGTCATGGGTGATGAAAAACATCATCTTTTGCGTACGCTGCCAGATCTCCAGAATCAGCTCTTGCAAGCGCTCACGGGTCAGGGCATCCAGCGCGCCCAGCGGTTCGTCGAGTAGCAGCATTTGTGGGTCGTTGGTCAAGGCGCGAGCGATACCGACCCGTTGTTGCATGCCGCCCGAGAGCTGATAGGTGGCGTGATCACGGAACTCCGCGAGTCCGGTCAGTTGCAAAAAGTGCATGGCCTTTTCTTCGCGTTCGGCCTTGGCCATACCGCGCAGCTTGAGGCCGAAGGCGACGTTGTCGATAACGTTGAGCCACGGCAGCAACGCGTGTTTTTGAAACACCACGCCGCGTTCAGCGCCGGGGCCGGTGACTTGATCGCGCAGCTCGGCGCCGTTGATCTGTAGCGGAACCTGACCGTGATAATCGCCCAGTGTAATCACCCCGCTGCTGGGTTGAATAAACCCGGCCATCAGGTTGAGCAGGGTAGTTTTACCGCAGCCCGAGGCGCCGAGTGCGACCACGAAATCTCCGGCGGCGATGTCCAGGTTGACCCCGGACAACGCTCGTACCGGCTGACCTTTTTGCTGGCCCGGATAGAGCACCGACACATCGTGGACTTTAAGGCTGAGGCTCATGGGGTGTTCCTCTTTGGCGTACTGATTTTTTGTGGGAGCTGGCCGTGTGTAGCCGGTTATTTTGTGGCGGCCTGCACAAACGTCGGGTTGATCACCACGCTGTAGTCAGGCAGCAGGGCAGGGATTTTCTTTTGTGCTTTCAAGAACTCGGCGGTAGCGTTCAGGGCTTTGGCCGCGCCGCCACCCAGCCAGGCAGCGCTGGCTTGTTCACTGGCCAGCGGAAACTGATACAGCGCAAGCACTGGCGGTACTTCTTCAGGCGTGGCGCCGGACTGTTTGGCGACGTTGATCACTGACGCTGAGTCGGCGCTCCAGGTGTCGGGTGCATTGACGTAGTCAGCAGTGCTGCTTTGCAACACGTTGGTGAACGTCTGCATGCCGGGGCCGTTTTCAGCAGCGAATTGTTTATCCACCATAAGCCCGTCAAACGTGGCCTTGCCCCAATTGGTGAGCTGGCCCGAGGTCAGCAACACATGGCCGCTTTGCTTGAGGCGGCCCAGCGCCGGGTCCCAGATAAACGCGGCGTCGATATCACCCCGTTCCCAGGCGGCGGGAATGTCTGACGGTTGCAGATTGATCACCTTGACCTTGCCGGTCAGGCCGAATTGTTCCAAGGCAAACAGGGCATGAAAATGGGTGGTTGAGACAAATGGCACGGCGAGGGTTTTACCGGCCAGATCCTGCGGTGCGACGATGCCGCTGCCGTTACGCACCACCAGCGCTTCAGCGTTGGCGATGTTGTCGAGAATCCAGAACAATTGCGCATCAACTCCACGGCTAACGGCAGCGGCAATCGGGCTGCTGCCGGCTACGCCGATCTGCACGTCGCCCGAGGCCATGGCCATCATCACGTCACCGCCACTGTCGAAATTACGCCATTGAATATCCCAGCCAGTAGCCTTCTCGAACGCTTTTTGTGCGATGGCGTTTTTCCACGGTGCAAACATGCTTTGCACACCAATGGTGACGGTTTGCGCCTGGGCATTTGCCGCCATGCTCAGGGTCAAGGCGGTGAGCGGCAGCAACACGGCACGACGAATCCAGGTATTCAGGGGCTTGATCATGAAGAGGCTCCAGAAAGGGCAGGGGGTGAAGTCAGCCCGATCTTAGGCGGCGGCCCAAAGTTTGCTTTAGATCCAGTTGCTGCAATCTGTGGTGCCAGAGGTCGTTGCAGGCCTTGTGGGGCAAGGTCTGCAGCTTATCGGGTGCGCCATGACGGTGCGCCGGGGCAGGAGCTTGAGTCATGTTGGAGCGTTATTTTCGGCCCTTCGAAGCCGGGCGCGGGTTGCAGGAGCAACTGCGCGAGAGTTTGCTCAGCGCGATTCTGGACGGTGCCATGCCGCCCAGCGAGCCGATGCCGTCGTCGCGCAAGCTGTGCGACCTGCTCAAGGTATCGCGCAACACCGTGGTGCTGGTCTACGAGCAACTGGTGCAGGATGGCTATTTGATTCCGTCGGATCGGCGCGGCTACTTCATCAACGAGAAGTACCTGCGTCAGCAACTCAACGTCAGCCTCAAGCCTGCGACACACACCCTCTTTGAGCGCCCAGATCATGCGCCTGACTGGGAAGCGCGTTTGCAAAGCAGTGCATCGCGCCTGCGGGCCATCGTCAAGCCGCGCAACTGGCGCGAGTATCGTTATCCGTTTATCTATGGCCAGATCGAGGCTGACGAACAAACCGCCGCGCGCTGGCGTGACTGTTCGCGCATCGCCAGCACCGGCGCGCATATGCGCAGTTGGGTCGATGATCAGGTGATGCTCGACGATCCGCTGCTGGTCGAGCAAATCATCCAGCGCGTACTGCCCAAACGCGGGATCAGCGTTTCGGCGCAAGAAGTGCTGGTGACCATTGGCACGCAGAATTCACTGTACATGCTCGCGAAGTTACTGGGCCGGCCGGGGCTGGTGATGGGGCTCGAGGAGCCAGGGTATGTCGATGCGCGCAATATTTTTAGCCAGAGCGGCTGTGAACTGAAACCGCTGCGTATCGACCGCCAGGGGCTGGTGGTCAATGAGCAGCTGGACGGCTGCGAGATGCTGTTTTGCACCCCCAGTCATCAATCGCCCACGGGCGTGACAATGCCGCTGTACAGGCGCCTGGAGCTGATGGCCAGCGCCCGTGAGCGAGATTTTCTGATCATCGAAGACGACTACGAAAACGAGCAAAACTTTTTGGGCAGCAATCACCCTGCGCTCAAAAGTTTCGATGACAGCGGGCGGGTGATCTATCTGGGTAGCCTGACCAAAAGCCTGCTGCCGGGAGTGCGATTGGGGTTTATCGCGGCAGATGCTGAATTGATCCACGAATTGCGTGCGTTGCGCCGGTATATCTACCGGCATCCGCCCTCCAACAACCAGCGCACGCTGGCGCTGTTTTTATCCATGGGCCATTACGACGCCCATGCCCGGCGGGTGCGCGCCCGGTTGGCGCGCAAATGGCGGGTGATCAGCCGGGCGATGGTCGAACACCTGCCCGAATTCAACGCCAGCGGCATGGCGGGAGGTTCATCGCTGTGGGTTAACTGTCCGCAGGGTGTCGATGCCTGGGTGCTGCAACGGCTGGTGGCCAAGCGCGGGGTATTGATTGAGCCGGGGGATATTCACTACCTGAGCGAACAGCGCCCGCTCAACTGCTTTCGATTGGGCTTCGGGGCGATTGCCGAAGAGCTGATTGAACCGGGGGTTGCCGCGTTGGGGGCGGCGTGGCGGGAATTGAGCAGTTGTAGCCGCTGACGAGGCTGCGGCTACATCAGGGCTTGGCGCGCCCCCAAACTTTGGTTACAACACATCGCGCCCCAGCGTGTCTTTTAGAATCTCGAACATTGCCGTCATGTCCGTCTTCCCGGTCACCAGGGCTGGCGCAAAGATGATCGCGTCGCCGGTGGTTTTGACGTGTAACCCTGCGTCATACAGAGCTCTTTGTACTCGCGCTCCCTTGGCTCCAGGTGCCTCGCCTGGCGTGAGCTGAATCCCGCTGAGCAACCCATACCCGCGCAAGTCGCTGACCTGCGGCAAACCTTTCAAACCGCCAAGGGACTCCAAAAAGTATGGCGACAATTGTGCGCCTTTGCGGAACAGGTCTTCGTCGCGGTAAATATCCAGCGAGGCCAGCGCTGCTGCGCACGCAACTGGGTGCCCTGAGTAGGTGTAACCGTGAAACAGCTCTGGGCCGCTGCCTTGGCTGGCGTTGATCACCGTGTCATAAATCGACTCGTCAACGGCTACCGCTCCCATCGGGATTGCACCGTTAGTCAAGGCTTTGGCCATGGTGATCAGGTCAGGCTTGACCTCGAAGCTCTGCGCGGCAAACGCTTCTCCAGTACGTCCAAAACCGGTGATGACTTCGTCGAAAACCAGCAGGATTCCATGCTTGTCGCAAATGTCGCGAAGGCGCTTCAAGTAGCCGGCAGGCGGCACGTACACGCCAATTGAGCCGGCAATCGGCTCGACAAAACACGCGGCAATGCTGTCGCCGCCGTGCATGGCGATGATTCGCTCCAGGTCGCTGGCCAGGTCCGCACCATGTTGCGGCTCACCCAATTGGTAGCGCTGATCTTCTTGCCAGGTATGACGCATATGGCTGACGTGGGGCAGTCCACCCGCCGCAAAAGCCTGACGATTACGCATCATCCCTGACAGTGCAACGCCGCCGAAGTTAACCCCGTGATAGGCCCATTCGCGGGATACAAAGCGAGTGCGCTGGGCCTCGCCGCGAGCACGGTGGTAGGCCAGGGCAATTTTCATCGCGCTGTCCACCGACTCGGAGCCGGAGTTGGTGAAGAACAGCTTGTTCAAGCCTGCGGGCAGCAGCTCGCTCAGGCGTTCGGCGAGCTCAAAGGACAATGGCGAGGCGCGTTGAAAGTGCGGAGTGAAATCCAGGGTCAGCAACTGCTTGCACACCGCTTCGGCGATCTCGGTACGACCATGGCCGGCAGCGCAGCAAAACAGCCCGGAGCTGGCGTCGAGCAGCTCGCGACCTTCGGCATTCCAGTAGCGCACGCCCTCGGCGCGGACAAACAGTTGCGGCGCTTTCTGGAATTCGCGGTTGTCGGTGAAGGGCATCCATTGGTGGTTCAGATTCGTCGCCATGCGGGTCACTCCTGAGGGTAAGTCTGGGCTGGCCAGTTGCTCGCAGCCTAGTCAGGCCACGGCTCAGGGCTTAGATCCAGATGGGCATTTCGATAGGGCCAGTGCTGGCACCATCGAAAGCCCTGACTGGATCTAAGCTCGCCCCCTGGCAGCTGACTACAGTGGCGTCATTGAGCACGCCGGAGTTGTGTATGAACCCTGAAACACGTTGGGCTTTGAGCGCGCTGTGTGTGTTGTTGGCGGCGATCGTGCGCGGCCTGACCGGTTTCGGTTTTGCGGCGATTGCGGTGGTCGGTCTGGCGCTGCTTTTTTCTCTTAAACAGGCAGTACCGCTGGTGCTGTTCCTTGAGGTCGCGTCCAGCGTGATGTTGCTGCGCAGTACCAGGGGCGAGGTGGATTACCGTTTGCTCAAGCGCCTGTTGCTGGCGGCTGCCTGCGGAGTGCCCTGCGGTATTTGGCTGTTGACCGGGTTGGACAGCGGCGGGCTGACCGTTGGGGTTTACCTGGTGGTGGGACTGCTGGCGCTGCTCGGGTTGGCGCGTGTTCGCTTGCCAATGGGCGAAGGTCGTCTGGGGGCGTGGTTGGTCGGTGGCAGCAGTGGTGCATTGATTGCTGCGTTCTCGATTGGCGGGCCGTTGGTGGTGGCGTGGCTTAGTCATTGCGGGCTGCGAGCTCAGGCACTGCGGGCGACGCTGATCATGTTCTTTTTTGTGGTGGATATTGCCGCGCTGGGCGGGTTGGCGGCGGTGTCAGCGATTCCCTCTGATACCGCTTGGCAAGCACTGCTGATGCTGCCTGCGCTGCTGGTTGGTCTGTGCTTGGGCGAGCAATTATTTCTGCGTACCGAGGCCGAGCAGGCCGCCCGTTTTACTCAATGGCTATTGCTGGTGCTGGCAGGCGTGGGCTTGCTGGGACGAGCGTGGTCCTGATTGTTCCCAAGGAGCTGCACATGATCCCTACTGTTTTTATCACCGGCGCAACCTCCGGTTTTGGCGAAGCCTGTGCCCGCCGTTTTGCCGCCGCAGGCTGGGCGCTGGTGCTGACCGGGCGCAGGGCTGAACGCTTGCATGCGCTGGCCGATGAGCTGTCAGTGCAAACCGAGGTGTTGCCTTTGGTGGTGGACGTGCGCGACCGCGCGGCGATGGAACAGGTCATTGAGCATCTGCCGTCCACCTTCAGTACTTTGCGCGGCCTGATCAACAACGCCGGTCTGGCGCTGGGCACCACCCCGGCGGCGCAGTGTTCGCTGGATGATTGGGACACCATGGTCGACACCAATATCAAAGGCCTGCTGTACAGCACGCGTTTGCTGCTGCCTCGCTTGATCGCTCATGGCGCCGGAGCCGGGATCGTCAATCTGGGGTCGATTGCGGGTAACTGGCCGTACCCCGGCAGCCATGTGTATGGCGCGACCAAAGCTTTTGTGCGGCAGTTTTCGCTGAGTCTTCGCTGTGATTTGCAAGGCACCGGCGTGCGTGTGACCAACCTTGAGCCCGGTCTGTGCGAGAGCGAGTTCTCGTTGGTGCGCTTTGCCGGCAATCAAGCCAAATACGACTCGGTATACGCCGGTGCCCAGGCGATTCAGCCAACGGACATCGCCGAGACGATTTTCTGGCTGCTCAATCAGCCGGCACACATCAATATCAATAGCCTTGAATTAATGCCCGTCAGCCAGTCGTGGAGCAATTTTGCGATTGAGCGTGAGGGCGTTTAGGGCGAGATTGCTTGCAGGGGTGCAGGCTCCAGGTCTTGTAGCAGGCATAATCGCCGCCCGAGCCGAATCCCCTGATCTGGAGTCATTCATGAGATACCCCGCTTTCCTGAGCGCCGTTCTGATCCTTAATGTAGGACTCTTCAGCGCCTGTGCCGTTGCGGCTGGCGATGCCCAAGTGGGCGCCAAGTTGTTCAGCAAAACCTGTGGCGGCTGTCACAGCGTTGGGGAGAACGCGCGCGGCGGGTTTGGTCCACAGCTCAATAATGTGATTGGCCGACTGGCCGGGACGACCCCGGACTATCAGTACTCGGATGCCATGAAAAACTCAGGTGTGGTGTGGACCCGGGAAATGCTGGCCGCGTATATCGAGGCACCGAAGAAGGTCGTGAGCGGCACTCGGATGATTTTCTGGGGCATCAGTGATCAGGAGAAGATCGATAACTTGCTGGCGTATCTCGAGACGTTTCAGTCGCAATGATCACTGAATATCTTTCAGGTAATCCTTGAGTTGAATCGCGGGTGTGCTCAGTTGTTCGAGCGTCTGCGCCTGTTTGAAGTCGGCGGACAGCTTTTGCAGTTCGCGTCCCATCGGCGTCTCTGTACCGCCTAATGCATTCAGTGCCAAACCCAGGCATTCATCCACTTTGCGCTGGATGGTGGCTACATCGGCGTTGCGTACCAACAAGGCGAAGACATCACGCTGATAGTCGCTCATGACCAGATCGTCGCGCAAAATCGGGCTTTGACCTTCTTCTTCATAAGCCAGTTTGAGTGCGAACAGAGCGACAGTTTCCAGCGGTATTTCCATGGTGCAGGTTCCTTTGAGGTCAAGGGTTGCGGCGTGTGGCAGCGACACGGCCCAATGATGAATGCCGGTTCGGGCGGCATTCTATGGGCGATTTTGCTTGGCCGGATATTTTATTCAGGCCGCAGGCGACGGATGACTCAATACACATCACGCAGGTAGCGTTTCTGCTCGCTCATTTGGCGCCAGTAATCAGCGGCGCTTTCTGCGGTTAATCCGCCGTGGCGTTGCGCGACTTGGCGCAACGCCTGATCGACATCCTTGGCCATGCGGCTGGCGTCGCCACAGATACACAGCTGCGCGCCTTCTTGTAGCCAGCGCCACAGCTCTGCGCCCTGTTCGCGAATACGGTCTTGCACATAGATCTTCTGCGGCTGATCACGGGAAAAGGCCACGCTGAGGTGGGTGAGCAGGCCGTCATGCTGCATGCCTTCCAACTCTTCGCGGTAGTAGAAGTCGGTTGCCGCATGCTGCTCGCCGAAGAACAACCAGTTGCGGCCTTGATCGCCCCGCGCCCGGCGTTCCTGCAGGAAGGCCCGAAAGGGTGCCACGCCTGTGCCTGGGCCTATCATGATCATTGGCAGAGTGCCGTCGACTGGGGCTCGGAAGTGCTTTGAAGGCTGTACGAAAACCGGGACGTCGCTGCTGTCTACACGGTCTGCGAGGAAGGTTGAGGACACACCTTTGCGCTTGCCGTAACGCACGGCAGCCACGGTTAGATGGACTTCCTGTGGGTGTGCCTTGGGGCTGGAGGCGATGGAGTACAGGCGTGGTTGCAGGCGTTTGAGCGTGCCTAGCAGCTCAGCAGCCGAGCAGTCGACCGGGAATTCTTGCAGCACGTCGGCCAGTTGTCGTCCCCACAACCAGTCTTTTAATTCGGCTTTGCGCTCGCTTCCCAGCAGCTGTTTTAGCATTGGGTTGGCGCTGCGCTCGGCAATAAACGCCAGGGTATCGGTGCTGGGGCGGGCGATTTCAAAGTGCTCGGTTAATGCCTGACGCAGAGGTACTGCGCCCCGCGTGTCGAGGTCCACAGTCGTGTCGGCCTTCAGTCGAGTTAGATCAAGCAATTCATCGACCAGCTCCGGGCAGTTGCGTGGCCAGACACCCAAGGCATCGCCTGCTTCGTACTTCAGGCCGGAATCTGCGAGGGCCAAGGAAAACATGCGGGTTTCCTTGTTCGTGCTCGCGTGGTTCAAGTGCAGGTTGGTCAGTAGCCGTGACGCGTAAGGATTGGCCTTGCTGGGTGTTTCGACAGGGCTGACGACAGCGCTCGGTTCTGACGTGACTGTAGCCGCCAGAGTGGGTTTCAGCGCTTGCTGAAAGTGGGTCAGCCACGTGTCCGCGCACGCCTCGAATTCGGTGTCGCAATCGACCCGCTCCAGTAACCGGGTCGCGCCCAGCGCCTGTAAACGTTGATCCAACTGTTTACCGTGCTGGCAGAACTGGTCGTAATTGGGATCACCCAGCGCCAGTACCGCGAAGCGCAGCGACTCCAGGCGTGTCTCAGTGTTGCTCAGGGTGTTCCAGAAACCTTCGCCATTGTCTGGTGGATCGCCGTCACCGAAGGTGCTGCTGATCAGGGCCAGGTTTTGGGTGCTGCTCAGCTTGCTCGCGGGGAAGTCGGCCATTGCGCTCAGCTCCACGGCGACACCGGCGTCGCGCAAGCGCGTAGCAAACCGTTCGGCCAGGGCTTCGGCATTACCGGTTTGCGATGCCCACAATAAAGTCACGGCAGGCGAGGTGTCTGTGGTCGCGAGGGCCGAGGCTTCAGTGCTGCTGTCCAGTTGCGCAACGTTGGACTCAACCCGGCTGAACAGCCCCCCGAGTACACCGTCCAGCCACAGCCGAGTGTCGTGCGCCAACGGCGCGGCAGGTGGCAGGCTGGGTACGCCGACGGCCTGACGCCCCGCTGTGGACTGCAGGCCGCTGAGAAAGCCGGCGAGGTAGGTGCGTTCATTCTCGTTCAGCTGCGGGGACGGCAGGCTGCTGATGCCGGCGAGATCGGCGAATGCCTCGATGCGCGACATGGCAAGTTCCTCTTGCAAGGGAGTAGACGAAGGGAAGTCGATGGCGGCCGATGCCGGTGTTTCGAGAAACGAGTGATCAATCAGTTCGACCCGTTGCAGGGCGACCGCGCAAAACTTGAATTCGGGTTGCAGCGAAACTGGGTCGACGGCATCGTTGGTGACTGCGTTGATTGCCAGATGCTCGCCAAACACATCGTTCCAGTGAAAAGGGGCAAAGCAATTGCCCTGCCGCACCCGGTCAGTGACCACAGCAGGCAATACGGCCCGGCCCCGCACCGAGCGCACTTCGACATGGTCCTTGTCCTTGATCCCAAAGCTGGCGGCATCTTCTGGGTGGATCTCAACGAACGGGCCTGGATTCAACTTGTTTAGCGTCGCGACCTTGCCGGTCTTGGTCAGGGTGTGCCACTGATGCTGCACGCGCCCGGTGTTGAGAACGAAAGGGAACTCATCGTCTGGCATCTCCGCGGGTGGCATGTGCGGGCGGGCAAGGAATATTCCCTTGCCTCGTTCGGTGGCGAATACGATGGCGGGATGGCTGCCATCGGCCTCGACTTTGAGCGTCTGGCTCACGCCATTGTTCAGGTAGCGGATCGGATTGCGAGTCTCTGCTTCGCTGGAGGCGCAGGGCCATTGCAGCGAGGTTTCACGCAACCGCTCATAACTGGCCCCCCGAATGTCATAACCGGTCTTGGGGTTCCAGGCACGCTTGATCTCTTCAAACACTTGCTCGGCAGAGGCGTAGGTGAAGGCCTGGGCGAAGCCCATTTCACAGGCGACCTTGGCGATGATCTGCCAATCGGGCAGCGTCTCGCCGGGAGGCTCCACGGCTTTTTGCATTAGCGTCAGGTTGCGCTCGGAGTTGATCATCACCCCTTCAGCCTCGGCCCAGAGTGCGCCGGGCAGGAGGATGTCGGCGTAACGGTTGGTCTCGGTGTCGAGGAAGGCATCCTGGGTGATGACCAGTTCGGCAGTCTGCAAGCCTTCAATCACTTTGCGGCGGTTGGGAACCGTCGCCACCGGATTGGTGCAGATAATCCAGCAGGCCTTTATCTGACCTGTGCACATTTGCTCGAACATCTCGACCGTACCGCCGCCGACCTTGCGGGGCAGGCTATCGGCAGGAATGCTCCACAGGTCTTCGATAAACGCCCGATCAGCCTCGACCAGCAGTGAGCGCTGACCGGGCAGGCCGGGGCCCATGTAGCCCATTTCTCGCCCGCCCATGGCATTGGGTTGTCCGGTCAGGGAAAACGGCCCGCTGCCCGGTCGGCAGATAGCACCGGTGGCCAAATGCAGATTGCACAGAGCATTGGTGTTCCAGGTGCCGTGAGTGCTTTGATTGAGGCCCATGGTCCAGCAACTCATCCACTCGGCGGCCTCGCCGATCAGCTGGGCGGCCTGACGAATATCAGCCTCTGGGATGTCGGTGAGTGCGGCGACCTTGTCGGGCGAGTAATCCTCCAGAAACTCGGGCATCGCCTCCCAGCCTTCGGTGAATGCAGCGATGAAGTCCGGGTCGGTGTATCCGTTTTTCACCAGCAGATGCAGCAAACCATTGAGCAGCGCCAGATCGGTGCCGGGCTTGATCTGCAAAAACAGACTGGCCTTGTCCGCCGTGGCACTGCGCCGCGGATCGACCACAATCAGTTTCGCTCCCGCCTTGACCCGATCCATCATGCGCAAAAACAGAATCGGATGGCAGTCAGCCATGTTCGCGCCAATGACAAAGAACAGATTGGCGCGATCAAAGTCCTCATAAGAGCCCGTAGGTCCATCAGAACCGAGCGATAACTTATAGCCGCTACCGGCGCTGGCCATACACAGACGGGAATTGGACTCAATGTTAGAGGTGCGCACAAACCCCTTGGCCAGCTTATTGACCAGGTACTGCGCTTCCAGCGACATCTGCCCGGACACATAAAACGCCAGCGCATCAGGGCCGTGGGTATCAAGAATCGTGCGCAACCGTCTGGCCGTCTCACTGATCGCCTTGTCCATATCCACCCGCACCGGATCACGAGCGCGCTCCTGACGCAGAAAAGCGCTCTCCATCCGTCCCGACTTGGCGATAGCCTGGCCGCAGGTATTGCCTTTGGTACAGAGCCGGCCGAAGTTGGTCGGATGGGACTTATCCCCAGTGACCTTGACCACCAGGTTGTCCTCAACCTGCATGACAATGCCGCAGCCAACGCCACAATAGGGACAGACACTGCGTACAGTTTTGCTTGCCATCCTCGCCCCTCGAAACCCTTGCAACACCTGACCGGCCCGGAAACAAAAAAAGCGCCATGCAACCCTCCGTTAAAACGGGGGCTACACGGCGCCTTTGTCGTATAGGTGCAATCAACGTTGACTGCATGACAGGTGATTGCAAACAGCGGGCCAGAACATGCCTGGCACGGAGATACGGGGGTGTAGGGCGGATAGCGGCTCTGGAGGGGGCCAGGCATGCACTTTTATATGGCGATGCAGAGAGGTAAATGCACCAGCCTAAGGCGATCCAGAATTTGTGCAGGGTGATCGATATTTACCCGCGCACTCTTGGTCACAGCATTCAATAAATGTCAGGTTTGGCCGATAACAAATACGACACTCGCCCACCGTACCCTAGCCTCGACCATATAAATCGAAGGCATGATCAGTACTGTACAAGCGGGAGCCAATGGAGCTGTCCTGGCCATGAGCAACCAACGAAAAAGCCCAGCGCCAAGGCTGGGCTTTGGGTGACCATCTACTCAAACCGCGTTGAGACGGTCGACCATATCAGGGAAGCGCTCAACCAATTTGATCAACAGTGCTGCTTGGGCGTTTGGCTTCGATTTTGACTGCTCCCAGTTTTTCAGTGTGTCCGGGCTGGTTCTAATCTGCCGGGCAAACACTGGCTGGGACATATGCAGTTTTTTGCGGATAGAAACGATTTCGGCAGCAGTCACCTCGGGAGTTGGCAGCGCCTCCACGTCATACTGGCGAAGGGTGATTTTTCCTTCGCGATGTTCGCCCATCTCGTTCACGCCTTGCATTAGCTCGGCAAACAGATCGCGTTTTTTCATTTTTCACCTCTTTGTTTCAATTCTGCCCCGATGGCCGCCTTCAGTGCTTTCTCTTGATCGGCGGTCAGTCTTGGGCATGTTGCAGCCCCAGGGTGATGTCATCAATGAGTGCTTTGGCCATTTCGCTTATGTAGTGCGAAGCCCAGCGCATTGCTGTTGCTTCGTTGCCATCCTCGAAAGCCCCCAAGAACGAAAGCGTGTTTACGCAGTTCATAAGCAGAGAGGCGTGCTCCAGTGCTTCTATACCTGGAATACCGGCATTGACACTGAACAGGTGCTCATTCTGGGCGTTGTACTTGCCGAACGTGGCTCCGCCAGTGGTAGGCATCAAGGGTGAAGTGCTCATAGAACACCCCCCTTTTGGAGCAGGGTGAAGTGAATCTGGTGCGGATTGAGGGTAGTCATATGGTGTAGCTCCCGAATCATAGGAACCACCGCGATCTGCCGCCAAGCAGAATAGGGTGGCGAGTTGCGCAAGATTGGCGGACCGGTGATTCAGGAACCCGGCGCACCCGAAAGTGCTCCTGCGCAACCCGCCATAACGCATTATCGCGAGCATAAAAAAGCGCCCGTGATCAAGTCTATGGCGCTGTTGCGCCTGAAATCGATCGACCCGCCAAGGTCGGTCGCTGAGTTTGCAGCGACGGCCAGAGAGTATCGCTAGGATGTCAAAACTGCAACCGCGTGCTGATCTGCGTGGATTGCTCGCGGGGGAGGCAGGGGGTAGATCGTCAGGCACAAAAAAACCGGCTCAGTGGCCGGTTTTCTTGTGCTGCGAGTCTTGTAAGAGACTTGCAGGTACTGCTAGATGGTGCCCGAGGGAGACTAGAAAGATCTATATATTACGTGGCTTGCAAGCTGATTTTTTGTTTGGGGATACATATAGGGATACAAATCCCTCAACGTTGACAGCATTTTACCTCCTCTGCTTTCTTAAGCTAACAAACAGGAAAGTTTCACCTAAAAAAGACCTCGTGACTCCTGTCGGGAGCTGCCACATGGTTGAGTAGATTTACGCTGAGTAGGATCCGAAGAGTTACTGAATATCAGGCCACTCCCCGATGGCCCAGTCAGCAAACTTTTTTGCCCTTCGCTGAATTTGCCCTTTGTCCCAGGTCCTGGCAGATGCAGCATCCTGGGTGATCTTCCAATTTGAACCTTTAATGACGACCTTTTTTTGGGCCCAGTTCAGATCCTTTATTCGTCCGTTCTGTCCTTTAGTAAGGGGAACGAGGTTCCCAATTGTGTGAAGAAGTGCCTTATGCTCTTCTTTGTTAAACCAATCGAGCCAGTCTGCCGTTAGGCTTTGCGGCAAAACATGTTCGACAGTGAAGTCGTCTGTAGCGTTATCGTAGCCATTCTCATTGTTGAAATGGAGCTCTCTCTGAATTAAAAGATACTTCGTGATCTTTCGAGAATACATATCCCCACTACTTAATGTTTCTCGAATATGCAGATCATTTGGGCATCGGATTGTGCCTGTTATGATTCTTTCTTTGAGAGTTTTCGGGTCTGCTCCTGCCTTTCCCCAGAGACCTTTGAATACCGCATGTAGTCCCGTTGGTTCCAGTCCAACTATTGCACGTCGCACTAGAAAAGACTCAACGATAGAAAGGCATTGTAGTGTATGTTTTTTTGATACTAGCCCTTCTCGAGATGCATTCAGTAATTCTAGGATGTAGGGCCAGGTTACAGTCGTTTTTGGCATTAAGCTAAATCGACGAACTTGCTCTGCTACTTGTTCATGGATGCCCTCGATTGGGCTATATTCGACCAGTGCACAGTATAGATCAGCATAGACATTCATTTCCGCTACGATAGAAGTCGGGGTTGAATTTGTCCATTTTTTCTGGAGTTCTGGAAAGGCGCGTGATTTTGAGATCAGACCGTTGAATCTGATGAAAGAATAAATAGTTATATATTGATCAAAGGAGTTTCGAGGAAACGCCTTCTCAAACGGCTTCCATGTTGAATCATAAAATTTATCGAGAGCGTCTCTGCAGTTGTTTGGAACTCTAGAGATAACGTCGTTTCTGACTAAGTCAGAAAGCGAAAGTTTGACGCCTTCATAGTTAAGTTTTGAAAATACCGTGTTGGCGTCATCTGTGGCTTCGAGTGTTATCTGAATGAATATAATCTTGTTTAGAAGTCTTTCTTGAAAGGATTCGATTTGCTCTACAAGGAATTCACCGTCTTCAGTGAAAAAATCCTCGCTAAATTGCCATTTTATATTGTCCCATTGTGTGGTTATTCCATGGCGATTGGAGTGTTCGTCAATTGTTTCTTCTTTGAAGTTCCAATCAATACAGGTAATGTCGTTGCTTAAAACGTCGAAAAGTTGTCTGCGGTCTTGAACTGTGGGTAGTAACTTCGGCATTCCTTTATACTTGCCCGCAGTGAAGGACAGATACATCTGTGCAAGAGTAAGTGCGTCCTCCTCTTGCCCTCCTTTGATATATGCCCAAGCTAGTCCGCATAACAGCAAGTAAATTGTTGTGAGACGTTGTTGGCCATCGATCATTAAGTATTCGTTTGGAGACTGAGTGCCGCCCTTTTTTCCGAAATCTTGGACGACAGTGGCACCTATGAATTGCTCCAAATCTTCTACGCCAGAGTTGGCAATGTCCTCAAGCAATGCCTGTAGAGGTTCGTCTCCCCAAACGTAGTATCGCTGATACACAGGTGCTGAGTACCTCACCGATCCATCAAACGTACCGTGAACGCTGGTTTTTTCAGGGGTTTTCATATTTCTAATTGGGCTCCGAGGGGCTGAGGCACTACGTTGCGTTTGCAAACTTATCGTACTTAGCCCTTCAGGACGTTTTTTGTTAGCGAGATGTCGAAGGGCTAATGTGCGTTGATGGTCTTTACGAAGAAGGCAGGTAAGCGAGAGGGGCGCGGTCGTAACAGCAAGTCACTTTGCATGCTCTATTCGGTATCACCCGAGCGTAACGCGGTGCACGAAAGAAAGGCAACCGAGAACAGATCGTTCTTGCTAGTGGTGCGGGCATTTGCTCGCTTGCTGGCCTGTCCTGTTTCCGCGATAAGTAGCAACAAACCCGTTTCAAGTCCTAAAGCTGGGAGGGACCCTGGGGAATGAGCCAGCGCACGGGGCAGGAAACCCGCGGGATTTTTTTAGCAGCAGGGCACCCAGCTTATTGAAATTTCAATCGTTGAAATTGAAAGGTGTTGAAGAAAAGAGGAGGGGGGACTTGGCACACTGCAGGGCATCAGATGTGTTGCCGATAGTGAACACCTAGGTGAGTCAACTGGGTCAACCGGTCAAGTGTGGTCAACAAACTTTGGAACCCAGCCACTGACGATTTCGTGCGGGTTTCCGACCCCGTACCTACTTAAGATCCCCAGGGTCCCTACCATTGTCAGTGCCCCAGTCGATGCATCTCCTTGTTCTTTATTGGCGGACGACACCTTACAAGCGCGCTGGCGTTCGGCACCTCTGCACTCGAAACAAAACCAGATTGCTTTCGCTGGCGGGTGCTCTCGCCGATGGGGTGTGGGGGCTCGAAAGACGTGTTACAGGTGTTGCGGGTGTTACGAATGATATTAAGTAATTGAATTTACTAGGTTTTGTTGGTGTTACACACCGTTCGTCTTCCATGTGCGTTCGGTGTTACGAGCCAAATAGGTGTTACAGCAGCATTTAGAAATTGGGTAAGTAGTAGCCTGCAATCGGCCAAATACAGATCATCGTTTTGGTTTACGATCATTGAGCTGCGCGCCTTTTGAGACACAACAGGAAAGCAAATGTCGATGCCCCTTACCGAAACAATTACGCGTACCACGAACCTAATTCAAGGCCAGATGGGATTCTGGAAGGAGGCTCACGGTTGGGCTCCGATCGAGGCTGCAGAACTGCTGAGTAAATCGATGCTCGAATGGCAGAGTTCGCTGGCAGAGCAGTTGTCAGCATGGTGCGGTACGTTGACCAACGGCCAGTTGATCCTTGCCTGGGCAAACCTAGGTGCCTTAGTCGAGGGGCAGATGAAGCTGCTGTTATCGGTGTATTACCAGCAGTACCTCTCGGATGCCGTTAAAAAGAAAAACGGGCACACCGAAGATCCTGATGGAATAACTCTGGAACCGTTGATTCTCTTTTTCAAGCGAAAGATTTGGTCGCCCGAGGAGGATTGGGAGCCGTGGGTGCGGATGGTCCAACAACGAAGAAACGCGATACACGCTTTCAAGGCCAAGACTATCGGTACCACCGATGAGTTGCATGCGGCGCTGGGCACATTCCTTGAGTTCGTGAGGTTCATAAATGGTCGGCTACCGTATCCTGATGGATATTATGCTCCTCGAGAATATTAAGTCTCCATACCTAGGCTAGGGATGGTAATAGATATCGTGTTGCCTATTCAGGAATGGGAGGTTTCCGCCTAGCCCACGGAGGTCACGTTCCTGCGGAGCAGGGTTTATTTATCTAAAGTATTCTCGGACTAACTTAGCGTGGAAGCGTCATTCTTAAGCTGACGATTGTGAGGGTCTTAGCTCCACGTGTCAGTGCAACATACAGGTCTTTCGGAGTCATCGTGTCCGCTTCAAGGATAATGGCGTGCTGATACTCCAAACCTTTCACAAGTAACGTTGTTCCAATAAGCTTGTTATGGCGAATGGGTCTGCCGGCGTGACGGAAATCACGTTGGAAAATGTTGGCGCTATCCATAATCGACATTTCTGGGCTTTCGACGTTGCTTTGCAGTATCTTAATAAGTCTATTAAGGAGGTCTCGGCGGTAAGTACAAGTTTCCACTGCCCCTTGGATAGCTTGAAGGAAGGTCAGGCAATTAGCACTTGTCGTTGAAGAGAGATAATTGTTAGCGATTCCAAGGATGTTTGGATGCTTGGTCGCTCGAGTCGCCTTTGCAATCTCACCCCGCTTAGTTCCTGTGGTTAGTACCCCCTCTACGCCTGTCATACATTTCTTTGCGAATTCGATGATCAGAATTATTTTTGCTTCCGGTGATTTAGCAGATTCGAGTTTTTTTATAAATCTAAACAGGTCTTTCCCTTCCACCTCCTCAATGCTAGAAAATTTTCCACCTAGTGCTTGTGCGAGCTTATGTGCTTTATGCTTGGATTTCTGATCACCAGAATATATTGCAATTACAGGATCGTCGTTATTCAAAAATTTATATAAAAAATTCAGCCTCTTTCGGTCGGTGAAGTCATTTAGATCGACCGAAACGCGAGTTATGCCTTTAGGCAAAGGTGCCTGAATTGTAAATTGCTCGTTTGCACGGAGCTTGGCGCCGATCCTGTCTAGCCATTCACCTAGTTCAGGTGCTTCGGCCAAGTGCCATCGCCAAGGTGTCGTTAACTCCCCGAGCCTTTCATAGTGCGGATAGATATGGTTTTCCCACTCAACCGGCTTGTTGGCAAAATCAAAAATAGCTTGTAGTGGATCACCTAATAGCCTGCAAGGTAGAAATTCGGCAATCCCTTCGACCAGCATATGTTGCTGTATCGAGCAATCTTGATACTCATCTACGTAAAACCCTGAGTAGGAGTTTTCCAGGAGCTTCTTAATGAATGGTCTTTCGAGTAACGTTGCGCAAGCTGAGTAAAGTTTGTCCCATTCTTTGCCATCAGGATACTCAGTGGACCACTTGGACGTGGAAGGGAAGCTAAGGCACATGCGTAGGGCCCAGCTTGCGATAGTTTCTATCTGGTAAAGAGAAGAGGGAACCGCCAACGCCTGCATTTTCTTTTTAAGGGAACTAACACCTGCGTATGTATGTGTTAATACTAATTGTCGTTGGGTGGCGACGCTTATTGCCATAGCTATTAAGTGTGTTTTGCCATAGCCCGCAGGAGCTATGACATACCCTTTTTTTTGGAATTCAGCCAGTATCGTATGAAGATTATCAGTCATGATCGGCCCATGCGCGGACCTGTAACAGTTTCTTCCCTAGGTCGCTGAACAGAAATTCACCGTCGGCAAATGCTTCCGCAACGACGTCAACCCAATCCTCTCCGCCCGTGATGGACTTGAACCAAGCTGAGCTTTTCGCAGCGTCACCTATCGCTCGACGTAAATCTAGTGAGTTTTGCCATTCAGAAAATTCTTGGGGTTGGGCAATATCTAGTTTTGAGCGTACGTTGTCATGAACCGGGTAGCCAGATTCTTTAGCAAGTTTTAAGCTCGCCTGAACGCAGTTCCATGGCAAGTCGAACATTGCCCTTTGCTCTAGAGATAGCTGTTCTGCCCACATCAGAACAGACACGCCATCTATCTCGAGATCCTGGCAGTCTTTTTCCGAAAACTGTTTGGGTGCATCGCCATCAGCTACAACACAAACCTGATACCCCAACGTCTTGAAGGCCGTGGCTAGTCCTTTCACTTTACTCGCTCCTTTGGCGTCAAGGATCGCTGTGCCTAAGTATGAGAATGCGTTCAGTTTTTGCCGGAGCCAATAGTTGTCCAGTCCTCTCAAAAATCCTACTT
This sequence comes from Pseudomonadota bacterium, assembly GCA_040385125.1. Classification (GTDB taxonomy): domain Bacteria; phylum Pseudomonadota; class Gammaproteobacteria; order Pseudomonadales; family Pseudomonadaceae; genus Aquipseudomonas. Next base: position 1,342 of record JAZKIA010000015.1, on the reverse strand, counting down.
CAGTAGCCCCTTCGCAAACTATTATCTTCTTCGATAGAAATGCTTCAGCGCTTGATCTGATATGTCCTTGCACATTTAACTCAGATAAAATCGGCGAGTCAGTGTGCACGACGGTTACGTTGTTTGCTAGTCGGTGAACTATGTGAAGATTACAGGTGCTGAGTTCTCGCAATACTGATGGCGAGTGCGTGGTTATGAAATATTGTCCGGTTTCATCATCTTTGATGTGTTTAACCAGTCGAGCAATGCGGTGTGGCTCAAGCCCTATCTCAAACTCGTCAAAAAGTGTTACGTGGTTTTTCTGAAGGTTTTCCTTCTGTATGCCACACATCAGCATCCGTCTGGAACCTAACCCCAGCTGTCTCAGTGGTATTTCACCATCATGCAAGCTAAGGCCGCCTACTCGAATATTGATAGAGGCCGTATCCAAATGCGCTTTATAGTTTTGATCGACTGGTACGCCCAATCCTCTAGCTACAACCTCAGATTTGGTTGCGGCAGCATCAAAATTAGGTAGTGCATTTTCCCGCTCATCATCAAGAGATCTCCGCGCAGCGCGGCTAGCATCCACCAATGACTCAGTAAGGTTGTCTGATTCAGTGATCCTCGCAAGAGCGCTTCCAGCCGCCCATGTCAGCTGTTTCTCACTATATGAGCCTATTATTGCCACATTCAGCTTTGCCCGGTCAGAGGCCCTAAAATCTACTCCATCAATATTGCGAGTAGTTGTAATTCTCCACTTTGGCTCCAGGTCTCGTCCAACAGTCAGATGGGCGCTAAGTACAATCTCATCGTGATCGTCAGGCTCATCATTTAGCTTTGACGTGGCTTTATCCCAGCCTTGCAGAAAACTTCCGTATTTTTGTATGGAATAGAATTCATTGGGTATCTCCCCAAATACCACGGTGATATCGATCGGTTCGTTAACGTCACAGAGATGAAAGTCCGAGTCGTTAAACGAGAGGTTCCATTGAGGGTGGAAGGCGCAGCGAATAGCTTCAAGAATTGTTGTTTTGGCTGAGTCGCCCTTTCCGATCAAACAGACTATTCGCTCATCGGGTAAATCCCAATCGAGATGCTTAATCCCTCTGAAATTTCGAATGCCAATTTTCTTAATCTTCACTTCGCCTCCGCTGCGTTTTGTATCTGCGTAGGGCAGCTTAGCTGAGGTATAGACCGTTGTAATGTCAAAGTGATGCATCGGCCAAGGACGGGGCGAGTTAGCACTGTGCGGCCTAGCAAGCCTCCTGAACGTTCAGAACATTGCATTTGGTACTGCGGTGGCTTTGTAGTGGTCAACTAATCCCGGACACGACGTTAAGTTTTTTCTCGGCCTGAGCGG
>JAZKIA010000014.1:0-6780 GCA_040385125.1 Pseudomonadota bacterium | reverse complement strand
CCAGTTTGCTGCGCGGCAGCGCGGCGTCTAACGGTATTTGGTTCACCTAAAAACGCGCCTGCTGTCAATCAGGCGCGTGCTGCTTTAGTGCGTCGCCAAACCGTCCAGCGACTTGTCGACAAACGCCTTGGCCAGCTCCACCAAGTGCATGACCGACATCATCAGATCACGCGGTTGCCCGCTTAAACCATTCCCCGCCTCACTCGCCGAAGCACCCGCGCAGCGCAACAAGTCTGACGCCTGGGCCAAGGCCGCTTCTAAATTGACGCTGTCGCAGATGGCATACGTGGCTGTGTCCACGTGCGTAGGAGCGAGCTTGCTCGCGATCGGATCAACGCGCTTTTGCTGACATACAGCGTCGTCTGAATCGCGAGCAAGCTCGCTCCTACAGGGAGGTGGCCGTACGCAGGTTAGTAGACCGGTGACCAGGCAACCCGGCGCGCTCGAAGGCGCCCTACGCACGGCCACCATAAAACGGAGGCCGAAAAAAAGCGCCTCGCAGAGGTGGCGCCATGCGCCTGGTAATCAGCAGGGCTACTAAACCCGACCGCTGTGTTTACAGCGATGGGCCGAGACTATTCCCCGATTTGGGCAGGCGCAAGCGAACGGGATTTTCTAGGAAGTTTCGCTACAAGGAAAGGGATTCGTCGTACGAAATGGCTGATTTTTAGCGTGTATGCCCCATCCCTAAAGACTGGCAAATGCCCTGTAGGAGAGAGCTTGCTCGCGATTTGGACACACGCGCTATTTTGAAACCATCGCGAGCAAGTTCTCTCCCACAGGGGCAGCAGGGCAAGAAACGGGTGTGCCCGTTACGACCCGCCGTATCGCCTCTTGGGCCCTGAAGGCCAGCACCGCCCGCTCCTGTTGCTGGCAGGCAATGGGCTCAAGCAGGTGAATTTCGACGTCGGCCTGTTCCTGGGCAAACAAGCGCAGCAGGTGTGACAGCAAGTCGTCATCGCCCAGAAACGGTGCTACCGAGTCCGGTTCACCATTGCGCAAATAGCGAATGGCTACAGGTTGCAGCGACACGCGGCTATCAATCGCCGCTGACAATAGTCGCCCGTGAAAGGTGCGCACCGAGCGCCCGTCGGTGGTGGTACCTTCGGGGAACATCAGCAAGGGCAACGGTTGTTGCAGGTGACGGGTCATTTGCTCGCGAATCAGTTGGCTGTCACCCGCGCCTCGGCGGATGAACAGGCTACCGGCCTTGGCCGCCAACCAGCCAGCCACGGGCCAGCCACGGACTTCTGATTTGGACAAAAACGAGAGCGGCGTCAGTTTCCCCAGCAGTGCAATGTCGGTCCATGACACATGGTTGCTGACCCACAACATCGGCGTTGTTGGCAGTTCGCCATATACGGTGACGCGAAAGGGCAGCGCATTGCTGAGTCGGGTCATGAAAAAGCGCGACCAGCGCTGTCGATGATCCATCCCGCCAGTCAGGTTAAAACGTTCCAGCAGCCCGAACACGCTCGCCATGCTCAAGCCCAGTCCTACCACGGCGAGGACGCGTGCCACGCGCCCATATCGGCGCAAGCGGCTCATTACATGGCCGCCTTGAAGTGGCGGGCGTAACGCGGGCACAGTTCGTCGCGCTTGAGCAGGATAAACACGTCGGCCACCTGAAAGTCCTCATCCCAGCACGGCTCGCCACAAATCTTGGCCCCCAGGCGCATGTAGGCCTTGAGCAGAGGCGGCATTTCGGTGATGACGTTGGCCGGTATTTCCTGTGCCGGTAGCGGCCTTTTTGGTTCGGCGCGCAGATGTTCCGTACACAGGTAACGTTCGCGCAGACGCTGCATGATTGCCTGGGCCTGGATGCCGCCGTCCTGCATCGGGATGCTCGCGCAACCCATCAGGTAGCGGTAATTACCGTGGTTGAGGACTTCAGCCAATTCACCCCAGAGTACGGCGATGGTGCCGCCGTTACGGTAGGCCGGGTCGACACAGGTGCGGCCTATTTCCAGAATCGGACCTTGCAGGTGCGCCAGCCCGTGAAGGCTGAACTCTTCTTCGCTGTAAAAGTGGCCGATGCTGCGTGCGGCGTTGTGATCCAGCAAGCGCGTGGTGGCTACCAATTGGCCGCTAGTGAGGTCGCGAACCCCGATGTGTTCGCAATGGGCGTCGTAAGCGTCTTCGTCGAGCCCGTGTTCGGCGCCTTTGAGTTTGGCGTGGAGTTCGCCGCTGAACACCCGGAAACGCAGGGCTTGGGCCTCACGCAAGGCGTCGGGGGTGTTCAGGCGCTCTGCCTGCAGACGTCGTTCTTGAGCGGTGTCGCGGATACGGGCGATCTGGGACATTGCGAATCTCCGTGCAGGCACTGTGCCCGCCTTGGGTTTCTGCCAATCGACTGAGGTGTGCAACTTCAGGCTAGGCAGGTGCAATGTCATCGCCATGACAATTGGGTGATGCTTGTATGACAGGAACTGCCGACGGAGCTGAGCGTCCTGAACGGGCGTAATAAAATTCTGCCAGACCTGCTTGTAAGCACCCCGTCTGGGGTAATGTTCGCTCACGTTTATTTACCGATGAGTTTCTATGTTCAAAGCGTTTTTATCTTCCGTCTGTGCCCTGTGGTTAACCCTTGGCGTGAGTCTGTCTGCTCAGGCCAGTTGGTACCTCGATGGCGAGTCTTCGCGGCTTTCATTTGTCACCACGCAAAATGCCAATGTTGCGAACATGCATCGTTTTTTGGTGCTGCACGGCAAAGTCGATCGCAAGGGGCACGCGCAATTGCGTATCGAAATGGACTCGGTCAACAGTGCGGTGCCGTTGCGCGATGAGCGCATGCGTGACCTGTTGTTTGATTTCAAGCATTTCCCCGAAGCGCAAATCACTGCGCAGATTGACTTGCAACCGATCAACGACCTCGCGTCTGGCGCGCAGGTGGAACTGCACTTGCCCGTGACCGTCAGTTTGCGCGGCAAGCAACATACCTATGACGCCGAGCTGTTGGCGACGCGCCTTGATGAGCGCCGTTTTCAAGTGGTGACCCTGGAGCCGCTGATGGTGCAGGCCGAGGACTTTGGCTTGCAGCCCGAGCTCGAAACCTTGCGCAAAATGGCCGGTTTATCGGCGGTCAGCTTTTCAGTGCCGGTGACTGCGGTTCTGATTTTTACGGCGCGCTGAGTATGGCGGGCGCAGTGTTCCCCTGGCGTAGCGCCAACCAGTTCGAGTTGCTGATCGACGGTCCGCAGTTTTTCCCGCGCATGCTCGCGGCGATCAATCAGGCGCAAGAGCATATTGATCTGGAGTTGTACCTGGTCGAAGCCGGGAACTGCGCCGAAACCATTGTGCAAGCGTTGGAGCAGGCTGCGCGGCGTGAAGTTAGGGTGCGTTGTCTGTTTGACGGCTATGGCAGCCTGGCGTTTACCTCAAGCCTGCGTCGCCGGTTGAGTGGGGCCGGGGTTGAGTTGCAGTTCTATAACCGCATCAGTTGGCGCAAAGGGCTGAATAACCTGTACCGCGACCACCGCAAGTTATTGTTGGTGGATCAGCGTCTGGCGGTGGTCGGTGGTACCGGGGTGACCGATGAATTCTGGCAACCCACTGACAATAGCTGCGACTGGCACGAAGTGATGGTCGAAATTCAGGGGCCATTAGTGCTGGATTGGCAGATGCTGTTCGATCGTCAATGGCGCGCCAATATCAGCCGCAAGGCATGGAAACCCGCCACCCATTTTGGGCTGTCGCGTTTGCCAGGCGTACCTGAAGCAGGCTCGGGTCTGGGGCGAGTTGCGTACGCCGATGCTCATCAACATCGCGATATTCTGCAATCGCTGGTGCGGGCGATTAACAGTGCCAAGCAGCGTATCTGGCTGGCCACGCCTTATTTCTTGCCCACCTGGAGTGTTCGCCGCTCACTGCGACGTGCGGCGAGCCGAGGTGTTGACGTGCGACTGCTGCTGACGGGCCCGCGCACTGATCACCCCTCGGTGCGTTATGCAGGGCATCGCTATTACCCTCGACTACTCAAGAGCGGGGTGCAGATTTTTGAATATCAGCCGTGCTTTTTGCACCTGAAAATGGTGCTGGTCGACGATTGGGTCAGTATTGGTTCGTGCAATTTTGATCACTGGAACCTGCGCTTCAATCTTGAGGCTAACCTGGAGGCCTTCGACCCGTCGCTCACGCAAGCGGTGGTCGCCAGTTTCATCACGGATTTTGCGCAGAGCCAGCCCGTCAGCCTGCAAGACTGGCAGTCACGGCCACTCTGGCGTCGGGTCAAACAGCGGATCTGGGGCTGGGTAGACCGCTTGGTGGTCAATGTTTTGGGGCGCCGACACTAGGGTTTGTCGCGTATTCTCCGAATTATTACGTGACATGCGGTTACATAACATTTTAGAACGTGCAAAATCGAGCCACTTCACGGGCAACTGGAGAACGTGGGGCAGGTTTTTCTGGAGCTTTTTGCATGACACTTTCGTTGTTACTGGCTGTATTGGCTTCGGGGTTTATCTATGGCATCACCCCGGGCCCTGGCGTTTTGGCCGTTTTTGGTATTGGTGCCGCCCGTGGCCGACGTGCTGGTGCGGGGTTTCTGTGCGGGCATTTGCTGGGTGATGTGATTTGGTGCAGCACCGCACTGATTGCGATTGTCGGGGCACGTGAGTTCGGCAGTACGGCTTTCAACGTACTTGGGCTGCTCAGCGGTCTTTACCTGTTTTGGCTGGGGTTGCGGGCGGTGCGTGCCCAGCGCAGCAGCACGGCCCAACAAGGGCCGGCGCGTCGGCCTTTTGCGCACGGCATTGTCTTCGGTCTGACCAATCCCAAGGCGTACCCCGTGGCTGTGGCTACCTTCACGGCTTTGCTCTCTAGCCGTGCAGAGATGCTGACCTGGGCAATGCTGCCATGGCTGATTGTATTGAGCTTTGTGGGCGGAGCCGCGGCTTACGCGATTCTGGTCGGCATAGTGGGTGCAGGACACGTTCGGGCGTTGTACCAGCGCCATGAACTGCTGATTACGCGACTGTGTGGCGTGATGTTTATCGGTTTTGCCATCAGTGCATTGATGCATGCGCTGCCAGGTTTGTTGTACGTTATTTTATGAAGAGGACTGCAAGGAGCGCAGCGCAGCCAGAGTCGCAGGGATAAACGTTTACCTTGAGGCATCAAGTTGCCCTATGGACATCAGAAATTACCTGTCTCAAGCCAGTTTTATTGATCTATTGCCTGACGTGGTATGCGTGGTCGACCGTCAGGGTCGCTTTGTTTATGTCAGTGCGGCGTGCGAGCGGATTCTGGGCTACACGCAGGATGAGCTGATCGGCACATCGATGATTGAGCTGGTTTTTACCGCTGATCGCGAACGTACGTTACTCGCAGCCACTGACATCATGGGGGGCGAATCCAAGCTCAACTTTGAGAATCGCTACGTGCACAAGGATGGGCACGTGGTGCATATTTCCTGGTCGGCACGCTGGTCTGATGTTCATCAGATGCGCATTGCCGTGGCCCGTGACATCACCTTGCACAAGCAGGCGGAGTCGCGACAGCAAGCTCTTTTCGCCATATCGGAAGCAGCCCATGCGGCTGAAGATTTACTGGAGTTGTTCAAGCGGGTGCATCACTTGATTGGCCAGTGGCTACCGGCGTTGAATTTTTCGGTAGCGCTCAGTGATCAAACCAGGGACTCGCTGCGTTTTCCCTATCACGTAGACAATGATCCCGAGCAATCGTTGGCCGAAGTCAGCCTGTTGAGTGGCCAGGTGATTCAGAGTGGCTTGCCAGTGTTGCGCAATGCGCAAGGTTCACCCTCGTGGCTGGTCGTACCTCTGGTCTCTCAGAACGGCATCATTGGTGCGCTGTCGGTCAAGAGTTCGCTGGGCGAAGAGCGCTATTGCGAGTCGCACAAAGAGTTGCTGCAATACGTCTCTACTCAGGTAGCCGCGGCCATTGAGCGAAAACAGCTGCATGCGCGCCTGCAGTATTTGGCCCAATACGATGCCCTGACTCACTTGCCCAATCGCGAGTTTCTTTACGAACGCCTGAACAGCGCGCTGGCGCGTGCCAAGCGAGAGCATGAGTATCTGGCAGTACTGTATGTCGACTTGGACCATTTCAAACGGGTCAACGACAATTATGGGCATGCCGTCGGCGACGCCTTGTTGCAACAAGTCGCCCAGCGCTTGAAGCAGTGCGTGCGCGAAAGCGACACGGTTGCCAGGATGAGCGGTGATGAGTTCGTTTTGGTACTGGAAAACCTGAAACAGCCCGATCACGCGCGGATCGTGGCAGAGAAAATCCGCCTCAATATCTGTCAGCCCATACTCATCGAAAACCACTCCCTGACGATCTGTCCGAGCATTGGCATTGCCATTTTCCCAGAACACGGGGAGCACTCGCAGCAACTGCTGCATCATGCGGATACAGCGATGTACCGCATGAAAAAGCGTGAATGAGTACATCATGGCAAAGCACGGTAGCCCTGCGGGGCAGGTGGTAGGCAGACAGAGTATTGCACTGCAATCCACGGCCCTGGCTGTGCTGGGCGTTGGTTGTTGGGGGCTTTTGAGGGGCTGGGAGTGAAGCTGAAGTGGAGCGGGTGAAGGATGTTGAGCCTGACTCCTAACCCGTTGGTTAAAAAAACAAAGTGTCTGTACCGCACTATTAGTATAGACAGGTTCATGGACCATCTTAAATCGGCTGCTCAAGAACGGCCAACACGCAATATCTACTGTAAGCCATTTATGGCTAATCAAGGAGCTCTGCGAGTCGACTGGCCACATATTTTTTATCGATTGAGTCCGTCCGAAACGGAGGCTCCCTCTTAGAGGG
>JAZKIA010000013.1:300389-322907 GCA_040385125.1 Pseudomonadota bacterium | reverse complement strand
AGACGAGCGCTGCGGTCAGACATAGGACTACCTGTTAGAGCCATGCAAAAGATGGCAAATCATAACAAACCTGCGCGGGATTTGAGCGTTCGCAGATTTACATGAATTTCACTCATGTTGGTATGGGTGTCCCACGGGTAGAATCGCGACACTTTTAATATCAGGACAATGGCACATGTTTTTTCGCCTCCTCGCCAGCGCCGTGACGCTGGTGGTGTGCAGTACAGCGCTGGGCCAAACCCCGCTGGTGAGTCCGGCTATTTCCTACAGTCGGGATATTCAGCCGATCCTTACCGAAAAGTGCGTTGCCTGCCACGCGTGCAACGATGCGGCTTGCCAGCTGAATTTGGGTAGCGCCGAAGGTGCAACCCGTGGTGCCAGCAAGGTGCCGGTGTATCAGGGCGATCGCACCACGGCGGTGCAACCGACGCGAATTTTTTACGATGCCAGTGGCGAGGAAGAATGGCGCAGCAAGGGTTTTTACTCGGTGCTCGACGCCCAAGGCGCGCAAGCAGCCTTGATGGCGCGCATGCTGGAGCTGGGGCACAGCACGCCGCTGACCCCGAATGCCAAGTTGCCCGAAGAGATCGTGCTCGGCCTGAATCGCGAAAACACCTGCCCGGCGCCGGGCGAGTTTAATGCTTACGCGCAGAGCCATCCCAAGGAAGGCATGCCGCTGGCTGTCACTGGCTTGACTGACAAGCAGTACACGACCGTTCAAACCTGGCTGGCCGAAGGCGCGCCGGTGGATCAACACGCAATCAAACCCAGCGCTGGCGAAGCGGCACAGATTGCCCAGTGGGAAGAACTGCTTAACCGTCCAGGCTCAACCGAGGCCCTTGTAGGGCGCTGGTTGTACGAGCACCTGTTCCTCGCCCATGCCTATTTCGACAACGGTGTGCCGGGGCATTTCTTCCAGTGGGTACGTTCGCGCACCCCGAGCGGTCAACCGATTGACCTGATCGCCACCCGCCGCCCGAACGACGATCCGGGCACCGCCTTTTACTACCGGATGATGCCGGTGCAGGGCGTGATCGTGCACAAAACCCATATCACTTACCCGATGGGGGCGCACAAGCTGGAACGGGTCAAGCAGCTGTTTTACAGCGGTGACTGGCATGCCACTCAACTGCCGGGCTACGGGCCGCGCAGTCGGGCCAATCCGTTTGCAACCTTCGAAGCGATCCCGGCGGTGGCGCGTTATCAGTTCATGCTTGATAACGCCGAATACTTCGTGCGCACCTTTATTCGCGGGCCGGTGTGTCGTGGGCAAATTGCCACGGACGTGATTCGCGATAACTTCTGGGCCGTATTCCAGGAGCCGGCGCGCGACCGCTATGTCACCGACGCGGCATATCGCGGCCAAGCCACGCCATTGCTGGCGATGCCAGGTCAGAATGACGACGTCGGCAGTGTTATTTCGCTGTGGCACAACTACCGTGACAAGCGCAATGACTACGAGCAATTGCGTCAGGACGCTTACGCCCAGATGCCACCGCCCAGTTGGTCAACCCTGTGGGCGGGCAACGACAACGCATTGCTGACGATATTTCGTCACTTCGACAGTGCCAGTGTGAGCAAGGGCCTGATCGGTGAAATCCCGCAAACCCTGTGGTTGTTCGACTACCCGTTGCTTGAGCGCACCTACTACCAGTTGGCCGTCAACTTTGACGTGTACGGCAACGTCTCGCATCAGGCGCAGACTCGCTTGTACTTTGACCTGATTCGCAACGGTGCCGAGGTCAACTTCTTGCGCCTGATGCCCGCCGACAATCGGGCGAGCATCCTCGGCGACTGGTATCAAAACAGCGGCAAGCTGAAAATGTGGATGGACTATCAACAGATCGATACCGACACCCCAACCGGGATGAAGCTCGATCCGACCGATCCAAAACGCGACTTCGCGCTTAAGCTGATCGAGCGCACCGGCACCCTGAATGCGCGGCCTGACCCGATCAACCGATGCACCAGTGCTTACTGCTCGCGGCCCAATATTACGGCGCAATTGCAGTACGCCGAGCAAGCGCTGAGCCGCCTGACGTCGCGTCCGGCAGCAGGTCTGGTGGTGATCAATCAGTTGCCTGAAGCCAGTATGCTGCGCATCGAAGGCCCTGACGGAAAACGCGTGGTCTACAGCCTGCTGCGCAATCGCGCGCACACCAACGTGGCCTTTATGCTTGGCGAGGAATATCGTCTGCAACCGGGTCTGGATACCCTGACTCTCTATCCGGGTGTGCTCAGTAGCTACCCGAACTTTATGTTCAACATTCCAACCGCTGATGTGGAGGCCTTTGTTGAAGCCATGGAGCACTCTCAGGACCAGGCCAGCTTTGACCTGATCGTTGAGCGTTGGGGGATTCGTCGTAGCCACCCGCAGTTCTGGCAGTACTTCCACGATATTGGCCAATACATCAACGAAACCGACCCGGTCGAAGCGGGGGTGCTGGACATGAACCGCTACGAGAACCTGTAAAGGTCGACTATTTTAGAGCACCTGGGGTGTAGGCTTTCCTGACAAAAATACTAGGACTTTGTCAGGCGCGCCGATTGGCGTAAACTGCGCCCCATGTCTGCGAGGAGATTCCATGAGCGCCATAACGATTACCGACGCCGCCCACGATTACCTGGCTGATCTGCTGTCCAAGCAGAACACCCCGGGCATCGGCATCCGCGTCTTTATCACCCAGCCCGGCACCCAGTACGCTGAAACCTGTATTGCTTACTGCAAGCCGGCTGAAGTCAAATCTGAAGATACCGCCATCGGCCTGAAAAGCTTCACTGCCTGGATTGATTCGTTCAGCGAAGCTTTCCTGGAAGATGCCGTGGTCGACTACGCCACCGATCGCATGGGTGGTCAACTGACCATCAAGGCGCCAAACGCCAAAGTGCCGATGGTTAACGCCGAAAGCCCAATCAACGAGCGCATCAACTACTACCTGCAAACCGAGATCAACCCCGGTTTGGCCAGCCACGGTGGTCAGGTCAGCCTGATTGAAGTGGTTGAAGACGGTATTGCCGTACTCAAATTCGGTGGTGGCTGCCAAGGCTGTGGCCAGGCAGACGTAACCTTGCGTGAAGGCATCGAGCGTACCCTGCTTGAGCGTGTGCCGGAGCTGAAGGGCGTACGTGATGTGACCGACCACTCGCAGAAAGAAAACGCTTACTACTGAGTTATCAGTAACAGGGTGTTCGCTGCGAAGCTGATGAAAAAACGGTGCCCCGTGAGCACCGTTTTTTTATGCCTTTTTGACGGGTAGCTCAAAAACCTGTAGGAGCGAGCTTGCTCGCGATGGTTACCAAACTGCTGCGTTTATCCAGCTAACACACGCGTTATCGTTAGCGACCATCGCGAGCAAGCTCGCTCCTGCAAAGACCTGTTAGCAATATCAAGGCCGATACAAATGCGCATGTCCGGCACGGTACAGCGAGGAGGGCGCAAAGCTGTCATTGGCCAGTACCCGACCCACCAAAATCAGTGCCGTACGCTTGAAGCCCTTGGCCTGGACCTTGGCCAGAATATCTTCCAGGGTGCCCTGGACCCAATCCTGATCCGGCCAGCTGGCGCGATGGATCACGGCAATCGGGCAGTCGCTGCCGTAATGCGGGGTCAGTTCGGCAATGATGCTTTCAAGGTTTTTAACCCCCAGGTGAATCGCCATGGTCGCCTTGTGCTGCGCCAGGCTGGCCAGTTCTTCACCCGCAGGCATCACGGTTTTTTCAGCATAACGGGTCAATATCACCGTTTGCGAGATGTCAGGCAGGGTCAGTTCGGCACCCAATATCGCGGCGCAAGCGGCGGTCGCCGTCACGCCGGGAATGATTTCAAAGGCGATGCTCAGCTCGCGCAAGCAGCGAATTTGCTCACCAATCGCGCCGTACAAACTGGGGTCGCCAGAATGTACCCGTGCAACGTCCTGGCCTTTGGCATCAGCGGCTTTGATCAGCGCGATGATTTGTTCAAGGTGCAACTCGGCGCTGTTGACCACCTGTTCAGCCTGATGGCCATCCAGTACCGCCGCCGGGACCAGCGAACCCGCGTAAATAATCACCGGGCAGCTGCGGATCAGGCGTTGACCTTTGACGGTAATCAGCTCTGGATCGCCGGGGCCGGCGCCGATGAAATAAACAGTCATGGCAGTCTCTGAAAAAGGTCGAGATAGAGCTGTTCGTGAACAGCGCTCATAGTGAGGCGGGGGATTATCGCGGTTTATGTTTGGCCAAAGCTAACGCAAAGGTCGCCACCGATGAGTTTGTTCGAGGAATCAGCAAGCTTGCCGGTGTGCCTCCAAGGTGCTCGGCCAACGCCAGCGCCGCGCTTTCGGCAACCCCGAAACAACCGGTTTGTTCGAACGCAACAGTTGAACGCTGGCTAAGCCGTGGCGCATAAGGCGCCAGTTGTTCCGCGCTGAATACGCTCAGCGGCAGATTTAACTGTGCAGCCAATTGGATCAGCCCCGGTTCTTCGCGCTTGTGCTCAATACTGGCCAGGGCACGGACTGCATCCAGTGAGATTGCGGCCTGGCCCAGCGAGTCTTCAATCAGCGCGAGTAGCTGTTCAGCGCTGCAACCCTGGCGACAGCCCAGGCCAATCACCAGGATTGGCACTGTGCTGAGGGGCATCATGCCGAGTATTGGCCTTCAGACTTGCGGCGGAACAACCAGGCGCTGATGACGCCCAGAGCCAGCCAAAAAACCAGGTTGGTCAACTGCGAGGCAATCTTGAACTGCGACTCCAGCGCCTCCGGTGCCAGGCTGGAATGCACCAGCGGTTGCGGGGCACCAAACACGTGCGGCACCAGCACAATCGCCACGGCCAGAACCTTCAGCGCCCAGTGCTTGCCAAACACCAGCAATGCAATGCCGACCGCCGTCGAGGCCGCAGTGCTGATCCACCAGAGTTGGCGTTGCAGCAAATCAGCCGCTGCCGTACCAGGTAACTCAGGTGGCAGGCCCAGGGTTGGGGCCAGGCAGAACGTGGCATAACCGGCCAGGCCCCAGAGCAGACCCTGGGAAGTGCGGGTCGGTGAGCGCAAGGTGTAGAGGCCAGCAAGCATCAGAGCAAAACCCACCGCCACAACCAAGTTGCCTCCGGTAGTCGACAGCACACGCTGCCAGCCATCTTCCGGCTCCCAGGCTTCGGCGTTATGGGTGTGACCCGGTATGGCCGTGGCGTCATGCTCGTGCACTTCGCTGGCGGCTGGTTTTTCGTAGGTTTCTGCCTGAAGAATCAACGGGGCGACCCAAAAGCTTTGCAGCAAGGTCAGCAACAGGGCAGCCAGCAAGCCGGTGAAGCCTGCTGTTTGAGCGATACGCTTAATCATGGCAGGCAATCTCAATGGCACGGGAAGGCAGCGCTGTGACGGGTATCGTGCGCCGCGTTGTGTACGGCTTCGATATGCGAGAAACCGGCGAAGTAGACCAGTAAAACCCCCAGCACGGCAGCGCCGACCGCGGTCGCAAGGCGTTGGCTTTGAGTGGCGGTAGCCGATGGGGAGGTGGTAGCTGTGGAGTGGGTACGGCGGGTGCTGATGGACATGGCGCTTCCCTCTGGTCAGACAGCGGGTGCAAGAGCGCAAGAAAACCCCGCGAACGAAGCTCGCAGGGTTTAACAGCGCCCGCCCACCGCGGGTTTGTTATTCAAAGTGACCAGGCCGGTCTCCGGGCTTGCGAGGGGCTCAAGTCACTTGAGCCTGCAAACATCACCTTCCCATACGGTACGTACAGTGGTTTTGATGTTTCTCTCGCTTACCGTTGCGGGGGCAGCGCCGGACTAGCCAGGACGATTAACGCCTGACGCACCGGTTTCCCGTTTCACCCTGTGAAGGGCACCTGATACAAGGTGTGCAGGAGAGCACAGCCGCGGGGCAGCCGTCAATAAACGGACAACCCTCTAACGACCTTCGCGAGCAGGCTCGCTCCCACAGAGACGCAGCTCAGCAGAGCAGGCTTTTGACTTTGTCGCGCAGTTGATCAATGGAGAAGGGTTTGCCAATCACCGCCATGTTGTCGGGGACGTCCAGGGTTTCGGCGTAGCCACTGGCAAACAGGATCGGCAATTTTTGACGCAATTCGCGGGCTTTCTTCGCCAGTTCGCGGCCATCCATGCCCGGCAGTCCAACATCCGTCATCAACAGGTCAATGTGCTGGCTGGCGTCTTCAAGCAGTTTCAGTGCCCGCTCACTGCCGTCAGCTTCGAGTACGTTGAATGACAGCTCTTGCAGTACCTCAACAATCAGCATGCGAACAATCGCGTCGTCTTCTACCACCAGAATGGTGGCGGGTGTTGCGGACATAGTGGGGATCTCGAGAAAAATTTGAGCGCGGCAAGAGGCCAATACTGGCGGGTATGCACGACCTGCAAGAATAGCCGTTACCGGTTGTTGAATGCAGTCTTATGTAAGTAATTGTTCCTCTTTGTGTAAGAAAATATCTTCTTCGTACCGTAATCCGGCAGACTTGCCGTTTGTTATGACTGTCCACGGGCCAGAAAAAATGAACGCACCTGCAGCAGTTGATGAGCAAAGCTTTCGCAAGCTCCTGAGTCGTAACGTTGGTTTGCCCTTGGGCGTCGGAGTGCTCAGTGCGGTGCTGTTTGTGGTGATGATCAGCTACTTGCTGTCGGTGATTAAGTGGGTTGAGCACAGCGATAGGGTGATCAACAACGCCAACGAGGCGGTAAAGCTAACGATTGATCTTGAAACCGGGATGCGCGGGTTTCTGATTACCGGCGATGAGCATTTTCTAGACCCGTATGAAGTGGCCAAGCCACAAATCAATGCGCAACTGCACAGCTTGCAAGCGCAGGTCAGTGATAACCCACAGCAGATTGACCGCCTCAAGCGCCTTGAGGCGCTGCAAAACGAATGGGGCAGCTATGCCCAGGCCATGGTCGACATGCGCCGTCAGGACGGAGACTACCGAGGGGCGGTGCTGGCCGGACGTGGCAAGCGCCTGACCGATGAGATTCGCAAGGAATATGACGACTTCATTGCCATGGAGCAGCAACTGCGGGTGGCGCGCAACACCGAAGTCAGTCGCACCACGGTCATCAGCATTGGTTTTTATCTGGTGTTTGTCCTGGGGCTAAGTGCGTTTCTGGCCTTTATCGGACGTCGTGATTTAATCAATCTTTCAAAGAGTTACAAGCAAAGTCTCGAGTCGCAACTGAAGACCGCACAACGCCTGGAACGACAAGCGTGGTTGCGCAACGGGCAGACCGAGCTGGCCGAACAAGTGCTTGGGCGGCTGTCGCTCAACACCTTGGGCCGTAACATTCTGCAGTTTTGTGCCCAATACCTGGGTTCAGTGGTGGCGGCTGTGTATGTGCGCGAGGACCACGGCGGCCTTAAGCGCATTGCCAGTTATGGTTTTTCCCGCGAGCAGGAAGCACGGGATGAGGTGATTCACAACAATGAAGGGATCATCGGTCAATCCGCACAGCAAGATCAGCTGATTCGTCTGGACAATGTGCCGGCGGACTACTTCAAGAAAGTCAGCTCCGGCCTTGGCGAGGGCAGCCCGCGCAGTGTGCTGGTGGTGCCGACCAGCGATGATGACCGGGTCAATGGGGTGATTGAGCTGGGCTTTCTCAGGCCGTTGAGCGACCGTGATATTGAACTGTTCGAATTGATTGCCGACAACATTGGCATGTCGATTGAAGCGGCGCGCTACCGTCAGCGCCTGCAAGAAGTGCTGGATGAAACCCAGCAGCTCAACGAAGAACTGCAAGTACAGCAGGAAGAGCTCAAGACGGCTAACGAAGAGCTGGAAGAGCAATCACGCATTCTTAAAGAGTCGCAGATGCACCTCGAAGCCCAGCAGGTGCTGCTGGAGCAGACCAACGAGCGGCTGGCCGAGCAGGGCTTGGCGCTGGCTGGTCAGCGCGACGCGATGGACCACAAGAACAACGAACTCAATCAGGCCCAGGTGCAACTGGAAGAGCGCGCTGAAGAGCTGCAGCGTTCCAGCAAGTACAAGTCTGAGTTTCTCGCCAATATGTCCCATGAGCTGCGTACACCACTCAACAGCTCATTGATTCTGGCCAAACTGTTGTCTGAAAACTCGCAAGGCAATCTCAGCGCTGAACAGGTCAAGTTTGCCGAATCGATTTACTCGGCGGGCAATGACTTGCTTAACCTGATCAACGACATTCTGGATATTTCCAAGGTCGAAGCCGGCAAGCTGGAAGTACGCCCCGAAAACACCAGTGTGACGCGGGTGGTTGAAGGCTTGCGCGGCATGTTCCAGCCGCTGGCGAGCGACAAGTCTCTGGAGTTTCAGGTTGAAGTGCAGCCCGGCACGCCGCCGATGATCTACACCGACAGCCAGCGGCTGGAGCAGATTCTGAAAAACCTGCTGTCTAACGCGGTCAAGTTCACCGAAAAGGGTCAGGTCAGCCTGACGGTGTCGCGTCAGCCGGGCGAAGGTATCGCCTTTACGGTGCGCGACTCCGGGATCGGCATTGCCCCGGAGCAGCAGGAAAGTATCTTTGAAGCGTTCCGCCAGGCCGATGGCACCACCAATCGCCGTTACGGAGGCACCGGCCTTGGGTTGTCGATTTCGCGCGATCTGGCGAGCTTGCTCGGCGGTTCGATCAGCATCACCAGTGAACCGGGGCAGGGCAGTATTTTTACTCTGGTCTTGCCTGAACAGTTCGTGGAGCACGATCAGTCGCACGGTCTAACCCTGGCCAGTGCGCCCCCGCGTGTTGCGCCGATGATGCCCAAGCCGCAGCCAGCACCGGTGGTAGCACCGATCGTGATTCCGCGGTTTGCGGATGATCGGGAAAAAGCGCCATTCGCAACGCGTTGTATTCTGGTGGTTGAAGATGAGCCTGACTTTGCGCGCATCCTCTTCGATCTTGCTCATGAACTGGGTTACCACTGCCTGGTCGCCCACGGTGCGGATGAAGGCTTCAGTCTGGCCGCGCAGTTTATTCCCGATGCAATACTGCTCGACATGCGCCTGCCGGATCACTCCGGGCTGACGGTGTTGCAGCGCCTGAAAGAGTTGGCGTCCACGCGGCATATTCCGGTACACGTGATTTCGGTTGAGGACCGCGTAGAAGCGGCCATGCACATGGGTGCCGTCGGTTATGCGGTCAAGCCGACCACCCGCGAAGCATTGAAAGACGTGTTCGCACGGCTGGAGGCCAAGCTCACGCAGAAGGTCAAACGGGTGCTGCTGGTTGAAGACGATGACCTGCAACGCGACAGCATTGCGCGCCTGATCGGCGACGAAGACATCGAGATCACGGCTGTAGGTTTTGCTCAGGAGGCGCTGGAACTGCTGCGAGCCAATATTTACGACTGCATGATCATCGACCTCAAGTTGCCGGACATGCTAGGGGGTGACTTGCTCAAGCGCATGTCCACCGAGGATATCTGCTCGTTCCCGCCGGTCATCGTCTACACCGGGCGCAATCTGACCCGCGATGAAGAGGCCGAATTGCGCAAGTATTCGCGCTCAATCATTATCAAGGGCGCCCGCTCACCTGAGCGTTTACTGGATGAAGTGACACTGTTTCTGCACAAAGTCGAGTCTCGGTTGTCCCATGAGCGGCAAACGATGCTCAAGACCGCCCGCAGCCGCGATAAGGTGTTTGAAGGGCGCAAGATTTTGCTGGTGGACGACGACGTACGAAATATCTTCGCTCTGACCAGTGCCCTGGAGCAAAAAGGCGCCATTGTGGTGATCGGGCGCAATGGGTTTGAAGCTATTGAGCGGTTGAACGAAGTGGAAGACATCGACCTGGTGTTGATGGACGTGATGATGCCGGAGATGGATGGTTACGAAGCCACTATCGAAATTCGCAAGGACCCGCGCTGGCGCAAGCTGCCGATCATTGCGGTCACGGCCAAGGCGATGAAGGACGATCAGGAGCGTTGCCTGCAAGCGGGCACCAATGACTACCTGGCCAAACCTATTGATCTGGATCGACTGTTTTCGTTGATTCGGGTGTGGCTACCGAAAATGGAACGACTTTAAGTGCGGCGAAGTACCGATATCGAGTTACGGCTGTTGATCGAAGCGATCTACCTCAAATACAGCTATGACTTTCGCGATTACTCCGGCGCCTCGATCAAGCGTCGGGTACACCATGCCATGCGCCAGTTTGAGTGCAGCACTATCTCGGCCTTGCAGGAGCGGGTGCTGCATGACCCCAGCGTGTTCATGCAGTTGTTGCAGTTCCTGACGATTCCGGTGAGCGAGATGTTTCGCGATCCGGAGCATTTTCTGGCCCTGCGCGAGGAAGTGGTGCCGATCCTCAAGACCTATCCGTCGCTGAAAATATGGATTGCGGGGTGCAGCACCGGGGAAGAGGTTTATTCCATGGCCATCCTGCTGCGCGAAGAAGGTTTGCTGGATCGCACCATCATCTATGCGACTGATATCAACCCGCGCTCACTGGAAAAGGCCAAGCAGGGGATTTTTTCGCTGGAGAGCATTCGTACCTACACTCACAACTACCAAAAGTCAGGCGGGCAGCGAGCGTTCTCTGATTACTACACCGCTGCCTATGACTACGCGATCTTCGACAAGACCTTGCGCGAGAACGTGACCTTTGCCGATCACAGCCTGGCGACGGACAGCGTGTTTTCAGAAACTCATTTAATTTCATGTCGTAACGTATTGATTTATTTTAATAAGGACCTTCAAAACAGAGCCTTTGGCCTGTTCCACGAATCGCTGTGTCATCGTGGTTTCCTGATGTTGGGCAGCAAGGAAACCCTGGATTTTTCGGGTTACAGCAAGCAGTTCATGGCCTTGCTCAAGCAAGAGCGGGTCTACCGTAAGTCATGAAGGCCCAAGCCCGGATACCGAAAAACCAGACTACATCCTTCCTTTGCGCGGCATCGGCCGTTTGCTTGTCGAGCTGGAACGAATCGAATGCTACCAAGTGATATCCAAGCAAAACTGCTGATCGTTGATGATCTGCCGGAAAACCTGCTGGCGCTGGAAGCGCTGATCAAACGCGAAGATCGTGCCGTGTACAAAGCGTTGTCTGCGGATGAGGCATTGTCGTTGCTGCTGCAACATGAATTCGCCATCGCCATTCTGGACGTGCAAATGCCGGGCATGAACGGCTTTGAGCTGGCCGAGCTGATGCGCGGCACAGAAAAAACCAAAAACATCCCGATCGTTTTCGTCAGCGCCGCCGGGCGCGAGATGAACTACGCCTTCAAGGGCTACGAAAGCGGCGCCGTCGACTTTCTGCACAAGCCGTTGGACATCCACGCGGTCAAGAGCAAGGTCAACGTGTTCGTCGACCTTTACCGTCAAAGCAAGGCCTTGAAGCAACAACTTGAAGCCCTTGAGCAAGGCCGTCGAGAACAAGAGACCCTGCTCGCACAGTTACAAGTCACCCAGGTTGAGCTTGAGCATGCCGTGCGTATGCGTGACGACTTTATGTCGATTGTCTCGCATGAGGTACGAACGCCGCTCAACGGGCTGATTCTCGAAACCCAGCTGCGCAAAATGCACCTGGCGCGTGATAACGCTGCGGCGTTTACCATGGACAAGATGCACGCCATGGTTGACCGCGATGAGCGGCAGATCCAGAGCCTGATTCGCTTGATCGAAGACATGCTCGATGTGTCGCGCATCCGTACCGGCAAGCTGTCGATCCGCCCGGTTGAGTTTGATTTGTCGCGCACGGTTGCCAACGTGCTGGCAAACTTTGCGCCGCAGATCAGCGCGGCGCAGTCGAGCGTAAACTTTACGCTCGATGCACCAGTGGTGGGGCATTGGGACGAGTTTCGGATCGAGCAGGTGGTGTCCAATCTGCTAACCAATGCCTTGCGCTATGGCGCCAGGAAGCCGATTGATGTGTCGGTGTATGTTGATGGCACCTACGCCGTGATTGACGTTCGCGATCAGGGCATCGGCATCAGTGAAGACAATCAGCAGCGGGTTTTTCAGCAGTTTGAGCGGGTATCTGCCAGCCATGCTGCCGCAGGGCTAGGGCTGGGGCTGTTTATCTCTGAGCAAATCGTGGCGGCTCACAGCGGTACGATAACGGTGCAGAGCGTCTTGGGCGAGGGTGCGTTATTCAGGGTTCGCCTGCCGATCCAGACATTGCCGGCGTAAAGACTTAAAGCCCTTGCTGTAACGCAGGGTCATCCGGGTTTTGCTGTTCCAGCTGGGCCAGTAACACCTGCACGTTTTGCAACTGGCCGGTTTCTTTCCAGTAACGGATCAACAGCACCCGCGCCTTGCGATTGGCTGGCTGGCGTTGCAGCAGCTCTTCGAGTTGGCGCTGTGCGGCTTCCAGTTGCTCAAGATCATGCAAGGCCACGGCCAGTGTGTAGCGGTAATCACTGTTGTCCGGTTCCAGCTCTACCGCTTTGGCCAGACCCAACAGGGCGTATTCGGTTTGGCCGTGATTAAGCAGCCAGATGCCGAGCGCATGTTGCAGAAACGCCGAGTCGGGGTGGGCTTCGAGTTGTTTGGCCAGCAGTTGGCGTGCCTGATCGGGCTGGCCGCGCTTTTCCAGCAACTCAACCTGGGCGACGACGGCCTTGAGATTGTCGGGCTCCAGAGTCGTGACTTTCTCCAGGGCGGCCTGAGCCTGATCCAATTGCCCTTCGTGTAGATACAAACGTGCAAGCTGGCCTTGTGCCTGAGGGCTGTCTGGCTGGGTGATCAGTGTGCGTTCGTATTCGTCGATCACTTGCTGCAAGGGGCCGAAGTACAAGCCTTGTTCATCAGGCGAAAGTCCCAGCAGGGCATTGGCCGCGGCGAAGCGCACACTCTGCTCGGCGTCATCGAGCATCGGCCCCAGCAGCAGCGTACGTTGAGCGCTGGGCACCAGGCCGACAATGCTTTGAATCGCCGCTTCGCGTACCAGCGGTGAAGGGTTCTGCAAATCGACATCAGCCAGCTTCAGAGCCTGAGGGCTTGGGTAGTTGGGCAGTTCGGCATGCAGGCTGGCCCGGCGGATATCCGACAGATCGGTGCGTGCCATCTGTTGATACAACACACGAGCGGCACCTGGCTGACCGTTATGGGCAATCTCCAGGGACTCGGCGTAGTTGTGGTTGACGGTGGGCGAATTAGTAGTCGGTGCCGGGCGCATGCCATACCACAGACCGGCCGCAACGAATGCAGACAGAAGACTTAGCGTCAGATAGCGGCGAGACAGGGACATGCAATATCCAGAAGCAGACGAACGTGAAGGGTGCCAGCTTCGGTCAGCAGGCGGGTTGAAGCAAGTTTTATGTGGTTGGCTACACAATTCTGGGGTTGTAGCCGCTGACGAGGTACGAGGCTGCGATCGGCTGCGCAGCAGTCGTAAATTCAGGCATCTCGGTGTGTCAGATGTAGTTCGGGGTTCAGGTTTTACGGCCGCTGCGCAGCCGATCGCAGCCTTCGTACCTCGTCAGCGGCTACAGTCAGGTAAAAAAAGCCCCGCGACCGAATGAGCGCGGGGCAAAAATTGGCTGGTTGCGGCCAACCAAAGGAGCTCTTTAATCTCAGTGCGCGCTGGCCACGGTCTCGACTTGCCAGCCGCCACCCAGGGCTTTGTAGATCGCCACGACGCCGCGATACAACTCAACCTCGGCCTGGGCTTGGCTGTCTTCTGCGGCCAGACGCTCGCGCTGGGCATCCAGCAGCACCAGGAAGTCCACCGTGCCTTCGCGGTAACGAATCGCCGCCAGATCCGCCGCAGTACGGCTGGATTCGCTCTGACGGATCAGTGACACCAATCGCTGCTGACGCTTACCGTAATCACTGAAGGCGTTTTCTGATTCTTCAAGCGCCAACAGCACCTGCTGTTCGTAGCTGGCGAGAGCGCCATCGGCTTCGGCACCGGCCCCGCGCAAACGTGCACGTACGCTGCCCAGGTCGAACGCCGGCCAGGTAATACGCGGACCGAGGGCCCAGGCACTGGCGGCGGCCGAGCCAATTTGCGAGCCGCGCCCGGCGGTAAAGCCAAGGAAGCCGCTGAGGCTGACCCGTGGGAACAAGTCCGCCTTGGCCACCCCGATCCGTGCCGTCGCTGCGGCCAGCTTGCGTTCGGCGCTCATGATGTCCGGACGCCGTTGCAGCAAGTCGCCGGGGTTACCGATATTCAGCGCCTTGGCAATCGCCGGCAGTTGCGCCGGGCTCAAGTCCACACTCAGTTGCTCAGGTCGCTCACCCAGCAGGGTGGCGATCCGATTGCGCTCGCGCACTTGCTCGGCCTGCAATTGCGGCACGCTGGCCTCAACCGCCGCCAGGCGGGCATCGGCGCGCATCACGTCCAGCTGATCACCCACGCCAGCATCGCGCAGGCTTTCGGTGATGGCCTTGGAGTCTTGCTGGTTTTTCAGGTTGGCCAGGGCGATGCGCTCGCGCAATTGCGCACCACGCAGTTCGCCGTAGGCATCCACCAACTCGGCGATCATCGTCACTTGCAGCTGGTACAAGTCAGCGGCAGCGACTTGTTCGTCGGCGTCGCTGGCCTCCAGTTCACGCTGAATACGGCCAAACAGGTCGATTTCCCAGGCCATGTCCAGGCCCAGGTCGTAGCGTTCACTGTTGACCCGCTTTTCGGTCTGGCCCGGAATCTGGCCTTTACCCACGTCACTGCTGACCCGGCTGGTGATGGTCGGCATCACGTCATTACTGACGTCATCGCGAATCGCCCGCGCTGCCCGCAGTCGGGCAAAGGCAACGCGTAACTCGCGGTTACCAGCCAGCGATTGGGTCACCAACTGGTTGAGGGTCGGGTCATCAAACTGCTGCCACCAGATCCCTTCAAAATGTGCCCGGTCAAAGCCCTTGAGGTTGTCAGCGCTGATCTGCGCTGGCTCAGTCTTTGGTGTGTGGTAGTCCGGTCCGACGGCGCAGGCACTCAAGGCCAGCACCAATAGACTTGGCAGAAAGACTTTCAGGCTCATTGTTGCGACTCCAACTTGAGGTGCTTGGCCGCTTTGCGCGCTTCACTGCGCTCGACATAGCGGCGAATCAAGACATAGAACACCGGCGTCAGCAGCAGGCCGAAGAAGGTCACCCCGAGCATCCCGGAGAACACCGCGACACCCATGGCGTGACGCATTTCTGCACCCGCTCCGCTGGAGAACACCAGGGGCACCACGCCCATGATGAAGGCGAACGAGGTCATCAGGATCGGCCGCAGACGCAGGCGACAGGCTTCCAGTACAGCGGCCAGAGGGTCGAGACCTTCTTGCTGTTTGTCTTTGGCGAACTCGACAATCAGAATCGCGTTCTTGCACGCCAACCCCACCAGTACGATCAAGCCGATCTGGGTGAAGATGTTGTTGTCACCGCCCGAGAGAATCACCCCGGTGATTGCTGACAGCAGCGTCATCGGCACGATCAGGATCACCGCCAGTGGCAGGCTCCAGCTCTCGTATTGCGCGGCCAGTACCAGGAACGCCAGCAGCACACACAGCGGGAACACGAACAGCGCGGTATTGCCCGAGAGGATTTGCTGATAGGTCAGCTCAGTCCATTCGTAGGTCATGCCGTTAGGCAGTTCTTCTTTCAGCAGTTTTTCAATCGCCGCTTCTGCCTGGCCCGAGCTGTAACCCGGAGCCGCCGCGCCGTTGATCTCGGCAGTGACAAAGCCGTTGTAGTGCATTACCCGGTCCGGCCCTGCGGTGTCGCTGACCTTGATAAAGGTCGCCAGCGGGATCATTTCACCTTTGTTGTTGCGCACTTTCAGTTGGCCAATCTGCTCAGGCTCCAGGCGGAACTGCTGCTCAGCTTGAACATTTACCTGATAAGTACGACCGAAGCGGTTGAAATCGTTGGCATAGAGCGAACCCAGATAGATTTGCAGTGTGTCGAAAATGTCGCTGATGGCAACGCCGTGGGTCTTGGCCTTTTCGCGGTCGATAGCCGCATCGACTTGTGGCACGTTGACCTGATAGCTGGTGAACAACCCGGCCAGTTCCGGCACGTTATGGCTCTTGGCGATGACGTTTTGCACTTCTTTGTACAGCTCGTCATAACCCAGACCACCGCGGTCCTCGACCTGCAGGCGGAAACCGCCAATGGTGCCCAGGCCTTGTACTGGCGGCGGTGGGAAGATGGCGATATAGGCTTCCTGAATATCCGCAAACTGGGCATTCAGCGTGGCGGCAATCGCAGCGGCCGACTGGCTTGGGTCTTTACGTTGATCGAAGTCCTTGAGTGCGACGAACACGATGCCGCTGTTAGGGCTGTTGGTGAAACCGTTGATCGACAGGCCAGGGAAAGCGATCGAGTTGGCGACGCCAGGCTGCTTGAGGGCCAGCTCGGACATGCGCTTGATCACTTCTTCGCTGCGATCCAGGCTCGCCGCATCCGGCAATTGGGCAAAGGCCACCAGATATTGCTTGTCTTGCGGTGGTACGAAGCCGGTCGGGGTGTGGGCAAATCCTGCCCACGTCAGCACCATCAACCCTGCGTACAGCAGCATCGCGATACCGCTACCGCGAATGATCCGGCGTACAGCGCTGACATAACCGTGGCTGGCTTTTTCAAAGAAGCGGTTGAACGGACGGAACAACCAGCCGCCAAACAGACGATCCAGTACACGGGTGAAACGGTCTTTCGGTGCGTGATGGCCTTTAAGCAACACCGCCGCCAACGCGGGAGACAGGGTCAACGAGTTGAAGGCCGAGATCACCGTCGAAATGGCAATGGTCAGGGCAAATTGCTTATAAAACTGACCAGTAAGGCCCGAAATAAATGCGGCCGGGATGAATACGGCGCACAGCACCAGTGCGGTGGCAATGATTGGCCCGGTCACTTCACGCATCGCCCGTTTGGTGGCGTCTACCGGGTTGAGCCCCAGTTCGATGTTTCGCTCGACGTTCTCCACTACCACAATCGCATCGTCGACCACGATCCCGATGGCCAATACCAGGCCGAACAGCGACAAGGCGTTGAGCGAGAAACCAAACATGTGCATCACGGCAAACGTACCGATCAGCGATACCGGTACCGCGACGAGCGGAATAATCGAGGCGCGCCAGGTTTGCAGAAACAGGATAACTACCAGTACCACCAGAATCAGTGCTTCAAACAGCGTATGGACTACCGCTTCAATCGAACCACGAACGAAGATGGTCGGGTCATACACGATGTCGAAGTCCATGCCTTCGGGGAAGCTCTGCTTCAGCTCGGTCATTTTTGCCCGAACTTCGTTAGAGATCTCGATCGCATTGGAGCCCGGTCGCTGGAAGATCGGGATCGCCACCGCCGGCTGGTTGTTGAGCAGAGAACGCAGTGCGTATTGACTGGAGCCCAACTCTACTCGGGCAATGTCCTTCAGGCGGGTGATCTGGCCATCATCGCCGGAACGAATGATGATGTTCTCGAACTCTTCCTCGGTGACCAGACGGCCTTGGGTGTTAACCGAGAGCTGGAAGCTGGAAGCATTGGGCGCAGGGGGTGCACCCAAGGCACCGGCAGCCACCTGGCGGTTTTGCTCGCGAATCGCAGTCACCACATCGGTGGCGGTCAGGTTGCGTGAAGCGGTTTTGTTCGGGTCGAGCCAGACTCGCAGCGAGTAATCACCCATGCCGAACAGTTGCACATCACCGACACCGCCCAAACGCGCCAACTCATCCTTGATGTTGAGAATGGCGTAGTTGGACAGATACAGCATGTCGTAGCGCTTGTCTGGCGAGGTCAAGTGCACAACCATGGTCAGGTCGGGCGAGGCCTTGTCCACCGTGATCCCGATGCGCGTCACTTCTTCCGGAAGCTTGGGCTGGGTGCGGGTGACACGGTTTTGCACCTGCACCTGCGCGTTGTCCAGATCGGTGCCGAGGGCAAAGGTGATGGTCAGGGTGATTTTGCCGTCAGCGGTGGACTGTGAAGACATGTACAACATGTTTTCAACACCGGTAATCGCTTGTTCCAGCGGCGCGGCGACGGTTTCGCCGATCACTTTAGGGTTGGCACCAGGGAAGTTGGCGCGCACGACTACGGTGGGCGGAACCACTTCGGGGTATTCGCTGATTGGCAATTGGAACAGTGAAATACTGCCCGCAATCAGAATCAGCAAGGAGAGCACGGCAGCGAAAATCGGCCGCTGAATGAAGAACTGGGAAAAATTCATCGGAGTTATCGTCCCTTAACCGCGCGGAGTCGCGACGCTGACCAGTTTCGGCGCGCCAATGGCGGGCTTGACCTGAGGCAGGTTGCTGGCTTCCAGGGCTTGTCGTTGTTGTGCCAGTGCGGCGAGGGTTTGTTCGCTGGCCATCGGGATCACTTCAGGCGTTACCGGCGAGCCGGGGCGCACTTTCTGCAAGCCTTTGACGATAATGGTGTCGTCTTTGCTCAGGCCGCTGCGAACAATGCGCAGGCCTTCAATTTTCGGGCCCAGCTCCACAGTGCGATAAACCGACTGGTTGTCAGCGTCCATCACCAGCACGAACTTTTTACCCAGGTCGGTACCAACCGCTTCGTCATTGATCAAGACGGCGGAGTAGGTGCCGCTGCCAACCAGTTTCAGCCGGGCATACAGCCCTGGAGTGAAGCTGCCATCGGTGTTGTCGAAGACCGCGCGGCCACGGATGGTGCCTGTTTTAGGGTTGACCTGATTGTCGACGAAGTTCATCTGGCCCAGGTGCGGGTTGCCGTCTTCGTTGGACAGGCCCAGATACACCGGAGTGGCCTGGCCGCGCTGACCTTGGCGGGCCAGTTGGCTGTACTTGAGGAACACACGTTCGTCAGCATCGAAGTAGGCGTAAACCTTGTCGGTGGAAACCACGCTAGTCAGCGCTGAAACATCAGCGGTAACAATGTTGCCAGCGGTGATTTCAGCACGGCTGACACGGCCGCTGATCGGCGAAGTGACGCGAGTAAAACTCAGATTAAGCTTGGCCAGATCGAGTTCGGCCTGAATCGCTGCTACACCGGCGCGGGCTTGTTGGGCAGCAGTGGTACGCGAATCAGCCAGCTCGGCGGAGATTGCATTGCTCTGGCGCAGACGCTCGCCACGCTGGGCTTCGTTTTCACTGCGGGTGGCGTTGGCGCGAGCTTGTTGCACTTGGGCTTCGAGTCGACGTACCTCGGCCTGGAACGGACGCGGGTCGATCTGGAACAACATGTCGCCTTTCTTCACCAGGGCGCCCTCAGTAAAGGCGACCTGATCAATCTGGCCCGACACGCGAGGACGAATCTCAACGGTTTCCGGTGCTTCGAGACGCCCGGTGAACTCGTCCCATTCGTTGACCGGCTGTTCAAGCACCTTGGCCACACTGACTTTTGCAGCGGGAGCAGGAGCAGTCGCTTGTGGAGTTTTGCCGCATGCACTTATCACCACGATGGCCAGGGCCGCGAGTGGGAAGCGCAAATGTTTCAGTGACTGTTCCATGGGGGGAGTCCGCCAATCTATTGAGATGGGCGGATAATGCTGGCGCGAGTGCTGGCGCACGAATCGAACCCAGCGAAGGTCATTATCATCAGGAATGATAGAAAGCCGAGCCGAGCCCTCTAGCCTGCGCTTTTTGTTAGGGGGCTATCAATTAAATTCTGCGTTAAAAAGCCGTGAAGGCGAAGTGCATTGAATTTAAAAAACACCACCAATAACTACCGCACCTCCCCATGACCTGATCACTAGGATTTTTCAATCTTTGGTCAAGCAGGTCATACCGTCATGTCTTCTCTTCATCAATACACGCCGTCGTTAACGGCAATCGACCCACGCGGTTTAACGGTGCGCACGGTGGCGTATCACCGTCGGCGAGTTCAGGACGTGCCAGAGGCTCGGATCAGTCGGCAGGTGTATGGCGCAAACGGTATGTTGCAGCAGCAATGGGACCCGCGCTTGTATGTCTTGCACGTGTCCGATTCCAGTGTTCAGGCTAATCAACGCCATTGCCACAGCCTTTCCGGTCATGTGTTGCGCAGCGACAGCGTGGACGCCGGCTGGCAAATCACCCTGCTGGGCGGTGCCGGGCAATTGGTCAGACATTGGACGGGACGCGGTACCGAGCGTACTGAATATGATTCGTTGCTCAGACCTGTGGCGGTGTTCGAACAAGCGGCTGATGAGTTTGGGGAGCGCTGCATTGAGCGTTTGACTTACGCGCCGATGAGCCCTGAGCAAGCCGCACGTAATCGATGTGGTCGGCTGATCCGGCACGATGACCCGGCCGGCAGCGTGTTTTATGAGGACTACGCGCTTTCGGGTGCGGTAGGCAGTCAAACGCGCCGCTTTATTGAGGCACGCACACCGGTTGACTGGCGGCGCGATATTCAATTGGAGCCCGAAGGTTACCGTACGACCTGGCGCTACGATGCGTTGGGCGCGCTATTGGAGCAGGTGGATGCCAAGGGCAATCGCCAGCAATCGCAGTACGGCGTAGAAGGTGAGTTGAGCCAGGTCGCGTTGATGTTCAGCAGCGGTAAACGCAAAGTGCTATTGGATGAGCGGGTGTACAACGCCGCGGGTCAGGTGCAATCCGAACGGGCCGGTAACGGGGTGTTCACGGTGGCGGACTATGCCGAAGAGGATGGTAGCCTGCGATGGATGGCCAGTTACCGGCTGGGGCAGCATAAAACGCCGCTGCAAGAGCTCGCCTACACCTACGACCGGGTGGGCAACGTACTGAGCATCAGCGACGCCGCACAGCCGACTGCCTGGGCGAGAAACAGCAAGGTCGATGCCTTCAGTGCATTTGAGTACGACTCGCTGTATCAGTTGACCAAGGCCACCGGCCGCGAACATTCAACGCATCACAGTGGCCCGGGGTTGCCTGGGCTGATCACCTTTGGCTCGGACCAAGACAATTTATGGCGCTACTACACGCGCCATTATCACTACGATGCTGGCGCTAACCTGTTGCAGATGCAGCATGTGCCAGCCACCGGTTCGGGGTTTACCCAGCGTATGCGGGTGGCGGCGCACAGTAATCACAGCGTGCTTGAGGCCAGCGGTTCGCCAGTTGGGTTGGGAAGTGGATTTGACCCCGGCGGCAATCAGCAAACCCTTGCACCGGGGCAAGCCATGAGCTGGAACCTGCGCAACCAACTGACTCAGGTAACGCAGGTACAGCGCGAAAACGATGTTCCGGATGAAGAAATCTATGTTTACGACGCTGGCGGGCAGCGTGTACTCAAGCGACGTTCAAGCAAAGCTCACGCCCTGACTCACCTGCATGAGGTGCGGTATTTGCCGGGGTTGGAAATACGCCGCAACCACGCCACTGGCGAGTGGCTGAATGTAGTGTCGGTGGGCGCCGGGCGGGCTCAGGTCAGGGGGCTTAAGTGGGAGCAAGGCCAACCTTCGGGGGTAGCTGACGAACAACTGCGTTTCAGCCTGTCGGACTTGGCTGGCAGTAGCACGTTGGAGCTCGATGAGCAGGCAGCCTTGCTCAGCCAGGAAGGCTATTACCCCTACGGTGCCACGGCGTGGTGGGCGGCGAAAAATGTCGTAGAGGCCACATTCAAGACGGTGCGGTACTCGGGCAAGGAACGCGATGCCACTGGCTTGTACTATTACGGTCACCGCTACTATGCCCCTTGGCTGCAACGCTGGGTCAGTGCAGACCCGGCGGGAGATGCCGATGGGTTGAACGTGTACGCAATGGTGGGCAATAACCCGGTGACGCGGGTGGACTCAAATGGTTTGGCCGGGGTTCCCTTGTCGCACTATGTACTGGTGGGTTTGGTGTTTGCTGTCCTGATTGCGGTTGGCGGGCTTGCGGTTGGCTGGCTGCTTGACGCGACAGCGCAGGGTGCGATTGCGGGGGGCATTACTGGGCTTGGGGCGTGGGCCATGATTGCCAATCAGGGCTACTGGGCTTGGCGGCGGCGGGCCTTGGCCAGCTCACCTGAGGCACGGGAAAGTCGCCTGGCAGCCTGGTTGTCCCGTGAAGCAATAAGGCTTGCAGCCACTCGGGGCCTGACTCACGACGAGACCCATCGGCTGGTCAACTTCTTTTATGAGCGGGGGCGTGAGTTTAAAGGTGAACTGTCCATTGCGGCCCACACCACCGCAGAAGGCAAAATCTATGGATTTGTCGGGCCGAAGCAGTCTGCCAAGGTAGCCAATCAGCTCGTTGGCAAAGCGCAGGGGCCTTTGGGGCGGGAGTTCAGGCAACTGGGTTATCGTAATATCCTGTTGCGTGATCCGACGTCCGCACAAGCAGCCGGGCCTTCGACTCAGACCGGCGAGAGTCAGTTCGCGGTGCAAGCAACGACTCAGTTGGCAAAACGAAAACTGACCAAAAGTGGCTCTCCTGTAGCCAGCAGCAGCCAGGCACCCGCTTCGGTGACTCAGGGGGCTGGCGATCTGTTTGATGTCGATACTTCGGTAGTTGAGCACTTGATGCTGGGTGATGAGGGGCGAAGTATTGCCTTGACCATTGGCTACGTAAGGGAAGGTCGATTTGCGGCTGTGCGCTGGCACCGGCATGAGGCGGGGTTATGGTCTGCGGACTTGCATAGCTACCCCGGAGGCGGCGCAGGGCAAGGGGCCTATCGGTTGATGTTTGAGCATCTGGGAGCACGCCGTTATCGGATTGCCGGGGTCCGTGATCCGCATTGACAGGATAAATACCACGGACC
>JAZKIA010000013.1:91408-300289 GCA_040385125.1 Pseudomonadota bacterium | reverse complement strand
GTTATCGGATTGCCGGGGTCCGTGATCCGCATTGACAGGATAAATACCACGGACCTGTAGGAGCGAGCTTGCTCGCGATCCAAACAACGCGGTTTATCTGTGACACCGCAGCGATTCAATCGCGAGCAAGCTCGACTCCTACAGGTTTCGTGCAAACACTGCGTCGCCTGTTACTTGGCCACGTAAGGGAAGGTCGATTTGCGGCTGTGCGCTGGCACCGGCATGAGGCGGGGTTATGGTCTGCGGACTTGCATAGCTACCCCGGAGGCGGCGCAGGGCAAGGGGCCTATCGGTTGATGTTTGAGCATCTGGGAGCACGCCGTTATCGGATTGCCGGGGTCCGTGATCCGCATTGACAGGATAAATACCACGGACCTGTAGGAGCGAGCTTGCTCGCGATCCAAACAACGCGGTTTATCTGTGACACCGCAGCGATTCAATCGCGAGCAAGCTCGACTCCTACAGGTTTCGCGCAAACACTGCGTCGCCTGTTACGCGGTGTCGTTTTCATCCTCGGTGATGGTGTACCACACGCAATAAGTGTGGCGGCTTAAATGCCCTCTGGCGTTGATTCTGCTCGTGGGGCGGCCCAGCGGGTCATGCAACAGTTGATCACTGTGGCCATGCTTTCGCAGGGCTTCGTCGTTGATACAGCGATGCTGGTCGGCAAAGTAAGGACGATACTGACGAATCGCCAGGCCCTTGTGGTTGTATTCGACTTTACCGCTGACCCGCCACCGGGTGTCGCTGGCCACGCTCAGGGGCTTGCCCTGACTGTCCAGGCTGAGCCCTCCTGCCGGATCAACCTGATAGGCGATACCGGGTGAAGCTTTTTGCTTGGTTTGCAACGCCCGTCCAAAGCCATCGCTAAACACCAGATTGATACGGATAGTGTCAGCGCTATTGGCTGCACCAGCCGGGTAGCTCGCGGCTTGCAGCACCGCGACATGCACCGGTTCACGTTGCGCCTTGGCGATCTGTTGACTGAGTTGCCGGTTGCCAGGGTCGCTCATGTCCAGAGCCGCCGCACGCTTATGTGCACTGGCTCGAATGTAGCCGCCGGGCAGCAGGTAGCCTTGTGCTATCCAGTGATCGGTCTGAGGCGATGGCTCAATGTTGCCCATCCAGCTGAATGGTGCATGGAAGCAGGCGCTGGCAGCATTGAGCAATGCTGTTCGCGGATTGGCAATGGCCGCTTCCGGGCTATCGTCAGTCGGTCGTTGGTAGGCTGACAGCGGCATAAATCCTTGCGCCTGGCCGCACTCTTGGCCGCACTCTTGGCCGTAATGGCTGGTCACCTGCAGTTGCCCGAAAGCGTCGTAACGCGCTTGCTCGACGTTGCCCTGAGCATCGGTGATTTGCACGGGTAACAGCAGCCTATAATCATGCAATACCTGGGTGGTGCAGCCATCTCCCGCAATGATAGAGGTCATTTTGCAACCGTAGCGGTCATATTTGACCATGGTCGAAGCGTGGCTTTCGGACGGCCGTAAAAGGATTGCCTGGTAGAAATTCTGAGCACTGGCGTAGCGGGCAAAGCCTTGCTTGATCGACCATACGCTGTCGGCTTCGGGTAAAAACAGCGGCATTCGATGGTAGTGCTCCCGGGCAAGCGTCTGATTCAGGTCAAAGGGCGCAGCCCCCGGCATATCAGGTACGTCGTCGTAGGCTGACAGTGCCTGTGCGTCCAGTTCGGCGCTTTCTTGATGATCGGCCAGAGCCTGAAAACTGGCTTGGCCCGCAGGTAGCGGCGAGGTGCTTTGCGCGAGGCAGTAGTACTGCACCGACTGGTTGCTGAGTACGCGCTGGGCATTCGGGCCCAAGGGGTTTTCGGCCCCGTGACGGATCAAGTGCTCATAGCTGAGGCGTTCAGGACTGAGGGTGTTTTTGGCCAGTACCAGAGCGTTACTGCGCTGGCGGTAAGGCAGGTGCAGGTGCCAGCGCTGGGGGGCGTCGAGATGAATGAATTGCGCCCGGGTTTCACTGATATAAAACGACTGCTGAGCCGGGTCGTGAGTGTCGCGCCACCAGGTTTGCTGATGCGGCTCGCTAAAGGGTAGCGCATCGGATGCGTTTTTACGCCGTGCGTAATCCACGGTCACTGCATGCTCAAGGCTGCCATACCGGTCCCGGCGCAAGTTGATCGTATGCTGGCAGGCCGGATCGCTCGGCTCTCGTTCGTATCGATAGGTGATGGACTCCAGAGGCAGCACCAGCATTGAGCCCGGTGTTTGCAACTGACGTACCTGATAACGCTGCTGGCTCACGGAGTAAGGTACTTTTGGATCTTCAGCGGCGAAGAGTTCTTCACGCAGCCTCACACCACTAAGTGCAAGCCTCATCTGATTCAGGGTCGAAGCTGATGGCGTGTCGAGGACACGTTCTTCAGTGCTGCCGGGCGTCAGTTGACTCAACAGCGTGTTGCCCAGCGGATGAGCCTCTGCATCAGCCGTGCAGTAGCCGTCACGGGGCATGTCGAGGGCTTTGCCGGTGTGAAACCAGGTTTTTCGCAGCAGCGCTGCGCTGTGGCCTGCTTCAGTATCGGTCTCCAGTAATAAGCCGAAACCTTGAAACTTGCGTTCAGTGGCGTCGTAAAAACCATCGCGGTACTGAAAGCGTTGGGTCGATGGGTTGCCGCTGATCAGATCCAGTTGTTGCTGTTGACTGACCAGATGCAGGGGGAACGGCAGGCCGCAGGTTTGCGGTCTGTTGTTGAGACTGAGCTGGCGTTTTTCGTCGAGCCATTCCTGGGCGCTGCTGCGATAGCTAAGCTTGCCGGTGGCCCCCATATTGTTGTGGGTGGTGGTCAGCAGGTAGGGTTTTTCAGTGACAAAGTCATAGCGCCAGTGACGCTGTGTCGGATGGTTGACTGTCAGGATCAGACTGGAACAGCCGAGGCCTTGCAGGTCGGCCGTGGTGACGTGGCAATCACGGTCATGCTTGATCCCTTCAGGCCAGCGCAGCACGCTCGGTTCGGAGTGAAAACCATTGCCAGAGCGGTTGATAAAGATCAGCGCCCGATCGGTTTCAAGGTACAGCAGGTCGGCTGCGCCAGAGCCGTCCAGATCCGTTAGCAGCACCCGCGAAGCATCGAATTGGGCATAGGTAAAAGGCAGTTGGGCGAACACGAAGCCTTTACCGAAACGACCACGGCCCAGGTTTGGCCAGCATTTGATTTCGTTGTGTCGAATACGCACCAGGTGTTGCTGGCCGCTGCCCAGCAGGTCGCTGAACGCGACCAGCTCGGTTGCCGAATCGCTGCGCAGTGGCAATTGATCATCATGGTGCTGGTGTTCTACCGAGATGCCGGGGGCAAAACCTTGAACACCTCGGTTGATATACAAACGCACGCCGTGGCTGCCGATCAGGGCCAAGTCATGCAGGCCGTTACCGATCAAGTCGGCCAACTGGCTCTTGGGGTGGAAAAACTCCTGCGGCAACGCGGTAAAGGGCACGAAGCCGGCCCAGCGCCGGTTGCTGTCAAGGGTGAAAAAGCCCGCCATGCCCGGCTGCGCAACAATCCACTCCAGTTGGCCGTCGCCGTTGAGATCCGCCAGAGACTGTTGGAACGCTTTGCTGGCGTCTGCCAACGGGGTGTTTGCCAGTTCATCCAGCGGGCCGTAGGCGACTTCATCGGCATGGGTCGCTTGGCTGGCGCGCCGAGGCTCGCGGTAGTGCCAGCTTTTGTCGTTGCGATAAAGCACCCCCGGCAAGCCATCGTTGTACAGATCGACCAATTGGTAACGTTGCTGATTGTCGGGGCCTTGCAGTGCAGCAAAAGGCTGAAAGCCTGCGGCATCAGTCTTCAGAGTGAAGCTGCTGTAAGTCAGTTCCAGCGGCGGCCAGTAGCTCAAGCTGTTGGTCGCATCGCAGGCTTGGTTATGCACGGCCTGGAGCAGGCCTGGTTGACCTTCACCCGTGCTGTACTCCATCAGCAATCGTCGGGTCAGGACCGGCTCGGGGCCCATGCTCGGCTCTTGCGCGAAGTAGTGAAACATCAGGATTTGCTGGCACAGGCGCTGAGTACCGAGTTCAAAGCCGTAGGCATAACTGAAGAACGGATCACCGCGCTCCGGCCACGGCTGTTGTTCGAGGTAGGTGGGCGTTTGGGTCATGGCCGTGGTGCGTTCGCCGTAGTCAAACAACAGTTCGAAGTGCCACTGTTTTTGCGCCAGAGTGTCGGCTGTCCAGAGGGCCAAATGGGGCTGGGCGCTGATGTTGGCGTAGCAGATGCGGCTCAAATAGCGTTGCGCGCTGAAGTCCCGCGGTGCCTGGCTGCGTGTGTCGATTTTGTACTGGTAATAAATCTGTTCGCCATGCGGGTTCAGGCTTTCCTGTAGCAGCCACTGCGCCACACGCCCCGGTGCCTGCGGGTCTGCGATGCGAGCGCTGAGTGTTTTGCCAAACAGGTGGATGCTGCCGTCTGCCGCCTGAATCAGCCAAAACCCCGCGGTATCGGCGCCCGATGACCAGTGTTCAATGCGATCAAAGGTGGTTTCGTGGCGCGGCACGTAGCGGGTCACGAGGTATTGCGTACCCAGTGCCAGGTCGTTGTAGTGGCTGACAGTGTGGGTTGAACCTTGCGCGATCAATTCAGCCCCGGAAGGGCCAATAAACACATCATGATCGTTATAGGCCGGCACGCCCTTGAGGGTACTGCGTCCGATTGCCCCTGCAGCCGCTGTCCAGCCCATACCGAACGGGCCGTTCCCCCGCGTGCTGTGATAATCCAGGCTCAAGGACGGGGTGTAGCCACGCCCCGGTGAAATCGGTAGCGGGATCTGAAAGGTTGCCGCTCCGCTCATGCCGACGGCTCCCCAGCCGGTACCGATGCTTTGAATCGCGCCGCCGCCCTTGGGCAGAGACGGTGTGCGCACTTCGCTGGTGTCGGGTTTTGGCAGGGTCATGCTCGACCTCCGGCACTTCTGGCGGTGTAACGCACATGCACGATGATGTCCGTCAGGGACGTGAGCATGGACGCCTGCGCCGAGTGGTTGGGAAATGTCAGCCGCCATCTGGACACCGCGCCGGTGTATTCGAAGGGCAGGTAGCGTTCGTCAGTGTCGAAACTCAGGGTGAACAGGCCGCTATCACTGAGCCCCGTGGAGAGGGCGATCTGCTCGCTGACGCGCATGTTGTCGCGCTTGTCCTGAGGGTTTTCGGACATTTGGGTGCTGTTGTACGTCTGCGTCAGGATCGCCCGAATATCTTCATAGGGGCCGAGCGTGGCCGGGAGGGACACGCTGACACTTTTGATCCTGCGCAGGTAATGGCCAGGGTAATCAGCGTCAAACAGGGCTGGGGTCAATTCAAAGTCAACGCTGCCGTTGCTTATCAGCTCGTTGCTGAGTGCAGGCCATGCCTTGTTCAGGGTGGCGCTGGAGTCTTTACCGTGCAGTTGGCGCAACGAGATGGTTTTACTGATCTCAAGCTCACGCTGGTTATGTTGCAGAT
This sequence comes from Pseudomonadota bacterium, assembly GCA_040385125.1. Classification (GTDB taxonomy): domain Bacteria; phylum Pseudomonadota; class Gammaproteobacteria; order Pseudomonadales; family Pseudomonadaceae; genus Aquipseudomonas. Next base: position 294,835 of record JAZKIA010000013.1, on the reverse strand, counting down.
AGGCTGCGTGCATATTTTGCAGGTTGAGCTTCAACGATTCGCCAGCGCTCAGCCCACGGTATTGGTTGTTCCAGGCATGGCTGTGGATGAAGGTTCGGCTCCAGTCGGCGCGCTCAAATTGCCAGCTCGCCTGGGCGCTGAGGCACAACGCTTGAGCGGCGTCATACGCCTGGTAGTAGAACGTTGCCAACTGGCTATTGAGCCATTGAAAGAGTTGGGCGCTGGAGAATCGCTTGCTGAGCATTTGGTAGGTCAGCCGGGCGTGTTCCAGTGTGGTTTCGGTATGCCGCAGTTGCAGGCGATGACTGGCTGTTTGTTCGGCGTAGGCATGCAGTTGTGCGTCCACTTGGCTCAGTTCCAGCCGGCACTGGTCCATGGCGTGGGTCCATTCTTGAGCGCGACGGTTGAACTGCTCGGTTCGGTCCAGATGGTTGGCACTGGAGCGTTTTTCGTTCGCTACGCCCTGAACCGTTGCTTGAATGGCATAGAAGGTGCCCTCAATACGCATCCCGCCGTTGGATGTACCGAAAATGTTCGGTGCCAGCATGGCCAGACCGGCGCCTGCTTGAGCCGCATAGCCCATGGTCTCCAGGCGGGCACAGTCCAGGTACTCTTGACTGGCGCGGGTTTCTGCCGGGGAGATGCCTTCCTTGAGCTGACGCTCGAAGTAGCTCAGTCGGGCCTCGATAACCCGTCGCCCGGCGAGCAGGGCCTGCTGGTTTTTTTCATCGTAAGCCAGGTGCTGGACCTGTTGATCGAGCGCTATTTTGGCCAGGTCCCAGGCGTAGTGTTGCTGCAGTTCCAGATGTTCGGCCTGCTCCTTGCGCTCGAATAACAGCAGCACGGTGGCGCCGAGCTGAATCACATTGTCGAGCATGGCCATGGCCTGTCCGTACACCGACTGGAAGCGGTAATGCCCGACATCTGGAGCAGGCGGGTTGGGGGATTGGTCGCGGCCAGTTGGGCCTGCATGGGGAGAACGATTGAGCAGTGTCTGGGGCGTCAGTGCGGCGGCGTACAGCGGTACTTGCAGAGGGCTGCCGGTGAGGGTCAGGCCGTGACGCAGGTTGTGCAGGCGGCTTTCGATTTTGTCCCAGCGCGCGACCAGATCCGGGTTCAAGGGCCGGCACGGTTTAGCGCTCGCCTGCTGGGCAGGCGCAGCACTTAATGCTCCCAGAGTGGCCGGTTGCCACGGGTCGGCCTGGATGATCGCGGGGCGCGATCCGAGCAGGCTCTTGACCCGCACGTACCAGAGCTTGGCTTCGGCCAGGCTGTCGGCGGTGATTTGGCGATACGCGGCATCGCCGCGGTTGAACAGCGTATCCAGATACAACCCGTACAACGCCTGGCGCAAGTGAACCGGGGCGCTAAGCGCGATCTGGTTTGGGTCGTCGGGGTTATTCAGTGCGTAACTGGGCTCAGGTGTCGTGGATGTGAGCGCTTGCAGTTTCCAGTAGGCCGGGGTTTGCTGAGCACCTGCCGGTTTGGCGCCGGGGTCAAAAATGTAGCGCAACCAGGACTCGGCATCTGCGTAGCGCTGCTCCATGTTCAGGCGATGAGCGACCAGCCAGGGCAGGTACAGAAACAACTCCCAAAAATACTTGCCGTGGGCTCCGTGAAAATCCAGAGGTTGCGCCGCGCCATCCTGGGTCAACGGGGGTTCGAGCCAGGCATTTGCGGTCAATGAAAACAAGGTGTCGAGGCTGACACTGGCCGCCGTTGCCAGTTGTTTGGCAAAGCCGGTGTTCATCCGGATGGGCGCGCGTGGGGTCGAATTGTCATCACTGGTCTGAATGGTCGAGCCAGCAAAATCGATGAACTCTGCGGTGCCGTCCGTGTTTGAACTCAAACGTCCGATCCGGGGAGCCAACGGTACGATTGCCTTGGAGTTGTGAGGGTCCAGGGTCACGTTTAATGCTTTAAGGGCGTAACCCAGAATGGTGTTGTCGGCGTGGCGGGTGTCTGTTTCGAAAATCAGCACGCCATGAATGATCGTGATTGAGTTCGAGGGTTTTGACTCATGAACACTCTCTTGCTCGTAGGGGCGCCGCGTCTGTGGGTTCAGTTGAACCTGTGCGCTGAAGTCCTGTGTGGCATCCAGACGCAACGATGCTTCCCGTAGCTGGCGACGAGATATGTTGGGCTCACCGATAATCGAGCTGTTTTCTCTGTGAAGTCGCTGGGGGAGGGTGCTGCTCTCATGGCGAGGAATAATGAACAGATGTTTATAAGTGCGGGTGAGTGACGTGGGTTGTAGATCATTAAATGTTCTATTTTCCAGACCGTCGACGTTAACCGTAATGTCGTAGTCGGGGTTTGAGTTGGGGTTGGCAAAAATGAACTTGAAGACGCTGTAATCAATAGACATACCCGCCAATTCAGTCAGCGTACTGTGCTCTAAAGGCGCGGGTGGTCGGGTGATGAAGTTTGCAAAGGTAATGCCGCTCTCTTTGCAGGTAATGGACAGTGATTGCCCGAGCGCAGCGGGCGTGCTGGCATGTGCCGGAGTCATACTGATACTTGAACCCGGCTGCAGTGACAGGTTATTGGACTTTCCTTTGGGCAACTGCACCACCAGGCGTATTTCCAGTCGTCTATCGGCTGGGCCGGTTTTGAACAGCACAATCTGATGCTCGGGGAAATCCTGATTCAACCTCGCGGTTACCTCGAGTACCGAGGAGGTGGTGTTGAAAGTAATGTCGTTTTCATTAATGTCGCTGATGCGATGTTGTGTGCTCTCGTAATCCCAGCCATCCGAGCCCGTGTGCGGGGATAAATTGTTGAATGAGTCGGGCTTTACGGTTGCGCTGGAAGGCGCGCGGAAATTGAAGTTGTGTCGGTTGTGGTAGCCGAACACGGACAAGTAGCGCAGGGCATTTTTCTGGTGTTCGGGGTGTGCTTTGAAATCAGCCAATGTGCCCTTGGACAGTACGCGTTGGACGGTGAAGTTCTGATCGAGCCGCAGCGCCTGAAAGAAGTCGCCGCTGGAGTACTCTTCTTTCTCTGAGTTCTGATTGAGGGCGTGGGCGTTAAGTCCAAAAAACAACGACGCGGGCCGGGTACTGGAATCAAGCACCGCAAACGTGGATATGGCTGCACTCAATGCCTCCTTGCTTAACGCATTAATGGAGCGCATCACGCAGTATTCATCACTGCACACCTGCGGCACGCTCCAACTGCCATCAAACTTCAGGTAGGAAAAGTAGAGGCGTAACTGCACGTAACGGCTTTTGAGGAAGTGCTCCAAGCGGGCCTTATAGTCTTTTTCCGACTCTTCGGATCTTTGCCACAGTCCGTCCGGGGCGTTATCCCCGGTTGACATGGGGTTGATATATTGAGCCCAAATCACCAACAGGCGGTTGTTAAAGCAAACAGGGCGAATGCTGTGTTGTGGAATATTTTCCGAGGCGGCTAACGGGATTTTTTTCCAGTCTGACCAGGCGCCGGGCTCCGGGATATCGTGCTGGTACAGGGTGCTGCTGTTATCCGCGACCTCGCGCAGACTGCGTTGGGACATGTCCAGCGAACGCCAGTAATAAGTGTTTTCCGCGCTGGATTTAGCCACGAAATAGTAATTGCTGGTGGCGAACTGGTCTTTTTCACCATCTATATAGCCATTCAAGGTCTTTAGATTGGCCACCTCCTCGAAGCGGGCCAAGTAGCTTTGAACCGCAGACAGCACCGTGTCTGATTGAATTCGACATTGATTTATATCGTTTTCCAACTGTTGGAAACTGTCAGTTTTGTTGCTGCGCAACATGGGGCTCAGGTAGTTCGCCGGAAAATGGCGCAGGTGCTGGCGAGCGCGCCATACCGGGTAGGCATGCAAGTTGTCGTGCCAAAGGCTAAGTTGTTCAGGTGACAGACCGACGGTCTCATAACCCGGCTCCAGACCCAGCGTAATGGCGCTGATGTACTGTTGCACGCTGGCAATCGCACACGCGACGCGACTGGTAGAAACGGCCTGGCTGACCTGAACATCCAGCAGCCAATGCGCATAAAGGTCATCGGCATTTTTAACGCTGTGCTGGTGGCCATTGAGTATTGTGTCTTCGGGTAATACATGGGTGAGGTAGAGCGCGAGCAGGGCGTCGCGCAATTGTTCATTCAACGGTTGATTGAAAGGTTGAGGCATGGTCGTTCCTTGATCACATCGGTGGGTGAAAACGCTGGGACTTATTGATGCGCCGCGGTGACGGCTTCACCCACTTGCTTCCAGTCATCAGATGAAAAGGTGGTGGTCAGCCCCGTAGCCATCAGCAACAGGCTGGCCGAGAGCCCGGTTGTTTTGGCCGTCTCATGGCAGCGCATCAGCCAGTCCAGCTCGGCCATTGATCGCGCTCGTTTCTCAGGCAGGCGGTTGGCCAGCGTCTCGACTTCGGTCTCGCTCCAGCCCAGCATTGCGCACAGGCGTTGGTTGTTTGGGGCCATCAGGGCGGCGGGATCACCTGTTTGGTTGGCCATCTGGAAATAATTCAGAACGCTGTCTTGATCTACCCCGTAGTGGCTGATCAGGTGATTGAAGCGCTGAAACAGATAAACACTGGCAAGAGACAACTCCAGGGTTGAGCTCGTCTTGTACTCCGTGTTCAGCCAGTGCGGATTGAGCAGGAAAGCGTGCAGCGCCGGGCGATTGAGCGTGAGTTGCAGATCGCTCTCTGCATTGGGCAAGAACAACAGCGCTTGCTTGAGCGTCTGTTGTGTATTTTCAGTGCCAAGGGCTTTTAACAGGATTCGAAAGATATGTTTGTTGGCGTGTTCAAACAGGCCAGAGACTTCTGCGCTTAGGGAAGTGTCTTCGATCAGTGGTTGCAGGTCTTGTTTGAAGGGTTGCAGGCGCTGGTAAGCGGATAACAGGTGTGTTTTGAGCTTTGCTTTTGCCTTGTATTTAAGTTCTTTGTCAGTGTCCGGATGCTGGCTGAAAGTGACATGCCCGATGATTTTGGAAACGTTTGACTCCAGCGCGCCGAGATCTGGTTCCTTGGGTAGCAGCGGATTGAATCGCAAGATGCCTCTAACCAGCAACAGGCTCCAGGAGAGCGGAGCCGACTGGAGGCCGGGCTCGGGTTGTGGGAGATCCAGCGCATCGATCTCGGTCTGCGGCATCAGACGCGTCGGTAGTGTGTTCAATGCCTGTTCCAACTGTTTGAGCCGCCGCTGCACGGGCGGGGTCACGGTGGTGGAATCCAGTAGTAATTGTTGTTGCAGCTGTTGAACGCTTTGGCTGCTGTCGTTCAGCCAGCTCACTGCCCAGTCCATTTGCATCAATACATCAAGAAAGTCCGCCGGTGCATTGCTGCCCGAATCGCGCAGGCTCGGTGTGACAAGTTGTTGGCGATACGACTCGCCGCCCAATAGATCGGCCAGTTGCTCGCACTCCATGACGGACAAGCCGAACAAGGCGGCAATTTTGGCCTGACGATAAAGGCTGGACAGGGTTGCGAGGTTTTTTCCAGGGGTTGCGATGTAGCGGTGTGTGCGGCTCTTGATCAGGCCAAATGACTGCGGTGTGTCATTGAGGTGGAGTGCCGCACACACCTGATACAGGGTGCTCTGGGTCGCCGCATCTGTTGCACTCAGGTCTAACGGGCTGTCATCGAGTACCAAGGGCGTGCCGAACAGGGGTGGCTGATTGAACACTTGATCGAAAAAAGCACTGTGTCCACTTGTGGCATGGACTGGCATTTGGTGCAGCAAGGCCGAGAATTCCTCAGGCTTGAGGCTGTAGCGGCGACTCAGGTGGCGATAGACCCCCAGCATTCTCAAGCTGTTGTCATTGATCTTGAGCGGTTCAGCGGCCCCTTTTTCGCAACTCATGGCACTGAACAGCAAGGTGTCGAGCTCCGCGAAGGGCATGCTCAGCCAACGTTGCAGGCGGATCATCCGTTGCAGGCGGTCATAGCGGTTGGCTGTGGCGTGCTTCAGGTAAAACGTGCCGCTGCTGTCGCTGCCTAAACTCAACGGTTGTTGCCCGCCGGGGCCATTGACATAGCGGGCTCCAGCAGCCTGTTTGGGGCGTTGAGTACGTTGGTCGACAGGCGCGGACGGTTGTTGCCCTGTGCCAGCAATGCATACAGGTTATTTGCGTCCAGCCCTGTGGCGAGCATGAGGGGTTGTTGCTCGGTGATTGGCTGTTCGGTGCCGTAGTGTTTCTTGAGAAAGGCCCTTGAGATGAAGTGGGTAAGCGAGTCTTGCTCGATCAGTGCCTCGGTCAGCAAGGTTTGCTGCGCGGGGCTCAGATTCGAGAGCAGGCGCTGCGCCTCATAGGCTTCCTGCTGCACCGTGCCATATTTGTTTTCCGGCTGTTGGCTGTAGGGCAATTTCAGGCTGATGCGGTAGTTCAATTCGCCTAACGGCGGCTTTTTACCGGATAAGCCTTGCGCGCACTGCTGGTGGGCCAAGTCGAAGGGCAGTTGGAATGGGTAACGCAACTCGGCCAGCACCTGGTGCGTTGACTTGCCCTGATAAAGGTCCTGATTATTGGCCAGGTAAGTGTCGATATGCTCGTTCAGGGTTTCATTGATGATCGTCAGCAGCGGTATTTGGCTGGCGGTATTTTGCGTGTCGAGTATCAAATCCTTGAGCTTTGGGCGTCGATTGGCCAGGGTTATTTTGGGTTGCGTGCCCTGGCCGGTTTGCTCCACTTGCAGGGCAAAGGTGTACAAAGCCCGCAGGTAGGCGACCGGTGAGTCAATTGCGGCCAGCGACGAGGCTGAGCAGAAGGTATTGCTGGCCTCTGCGAACAGGGCCGGGTAGGTGGGGCCGGTGGGTTGCTTGGGCATTGTGAGAAAGCTCCTGGGCGTGAAGTGGTGTATCCACTGCACGCTCAGAAACTAGCATTGGGCAACCGCCCCCTCAGTCAGGCGCAATCGCCGTGTTCTTGAGGATATTTCCTGATGTGTTGAACACCACAGAACCTTTGTAGGAGTCGAGCTTGCTCGCGATGGTTTCAAAAATTGATCGAGGCACTCAGTCGGGCCGTTAACGGTGCGCCTTGGAACAGGTAGTTGTCGCCCATGTATTCGCCCACGTCGCGCCAGTAGCGTTTGTCGAACAGGTTGTCGACGCTCAGCCGGAACACGGTATCGTAACCCTCGATGCGGGTGCTGTAACGGCTGCCAATGTTGAAGATGGCGTAAGAGTCCGCTTGTACCGTGCCCAGTTGGCTGGCGTATTTTTTACCGCTGTATTGCACTCCGCCGAGCACCGCCAGGCCATCAACCCAGGGCAGGGCGTAGTCGCCGTAAAGACTGGCGCGCAGGGTCGGTACGTTGATCGTCTGGTGATCTTCATATTCAGCTGTGCCACTGCCGCTGACTCGGGAACGAATCGCTGCGACGCTGGCCGAAACCTGCAAACGCTGAGTGGCCCAGCCGTTGGCCGCGAGTTCGAGGCCGGTGTTTTTCTGTTCGCCCTGCTGGATGTAGGTAAACGTGCCGCCGTCATTGGGCTGCGAGTACTGATAAGCCTGACGGATCTGGAACAACGTCGCGCTGAGGCTCATGCGCCGCCAGTCGTATTTGATCCCGGCCTCGATTTGTCGTGAAACGGTGGGCGCGAGGATTTCACTGGCATTGGTGGCAAACCACGGCGCTTCGCCGCCCAGCGACAGTCCCTTGCTGTAACGGGTGTACAGCGACAGGTTCTGTATCGGTTTGTAGATCAGTGCGGCCTGGGGCAGGAACTCGTAGCGTTGGGTGTGGCGGGTGGTGTCGCCCTGTTTGTCGAAGGTCTTTTCATCCAGCCGTACTTCGCGGCCGCCGAGCACGGTTTGCCACTGTTCGTTGAAGCTGATCCGGTCAGTGAAAAACAGTCCGTATTGGCGACTGTCCAGACGTCGATAGCTGTCTTGAAGAGGCCCGCTGTAGCCCGCCAGATCTTCCGGTTCAGCATTGATATTGCCGCTACCGAGCCACTGGTTGACCAGCTCCCGCTGCTCAACCACACGCCGGAATACGCTGCTGCCCACCGTCAGCTCATGGCCGATGCCAGCGGTGTCGAATTGACCCGTTAGCGCGGCTTGTACTTCGTCGTTGCGGCGGGTGTCGTCCGGGCTTTGGAAGTCGTAGATGTCGTAGTTGCCTTCGGGACTGAAGTAGTTGTCGACACCCGGAGTGATGCAGCCAGTGGTACAGCCACCCCAGGCGAACGAGCTGTAATCATCGATCACCACCTTGCTGCGCGAGGCGCTGAAACTGCCTTTCCAGTTATCGCTGAAACGGTATTCGAAGTTACCGTTGATGTTCAGCGAGTCAATCGTGACCGGCTTGGAGCCGCTCTGGTGCGCCAGCAGCTTTTTCGGCGAGGCGTGATGCGGCAACTCAGTGCCACCGAGCAATTGATAACCCGGCACTGAGCGCTGCTCTTTGTTCTGGTATTCCACATCAAGCTGCAACAGCGCATCGGGGCTGATGTTCCAGTCGAAGGCAAGCGAGGCGAAATCACGCTGACCATTGGCGTGTTCGACATAAGAGTGGATGTCTTCATGGGCGAAGTTGGCGCGTAAGCCAAACTGCTGTTCGCTGCCGAACCAGCCGCCGACATCGGTGGCCAAGTAACCGCTGCCTCGGTCATCGGTCGAGACGGTCACTGAACGTACATCGGCCGCACGTTTGGTTACGTAGTTGACCACGCCGCCGGGCTCGGAAACCCCGCTTTGCAAACCTGACAGGCCCTTGAGCAGTTCGACCTGCTGCTTGTTTTCCAGGCCAACGTTCTGCTCGCCGGTGATGGTCCGGCCGTTGATCTTGTAGCTGCTGGCCGAGTTCAGCGAGAACCCGCGCACTACAAAATTTTCGTAGTAACCAATCGGCGCGTAGCTTTCACCCACCGAAGCATCGTTGCGCAGCACTTCGCTGAGCAAGCGTGCTTGCTGATCCTTGATCAGCGCCTCGGTGAACACTGAGATAGCGGCTGGCGTATCGAGCAAGGGTGTCGCTTCAAAACCACCGACCCAGGCGCTGTTGGCCAGGTAACCAACGTTGTCTTCAGCGGTCACCGACGTCGCTGCCAACTCGGTAGGCGCAGAGAAAGCTGCAGGTGCTGCGCTGACCAACAACAGGCCCAACGTCAACTTGAGCGCAAACGGCGGGGCGGACCCTGCCTGGTTGAGGGTCCGATAAAGCGTGTTCATGCAAAGCTCCTAAGCGATGGCCAGCCCGAGGCAAGCTGCAATCCTCGACCTGTTTTTTAGACGCGCCATCATACAGGCGGTCGCCCTCGATCAGGGCTCGGACTTTTGTTTGGTCATTAGGTAGCTAGCTAATTTGCAGCATGTTAATCTACGCGACTCAGATAGCGCTGTCCCGCACGCAATGTGTGTAGCGTCATCTAGCACTGAGCAAGAATCACCGTTTTTGAGAACACCCCCCTGCCGATCGGCCTCTGTTGCACGCTGGGTATGCGCCTGAAATCCACTGCGATTTCAAGTGATGCTGCGCCCAACATTCATTGCCTGGCCAGTCCGGGACTGACCGTCAACACCGTATTTTGATGCCCTCGGGCTACGCGTGGCCGTGCGGCATGGGATTCAATTTCTAGTAACAGGTAGACAATCATGATGTTGAGAGTGACAAGTATCGTTATGGCGATACTCGGTATTGCCCTTTTGTATATGGGAGGCTCGTTGATCGCCGCCGGTGGATCACCGGCCTATGCCGCCATCGCCGTAGTGATATTGGCCACAGCAGTGCTGCTGTTTTTGAAGAAAAAAGCGGCACTCACGGTATATGCGTTGCTGATGTGGGCGATCCTGGCCTGGATCATCTCTGAAGTGGGCTTCGATAAATGGCAGTGGATTCCCCGTGGCGACGTGTTTGCGTTGCTCGGCTTCTGGCTGGCATTGCCATGGGTCGTGCGCCCGCTGTTCAAGGCACAAGATGCCAAGAGCACTCGACGCTTTCACCCGTTCCTCGGCGGCACGGTCGGCGTGATGATGGCGATAGTCGTGGCCATCATGTTTTACGATCCGTACCCGGTTAAAGGCGAAATCGACAGCCCGGTCGCTGCGCGTACTGCGCACAGTGCGGGTGATGATTGGGTGGCGTACGGCGGCACCAACGAAGGCCAGCGTTTCTCTCAGCTGAATCAGATTGACGCCAAGAATGTCAAAAAGCTTTCGGTTGCCTGGGAATACCACACGGGCGATCTTCGCGACCCGCTGAAGGACGCCAGTGAGTACACCTTCGAGGCGACGCCACTGAAGGTCAACAACCGTGTGTACCTGTGCACCGCGCACAACGAAGTCCATGCATTGAATCCAGAAACTGGAGCCGTGGAGTGGAAGTACGCACCTGAAAAAGACCGTACGTACATGCAACAGCATCAGACGTGTCGGGGTGTAAGCTACTACGCCGCTGAGGCGGTACCGGCCAATGCGTCGGGCGCTGCACAGCAGTGTGAGAAGCGCATCATTACCGCCACGGCCGATGCCAAGCTGGTAGCGCTGGATGCCGATACCGGCAAGCTGTGTGCTGACTTTGGTAACAACGGTGTTATTGACCTGAGTGCCAACATGGGGCCTGTTCGCCCGCATGCGTTGATGCATACTGCTGCACCATTGGTGGCCGGCAACCTGATCGTCGTTGGCGGTTCGGTGATGGACAACGCTTATAAGGATGGCAACCCGTCCGGGGTCATCCGTGCCTACGATGTGATCACTGGCAAGCTGGTGTGGAACTTCGATCCTGCCAACCCTGAGCAGACCCAGCCTATCGCGGCTGATCAAAACTACCCGCAAGACACGCCTGTCGCCTGGAGTGCTCTGAGCGCTGACGTGAAGAATGGCTTGGTGTACGTGCCTTTCGGCAACGCCTCGCCGGATGAGGTAGGGATCAATCGCGACCCTGAGAGCAACACCGAAAAATTCCGTGACGCCCTGGTGGCTCTGGACTTGAAAACCGGTGCTTTCAAGTGGAAGTTCCAGACCTCAAATAACGACCTGTGGGACCGAGATAACCCATCGCAACCGTCTTTGATGGAGTTGGGCAAGGAAGGCGAAAAACAGCCAGCGCTGTTGCTGCCAACCAAAGTGGGCAACATCTTTGTCCTCAACCGCCTGACCGGCGAGCCAATTGTGCCTGTTGAGCAGGTCAAGGTCTCGACCGAAGGTGGTGTGCCGGGTGAGCGTTTCGCTGCCACTCAGCCGATCTCCAAACTCAGCTTCATGCCTGAGAAACTGACTGAAAAATCCATGTGGGGCCTGACTCCATTCGATCAGATGTCGTGCCGTATCGGTTTTAACAAACTGCACTACGACGGCAGCGCATGGACGCCGGCCACTGAAGGCGGCTCGCTGATTTTCCCTGGCAACATCGGGGTGTTCAACTGGGGTTCGGTTGCGGTTGATCCTGACCGTCAGCTCCTGATCGCTGCGCCTGTACGCCTGGCGTACAAGTACAACCTGATCAAGCGCACGCCAGAAACGGCCGAGAAGCGTCTGTTCAGCCAGGACGGTCAGCCGTACTGGAACGAAAACTTCCAGGGCGACTACTCGATTCGTATCCAGCAGTTCGCGTCGGGCCTGGGTATCCCATGCATCGCGCCGCCTTGGGGCCGTATGGTAGGGGTTGACCTGAACACCGGTAAAACCGAGTGGGTACGCCGCATTGGTACCACCAAGAACCTGAAAACCAGCTTCTTGCCGGGCCGTTTCCCGATTGGTCTGCCAATGGGCATGGTTGCCCACGGTGGTCCGTTGATTACCGCCGGTGGTGTAGTGTTCCACGGCGCGACCGCGGACAACTTCATCCGTGCCTACGACGTCAACACCGGTGAGGTGTTGTGGCAGTACGAGTTGCCAGCCGGTGGCCAGGCAACGCCGTCGACCTACATGGGTCGTGATGGCAAGCAGTATGTGGTCATCGCTGCCGGTGGTCACGGTTCTTTGGGCACGACACTGGGTGACAGTGTGGTTGCTTTCCGACTGGATTAAGTCGAACCGTTCCCTCTGCAGGAGAGTGACTGATCCTGCATAGAGCAAAAGCCTGCTGATGATCTTCATCAGCAGGCTTTTTGCTTATTGGGCCGTAGACTTCCAAGTATTCTTGCTGTCATGCCTTCAAACAGGAAAACCCTTTATGCCGTTGCCCGTCACGCCCTTATATGAACAGCGCTTGCTCGACTTGCGCACGATGGCCCCCAACGCAGCCGAACTGGCGGAACAGATCGCGCTCGCCATGAGGTCTGAATACCTGAGTCAATCGGCTGAGGTATTGGCCTTGGATCTGTTCACGCATCTGGATTCGGTAGGGCGACAAGAGGCCGGTTGTGTGACGCATCTGGCCGTGTGGCTGTACCGGCTGGCCGAAGTCAAGGCGTTGTCGCATGCCCAGGTCACGACATTTGTGGCCGGCGCAGCGAGCCTGGGTGGGGCCACCGGTGTGGTGCCTTTGTTAGCCCCTATTCTTAACTAACGGCACGGTTATGCTCCGTTATCTTGATCACGAGCAGCCAAGCATCTCGGGTAATCGACCTTGCACAGACTTCAAGCGGTTTTGGACCTGATCGGATAATCCACTCCAAACAGTCAATCCAGAGCGACTTTCGATTTGGTCGACGGTTACTTGAAAGTCGCAAAAGTTTGCTGTGCGCGGTGTGTTCTGGTCCATGACAAATGAAGCATAGAGCCCCTTTTCTGGAGTGCTCCCGGTGAACAGAATTTTCCAGTAGCCACTGGGGATGGTGTGTACTTTACTGGTCCCCGGCAGAGTGCCAACAAAACGCTCGTACAGTGGCCCTGTAATAACGTGCACAGCATTGATACCTTTGCGCTTGCTCAGCTCCCTGACCTTTACCTCTAGATGAGCCCAAGGACCTTGGTTCAGATCCGCTTTCTGAGGGGTGATATTTGACATGTAATTCAAGCTTTTCCAATCCCGCGCACCTGCCATCGAGGCCAGGTTGGCTTGATGCCCTCGGTCAATGCTCAGTGCCGCGCTGGCGCCTTTATAGTCCTCGGGGGTCAGAGTCTCGCCTGCCGGGATATCCGGGTCAGTTTGCCATTTGCGGATGCTCCCGTTTGCTGAACTGGACTTGGTTATTTTGTAGGCAACCCAGTTTGCAAACTTGGTCGTTCCATTGTTATTGAGCTTATAGGCCTGTCTGCTCAAGGTTAAAAGACTACCCCCGGAGGGGCATCCAACACCGCAATGATCAAACACTGACGCCCCGGCTAGCGGTGCAACCACCGGCAAAAACGCAGGTGGCGTTGTTTCTGAGGGTGCGTGAAGAACTGTCGTTGAACACGCCGCAACGAGCGGAACCAGTGCGATCCACATCCATTTGCTTAAAGCTTTTCCTTGCATTGCTATCTCCCTGCTTACATCTCGTACATACGAGTTATAAGCAGCGTAGTCAGCACGAAGAGAACCCCCCTGGCATAACTGTTTCAGTATGAAACAGCATTATTCAAGTGTAGTGGCCATGTGTGGTCTGGATGGAAGCACCCGGTACTGATATGCACTTTTATAAAGCGCCGCGGACAACACGGCGCACCACTCAGAGGCGGTGTAATGACCTTTCGGCTCTCCCAGCTTGTGCGACTTGAGCTGTTGAGCTTATCGATTCGCTTTCTTGGAAAATCTCGGTACGCCCACTGAAACGTGCGTATACCGCAGTCGCTGTGGCCATCCTCGCTGGCTCCGAAGGCGATATTGCCTAATACGACCAGAACACTGGCACAAAGGCTGCATAGCCTCCTTCAGGTCCACCTGTAACGTATTCGTGTGGACAGCCCCCTCGATCAACGACGATCGATTGGCCGAACAGGTCGTGGGCAACATCGGTGGATCAGGCATAGACGTCTGGTTTTAACACCGCAAAAGAACAGGCAAAGACGCCTGGAACCGAAAGGTTTCAGGCGTTTTTTTTTGCTTTTTGAACCGTGATTGGCCGTGGATGGGTACTGCTTATGAATTCCAATATTGCCGCGTTGAACCTACCGCAAACGCTGATTGTGATCGGCAATGGCATGGTCGGACATCATTGTGTCGAACAGCTGATTGAGCGCGGTGCGTTGGAGCACTATCAGTTGCACGTCTTTAGCGAGGAGCCGATACGTGCCTACGATCGCGTGCATCTTTCCGAGTACTTTTCCGGTCGCGATGCCGAGTCCCTTGCGCTGTCTGATGTGTCGCTGTACCAGACGCCTGGCGTCACCCTGCATTTGGGGGTGCCAGTGCTGGAAATCGACAGAGCCCGCTGTCAGGTGGTGACGGCACAGGGTTGTATCGCCTATGACAAATTGGTTCTGGCCACCGGGTCTTTCCCGTTTGTGCCGCCAATCGAGGGCGCTGCGGGGGACTCGCGTCTGGTATACCGCACCCTTGAAGACCTCGATGCGATTCGTGCCGCGGCGAGTAATGCCCGGCGCGGTGTTGTGGTCGGCGGTGGCTTGCTGGGTCTGGAAGCTGCCAATGCGCTGAAAAGCCTTGGTCTGGAAGCTCACGTCGTGGAGTTCGCCCCACGCCTGATGCCGGTTCAACTGGACGAACTGGGTGGGCTTGCACTCAAGTCGCAGATCGAAAGGCTTGGCGTTGGCGTGCACCTGTCACGGGCCACGCAGTCGATCTGCGCGGGGGAGGATTACCGCTACCGCATGAACTTTGCCAACGACGAGTTCCTCGAAACCGACCTGATCGTGTTTTCGGCCGGCATCCGGGCGCAAGATGCACTGGCCCGCAGTTGCGCGCTGGAGATCGGGCAACGTGGCGGCGTGGTGATTGACAGCCAGTGCTTGAGCAGCGACCCGAACATCTACGCTATCGGCGAATGTGCTTCGTGGAATGGCAGCCTTTTCGGCCTGGTCGCTCCGGGTTACCAGATGGCCCGCAGCGTTGCCGCACAGTTGTGCAACGAGACGGCAGAACCGTTCATGGGCGCGGACATGTCCACCAAGCTCAAGCTGCTCGGTGTTGACGTCGGTTCTATCGGTGATGCACATGGCCATACGCCGGGCGCACGCAGCTACCAATTCATCGACGAGGCGAGCGCCAGCTACCGGCGTCTGGTCGTAGACGGTAGCGGCAAGCACGTACTGGGTGCGGTGCTGGTCGGTGACAACAGCTATTACGACACGCTGTTGCAATACATGCAGAACGCCATTGCATTGCCGGCAGAACCTGCTGGCCTGATTTTGCCTTCATCCGAAGGCGCTCCAACCCTGGGGCCGGGCGCGTTGCCCGAGTCGGCAACGGTCTGCTCGTGTCATAACGTCACCAAAGGGGCCATCTGCTCGGCCATCGACGGTGGTTGCACTGACCTTGGTCTGCTCAAATCGCAGACCAAGGCCTGCACCGGTTGCGGTGGTTGCGCCGGCTTACTCAAGCAGGTCTTCGAGCATGAGTTGATCGCCCGTGGTGTCAGTGTCGACAAGAGCCTGTGTGAGCACTTCGCCTATACCCGCCAGGAACTCTATGCATTGGTGCGTGTGGAAGGGATCATCACTTTCGACGAACTGCTGGCCAGGCATGGTCAGGGTCATATCGGTTGCGACGTGTGCAAGCCAGCTGTGGGCTCGATCCTGGCCTCGTGCTGGAACCAGCCGATCATGGACGCATCGCTGGTGCCGTTGCAGGACACAAACGATACGTTCATGGCCAACATGCAGAAGAACGGCACCTATTCCGTGGTGCCGCGTATTCCCGGTGGCGAGATCACCGCTGACAAGCTGATCGCAATCGGTGTGGTGGCGAAGAAGTACGACCTGTACACCAAAATCACTGGCGGCCAGCGTATTGACCTGTTTGGCGCCCAATTGCATGAATTGCCTGATATCTGGTCCGAACTGATTAACGCGGGTTTCGAAACCGGCCATGCTTACGGTAAGTCGACCCGGACGGTGAAGTCCTGCGTCGGCAGCACCTGGTGCCGTTATGGCGTACAGGACAGCGTGAAAATGGCCCTGTTTATCGAGGACCGCTACAAGGGGCTGCGCTCGCCGCACAAACTCAAGTTCGCGGTGTCCGGCTGCACGCGCGAATGTGCCGAGGCACAGAGCAAGGACGTTGGCGTGATTGCCACCGAGAAGGGCTGGAATCTTTACATCGCCGGTAACGGTGGCATGCGCCCACGCCATGCTGAATTGTTCGCCACCGACCTGGACGATGAAACCCTGATCCGTTACATCGACCGTTTTCTGATGTTCTACATCCGCACCGCCGATAAATTACAGCGCACCTCTGTCTGGCGCGAAAGCCTGGAGGGCGGTCTGGACTACCTCAAAGCGGTGATCATCAACGACAGCCTCGGGCTGGGCGAGGAGCTTGAATCGCAAATGCAGCTGGTGGTTGACCGCTATGAGTGCGAGTGGGCCAACGCCCTCAACGACCCGGAAAAGCTCAAGCGCTTCCGTACCTTCGTCAACGATAAACGCCCGGACCCGGACATCCATTTTGTTCAGGAACGCGGCCAACGGCGCCCGATCATGGCGAGCGAACTCCACCTTATCCCTGTCACCGAGGAGGTTCTCTGATGAACCCGTCCACTCAGCAACGCATCGCTTCTTTGGAACATACCGGTGTCTGGCAAACGGTGTGTGCACAGCAGGATCTGGTCAGCAACTCCGGCGTTGTGGTCTGGCTCGACGGCGTGCAAGTGGCGCTGTTCTACCTGCCGGGCGCCCATGGCAAGACGCTCTACGCCATTGATAACCATGACCCGCAATCCGGGGCGAATGTTATCGGCCGCGGGCTGATCGGCAGTATCAAGGGTGATCTGGTTGTTGCGTCGCCGATCTACAAGCAGCATTTTCGTCTAGAGGACGGCAGTTGCCTGGAATCTCCGCAACAGCGCCTGCGTGTTTGGCCGGTGCGCTTGCATCAGGGGGTGGTAGAAGTGGAGGTGGCCTGAGGCTATACACCAGCGCAACCCAGGTTCATATTAATCATGTGCTTCAGGTACCGGGCCTCACCCCGAGGCTCGACCCCACCGTTTATGTGATCGGAGACGGGTATGAAAACAGCTGCACAGTTGCTCAAGCTAAAAGTCGCGCAAAACCAGCAAGTACATAGCATCGCGCCAGATGCGATGGTGCTTGAGGCGCTGAAGCTGATGGCTGAAAAGAACGTGGGGGCTCTGCCTGTAATTGACGGCGGCAAGGTGGTTGGCGTCATCAGCGAGCGCGACTATGCGCGCAAGGTTGTTTTACAGGGGCGCTCCTCGGTAGGAACGCCGGTAAGCGCAATCATGAGTTCACCGGTGGTGACGGCTGACAGCCAGCAGAGCCTTGAGCGCTGCATGGAAGTCATGACCGACAGCCATCTGCGCCACCTGCCCGTGGTGGAAGACGGCGAGCTGATTGGCCTGCTGTCGATTGGCGATCTGGTAAAAGCCGCCATCGGCGAGCAAGCGGAGCTGATCAGCCAACTGGAGCACTACATTCGCGGGCACTGACCCACGTCATCTCCATCACCTGGGCTTGGGCTATCGGTGCCCGGCTTGTCGTTTGTCATCAAATGAAAAGACGTTGTCGTCTGATGAGAAGCACTCAATCAGGCTGCAGCTTACATTTCAGTCAACTTGGATTGTCGCAGTACATCCACTGATCAGCTGCCAGATGGCACGCCTCGGATCACGGGCGACAAGACCTGCCAAGCCGCTTTGCTTGCGCCCATGCAAGCGCCCGCTCCGTACAGCCTGTGGGGCGGGCAACAATAATAAAAGGAGACGCACATGCAGTTTTTCGACGATTCCCTGCACCCGCAAAACATGGAAAAGGTGGTAATCACGGTTGCCCCTTACGCCCCACAATGGATGCCGGGCGACTTCCCGGAAGACATTCCGCTGACCATGGATCAGCACGTGCAGGCGGCGGTCGACTGCTACGAAGCGGGCGCTACGGTGTTGCACTTGCATGTACGCGAACTGGACGGTAAAGGCTCCAAGCGCCTGTCCAAGTTCAATGAGTTGATCGCCGGTGTGCGTGAAGCTGTGCCGGACATGATTATCCAGGTTGGCGGTTCGATTTCCTTTGCCCCTGAAGGCGATGGCGCAGATGCCCTGTGGCTGTCCGACGATACTCGCCACATGCTCGCGGATCTGTCGCCCAAGCCGGATCAGGTGACTATCGCCATCAACACCATTCAGATGACCATCACGGAGCTGCTGTTTCCGGAAGGCATTGAAGACACCTCGTTGATGGAGCCGGCCACTTATGCCGCCTACAGCGAAATGACCGTGCCGGCAGGCCCGGCCTTTGTTGCCGAGCACCTCAAGCGTTTGCAGGCCAGCAATATCCAGCCGCATTTCCAGCTGACCGGTATTCATGCCTATGAAACCCTTGAGCGCCTGGTGCGCAAAGGCGTCTACAAAGGCCCGATGAACCTGACCTGGATCGGCATTGGTGGCGGTTTCGACGGCCCGAACCCGATGAACCTGATGAACTTCATCAACCGTGTGCCAGATGGCTGCACCTTGACTGCCGAATCGCTGCTCAAGAACGTGCTGCCACTCAACACCATTGCCATGGCCATGGGCTTGCATCCACGCCTGGGTAATGAAGACACCATTATTGACCAACACGGCAAGCGCTTCTCTTCTGTGGAGCAGGTCAAGCAGACGGTGCGTATTGCCCACGAACTGGGGCGCGAAATTGCCACTGGTAAAGAGGCGCGTGATATCTATCGCATCGGCGTGCAGTACAACAGCGTTGAAGAAACCCTGTTGGCCAACGGTATGGCGCCGAACCGCAAGCCGGGGCAGCGGGGTGTACCACTGCGCGGATAATGCAAGTGGCGGGACAGGGGGCCTGAGGCTTCCTGCCCGACCTGCCTGAAGCGGATCGGGGATAAAAAAACAATAACAAAAAAGCGCTAAACACTGAGGAGGCTGCATGGCCTTTCACCCCGCTACAGTGGCTGATGAAGAAGATACTTCGGTTGGCATTTCGCGCAGGTACGCCTGGATAGTATTTGCGCTGACCTTTGGGTTGTTGATCTCCGATTACATGTCGCGCCAGGTACTCAATGCCGTATTCCCGACCCTCAAGAGTGAGTGGGCGCTGAGTGACAGTCAGCTCGGCCTGCTCAGTGGCATTGTTGCCCTGATGGTCGGCCTCCTGACCTTTCCCTTATCGCTGATGGCTGACCGTTTTGGTCGAGTCAGAAGCTTGGCTTTGATGGCCATGCTGTGGAGCCTGGCCACGTTGGGCTGCGCCTTGGCAGAAAATTATCAGCACATGCTGATTGCGCGTTTTATGGTTGGTGTCGGTGAAGCTGCCTACGGCAGTGTTGGCATCGCCGTGGTGGTCTCGGTGTTCCCCAAAAGCATGCGTGCGACCCTTGCCAGTGCCTTTATGGCAGGCGGGTTGTTTGGTTCCGTATTGGGTATCGCCTTGGGAGGAGCAATTGCCGCCAAGCTGGGTTGGCGTTGGTCGTTTGCCAGTATGGCGCTGTTTGGTCTGGTGCTGGCGGCGCTGTACCCGCTCATCGTCAAGGAAGCCCGCATCTCCCCGCAACGCTTTGCCACAGCAAGAAACAAGACTGAAGTAGCGCTCAAGCGTCCGCTGCGCACGCTGTACAGCACGCGCTCGGTCATCAGCGCTTATGTGGGCAGCGGCTTGCAGATATTCGTTTCCGGTGCCCTGATTGTGTGGATGCCGAGTTATCTCAATCGCTATTACGCAATGGGCACCGGCAAGGCTGGCAGTGTGGCGGCCATTATGGTGCTGTGCTGCGGCGTGGGGGCGGTTCTCTGTGGCATGCTCAGTGATCGCCTGTGCCGCCAGTCGGCATTGCGCAAGGTTGATATTTCTATTGTGTATTGTCTGGTCAGTTGTCTGCTCTTGTCGCTGGCGCTGGTGCTGCCAGCGGGCCCGGCCCAGTTATTGTTGTTCGGCCTGGGGATGCTGGTGGTGGCAGGGACTAACGGTACTTGCGCCGCGATGGTGGCGAATCTGACTCACTACTCGGTGCACGGCACTGCATTTGCCGCGTTGACCCTGGCCAATAACATGCTCGGCCTGGCCCCCGGGCCGTTTCTTACAGGCAAGGTGTCCGACCTCATTGGTTTGCATGCCGCCTTCCAGTTAGTGCCACTGATAAGCATCGTGGCCGCTGCAGTGTTCTTCTATGCAAGGCATCACTATCTCAAGGATATTGCTCGCCCCAAGTGTGAGGAGAGCGAAGAAATGCCTGATAAAACAGCACTTGAGGTTGTTGTTGTGAGGTCGTGAGGGATGGCGCGACGCGCTTGTCATGAAATGAAAAGTCGCTGTCGTCTGATGAGAAGCACTCAAGCAGCCTGCAGCTTACATTTCGCTCAACATAATGTGTTGTACGCATTCAGAACCCTGTGATTGGAGAATAAAAAGAATGGCCCAAGTCGTACGTTTTTACGAAACAGGTGGTCCAGAAGTCCTTCGTTTTGAAGAGGCAGAAGTAGGCGATCCGGGCCCGGGTGAAGTTCGACTGCGTCATGTCGCTGTCGGTCTGAACTATGCCGACACTTATTTTCGCAATGGCACCTACCCCATCCCTATGCCGAACGGCATGGGTGTGGAAGCCGCCGGTGTAGTAGAGGCGGTGGGCGAGGGCGTGAGCAATGTGGTGGTTGGGGATCGGGTCACTTACACCGGTTTTCTCAATACTCTGGGGGCTTACAGCACCGAGCGCCTGATCTCGGCTGCACCGCTGATCAAACTGCCGGAAAATATCTCTTTCGAGACCGCAGCAGCGATGACCATGCGCGGACTTACCTCTGCCTACCTGATGCGCCGTATTTATGACTTCAAGGCCGGAGACAGCATCTTGCTGCACGCGGCCGCAGGCGGTGTTGGCCTGATTGTCTCGCAGTGGGCCAAGCTGCAGGGCCTGAACGTGATCGGTACCGTGTCCAGCGAGGCCAAGGCTGAACTGGCCCGTGCCCATGGTTGCGATCATGTGATCAATTACAGCCATGAAGATGTGGCCAAGCGTGTGCGTGAGTTGACCGATGGCGTTGGCGTTAACGTGGTATTCGACAGTGTTGGCAAGAACACATTCGAGGGCTCGCTGGACTCTCTGAAACGTCGTGGCCTGCTGGTTTGCGTCGGTACTGCATCCGGTCCGATTCCGCCCTTCAATCCGGCGCTACTGGCGATGAAAGGCTCGTTGTTCATGACGCGTCCGGCATTGGCCGATTACATCGCCGACCCGGCAGAGAAAGCCGATCTGGCTGGTGAAGTGTTCGGCCTGGTCGGCAGCGGCAAGATCAAAATCGAGATTAACCAGCATTACAGCTTGCAGGACGCCGTGCAGGCTCACCGTGATCTGGAGTCGCGCAAGACCACGGGCTCATCAATCTTCGTCATCTAAGGAGGTCTGCCGCCATGCAAGTTGAACAACTTACCTGCAGCATTGGTGCAGAGCTGACGGGCGTCAACCTTGCCGATGCCGTTCATGATGAGGGCCTGTTCGCCGAGATCCGTGCCCAATTGCTCAAGCATCGCGTGCTGTTCGTGCGTGATCAGGACATCAGTCGCGCCGAGCACGCGGCTTTTGCCCGCCGCTTCGGCGAGCTGGAGGATCACCCGGTCATCGGCAGTCACCCGGATTACCCCGGCTTGGTCCAGGTCTATAAAGACCCGAGCAGCCCGGTCGAGCGCTACGAGAACTCCTGGCACACCGACGCCACCTGGCGTGAGGCGCCGCCAATGGGCAGCATACTGCGTTGTCTGGAGTGCCCAACCGTCGGCGGGGACACCATGTGGACCAATATGGTGGAGGCTTACAAGCATCTGCCAGAAGAGGTGAAAGCGAAGATTGAAGGTCTTCGCGCCCGTCACAGCATCGAGGCGACCTTTGGTGCGGCGATGCCGATCGAAAAGCGTCTGGCGCTCAAAGCCCGGTACCCGGACGCTGAACATCCGGTGGTGCGTATCCATCCGGAGACTGGTGAGAAGGTGTTGTTCGTCAACTCTTTCACCATGCACTTCAGCAACTTTCACACCCCGGAGCGAGTGCGTGTCGGCCAGGACTTCACTCAGGGCTCGTCCGAGTTACTGCGTTACCTGACCAGTCAGGCACACATTCCGGAGTATCAGGTGCGTTGGCGCTGGAAGCCCAACAGCATCGCTATTTGGGACAACCGCAGCACACAGCACTACGCGGTAATGGATTACCCTGCCTGCCATCGCAAGATGGAGCGCGCCACCATCATTGGCGACAAGCCTTACTGAGTCCCGACGCTGCGCTGTCGCGCAGCAAACTGGGGTACACCGATCCGTAGGAGCTGCCGAGGAACGACGGCTGCGAGCTGTTGATCTTTCGTGCAGGAACGCGTCAACGTCAAAAGATCGCAGCTGTCGTTCCTCGGCAGCTCCTACGGGGTCCCATAAAAGCTGCATGATTTATTTTATGTGTCGCCTGCATCGCTGGCGGCCAGACTCCCACAGGTTTTGAGCGGCTCCCCAGAGGAGCGCTCACCCTGAAGCACGTAAGCAAGACTCAAAACAATAACAATACAGGTGCAAGACACCGAGGAGGCAGTATGGCCTATCAGCACAGTGCAGCAGACGATGCAGAGGATACTTCGGTCGGCATTCCTCGCAAGTATGCCTGGGCCGTTTTTGCACTGACCTTTGGGCTGCTGATATCCGATTACATGTCGCGGCAGGTACTCAATGCGGTGTTCCCGATTCTCAAGGGCGAGTGGGTACTGAGTGACGGCCAACTGGGTCTGCTCAGTGGCATTGTCGCCTTGATGGTCGGTCTTCTGACGATCCCGCTGTCTCTGATGGCTGACCGTTTTGGCCGGGTCAAGAGTCTGACCCTGATGGCCATGTTATGGAGCTTGGCCACCTTGGGCTGTGCCCTGGCAGAAAACTACCAGGAAATGCTGATTGCACGCTTTATGGTCGGCGTGGGTGAGGCGGCTTACGGCAGTGTCGGTATCGCCGTGGTGCTGTCGGTCTTCCCTAAAGGGATGCGTGCGACCCTCGCCAGTGCCTTCATGGCAGGGGCAATGTTTGGCTCAGTGCTGGGTATCTCCCTGGGCGGTGCGATTGCGGTCAAGTTGGGCTGGCGTTGGTCGTTTGCCTGTATGGCACTGTTCGGTTTGCTGCTGGCGGCGCTGTATCCGCTCATCGTCAAGGAGTCTCGAATTGCCCCGCAGCGCCTGGAAAAGGCTGGAAGCAAGTGCAAGGTGCAGCTCAAGCGTGCGCTGCGCACTTTGTTTAACACGCGTTCGGTGATTGGCGCTTATATCGCCAGCGGCCTCCAGACGTTCGTTGTCGGTAGCATGATTGTGTGGATGCCGAGCTATTTCAACCGCTACTACGGGATGGGTGAGGGCAAGGCCGGTGTTATGGCGGGCGTTATGGTGCTGTGTTGCGGCGTGGGAGCGGTTTTGTGCGGCATGCTCAGCGACCGTCTGTGCCGCAAGTCACCATTGCGCAAGGTCGAGATTTCCATTGTGTTCTGCCTGGGCAGTTGCCTGCTGCTTTCACTGGCGTTGATTCAGCCGGTTGGCACTGTCCAGTTGGTGCTGCTTGGTATGGCCATGCTCATGACAACTGGCATCAACGGCACGACCGTTGCCACGATTGCGAGCCTGACCCACTACAGAGTGCATGGCACCGCTTTCGCAACTCTGACCTTGGTCAACAACATGATTGGTCTGGCTCCGGGGCCATTTCTGACAGGCAAGGTCTCGGACGTTATCGGTCTGCACGGAGCCTTCCAGTTGGTGCCACTGATGAGCATCGCGTCAGCGGCAGTATTCTTCTATATCCGCCGTCACTATCTCAACGATATTGCCCGTGCGCAGGCTGAGGCGGTCGATGACGTGCCCTCTGATGCTGCGGATCAAACATCCACTAAAGCCGTGATGGGGGTGTCGTCATGACGGGGTCATTGCGTATTGATGCGTTCTTCGATTTTATTTGCCCTTGGTGCCTGATAGGTAAACACCAGCTCGATCGCGCGCTGGCTCAGCTACGTGCCAGCCACCCGGATGTGACATTGGAGCTGGCATGGCATGGCGTGCAATTGTTGCCGCATCTGCCCGCGCAGGGCGTTCCTTTTGTCGAGTTTTACCGTCAACGCCTGGGCAGTGCCGAGGCTGTGCAAGCACGCCAGGCGCAGGTGCGCCAGGCTGCGGCTGCGGTCGGTTTGAGCATCGACTTCAGTGGCATCACTACGATGCCCAATACCGCCGATGCGCATCGCGTGTTGGAGCGTGCTGCTGAGTTGGGCAGCGTGGCGCAGCGCGATACGTTGCTGGAACGGTTGTTCGCGGCCTATTTCCATCAAGGCAAGAACCTTGGTGACAGCACAACGCTGCTGGCGATCGCTGAGTCGTGTGGTTACCCGCGAGAGGCTCTGGTCGACTGCCTGGAAGGCGCGCGTAGCCCCTACGACGATGGCGGCATGGGTGCCAAAGGCGTGCCCTATTTCATCTTTAATCGTCGTCAGGCGGTGTCCGGTGCACAACCGGCCGAGGTCCTGTTGCAGGCCATGCAGCAAGCCCTTGCGCAGGGCGTTGAGGGGAGTCACACGGCATGAGCCAACGCATTGCGGTCCCACCTGAAAAAGTCCCGCCACCCGGCATGCGCTCGCTGTTCGAGCCTGAGGGCAGCAGCCTGGCGCTGTTCAATGTCGCCGGCCAGTTCTACGCCATCGACGACAGTTGCCCGCATCAGGGCGCTTCACTCTGTGGCGGTCGCCTTGAGGGGCGAGTGATCCAGTGTTGTGCCCATGGCCTGCGCTTCGATCTGGTCAGCGGTTACATGCTCAATTCGACAGCGGTGAAGGTTGCCAGCTACCCGGTTGAGGTGGTCGACGACCAGGTGTTCATTGTTATGCCTTCCAAGGAATTTGCAGCATGAGTGTCATGGCGATGTCCTACGTTCACACCCGTGCGCGAGAACTGGCCCCCGGCTTTATTGTCAGCCTGATTGTCGCTGCAGCCGCGAGCTTCCTGTCCGAGCACTATGGCGCACCGGTCATGCTCTTCGCGCTGCTGCTTGGCATGGCGGTAAATTTTCTGGCAGGCGAAGGTTCGTGCAAGGCCGGTATCGAGTTCACCTCGCGTACTGTTTTACGCATCGGCGTGGCATTGCTGGGTATGCGTATAACCCTCGAACAAATCGCAGCACTGGGCTGGAAACCGGTGGTGTTAGTGGTGACTCTGGTGGCGGTGACCATCGTGGTTTCGATGGTGGCAGCCAAGGCGATGGGGTTTCAGCGCGTGTTTGGCATGCTCACGGGGGGCGCTACGGCCATTTGCGGTGCTTCAGCAGCCCTGGCGCTGGCGGCGGCCTTGCCTAACCATCCGCAGAAGGAGCGTGCCACCCTGTTCACCGTGATTGGCGTGTCGGCGCTGTCGACCATGGCCATGATCGTTTACCCAATGATCGCCAACTGGCTCGAACTCAATCCTCAGCAAGCCGGGGTGTTTCTCGGTGCCACGATCCACGACGTGGCTCAGGTGGTCGGGGCGGGCTACAGCATGTCTACCGAGACGGGTGATACCGCCACTGTCGTTAAGCTGATGCGCGTTGCCATGCTCCTGCCGGTGATCGTTTGCGCGGTCCTGATGACCCGCATGCAGGGCGCCGACCCGACCGGCAAGCGTCCGCCCTTGTTGCCCTGGTTTGCCGTAGGCTTTCTGATACTTGCCTGCATCAACAGCACTGGCTGGATCGCCCCGGTCGTGCAGGGTTTTACCAATGAGTTGTCACGTTGGTGTCTGGTGATCGCCATCAGTGCCTTGGGCATGAAAACCCAGCTCAAGGAACTGGCCGCAGTGGGTATCAAACCCATTCTGTTGATGGTCGGGGAGACCGTCTTCCTTGTGGTGCTGGTGCTGTTGTTGATGCACTGGGGCTTGTAGCCACCTGAACCTGTAGGAGCGAGCTTGCTCGCGATGGTCGCTAACGATAACGCGTGTGTTGGTTGGATAACGCAGCGTTTTTGAAACCATCGCGAGCAAGCTCGCTCCTACAACTGACAGGCATTAGCTGTCCTTGCGCACCATGATTTTGTGTTCGTTGCGCCAGGCGGCTGGTGGCATGCCGAATTGGGAAATAAACCACCGGGTAAATGAACTGGGCATCGAGTAGCCAAGCATGTCGGCGATTCGTCCCAGCGAATAGCCGGGGTTTTCCAGGTAGCGAATCACCAGGTCGCAGCGCACGCTATTGATCAATTCACTGAAGCGGGCACCGTCTTCTTCCAGCCGGCGCTGCAGGGTGCGTACGTTCATGCCTTGGCTCTGGGCAATCTGTTCAATGGTGGCGCGGCCCATAGGCAATAACAGGTAGATGGATTTACGCACGTCAAACGCCAGGGAGTGATCGGTTTTGCTCAGCAGCGAGTCCAGGTAGCGTTGCGCGTGCCGGGCCATGGCCGCGTTGGCCAGAGGGTTGGCGGTGTCGAGGTTGGCAGAGGGGCAAACGATGCCGTTGAACTCGCTGCCGAACTCCACCTTGCAGCCGAAGATGCGCCGATGCACGGTGAGATCCGCTGGCGCTTCGTGGGTGAAACAGACATTGATCGGGTGCCAGTGCGCGCCGAGCAGAGCCGCGCAAAAGCGGTGCATCACGGCGATGGCCAGTTCGATGGATTGGCGATTGTTCGTGGCCATCTCCGTGACCAATTCTTCGCGAATGATCACCGTATTGCCGGTTTCCTCAATGAAAATCGCCAATGAGTCGTTGATCATGTGGCGGTATTGCACGATGACTTTCAGCGCATCGCGCAGGGTGTTCTGGTGACTGAGTAGCAGGCTTACTTCACCAAAGTCCGATATGTGACGCAGCTCGGCCATGCGCAGGCCGAGGGTGCTGCACCCACTGAGCTGTGCAGACTTTTCCAGCAGGATGATGCTGGCGCTGGCAGGAATACGCTGATTGGGGTCGTTCATGATTGAGGGGCTCAATCCGACCTCAGCCAACAGCGCGTGCGCGTTCAGTCGCAGATGGCGAGCTACTTCCATGTAATTGGTCAGTACGGCAGATCGGGCTTGAGCGGTCATGGCGTGCATTCATTCCATCCGGTGACAAATGAGGTCTCGCTGTCGCAACTGCCTGCCATTTATAGAGGCTTGGTCGTGAATTGAAAAGCATCTGGCCGCAAATCCCCCAATCTATTCGCACTGCCTGTCATCAAAAGAGAAGTGGCTGACGCTAAATGTAAAGCGCTTCGACAAGGCGAATTCTACTGTGCAGTTGGCGGGTTCGACATGTCAGCGGACCGCTCGATGGATTGTTCAAGGGGAAATAGTTCGATGAGTGACACCACGATTTTGATAGTGCCGGGCTTGCGTAATCACGTCTCAGAGCATTGGCAAACGTTGCTGGAAGCCAAGCTGAAGAACGTGCGCTCAGTGCCGCCCCTGGAAGAAAACAAGCTCAGCCTCGCGGCCCGTGTGGAAGCGATCCAGAGCGAGCTGCAGACGATTACCGGCCCGGTGATCCTGGTGGCTCACAGTGCTGGTGTGTTGATGGTGGTGCATTGGGCTGCGCGTTATAACCGTCCGATCAAGGGCGCTTTGCTGGCTGCACCGCCAAACCTTGATGCCAGCTGGCCAGTTGGTTATCCGACCCCGCAGAGCCTGCGGGCCAATGGCTGGGACCCTCTGCCCAAGGGCCCTTTACCGTTCCCGTCGATCGTTGCGGCCAGCACCAATGATCACCTGGCGAGCCTTGAGTCGGTGACGCAAATGGCCCGCAACTGGGGCAGCGAATTGGTCAACCTCGGCGCTGTAGGTCATCTCAACCCAGCAGCCGGTTACGGCGAATGGCCGCAGGCCGAAGCGTTTATCCAGACGCTGGATCGCTAGGCGTCAACGCCTCAATACAAGCACCCGAATCAACCGCCAGAAAGAAACAGGCTCACATCACCGTCAGGACCGGAGGTGGGCCGTTGTTGGAACCTTAAAAATAAAAACAACAAAAAAACGGAGACAACGTAATGCAGACCCGTACAGGACATAGCCCTCTGTGTCGCAGCTTGTTGGCCAGCGCCATCGTGCTGGCGGCCACACCCGCGGCCCAGGCTTTTGAACTCACCAACGGCAGTGAAGACTGGGCCGTGCGCTTTGATAACACCTTCAAGACCAGTTATGGCCAACGGGTGGAAGGGCAGAACGCGAAGATCGCTAACGCCTCCAACTACAACGACGGCGATAAGAACTTCAGCGTCGGTAGCCCAGTGACTCAGCGGGTCGACCTGCTGACAGAGTTTGATGTGGTCTATCAACGGAAAATGGGTTTTCGGGTGAGTGCCGCGAGCTGGTACGACCATGCCTATGATCACGTGGGTTCCAACTCCAACCCTTTCCCGGGGCAAGAGGGCAACGCTGGCAACCTGGTGGCGGCGCGTCCGTCTGGTGCGATCCAGCCGGGCGACTCGCTCAACGGCCACGCCGCCCAGCGCCATGGCCTTAGCCGCTACACCGACCGTTATTACAACGGCCCTTCGGGAGAAATCCTCGACGCCTTTGTGTTCTACAGCACTGAGGTCGGCGAAGAGTCGATGTTCAGCACCAAGTTGGGCCGGCACAACATGTTTTGGGGCGAGACCCTGTTCAACGCAGCCAACGGCATCAACTACGGTCAGTCGGGGTTGGATCTGGCCAAGTTGTACAACGTGCCGGGCACCGAAACCAAAGAGTTGTTCCTGCCGCGCAACCAGCTGTCCATGTCGCTCACGGTCAATCCAGAGCTGACCCTGGGTGCGCAATACTTCCTGGAGTTCCGCAACACGCGCCTGCCTGAGGGTGGGACCTACATGGGCGGCTATGACATGTTCGGTGAGGGTGGCGATGTGTTCTGGTTGCCGGTGCCGACGGCGCTGAACGGAGCCGGCGCTTTTTACGGCACACCGCGTGGGCATGATCTCAAGCCGCATAGCACTGGCGACTTTGGGTTGATGGCCAAGTGGAGCCCACAATGGCTGGACGGCACCCTGGGTTTCTACTACCGCAAAACCTCGGACCCAATGCCGGTGGTGCTGATCAATGCGCCTAACCTGCAGCAGCCAGGTGTGGCGGGCCTCGCAGGCGCTGAATATTTGGCCGCTTATGCCGATGACATTGATATCTATGGCATCAGCCTGTCCAAGAGTGTGGGCCCGGTCAGCGTCGGTCTTGATGTCAACTATCGCGAAAACATGCCGCTGTTGAGCAACTTCACCACCATCAACTCATCCTTGAACGGGCAAGCCGGGCAGGGCCTGGTCAATGGCGACAACTTGATCGGTTCCATGCCGGACAGAGGCGAAACCGGAACGGCCCGAGGCAAGACTGTTCACGTGGTACTCAACGGTCTGGTGAGCTTTGGCAATACACCGTTGTGGGACTCCTCGTCGCTGGCTGTAGAAGGCGCCATGACCCATCTGGTCAGCGTCGACAAGGGCGAGCAGTCCTTCAAGGGCAACTCCAGCTACAAGGGGGTCGATAAAGTCACCACCAACGCTTACTCCATCGCGGTCAACTTTTCGCCGACCTGGTTCCAGGTGTTCCCGGGTGTCGATATGTCCATGCCGGTGGCCTACAACGTCGGCCTGAAAGGTAACTCAGCGGTCCAGTTGGGTGGCAGCGAGGACGCAGGTGGCTACTCCATAGGGGTCGCGGCTGACGTCTATCAAAAATACAAGTTCGACCTCAAATACGTCGACTCCTTCGGTCCGTTCAATACCTGTGAAACCGGGTTTGATAACAACACCCCTGGCAGCGGGGGGCAATACCGCTGCATTCCTGGCCAAATCACTTCGCAGGCAGGCCTGGCGCCGCTGCTCAAAGATCGCGGGATGCTCACGGCCTCGTTCAAAACCACCTTCTGATTGACGCTCAGACAACAAAAACAAGTGGAGAGAATTCAGATGAGATTTCTAAATAGCGTGCTGGCTGCTTCCCTGGCGGCGGTGATTGCCGGTCAGGCTCAAGCAGCAGTATCGGAGCAGGAAGCCGCCAAGCTGGGCACCAGCCTGACCCGTGTAGGCGCAGAGGTGGCAGGTAATGCCGATGGTTCGATTCCGGCCTACAAGGGCGGGTTGACGACTGCACCAGCGAGCTTCAAAGCGGGTGACGGCATGCGTCCAGACCCCTTTGCCGATGAGAAACCGCTGCTGGTGATCGATGGCAAGAACGTCGATCAGTACAAGGGTCTGCTGACGGCGACTTCGGCAGAGTTGGCCAAGCGTTACCCCACTTTCCACATCAATGTTTACCCGACCCATCGCACTGTTGCTCTGCCTGCTGCGGTGCTGGACAACAGTGTCAAAAATGCCACCGGTACCAAGTCCGTCAATAACGGCTTGGCTATCGAGAACTTGCTGCCGGGCGTGCCATTCCCGATCCCGACTTCGGGCGCTGAGGCCATGTGGAACCACTTGCTGCGTGTCGGGGGCAATCGCAACGTCAAGTATGACTCCTGGAACGTTGATTCGGCCGGTGTGCCAACGCTGTCCACCACGGCGCTGTCGTTCTCTAATTATCCGGTCTACGACGACATGACCAAGCCGTTCAACAGCACTGACGTGTTCTTTCAGATGAAGCTGTATTACACCGGTCCTGCGCGTCGTGCGGGAGAGGCAATCATGCTCAAGGACACAGCTAATCCATTGGCGCAGCCGCGCCGCAGCTGGCAGTACTTGCCCGGCCAGCGCCGAGTGAAGCTGGCACCGGACCTGGCCTATGACACACCGAACCCGGGCACTGGTGGCGCCGGTACTTACGACGATGTATTCGTCTTCAACGGTGCTCTGGACCGCTTCGACTGGAAGCTGGTGGGCAAGCAGGAAATGGTGGTGCCCTACAACACCTACAAGCTGACCTACGCCGTAGACACCCAACAATTAACGACCCCGAACCACATCGCACCCGACTTTGTGCGCTGGGAGAAACACCGCGTCTGGGTCGTGGAAGGCACGCTCAAATCCGGTTCACGGCACATCTATCAAAAGCGCCGTATCTACCTGGACGAAGACAGCTGGATCGCGTTGGCCTCTGACCAATACGACTCGAGCGGCAAGCTCTACCGCGGCTCTTTTGCCTTCCTCAGCCAGAGCTACGACAAAAACATTCCTGATGTCACACCTTTCATGATTTACGACCTGGTGGGCGGTTCGTACAACATCAACGGTGTTACGGGTACGTACGGCGGCATCAAGTATGTCGCACCTCTGTCGAAGGCGCAGTGGGCACCGGATGCCCTGGCAGGGTCCGGAATTCGCTAAAAAGTCCTGGGTAATCAGCGATGTTTTCCCCGGCAGTGTGACTGGAAGATGGACGGCCCAAGTGCCGTTCATCTTGGGTTACTGACTCCGGCGCCGGCCTGCACCTCGTGTGCTTTACGGCGTCGTTTTCCTGGAAGGTGCGGTATGGGTTCTTTGAATAAGTTAGTACTGGGAATGCTGTGCTCGATGCTGGCGCTGTTGCAGGGTGTCGCGCAGGCAGCCAGTTATGTGGATGTGCTGGATCTGCCGGCCCATCCAAGTTCTTTGGCGGTGCGCAGTCCGTTGATTGGCATTGCCCGCGCCGGCGAGCGTCTGGTCAGCGTAGGGCAGCGTGGCCATATTCTTTATTCCGATGATGCTGGCAAAAATTGGCTGCAGGCCAGCGTCCCGCTTAGCAGTGATCTGACGGCGGTGTTTTTTCCGTCTGCCCAACAAGGGTGGGCGGTCGGCAATGATGGTGTCGTGCTGCACAGCAGCGATGCCGGCGTCACCTGGCGCAAGCAACTGGACGGTCGCCAGATCGGTGACTTGCTGGTCAAACATTATTCGGCGCTGGCCACTGCCGAGCCCGCCAATGAGCAATGGCCACTGCTGGTTGCTGAAGGTCAGCGTCTGATCGAACAAGGCGCCGACAAACCCTTTCTCGACGTGTGGTTTGCCAACGACAAGCTGGGTTATGTGGTCGGTGTGTTCAACCTGATCCTGCGTACCGAGGATGGTGGCCAGAACTGGACGCCGTTTCAGGATCGCACCGATAACCCGCAGGGTTTTCACCTTAACGCGATCGCTTCGACAGGCGACGGGTTGTACATCGCGGGCGAGCAGGGGCTGTTGCTCAAATGGAATGCTCCAGAGCAGCGTTTCAAAGCCCTGCAGACGCCCTATCAAGGCAGCTACTTCGGTGTCGTAGGCAAGCCCGGTGAAGTGCTTGCCTACGGTCTGGGCGGCAATGTGTTTCGCAGCACCGATGGTGGCGAACACTGGGCCCCTTTGGCGAGTGGCCTGCACGTCAGCATCACGGCCGGGATCATTAATGCCCAGGGGCAGTACCAGCTGTTCACTCAGGCCGGGCCCGCGCTGATCAGTCAGGCGGGCGGTACGCAGTTGCAGTTGCTGGCACAGCAGGACCCGTCCCCGGTGTCCGGCGTCAGCCAGGCCGTTGATGGTTCGCTGGTGGTGGTGGGCAGCCGTGGTGCACAGAGATTGTCCGTCAAATAAGACCTCGAATAATTAGAGCGAGTACCCAGACATGGGCAATATCAAACAAGACACCATGCCGGTGATCCGCGAGCTACGTGACTTCGATCGGTGCTCCGGCAACCGGTTGGAGCGGTTGGTATTCAACTACCGCCCGATGTTCATGGTGCTCATGACACTGGTGACCCTGGTGCTGGGCTATATGGCAGTGACTCGCCTGGAACTGCGTCCCAGCTTTGAGAAAATGATTCCGCAGAGCCAGCCGTACATCAAAAACTTCCTGGAAAACCGCCAGTCATTACGCGGCCTGGGCAACTCGGTGCGGGTGGTGGTCGAAAACACCCAAGGCGATATTTTCGACCCGCAATACCTTGAGGTGCTCAAACAGGTCAACGATCAGTTGTTCCTCACGGAAGGTGTCGACCGCTCTTGGATGAAATCGCTGTGGAGTCCTGGAGTACGTTGGACCGAAGTCACCGAGGAAGGCTTTCAGGGTGGCCCGGTCATGCCCGACACCTACAAGGGTTCGCCGGAGGATATCGAGCGCCTGCGCCAGAACATCAATCGTGCCGGCATTGTCGGTAGCCTGGTGGCGAGTGACTTCAAGTCCACCATGTTGATTGTGCCGCTGCTGGACAAGGCGTCGGCCACCGGCCAGAGCATCAACTACCACCAATTCTCGCAACTACTCGAACAGCAACTGCGCGACAAGATCGAATTCGCCGGGGACAGCGCGGCTCGCAAAGCCGGGGAGGAGGGTAAGGGACAGTACAAAGTCCGGGTGATCGGTTTTGCCAAACTGATGGGCGACCTGATTGATGGTTTGATTCAGGTGATGATGTTCTTCGGCCTGGCGGTGGTCACTTCGCTGGTCATCATTTATTTCTACACCCGTTGTATCCGCAGCACTTTGTTGGTGGTGGGCTGTTCGTTGATCGCCGTGATCTGGCAACTGGGGATTGTGGCCTGGTTGGGGTATGCCATTGACCCTTACTCGGTGCTGGTGCCGTTCCTGATTTTCGCCATCGGCGTGTCCCACGCGGCGCAAAAAATGAACGGCATCATGCAGGACATCGCCCGTGGCACCCACAAGCTGGTTGCTGCGCGCTATACCTTCCGCCGTCTGTTTATCGCCGGAGTCACCGCGTTGCTGGCTGACGCTGTGGGTTTTGCCGTGCTGATGCTGATCGACATCCCGGTGATCCAGGATCTGGCGATCACCGCCAGCATCGGGGTGGCGGTATTGATCTTCACTTCCTTGCTGCTGATGCCGGTGGCGCTGTCATACATCGGCGTTGGGCAGAAAGCAGCCGAGCGCGCCCTGAAAATCGACACGCGGGCGGCCGGGCACAACGGTTTCGGCAAACTGTGGGATCTGCTTGATCGTTTTACTACCCGCAAGTGGGCCACTGGCGCGGTACTGGTGGCGCTGTTGATGGGGATCGGCGGCTTTGTGGTCAGCCTGCAACTGCAGATCGGTGACCTCGACAGTGGAGCACCGGAGTTGCGTGCCGACTCGCGTTATAACCGTGACAACGCCTATATCACCAGCCACTACGCGCTATCCAGCGACATGTTTGCGGTGATGATCAAGACCGCCCCGGAAGGTTGCCTGAGCTATCAGACGCTGGTACTCGCCGACCGCTTGGCCTGGGAGTTGCAGCAGTCGCCTGGGGTTCAGGCAACGTCTTCGCTGGTTAACGCGGTGCGCCAGATCACGGCGGGCACCTACGAGGGTAACCCCAAACTCAATAGCATCCAGCGCAACCAGGACGTGCTGAACTATTCCGCCCAGCAAGCCTCGGTCAACTCCCCGGAGCTGTTTAACAACGACTGTTCGTTGATGCCGGTGATTGCCTTCCTCAAGGATCACAAGGCCGAGACGCTGGACGCGGTGGTGGCGATTGCCGAGAAGTTCTCCAAGGAAAACAGCACCCCGGATCGCCAGTTCCTGCTGGCCGCCGGCACCTCGGGGATTGAGGCTGCGACCAACATCGTGGTGCGCGAAGCCAACCGCACCATGCTGCTTTATGTCTACGCGGCGGTGACGTTGTTCTGCCTGATTACCTTCCGTAGCTGGCGCGCCACACTGGTGGCCTTGCTGCCGCTGGTGCTGACGTCGATCCTCTGCGAAGCGCTGATGGTGGTCATGGGCATCGGGGTGAAGGTGGCGACCTTGCCGGTAATCGCTCTGGGTGTGGGGATCGGCGTGGACTACGCGCTGTACTTGCTCAGCGTGCAGTTGCATCACCAGCGCCAGGGGCTGTCACTCGGGGAGGCCTATCGCAAAGCCGTGTCCTTCACCGGGCGGGTCGTCGGATTGGTGGGCATTACGCTGGCGGCCGGTGTGGTGTGCTGGGTCTGGTCACCGATCAAGTTCCAGGCGGACATGGGCATCCTGCTGACCTTCATGTTCCTGTGGAACATGCTCGGCGCGCTGATCCTGATCCCCGCGTTGTCGTACTTCCTGTTGCGCGGGCCTTCGTTGCATCGTCGTGCGGCTACCGATGAGCCGAAGCATGAGCCAGCGGTGCAGGCCAACGAGACTGACAACTCTCTCAACCAGGGCATGCGTCATGCCCTCACACTGTCTGAGTAAGCCAACCATGTCTGATTACAAAGCTCCTCTGCGCGACATGCGCTTCGTGCTCAATGAAGTCTTTGAAGTGTCCAGTCTTTGGGCTCAGCTGCCTGGAATGGCTGAGGTGGTTGACGAAGAAACGGCTGCTGCGATCCTGGAAGAGGCTGGCAAGATCAGCGCAGGTATCATCGCGCCGCTGCGCCGCAGTGGCGATGAGCAAGGCTGTTCCTGGGACAACGGCGAGGTGAAAGTCCCCGAGGGTTATCGCGAGGCCTATCAGGCCTTTGCCGACGGCGGCTGGGTCGGTGTTGGCGGTGACCCGCAGTACGGTGGCATGGGCATGCCCAAGGCGATTTCTGCCCAGGTCGAAGAAATGGTCACCTCGGCCAACCTGTCGTTTGGCACCTACCCGATGCTGACGGCCGGTGCCTGCCTGTCGCTCTGTGCGCATGCCAGCGAAGAGCTGAAAGCGAAGTACCTGCCGAACATGTATGCCGGGGTCTGGAGCGGCTCCATGTGCCTGACCGAAGCCCACTGCGGCACCGACCTGGGGCTGATACGCACCAAGGCCGAGGCTCAGGCCGACGGCAGTTACACCATCAGTGGCAGCAAGATTTTCATCACCGGCGGTGAGCACGACCTGACCGAGAACATCATTCACTTGGTACTGGCCAGACTGCCGGATGCCCCGGCGGGGCCCAAAGGTATCTCGCTGTTTCTGGTGCCCAAGGTCATGGTCAATGCCGATGGCTCGTTGGGTGAACACAACTCGCTGTCCTGCGGTTCCATCGAACACAAGATGGGCATCAAGGCGTCCGCTACCTGTGTGATGAACTTCGATCAAGCCACTGGCTGGATTGTCGATGCGCCGGGCAAGGGCCTGGCCGCGATGTTCACCATGATGAACTACGAGCGTCTGGGCGTCGGCATTCAGGGACTGGCGCAGGGCGAACGCTCCTATCAGAGCGCCGTCGACTATGCTCGTGAGCGCCTGCAAAGCCGTGCACCGAGCGGTGTGCAGAACCCGGACAAATCTGCCGACCCGATCATCGTGCACCCGGACGTACGGCGCATGCTGCTGACCATGAAAGCCTTGAACGAGGGTGGGCGTGCTTTTTCCAGCTTCGTGGCCTTGCAACTGGACACGGCCAAATACAGCGAAGACGCCCCCACCCGAGAGCGCGCGCAAGCACTGGTGTCCCTGCTGACCCCGCTGGCCAAGGCGTTTCTCACTGACCGAGGGCTGGAAGTCACCCTGCATGGGCAGATGGTTTTCGGCGGTCACGGCTATATCCGCGAGTGGGGCCAGGAACAGTTGGTGCGCGATGTGCGCATCACCCAGATCTACGAAGGCACCAACGGCATTCAGGCACTTGACCTGGCCGGGCGCAAGACAGTGGGCAGTGGCGGGGCACTGTATCGACTGTTCGCTGACGAGGTTCGTCAGTTCATCGCCACTGCCAGCGCCGAGCTGAACGAATTCACCAAGCCACTGGCCGCGGCCGTAGACACCCTCGACGAACTGACCGCCTGGCTGCTGGATCGGGCCCAAAACAACCCGAATGAAGTCGGCTCGGCCTCAGTCGAGTACCTGGAGGTATTTGGCTACACCGCCTATGCCTACATGTGGGCACGGATGGCCAAAGCCGCCGTGGGCAAACAGGCTGGGGATGAGTTCTACGTCAGCAAACTGGGCACCGCACGCTTTTACTTTGCCCGCGTGTTACCGCGTATTCACTCCCTTGGCGTTTCGCTCAAGGCCGGCAGCGAAAGCCTCTATTTACTCGATGCAGCGCAGTTTTGAATCAGGAAGAATCAGCATGCTGAAGACAAAAATAATTACCCCAGCGCAGGGCGCCTACACCTACCCATTGCTGATTAAAAGCTTGTTGCTGTCGGGGGGGCGATATGAGCCTGCGAATGAAATCGTCTACGCCGATAAGTTGCGTTACAGCTACAAAACCCTGAATGAACGGATCCACCGGCTGGCCAATGCGCTGACTGCCGCTGGCGTCAAGGCCGGAGACACGGTGGCCATGCTCGACTGGGACAGCCATCGTTACCTAGAGTGTTTCTTTGCGGTGCCGATGATTGGCGCGGTGTTGCACACGGTGAACATTCGTCTGTCCCCGGATCAAGTGCTCTACACCATGAACCACGCCGAGGATGACTTGGTGTTGGTGCATGATGATTTCTTGCCCTTGATCGAGCAGATCCGCGGTGACCTGAATACCGTCAAGGGCTATATCCGGCTCTCTGACGATCCAGCGATTAGCACTGAACTGCCGATGCTGGGGGAGTATGAAAACCTGCTTTCCCAAGCCACCACCCACTACGATTTTCCGGATTTTGATGAGAACTCGGTGGCGACGCTGTTTTACACCACCGGGACCACCGGAGCCCCCAAAGGCGTGTACTTCACTCATCGCCAGTTGGTGCTGCACACCCTGAATGCCGTAGGCACCATGAGCGCGTATCAAAGTTTCCCGCTGTTGCGCTCCGACGACGTCTATATGCCGATCACCCCGATGTTTCATGTGCACGCCTGGGGCGTGCCCTATGTCGCCACGCTGATGGGCATCAAGCAGGTGTATCCAGGGCGTTATGAGCCCAATAGCCTGGTGCGGCTCTATCGAGAAGAGAACGTCACGTTTTCGCATTGCGTGCCGACCATTCTGCAAATGATCCTCAATTGTTCCGAAGCACAGCAGACCCGTTTTGATGGCTGGAAAATGCTCCTGGGAGGCAGCGCCCTGACGCTGGGTATCGCCAGCCAGGCAACCGCCAGAGGTATGCTCGTGCACAGCGGTTATGGCATGTCCGAGACCTGCCCGATGATTTGCAGCACTTACCTGCGTACCCCGGAACTTGAAGCGTCGGCACATGCACAGCTACCCAATCGAATAAAGACCGGCATGCCCATTGCGATGGTCGATTTGAGAATTGTCGACGCCAGTGGCAATAGCGTTCCTCACGATGGTGAGTCTTTGGGCGAGATCGTCTTGCGTGCCCCCTGGTTAACGCAGGGTTACTTGAAAGAGCCTGAAAAGGGTGCCGAGCTTTGGCACAACGGCTGGATGCACACCGGAGACCTGGCGTCTATCGACCCTCAGGGCGGGGTGGAAATCAAGGATCGAATCAAGGATGTGATCAAGACGGGCGGGGAGTGGATCAGCTCGCTGGACTTGGAGAACCTGATCAGCGAACACGTATCGGTCAACTCGGTCGCGGTGGTCGGGATTGCCGATGAGCAGTGGGGCGAACGACCGATGGCGCTGGTGGTGTGCGAGCCAGGCCAGTACCTCGATGCATGCCAGCTTGAAACCCACCTGCAGCAGTATGTGGAGCGGGGCCGTATCAACAAGTGGGCGATCCCCAAGCAGTTCAAATTCGTCGCCGAGATCCCTAAAACCAGTGTCGGCAAGATCAACAAGAAATTGATTCGCGCACATCTGTAGGAGCGAGCTTGCTCGCGATCGGATCAACGCGTTTTTGCAGACAGGCAGCGTCGTCTGAATCGCGAGCAAGCTCGCTCCTACAGGGGGGTTACAGGGGGGTTATAGCACCTCGAACAACCCGGCAGCCCCCATGCCGCCACCGACGCACATGGTGACCACCACGTACTTCACGCCGCGTCGTTTGCCTTCGAGCAGGGCATGTCCAACCATCCGTGCACCGCTCATGCCGTACGGGTGTCCGATTGCAATGGCACCGCCGTTAACGTTCAGCTTGGCCGGGTCAATGCCCAGCGTGTCACGGCAGTACAGCACCTGGCAGGCGAAGGCTTCGTTGAGTTCCCACAGGCCGATATCGTCAATCCGCAACCCATGCTGCTTAAGCAGTTTTGGGACGGCATAGACCGGGCCGATGCCCATTTCTTCTGGCGCCAGGCCGGCCACGGCAATCCCGCGGTACAGGCCCAGGGGTGTCAGGTTTCTTTGTTCGGCCAAACGAGCGTCCATCAGCACGCAGGCGCTGGCGCCATCTGACAGTTGGCTGGCGTTCCCGGCGGTAATGCAGCCACCGTCTATCACGGATTTGAGTTTATGCAGGTCGTCTAGAACCGTTTGTGGGCGATTACCTTCGTCCTGGTTCAGGGTGACGGCTTGGTAGCTAATGTTGCCAGTGACCTTGTCGAGCACTTTTTGGGTGGTACTGACCGACACGATCTCATGCTCAAACAACCCGGCCTGTTGCGCCGCAGCGGTGCGCAGCTGCGATTGCAGGGCATAAGCATCCTGGGCCTCACGACTGATGTTGTAGCGCTTGGCCACGTGCTCGGCGGTCTGCAGCATCGGCATATAGGCATGTACGGCGTTACGAATGACTTGCTCGTCCCGTTCGGCCATGGCCCATTCCATGTGCTGGTTTTGTACCAGACTGATGTGCTCCTGACCGGCGCCCAGCGTGACCTGCATGCCGTCGACCATGATTTGCTTGGCCGCCGTGGCGATGGCCATCAGGCCCGAAGCGCACTGTCGGTCTAGCGTCTGGCCGCTCACGCTGGTAGGGAGGCCGGCGGCCAATGCCGCCATACGTCCCAGGTTCAAGCCAGCAGTGCCGGCAGGCATTGCGGTGCCCATGACCAGATCTTCGATCTCACCAGGCTCGATACCGGCGCGTTCGACCGCGGCCCGAATCGCGTAACTGGCCATACTGGGTGATTTCAGATTATTGAACGCGCCTCTGAAGGCTTTAGCGATCGGAGTGCGGGCGGTGGATAAAATGACGGCTTCACGCATGTTAAAAGTCGCTCCTGCGAGGGAAGTCAGAGTGTTGTGATTCGGGTTTTACCCGCTGCGACCAACTGCTCAAGCAGCGGGGCCGGCTGAAACCACATCTGGCCATAAGCCCCAAGGCTCTGGCGGTAGTGTTGAATACGATTGAGCACAACCTCCAGGCCCAGTGCCTCGGCATAGTGCAAGGGGCCGCCGCGCCAGGCCGGGAAGCCATAGCCATTGATCCACACCAGATCGATATCGCTGCTGCGGTGGGCGATGCCTTCATCCAGCAATTGAATCCCTTCATTGATCAGCATGAACAGGCAACGATCATGGACTTCCTGATCGCTGATCGCACGCCGTGTAATCCCCAGCTCGCCAGCCATATGTTCGGCAAGGGTGACGAGCTCCGGATCTTCCAGGCGCTCACGGCCCTGATAAATGTAGAAGCCGCGCTCTGTTTTTTGTCCGAAGCGACCCAAGTCATAAAGCGCGTCGGCGATCTTGCAATAGCCGGGATCCTGCTCGATGACCTCGCGGCGTGACTCGCGCACCAGATAACTGACATCGATGCCCGCCAGGTCATGCATGGCCATGACGCCCATCGCCATGCCCAAGTCGGTGAGTACCTTGTCGATTTGGGCGACCGTTGCGCCTTCCAGCACCAGACGATGGGCCTCGCGGGAGTAGGGTTCGAGCATGCGGTTGCCGATAAAGCCGAAACATACGCCGGACACTACCGGGATCTTGCCGATACGTTTGGCGATGTTCAGCGTGGTTGCCAGCGTATCGGCCGCCGTGGCTTGGCCGCGTACCACTTCAAGCAGGCGCATGACATTGGCGGGGCTAAAGAAGTGCAGGCCGACCACATCGTGCGGCCGGCGGGTGACGGCGGCGATGGCGTCGACATCCAGGGTCGAGGTATTGCTGGCGAGGATCGCACCTGGTTTGCACACTTCGTCCAGGGTACGGAACACCTGCTGCTTGACCGCAAGGCTTTCGAATACGGCCTCGATGACCAGGTCAGCATCGGCTATTTCGGCGTAATCGAGGGTGCCGTGGAGCAGCTCCATGCGCTGTTCCAGTTGCTCAGCGGTCAACTTGCCGCGCTTGACGCTGCGCTGATAATTGCTGCGTATCTGCAATAAACCACGTTCCAGCGCCGGGGCTTTTAACTCAAGCAAGGCAACGGGAATGCCGGCGTTGGTGAAACACATGGCAATGCCGCCGCCCATGGTGCCGGCGCCAATGATTGCGACTTTCTTGATGGGACGAATCGGCGTTTGGGCATCGATGCCCGGAAGTTTTTCAACTTCACCCTCGGCGAAAGAGACATGCCGCAAGGACTCCTCACGGCTGGAGGCTTCGACCTGACAGTGGATTGGGACGCTCATGCAACCTCCTTTGAATACGTGAAAGGACTCGGTCGCTGGCAAGCCAGCGCCCACACCCGTTACTGCGTGACGTCGCGCATGCTGGTCATGTCGATCACGAAGCGGTACTTCACGTCGTTGTTTTGCAGGCGCTCAAAGGCGGTGTTGATGTCCTTGATATCAATCATTTCGCAGTTGGGCAGTACCTGGTGTTCGGCGCAGAAATCCAGCAGTTCCTGGATGGCCTGAATGCCCCCGATGAGCGACCCGACCAGGGTGCGGTTATTGCGAATCAGCAAGCCACCGTGGATGGGCTCCAGCGGTTCGATTGCGCCAACCAGCACCAGTACGCCTTCGCGGCCCAATAGCATGAGGTAGGGATTGACGTCGTGGCGGCGGGGAATGGTGTCGATGATAAATTCGAACCCATTGGCTGCCGCCGACATCGCTGAGGGATCGCTGGACAACAGCACGTGATGAGCCCCCAGGGTGCGGGCATCGTCGGCCTTGCCCGGTGAGGTAGTAATCACGGTGACTTCAGCCCCCAGGGCTGAGGCCAGTTTCACGGCCATATGACCGAGCCCGCCGAGCCCGACGACGGCTACTTTCGACCCTTGGCCGACACCGTAGCGGCGCATTGGATTCCACACGGTGATACCGGCACACAGTAAAGGCGCTGCGTAGCGCGGGTCGAGGTTTTCAGGCATGCGCAGAACGAACTGCTCGCGGACCACAATATGCTCGGCATAACCGCCATAGGTGATCTCGCCCGTTTGGCGGTCCTTGCCGTTGTAGGTAGGTGTCGGGCCATGGGTACACAGCTGTTCCTGGTGCTCGGCACAGGGTGCGCACTGCAGGCAGCTATCGACCTGACAACCGACGGCGACTCGGTCGCCAACCTTGAAACGGCTGACATGGCTGCCGACGGCGGTCACATGCCCGACGATCTCGTGACCTGGCACGATAGGGTAGACCGTGTTGTTCCAGTCGTTGTGAACCTGGTGGGCATCTGAGTGGCAGACGCCGCAGTAAGCAATATCGATGGCGACGTCATCAGCCCGCAAGACGCGGCGGTCGAAACGAAAGGGCACGAGCGCGGAGTCGGCGGAATGTGCGGCAAATCCTAGGCATGTAGTCATGGGTAAATCCTGTAGAGATCAACGCATACCCCCGGCAAAGGCCGGGGGTACAGAGGAGTTAGATCGAGGGACGCAACCAGGGCGCCGGAGTCGTTTCCGGGGAGGCGATCTGGTTGACGATCCATTTGCCCATGCGGCGCAGCGGCTCGATGGAGTCTTGCGGACCTGCCCATTTCAGGCCCGCGGCGTAGCCCAGCGAGACGATTCGCTGAGCGCCATACAGAGGCAGGATGTCCTTGAGGTCTTCCTTGATGCTTTCCGGATAGACGCCGACAGTCTGGGTGTAGGCATCCACGGCATCCATCATTTCGCTCAGCTCATCAACCGGCACCAGGTTCGCGGTGCGGTCGTCGAGTCGGGTGGCAAAGGACACGGATTCGGGGATCTGCGAGCAAATGACGGCACCTTCACCGTCCTGACCGCCAATCACCTTGTACCACTCGTCATCCAGACGCAGCGCATCAACCTCGGCCTTGAGGCCCTGGTCGTAGCGCTTTGGCACGGTGCTGAGGGTGTTGGGCAGGGTCTGCATGGCGTCGTAGACATAACGGCCGAAGGTGTTCAGATTCTCCAGGCCCGCTTCGTCGGTGCCGCTTTGCACGTAGACCACTCGTGCACATACGCAGGCTTTCTGGTTCAGAGCACCAATGTCACTGGCCAGACGCAGAGCGGCCTCGCGCATGGTGGCTTCACTTTCGAACGTACCCTTGCCGATGATGCTGGCGCTGCGTTTCGGATCGAGGGAGATCAGCTCCAGGCCTGGCTGAATGTAGCGGGTGACGTGCTTCATCGAATTGAAGCCGCCCCAGGCGACGATTTTCTCCAGGTTCTGCGGCTGGTACAGGCGTTCCTCGAAGGCCTGATCACCGCCTTTCCAGTAGGCGACGCTGAGGTGTTTGGTTAACGGATGGTCCGGCGCCATTTCAACCATGGTGCGGGCGATGGCCAGGGCAGTGAACGGGTCATTCGACGGTGCCTTGATGATTGCGTCGCTGCGCAGCACCATGTTGCGCAGGATGGTCAGCAGCGACAACCCGGTCGCGTTGCCCGCGACGATATGCAGGGTGCGAGCGCCGAAGCAGCGTACATCCAGTTCAGTGCCGTCGAGCAAACGGTGCTTGACCCAGCCTTCCAGGTACTTGACGCCGACTGAGTTCTCGACCTGTTCGGTGACAGATTCACGGGTCAGCATGTGGCGCAGCCCCATGTAGCTGCCCTTGACCATGCTCGGAGTGACGGGTGCTGTCAGATAGGACAGCTCGCAGGCTTCCTGCAGGTAGGGGTTGTTGTCGAACTCCAGGCGCTCGCCGAGCTGTTCGCAGTAGTCCAGGATGTCCTTGAATTTGAGGGTGTACAAGTCGGCCAGCTTCGCCGGATTCCCCAGCGGCAGTTGGTCGATGTATTTGTGTGCATCCGGGGTCTGGAACACCAGGTCGCCCCCACGGCCACCTACGTCGATCAGGTTGTCGGTAATGACTTTGCCGCGGATGATCATTGGTGCAATAGGTTTGCTCATGGGGTTAGCCCTCTAGTGTGTTGAGGAAGTCCATCGCCTGGCGATGGGAGTCTTCTGTTGCGGCGCAGGTGATCTTGTCGTCACCGCCATTGAGTTCGCTGTAACGCTGAATCGGCCCGACCACATAGCAGCTCGGACGCCCGCATGCGCAGGGTTTGTCCCATTCGACGGTGATTTCGTCGCCGGTAATAAAACCACCCCAGCGGATCTCGGCACCCAGGTCGAAGAAGGCTGCACGCCCCGTCACGCGGCCTTGGCGCGGCAGCGGTTTGCTGGTTTCCGGATCGAGCAAGTAAGGGATGACGGTGGGGGCGAAGTGGAAGTGGCCTTCTTCGCAGCGCGCATGAGCACCGCCAACGATTTCGGACATGGCATAGGATTCGTTGAGCGTCTTGGCCCCGGTAAAGCGCAGCACGTCTTCGCGCCAGCCCTCCGGTTGAACGACACCTTTGCCACCACCGGCGGTGTGAACGAACGAATCAGGGTGGAATACACCTTCCAGACCGCGTTCAAGACCGGCTTTGGCCATGCTGTGCAGCAGGTTCCAGGTCGCGCCGATATACACGCGCTGGCCCTTGAGCTGGGTGGACATATGATCGAAGAAGGTCGCCAGGTGCTGTGGCATTTCGGCTTGCAATTGGTCGAAAGCCTTCTTTTTTTCCAGCAGTTCAGGGCTGATCACCAGGCGGTCGAGGGTGCCCTTGGACTGTGCCGCACGCAGCTTGGCGCCCAGGTGGAGCACGTCGGTGCTGAGGGTGGTCGGGTAAGCCGCATGGAAATGCGATTCGTCCGGCAATAGCGCTGGAATCATGGCGGCGTGGACACGCACATGGCTCAGGTAGCCCCGGCGGTAGTACGGGTAAATCGTGTGCAAGTTGGGCTGCGGGGTGTCCGGGCCCTCCATGTTCCACACCATCATCTTGCGCAGCTGGGCAAATTTGTCCCACTCATGCACGCCCTGCGGAAGAAACGACAGGGTGCCGGAGGTGCCCGAGGTGTGGCTGATGCGCAGTTGCGGCACGCCTTCGTCCATGGTCTCGAACCAGTCGTCCAGCCCTTGGCAATCGCTGACGTTGACCGCCGCGATGGCTTCGGCAATCTCGGGTGTTACCAGCTTGCCCAGCCACTTGTTGATCTGGCCGAAGCTGCGCTTTTCCAGCAACGATGGCGGGTAGGACTTGTAAACGGTGTGTTCGAACAGCAGCGGCACCACATCGTCGAGACTCTCAATCTGCT
Organism: Pseudomonadota bacterium; assembly: GCA_040385125.1. Classification (GTDB taxonomy): domain Bacteria; phylum Pseudomonadota; class Gammaproteobacteria; order Pseudomonadales; family Pseudomonadaceae; genus Aquipseudomonas. The sequence continues at coordinate 249,915 of JAZKIA010000013.1, read as the reverse complement.
CCACGCCTTGGGCGTCGGCGAGTTTCTTGAGTACGGGGATTCGGTTACGAAGTTCTTCGAAGCGCTGCTTCAGTGCGTTCAGTTGCAATGCGTCGATTTCGGCGCGGGGAAGGTTGTTCCAGTCTTGCTGGAAATAGTTGACCAACTCTGCCGGGTTGTTCAGCAGCTGCTGGGTTTTTTGTTCTATCGACAGGGGTGCAGTGGGCATTTTCTGGCTCGCTACTCGACTAGTGGGAACCGGCGAGGCCGGCATGGGGTTTGGCTCAAGTATGGGCAGGCTGTTTGGGATTTTGTTCCGGATTAAGACTGTCGCGTAAACGATCCAAGTGACTGAAATAAAACAAGAAAACAAGAAAGTGGCGGCGGCGTGTGTGTGCCGTTCCGGATTCGGGGTGCAGACCCGGATTTGAGGGCAGTACAAGGGATTAGCTGGAATACAATCGGTTTTCCTCACTGAATAAATGAGGCCGTTTTCGGTTGGAACATGTGCTTGCTATTGCAAACAAAAACTCAGCGCAACACACCTATTCGAGAGGCTTTTATGTTGAAAATGGTATTTCAAACGACCCCGTCAATGATCATCGAACGTGGCGCCTCCACACGGCTCGCCACTCATGTTCGAGCTTTGGGCGGCACCTCGGTTCTGGTAGTCACCGATGCGGGTGTTATTGCGGCTCGCCTGTTGGATGCGGTGCTCGCCGGCTTTGAGGGCACAGGGATCGCCGTGACGGTATTTTCCCAGGTGCAAGCTGACCCACCGGAGTCGGTGATCCTGGCCGCAGTGGAGGCTGCCAAAGCTTGTGGCGCCGATTGTGTGCTGGGTCTGGGCGGCGGCAGTTCGCTGGATGCCGCCAAGTTGGCAGCGCTGTTGGCGCGCAGTGGCGAGTCCCTGACCGAAATCTATGGCATCAACCAGACCAAGGGCCCGCGCTTGCCGCTGATTCTGGTACCCACTACAGCAGGGACGGGTTCGGAGGTGACATCGGTTTCGGTAGTGACTACCGGGGCTGGCGAGAAGAACGTGGTTTACTCGCCGATGTTGTTGCCTGACGTGGCGGTGCTGGATGCCGAGTTGACCCTTGGCCTGCCGACCCATGTGACGGCGGCGACCGGGATCGACGCCATGGTTCACGCCATCGAGGCCTATACCACCAAAAACCTGAAGAATCCGATCTCCGATTGCCTGGCGCGCGAGGCGTTACGCCTGCTGTCCGGCAGTTTGTTCAAGGCCTGTCAGGACGGCACTAATCTTGAGGCCCGAGAAGACATGTTGCTGGGCGCTTGTCTGGCGGGCATGGCGTTTGCCAACGCGCCGGTAGCGGCGGTGCATGCTCTGGCGTATCCCCTCGGCGCGCGTTTCCATGTGCCGCACGGGTTGTCCAACGCTCTGGTGCTGGGACCGGTAATGCGCTTCAACCTCGATGCCGTGGCGCCTTTGTATGCGCAGTTGGCAGATATCATCCTGCCCGGCACTTCCGGCACCGATAGAGAGAAAGCCACTACTCTGGCCAACTACCTGGGTGGTTTGACTGGTGAGCTGGGTCTTTCGACCTGCTTGCGTGATGTGGGCATCGTTGAGTCCGACATCGAGGCGCTGGCTATCGATGCGATGAAACAGCAGCGCTTGCTTGGCAACAACCCACGGGAACTTTGCCTGGACGATGTGCGTTCGATCTACAGGGAAATTCTATGAGCAACAAGGTCAAGCGGCCGTGTCGGGATGAGTTTCGTCATTTCACCCGGATACCCACACGCTGGGGTGACAATGACGCCTATGGGCATGTGAACAATGTGGTCTATTACTCTTACTGCGAGACGGCGATCACTGCGTTTCTGGTCGAGCAGGGCACTCTCGACATCACCAGCAGCCCGGTGATCGGATTGATCGTCAATTCGGGTTGCACCTACTTTGCGTCCATCGGTTTTCCTGATCAGGTCACTGTTGCCATGAAGATTTCCCATCTAGGCAACAGCAGCGCGCGCTACGACCTGGCACTGTTTCGCAACGATGAGCACGAAGCGTCGGCTGCGGCCCATATGGTCTATGCCTATGTCGACCGGGCCAGCAACACCTCGGTGCCCATCCCGCAGGCTGTGCGCACAGTGTTGGCGAGTATCGCTGACTAAATAAGTTGGCTCGGTCATACTTCGGTTTTCTGCTTGACGAGTCCGCCGCGACATCAGTGGCGGGTACTCGGAAGAGGACACTATGATCAAGCCAACACCTAATAAAAAAAGTACTGCAGACGATAGCGTCCTGCAGGTCGAAATACCTGCCCAGCCGCGCAAGGAACCACGCCAGGCACGCTCGATTGCACTGGTCAGGGCCGTGAAGCAAACCGCGCTGCAAATTATCGACAACGAAGGTCGTGAAGCCCTGAACGCTGTGCGTCTGGCTGAAGATTCAGGCGTGGCGATCAGCTCGATCTACGAGTACTTCCCGACGATGGAAGCGCTGATTGCGGCGATCTTTGATGACTACCGTACCGAAGCCCACGCAGAACTGTTTGCCAGCATCATTGCGCTGCCTGCGCAGGCTTCACTGTATGACGGGCTTCTACTGGCATTGCGGGTTGTTCTGGCCAGCCATTACAAGAAAACCCTGCTGGATCCGGTGTTCAGCGTGCGCTCCACTCACTATGACGAGCTGGTGCGGCTGGATGTGGTCAAAGCCAAGCAACTGTGGCCTGCGACGGCAAGCTCGGCCTTGATGAAACGCTTTGCCAACGAAATCACGGTGAAGAACCGGGAAAAGGCCGAGTTTTTGGTTTACCAGACATTATCGGCGCTAACGCGCGCCATCCTGCTCGAAAAACCGGCCTACCTCACCGACAAGGACACGCCCGTGCTGATGGCGCGAATGCTGCACGGGATGTTGACCGACGTCAGCACTTAAGCCCCCGCTGCGATACCATCGCGAGCAAGCTCGCTCCTACAGGGATCACAACTCTGTAGGAGCGAGCTTGCTCGCGATGGTCGCTAACGATAACCCGTGTTTGCGGAAAGCACGCAGTGCTCTGGTATCCATCGCGAGCAAGCTCGACTCCTACAGAGGATCTGTGGCGTTCACAACTCTGTAGGAGCGAGCTTGCTCGCGATGGTCGCTAACGATAACCCGTGTTTGCGGGAAACACGCGGTGCTCTGGTATCCATCGCGAGCAAGATCGCTCCTGCAAAAGTCCGTTACGCGGGATACTTAAATACCGATACACAGGTACTTGATTTCCAGGTAGTCCTCAATGCCGTACTTGGAGCCTTCTCGGCCCAGACCCGAGGCCTTGATGCCACCGAACGGTGCCACTTCGTTGGAGATGATTCCGGTGTTGACGCCGACGATGCCGTATTCCAGCGCCTCGCCCACACGGAACACACGGCTCAGGTCGCGAGCATAAAAGTAGGAGGCCAGGCCGAACTCGGTGTCGTTGGCCATGGCGATCACATCAGCTTCGTCCGTGAAGCGGAATAGCGGTGCCAACGGACCGAAAGTTTCTTCTTTGGCGACGGCGGCATTGCGCGGTACATCAACCAGTATGGTCGGCTCGAAGAAAGTGCCACCCAAGGCATGCGGCTTGCCACCGGCAACTACGCGAGCGCCTTTGCTCACAGCGTCTTCAATGTGCTCCTGGACCTTGGCCATGGCTTTGGCGTCGATCAGGGGACCTATGGTGATACCGTTTTCCAGACCGCTACCAATGCTCAACTTGGCCACGGCAGCGGTGAGCTTTTCAACGAAAACGTCGTAGATACCGTCCTGGATATACAAACGGTTGGCGCAGACGCAGGTCTGACCGTTGTTACGGAACTTGGAGATCAGCGCCCCATCGACAGCCGCGTCCAGGTCGGCGTCGTCGAAGACGATGAAGGGGGCATTGCCGCCCAGTTCCAGCGAGACTTTTTTGATGTCCTTGGCGCACTCGATCATCAACTGACGGCCGATTTCGGTGGAGCCGGTAAACGTCAGCTTGCGCACGATCGGGTTACCGGTCAGCTCGGCACCGACTTCGCCGGCACTGCCGGTGACTACACTGAATACGCCTTTCGGAATGCCGGCGCGCTCGGCCAGTTCGGCCAGGGCCAAGGCTGAGTAGGGGGTTTGCGAGGCTGGCTTGAGGACCATGGTGCAGCCGGCGGCCAGGGCCGGGCCGGCCTTGCGGGTGATCATCGCCGAAGGGAAGTTCCAGGGCGTAATGGCTGCGGTCACGCCAATAGGCTGCTTGAGCACCATCAGGCGTTTGTCGACCTGGTGACCGGGGATCATGTCGCCATAGACGCGCTTGGCTTCTTCGCCGAACCACTCCAGGAAGGAGGCGGCATAAGCGATTTCACCGCGGGACTCGGTCAATGGCTTGCCTTGTTCCAGGGTCATCAGGCGGGCCAGGTCTTCCTGGTTGGCCATCATCAGATCGAACCACTTGCGCAGTCTGTTGGCACGGTCCTTGGCGGTCAGGGCGCGCCAGGCCGGTAGCGCCTTGTCGGCGGCTTCAATGGCCCGACGGGTTTCAGTAGCGCCCATCTTTGGCACGCTGCCAATGATTTCACCGGTGGCCGGGTTGTTAACCTTGAGTGTCTGGCCATTGTCGGAATCTACCCAGGCACCATCGATATAGGCTTGTTGGCGGAACAGTTTCGGATCGTTCAATTGCACGTGAAATTCCTCGCTGCTGAGTTACTGATATTGGGAGGTCGCCATGGGGGCGGTTCGAGCGGAGTTGGCGGGCTTTACAAAGCTGATGCCGGTGCTGGCAAGCTGATCGCGAACCTTGTCGATGATGTACGCGCCGATCGGGATAGCAGAGGTCGCTGCAGGCGATGGGGCGTTGCACACGCTGACGCTACGGGCCGTGTTGACGAACAGGAAATCGTCGATCAGCTTGCCATCCAGCGAAACAGCCTGAGCGCGGACACCGGCCGGGTAGGGGGTAAGGTCGCTCTTGTCGATGCTCGGGCAGTACTTCTGCACTTCTTTGAGGTAGCCGCCCTTGAACAGCGAGTTTTTCATCTCGATCAGGCCGGGGCGCAGGTTCTTCATCAGCACCTTGAGAATGCCCGGAGACGTCAGGGTTTCGAACATATCGGACAGCGATACATCGCTCTTGCGATAACCTTCGCGCTTCATCGCCAGCACGGCGTTGGGGCCGACGGTGACGGTGCCGTCGATCATGCGGGTCAAGTGCACGCCGAGGAACGGCATGGCCGGATTCGGGATCGGATAGATCAGGTGGTTAACGATCTGATTATGCTGTTTGGGCAGCAGGTAATACTCGCCACGGAACGGACAAATGATGAAATTCGGTTTGATCCCGAGCATGCGCACAACGCGGTCGGCCATCAGGCCCGAACAGGTGATCAGGAAGCGTGCGTGGTGCTCCTGGTTGGCGGTGCGCACGACTATTTCATCGGGCCGCTCGTCGATGGCGAGCACTTCGCTGTTGTAGCGTATCTCGCCACCGGCAGCTTCGAATTCACGGCCCATGGCTGCCGCGACGTGGGCATAGTTCACGATGCCACTTGAAGGCACGAAGATACCGCCCAAACCGACAATGTTGGGTTCGCGCTCGCGCAGTTCGGCAGCCGATAGCCAGTCACGTTCCAGGCCATTGGCTTCGGTGCGATCCCACAGCGCGTGCATGCGCTGCATTTCCAGTTCGTTGGTGGCCACCAGCAGCTTGCCGCATTCATCGTAAGGGATGCTGTGCTTGTTGCAGAAGGCCTTGGTGGCTTTATTGCCTTCCAGGCAGAACCGCGCCTTCAGGCTGCCGGGGGTGTAGTAAACGCCCGCATGGATCACGCCACTGTTGTGGCCAGTCTGGTGCATGGCCGGGCCGGACTCTTTCTCCAGCAGGAGAATTTTGGCGTCCGGATAAACTTGAGTCAGTTGCATGGCCGTGGACATACCCACAATGCCGCCACCGATGATGATGAAGTCGTACACAGCCATTAGCTCGCACCCGCCTGAATAATGTTGTTGTTGGAAACACGACAAAGGCCACGCTGGGTGGCCTCGTCAGTTCAGCTCTTGGCAGACGTTATTGGCCGCGCTGGTACAGGGTTTTTTGGTAGCTGATGTAGCCACGCTGGCGCATCAGTTCACGACGCAGACCCTGGTGGGCGATGAAGCGGTCGCGGCCGTGCAGCCAGAACATGTTGTTGACCAGCACGAAGCTGCCGATTGGCACCGGTACTGACAGCGTCTGTTGGCAGCCTTCCAGCGATTCGCTCATGGCGTTCAGCCAGATACCTTCCTCGAAGTCTTTGGGCTGAACGAACTGGTCGATGTAGCGCATGGTCGGGCGCCCTTCGGCATCGTTGTCAAACACCGCGTGGAACACGTCTTCACGCACGTTCTTGCTCGGTGGTGCGGTGAAGCGCATCTCACGGCGGGCCAGAGGGTGAGTGTAAAAGTGGTTCAGATCAGCCCAGTCGTCCAGGTGCAGCAGCAGGGAGTTGCCGCCTTCCATGTTCTGCTCGTCAATCTTCATCATCATCACGTAGTCGGTACGTTCCTCAACGAAGGTACCGTCGTTGTGCAGCTCCATGACCCGGTGTGGCTGGCGCAGGTAGCTGTCGGACTCGTCGGTGTTCAGCACCACAAAACGTGCGTAGAACTGGCCGCTCATGGCATCGAAGTTGGAGCGACCGATCAGGTGCGCGACGGCCGAGGAAAACTTGACCATGTCATCGGCCTGGGACACATCGTCCAAACCTTCAGGAGTGATCAGCATGCCGCCAGTCGCGCGGTCCAGAATTGTATTGATCAGTACCGGGCGCAGAGTGCCTTCACACAGATCGTCAAGGATCTGACCGACGCGGAAACGCAGGAACGACTTGTACTCCAGGGCCTGAACCGGCCATTCGGCCACCGCTTTGACGAATGCGTCGACGATTTCCTTGGCGAATTTCAGCTCAAGCAGGCGCGGTGACTGGTTGGAGGGGGTGAGGGTAAAACCCTTGCTCTCCGATGGCAGCGGCATCACAAGGTCCTGAATCTGAGTAAAGGCGTTCATGGCAATTCCTGGGTAGAAGGTGGTGATTGACGCCTTTAAACAGTGTTCTTGGTTCAGGCGTGGAGCAAAAATATCGCCACTAAGTAAAAATGTCTACATTTTTATTTTATGGCGATTATTTTTTGTTTCATCTACTGTTTTTCGTCTGATCGATGTTTGGGTATGATTGGGCTTTGACCCGTTCTGGAGCAGCACATTGGATAGCCTCACCCCCAGGCATGACGCTGCATTTAGTGGGTATGAGCGGCTCAAGCTGGACATCATCCGTGGTGTATTCAAGCCCGGTGAAAAGCTCCTCATGAGTGGACTCAAGGAGCGCTATGACTTGGGTGTCGGCCCATTGCGCGAAGCGCTTTCGCAATTGGTGGCCGAGCACCTGGTGGTGGTCATCAGCCAGAAGGGCTACCGCGTCGCTCCCATGTCGCTGCAAGAGATGCAAGACATCTATGATGCGCGGGCGAACCTGGAGGCCATGATTGTCGGTCTGGCCATTGAGCGCGGCGACGACGCCTGGGAAGCTCAGATACTGGCGCAGTCCCATACGTTATCGAAGGTGATGGACGTGAAAACCCGCGAGCAGGTGCTCGACATTTGGGACGAGCGGCACAAGGCTTTCCACAGCGCCATCGCAGCAGGTTGCGGCTCCAGGCATCTACTCCAGGCGCGTACTTACCTGTTCGACCAAGCTGAGCGTTACCGCCACTTGTGGCTGACGCAAACGGTATTTTCTGAGGAAGCCCTGGCATTGAAGCGCAAGGAACATGCGGCGCTGGTCGAAGCCATTCTTGCCCGCGATACGGAGCGAGCGACGAGCATGATGCGCACCCACCTGATGACCCCGGTGCCGATCATCGTTGAAGTCATGCAGCGCGAGGTGTGAGCCAAGCCTGTCTGATCTTCCCCTCACCAAGCATCATGACCGGCCCACACTCGTGCCAACGGTGTCGGACATTCGTGGTGAAAAGGAACTGCAGTTGAACGAACACACATTGTCCATGCGTCTGGAACGCGTGGCGGCGCATATGCCAGCCGGTGCGCGTCTGGCCGATATCGGCTCGGATCACGGTTACTTGCCGGTGGCGTTGATGCGCCGTGGCGCCATTACGGCGGCGGTGGCTGGCGAAGTCGCATTAACGCCGTTCAGCGCGGCCGAACGCACCGTGCGCGAGAATGGCCTGGATCAGCGGATTAGCGTGCGCCTGGCCAATGGTCTGGCGGCAATCGAGCCGGGCGACGAGATCACGGCGATCAGTATTTGCGGCATGGGCGGCGAGACGATCCGAGACATTCTCGACCGTGGCAAGGCGCACCTGAGCGGGCAGGAGCGCCTTATCCTGCAGCCCAACGGCGGCGAGCAGCCATTGCGCCAATGGCTGATGGAGCATGACTACCGGATCCTCTTTGAGGAACTGCTACAGGAAAACCGCTTTTATTACGAAATCATCGTGGCTGAGCGCGTCGGGCCGGTGATGTACACCGACGAAGAGCTGTACTTCGGACCGCTGCAGATGCAGGCCCGCAGTCCGGTGTTCCTGCTCAAGTGGCAGCGCATGCTGCGCCAGAAGCAACAGACCCTGAGCAGCCTCTCATTGGCGCGTCAGGTCGTGCCCGAAGAAAAAATACAAGAAATTGCCCGGCAGGCCCGTTGGATCACCGAGCTGCTCGCTTAATCCTCTCGTGGCAAGAGCCTAGTGATTGTTTGCTGTTAACCCGTCACTGGCTCTGCAACCTGTAAACATATCCAGCGCAGGGTTGTAAACATGGGTGTGGACTTTCAGCAAACCCAGCATTGAGTGGAACAAATTGTCCTGACTCAAGGCGGTGTTGCGTGTGTTTTGCAGGCAGGTCGAGTTGACGGAAAATGACCGCTGATAGTTATCGGAAAGCCATACCAGAAGGGGGACGTGTTTTTGCTGGTCGGGGGCGAGCATATAAGGTGTGCCGTGAAGAAAGAGATTGTACTCACCCAGCGATTCACCATGGTCCGAAAGATAGATCATCGCGGTGTCTACTTTGTCTTGATGACTGCGCAACATATCGATCAGGCTGGCCAGTACATGGTCCGTATACAGAAGCGTATTGTCGTAGGCGTTGACGATGCTTTCCCGGCTGCACTTGTCCAGGGCATTGCTGGCGCAAACAGGTGTGAATTTTTCAAATGCCTTTGGGTAGCGCTTAAAGTACTCCGGGCCGTGGCTGCCCATTTGATGCAGTACGAGTACAGTGTCCTTATCCAGATGCTCAATCAGGTCTTGCAACCCCTGCAGCAGGATCTCATCCCGGCACTCGTTGTTGGCACATAATTGAGGGTCTTTCGAACTGCTGACATTTTGTAAAGTGACCCGGTCACAGGTGCCTTTGCAACCGGACTGATTGTCTCGCCAGATCACGTTCAGACCCGCATGTTTGAGCACATCAAGCAGGCCTTCCTGAGATTTTGCTGTTGCTGCATCGTAATTTTTTCGGCCCATATTGGAAAACATGCAGGGTACTGATACGGCTGTTTCAGTCCCGCAGGAATGAAAGTCGGTAAACGCGATCAGTCCATGCTCTTTTTGCAGTTGGGGCGTCGTGTCACGGTCATATCCCAGGATGCCGAAGTTTTCCGCTCGGGCACTTTCGCCCACCACCAGCACGGTCAGTGATTTGCGTGAGTGCTGCGTCCGTTCGCTGTCGAGGGTGGCATCTTCGCCCAGTGTCATGAAGGGTTTCTGCGCGGTGACCACTTGTTCACGCAGGTAACCGATCGAGGCGCCGATATAGTTGCTGGGTACGACCATGAGGTGTAGTTCGTGGTGGTTGCGAAAGAGTGAAGACAAACCCTGGTAGTTCAGCAGCGCCACTGCGCCCATGACGACGAAGCAGCTAATGCTGACCAGCAGTTTGCAGAACAAGTCTCGGTGTAACTTACGGTAATGGATGGGTGTTTTCCAGAGAACAAGAGAAGGCAGGATGCCCAGTAGTACGATATACATGAACAGTGCGGGTGACAGTAAGTCCCATACTTCGGTGGCGTTAGTTTCGGCAAAGTTGCGCATCATGCCCGCATCAATCAAGACGCCGTAGCGGTTCATGAAGTAAGCCACGCTGGCACTTGTAATGAACAGGCTGATCAATATCGGCTTTAATGTTTTTCGAAAGGCCAATAAGGTAAGCACACTATTGAAGGCGCAGAATATCATGATGCCGAACGCAAGGCGCAGCGCCCAACCCGTGCTGGAATCGTCGGTGATGGAGCGCAGATGCTGCCAGAGAACTGAATTGAAGCCGATCAATAGAAAGGCACTGGCAATTGCAGTCACATATTCAGGGCGAACAGCTTTAATATTAAGCATACGGTTCTACTTAAAGACGAGGCGGAGAAGAGTGGGGCGCAGGCGGCGATCGTATAATGGTGTGGACTTTAGGCGCTCCGGCATAAAAGTTTTGTGAAAAATGTGCAGGTAAAAAGTAAGTGGCGAGTGTGTGTTTAGACCGAGCTTAGAGCATGACTCATGCGTTCACTATTTTTTCACACGGCTTTCACTGCCCAACTACAGTGCTGGTTTTATCGTCGCCCCGGTAACCCCTGAGTGTTGAGCCATTTAATTGACGAACATGACCCGCAGACGATTTGATTTTTATCGTTGTTACCTAGGCTTGCCAATACTATTGGCGCTAGCGACGTTCCTGGTATTTGACCTGACGGAGGTGGATCGTCTGATCAGCAACCTGTTCTACGATCCTGTCACGGGACTGTTTCCAGTCGCTCAGAGCCATCTTTTTGAAAAAATCACCCATAAATGGGCGCGGATTATTCCAGACTGGACCGGTGAACTGGCTGTCATCGGGGCATTACTGTCCTTTATCTGGCCGTGCCTTGAACGGTACCGAGAAGCACGATGGATAAAGCCCATTGTTCGCTCGCGAATGGGAGAGCCGCTGAGGTTTTTGCGTCGACACAGAATTGATTTCTTTTTCGTGATTATTGCCTTTGCGCTGAGCACGGGAGTGATTCATTACCTGAAGAGTCACACCAGTATTTATTGTCCGGTGGAGACAACGCTTTATGGCGGGGCTGAAGCGCGCAAGGAATGGTTTGAAACTTTCTCGTTTTGGCATGAGGCCGGGCCGGGGCGTTGCTGGCCCGGCGGCCATGCCTCAAGTGCATTCAGCCTGTTCGCGGTGTACTTCGTTGCCCGCGTCTATCGGTGGCAGTATTCCAATGTATTACTTGCCGGGGTGATTATTCTTGGTCTTGTATATGGCACGACGCGGGTACTGCAAGGCTGGCACTACATGTCTCACACGCTGTGGGCCGGCATTTTCGTGTGGCTAAGCACATTGTTGGTGGCGCTGTTCTTCTATGGCCGTCAGAAACTCCAACAGCCCATTTTTAAAGCTGCAGACTTCGGCCGAGCGCCTGAAAACCAATAACGGAGCCTCTCCATGGCTATCGCAACACCGCGTCGTGCCTCGCGACCTTTTAATTTTCGCCTTGCGCTCGGCATCCCGCTTGCGGTGATGGGCGCGTTGCTTTTAATGGATCCCACCGCTGTGGATTTTGCCATTGCCCGGATGTTTTATATCCCAGGTGTCGGCTTTATAGGCCGCAATAGTTACTGGCTGGAGGACATCTTGCATGATCGCGCGAAGCAAGCCGTGATCCTGCTCAGTGTCCTGTTCATCCTGGGATTTGTTGCAAGCCTGTTTTCCTCAAAGCTGGCGCAATGGCGTCGGCCGCTGGGTTATGTGGTGCTGGCAATGGCGCTGACGACTTCGATCGTTACGCCGCTCAAGGCACTCACGGCGGTGCATTGCCCATGGAGTTTGAGCGAGTTTGGTGGAAGCGAAATCTACACACCGCTACTGAGCCCACGGGCGGAAACGCTCAAGCCCGGTCGTTGCTGGCCCGGTGGACATGCTTCTACCGGGTTCTCGCTATTGGCCCTGTTCTTCGCTTTGCGTGATCGGCATCCACGCGGGGCACGTGTTGCACTTGGTATAGCGCTTGGGCTGGGTGCGATTTTTTCTGTGGGAAGGATGTTGCAGGGCGCTCACTTTCTATCCCATAACCTCTGGACCTTATTATTTGACTGGGTGATTTGTGTGCTTTGTTATCGATGGTTGTTGTATGAGCCTCGGACGCAGCCAGCGAGGTCTCAGGATGTTGTAGAGGCAGGCGGGAAATAGCAGACGTGTGCCCCGTTTGGACTGTTCAAGGTCGCGCGCGCTGGCGGACCTTGAACAAACCGACGGGGACAGGCGCGGACATTTGGCCGAGGCGCTGCAGTATTGGGCGACAATGCTCTAGCCGGTACTACCCCTTAGTCAAATCAACCAACGGCGTCTGCCGCACTTCAGTCTCCCGCCCACCCTGAATTGTACTCACCTGCTTCAAGGCTTTATCCACCGCCGCCTTATCCGCCAACAAGCTGTAGCTGATGCGGAATTGCTTGTGTTCCTTCGGCCCAATTGTCGGTACCAGGTTCAATGGCCGCTGATAACGGCGGTTGTAGGAAAAACTTGTCCCTGGCTCCAGCCCCGTGACATAGCCCTGGCCTTGGGTGTCGGTGTTTTTCCATAGAGAAAACACCGGCAGTGTTTGAGTGTTGAAGCCGACCGAAACACCTAGGCTGCCGGCCTTGTTATGCAATACGGTCAACGTATCCCCCTTGGCATCGGCATATGGCACTACGTTGTAAACCGTTTCGTCGTAGTCCTTGGTAGGTGCGCGGTAGGTTTGCCAGTCGGGAAGATCGTCCTTGGCCTTGTCGTTGAACGGCGACACCTGTTTCACCGGCGCGACAAAACGAGCGCCCTGCTCCAGGAACGGGGTGCTGAAGTTACTGTGATACAGCGCCTGGTATTCCTTCGGGTAGTCGCCGTTGTTGGTCAGGGTGTCGTTGAGGGCGAACACTACGCTGCCGGGCTCGGTGACCAGTTCGGTCGCGACGGAGAAGTCGACCTTCTTGAACGCCTGCTCTTTCAGTTCGCCGCGCAGGGTGATGGCGTATGGTGGTTTTTCATCGATGTGCAGGGTGACTTTGTTCGCAGGAATGTTGGCGGCCCGACCGTGCAGGGTCAACAGTTCGCCATTGTCGATGCCGGGGTGGCCGACCCATTCGTATCCGCAACGGGTGACCAGCTCATTGAAACCCTCCAGCCAGCCCAGACCACCGCGGCCATTGAGTTCGATGAAGGACGGATTGACCACCTCCTTGACTGGCGAATCCCAGCCCATGCGCACATTACCGACCGAGGCCTGCAAGACATTCATTCCGCGAGTCGGCACTACCGAGAGTTTCATCGTGCCGTTATCGATGTCGACGATACTGACCCCCTCCTGCCGACCGCCGTGCAAGGTGCGCAAGGTGACGCTGAAGGGTTTGTCGGTTTTTACGCCGAGTTGCTGGCTGGTGATCTGCCAGTTCTGGGCGGCCTTGTCGGTGTCGAGCAGAACGTAATCCCAAGCCATGGCGTGGGAGGTAGCGGACAGTGCGCTGAGAGCAACAAAGAGTTTGAGTGGGATCATGACAGTAGCCTTTCTTGGAGTTGTGCCTTTTTATAGACTTGAAGAAACGTTTCAGCAAGCTTAAAAATCGATACAAAGCCGGTAAATGCCAAGAAAGATTTGGACAAATCGTAAAATCAAATCGATACGTTGAGCCAACGCATCCAGTACCGCCCGCGCCGACTCATTGAGCCTGTGTACCATCCCTCGGATCGCCTTTTGTCCTCGTGCCCATTCTTCACCAGCTCTATCAGCATGCTCAGCCGCAGGAGCGCAATCTTCTGCTCAGTTATCTGGTTTTGCCATGCTCTACCTGACCGGGTTCGGGCGGAAGGCAAGTCTTCACGATACCGGTTGAAGACTTTGGTAGCGCCAAGTCTCGGTGGGAGGCCGGCCTTGTACCGCCAACAATACGATTCTGAATTGCCCTCCAATAGTTATCTCCGCCCGAGACGGCCTGCCTTTTGGCTTGGCTGTGGGTAAATCCATTAAATTGTGGCTATCGCCAACAATCAAGCGATAAGGCACAGAATAGGGGAATTACGCCACTTGATAGGACGGGGCGTTAATTCTATAATTTTGGGAATTAACTGGCACAGAACGGGCTAGGTACACGCTATGTTGGATTTAAGCTTCAGCAAGCCGAGTGAGGTCGTCAAGCGCCTCTGTGATCGCTTGCGCACAGAGCGCTTGGCGCTGGACATGACACAAGCCGACTTGGCCGGGCGTGCCGGCGTCGGCACCAACACCGTGTCCAACCTTGAAGCCGGGCGCAATGTCGGGTTCGAGAACGTGGTCCGGGTGGCGATGGCCCTTGGCCGAACCAAGGAGCTCGAAGGCCTGTTCCTGCCAAAGCTGGAAAGCATCGAGGATATTCGGCGCTACGAAAACAGCGCCAATCGTCTCCGTACAAAGAGGAAGTCCGGCAATGCTTGAGCAGGTGAACGTCTTCTACGAGGGCTGGGGTGAGCGATGGCAATGGGGCACGCTGGTCTCCACGACCGCCCTGACCGGTCGCCCGCTGATCGTGTTCGAGTACAGCAATGAAGCCAGGCAAAGGGGCTTGGAGCTGTCCTCCTACACGCTGCCGTTGGAGGGCGCTCAGTTGCGCCGAGATTTTCCAGACCACCAACTGTACTTGCCAGGGCCTGTTTACGACTCGTTGCCGGATGGGTGGGGCATGTTGCTGATGGACCGTATGTTCAGGCGCCGCGGGCTCACCACGGCGCGCATTGGCTCACTGGAACGGCTGGCCTACATCGGTAGCAATGCGATGGGTGCGATGACGTTTGAGCCCGTGGCACCCGAAGGGCAGGAATCTGAAGTCCACATCCCGCTGGAACAGCTTGCCGCCGAAGTGCAGGAAGTGCTCCATGGAGACGGTGGCGAGTTCCTGCAGACGTTGCTGCTGGTGGGCGGCTCGCCTCAAGGTGCAAGGCCTAAGGCCCTCGTCTATCGCGATCCCGAAACTGGCGGGTTTACCACTGCCGTCACGCCGGGCTTTGAAGCATGGTTGATTAAGTTCCCGGCCAAAGAAGAACATGCCGAGGTGTGCGCTATCGAAATGGTCTACGCCGAGTGCCTGCGCATGTGCGGTATCGAGACCCCTGACACGCATTACTTCAGTCTGCCTAATGGGTTGGCAGCGTTTGCCAGTAGGCGATTTGACCGCCGGGATGGTCTGCGCGTACCCATGCAAAGCCTAGCGGCCTTTACGGGGGCAAATTACCGGTCTCCGGGGGTGTTGGACTACGTCAACTTCTTGCGGGCAACACAGATGTGTACCAACGACGTGCGAGGGATGGCGGTGGCCTTCGAACGTGCTGTCTTCAATGTAGCGTTCAACAACAGAGACGATCATCCCAAGAACTTTGCCTACATCATGTCGCAAGACGGTCAGTGGAGACTGTCGCCGGCTTACGACGTGACCTTCTGCGAGGGGCCAAGTGGATATCACCAGATGGATGTGATGGGGGAAGCGCTGTCGATTTCCCGCACGCAAATGCTTCGGCTTGCCGAGGAAGCCGAGGTGCCCCCGGACGAGGCAGACGGAGTGATTGACGGCATTTGTGATGTGGCGAGCCGGTTTGCAACCATCGCCGAGAACCTATACCCACAAGTTATTACTCGAGACACCTTGCGCACGATCCAAGGCCGCATCGATCAGAACGTAGCTCGGTTACACCACGGTCACGCGGGCAGCGGTCGCCGTTGAAGATCGGGAGGGGCGGGCGATTCTTATAATCGATGCTGCCGTGTGCTTCGAGCACGTAGGGCCCTGTGCCGCCGAAGACGTGGGTGTTGCCGGATTACCAGGGCTTGACATTGATTTGAGTCTTAAACTCAGCTGACTGAGTTGGGATCTCGCCTTGGTTCACTTGGGCAGAGAGAGCATCTCATCGGCCTACGCAGATATGACCCCGGGTGTAGCGATCCTCTGGAAGTGGATGGATCTCCATGGTCTATCAAAAGGCAGAAATGATCAGGCTAAACAGCCAGCCCGGCGACGCCTAGAGACTCTCAGGGTCCCCCAAAAAACATTTTGACTTGGCTCTAGCATGATGGTTTCAGGCTAAAAATATTTGGTCTTACCCTCAGTGTTGCCCCCAATCGCCGCCGGTAGGTTCCTGGTGTAGATGTCTCTTGTAGGTAGCTCTTGTTGGTGCCCAGATCGGTAGCCAGGGTGCGGTTCTGCGGTTCATGATGCATTCCTGAAGCAGGGACTTTTAGCTCACTGGATCATCGGTTCGTGTGACCAGACCACCAGGATTGCAGAGTCGATTTACGCGTTTATTGGGAGGATAGTGATCAAATATCCGAACAATTCACGTCCCTCCATGATCCGCAACCTGGGCGACATCTTAGAAGGGCCCGCTATTTCAGGTAGCATGGTGGAAGCCTCTGCGGGCCCGGCCGGGCCTGCCCATGAACTGTTTAGGACTTACATATGAACAGGCATTCGGACGCCTTAAAACTGCGCCCCGGTGCAAGGTCGAGGAAGTAATACTTGCCGGTCATCGGCGGAACCAGCAGCAATGGGCGCTCACGAACCTTGGCAGTCGTCGGGCGATACTCGAACACCTCGCTGCGGTACACCACAGAGCCTGGGGTCACCGCTAAGTTCTCGCCAACCGTGAAACCTTCGGTGTCCACCTTTGACGGCATGCCACGGTTAGGCCGTAGATCGCTGAACCAGCTCTTTGCCCCGCGCACCATACTGCTGCCGCCCGAATCGAAGGCCTTCTGCAGGGCGGCCGGGTTGCCCAGCAGGCTGTTGGTTGGCGCTACGGCGCTGGTCAGCACGTTTAGGGTGAAGCGCAGTTGCTCCCTTTTACGCCAATCGGGAGTATCGAGCTGATCAGCCAGGCCATTGACGCTGCGCGACCAGATCAGGTAAGCCTGACCCAGGCGAGGCGAGCACCGTTGGTTGTCAGCCTGGCAAACCGGGCGAGCGTTGATTCTTTGGGACTGTTTTTATTTGTCATGGGACCACTTGTACAGGTTCAATCAAGAGGGTTGACCGATTAGGCAGATGCAGGGACTCAAGCGTGACCACCGGTAACAGAATGCAGCCAAGGGCTGCATTCATGACCTGATTCATTGCCGAGCCAGGTCCGATCTCTCCGCGCTGAGCCCCATTGGCAACTCCATTTAAGTCGATTAGTGCTGCGCTGCTTTATCAGCGCCCCAACCAGTTTCCGCACGCACGCATTGTTGCTCGAAAGCCTCACGTTCACCCTGTGCGCTTTGGCTGCGATCAAGGCACGAGACGGCCCAGGCGATTATGAAGGCCAACGGCATTGAGAACAGCGCGGGATAGTCGTAGGGGAACAGCGCTTCGGGATGATGCAGAACCTTGACCCATACGCCAGGGGAGAGCAGAACCAGGACCAGGGAACTGATCAGCCCGCTCAAGCCTCCCCAAATGGCGCCGCGGCTTGTCAGCCCTTTCCAATACATGGCCAGCAGCAGTATCGGGAAGTTTGACGAGGCAGCAATGCCGAACGCCAATGCCACCAGGAACGCTACGCTCTGCCCTTTGAAGAGAATCCCCAGAGCAACCGCGACGATGCCCAGGCCGACCGTTGCCCAGCGGCTGACCCGCATTTCATTGCGACTGTCCGGCTTGCCCTTGCATAGAACATTGGCATACAAATCATGGGAAATGGCGGAGGCACCGGCCAAGGCCAGGCCCGAGACCACGGCGAGGATGGTGGCGAACGCCACGGCAGCGAGGAATCCGAACATCAGGTCGCCGCCCAAGGCTTGGGCCAAGTGCATGATTGCCATGTTGACCCCACCGAGCAGCGGGCCGCCAATGACGCCCTGTTCGAAATACAGTGGTTGCTGCCCAACAATGGTGATCGCTGCCGTTCCCAGAATACAGACCAGAATAAAGAACAGGCCGATCAAACCGTAGGCAACCAGTACCGACTTACGTGCGGCCTTTGCATCTGGCACGGTAAAGAAACGCATCATGATGTGCGGAAGACCTGCGATACCGAACACCATCCCCAGGGACAAAGAAATCATCGAGAGGGGGTCGGTGGCGATTTTCAAGGGGCCGAGTATTTGTTTGCCGCTCTGGTGGCTGGCAACGGCGCTGTCGAGCATGTTTTCCATGCTGAAGCCAAAGTGCTTGAACGCCAGCAGCGTCAACAGCAGACCGCCGCTGAGCAGTAAAGCCGCTTTGATGATCTGTACCCAGGTGGTGGCGACCATGCCGCCAAACGTCACGTAGACCACCATCAACACGCCGACACAGATGACCGCGACTTCGTAATCGAGCCCAAACAGCAGGTTGATCAATTGACCAGCGCCAACCATTTGCACGATCAGATAGAAGCACACGATGATAAACGAACTAAAAGCCGAAAAAATCCGGGTGCCGACCGGGTCGAGGCGGTAGGCGATGATGTCGGCAAGGGTATAGCGTCCAAGGTTGCGCAGCCGTTCGGCCATCAGGAACATGATCAGTGGCCAGCCAAGGATAGCGCTGACCGAATAGATCATCCCATCGAAACCTGTGGCGAACACCATACTGGAAACACCGAGCAGGACGGCTGCCGACATGTAGTCCCCGGCAATGGCAAAACCGTTCTGTACTCCGCTGATTCCGCCTCCTGCGGTATAGAAGTCGGAGGCCGAGCGAGTGCGTCCGGACGCCCAGTAGGTGATACCAATAGTGGTAACAACGAACGCCAGGAAGATCGCAATTGCCGTCATGTTCGGCTCGCGAGAGCCCGGTAGCACGGTTTGCGCAACGGCCGAAAAGCTGATGAAACAGAGCAGTGGAGCCACTATCAACCGAGTGAGCGATTTCATGCTTTCACCTCCGACAAGAGCGTTTGGGTCAACTTGTCGAACGAATTATTGGCGCGTAATACATACAGCCCCGTCAGCAACCATGAGCCGACAATGAGAATGAGTGCAGCCCAGATCCCGTTGGTCAGGCCACCGCCCAGCGGTACATAGAGAAGCAGGTGAGGGTGCCACGACACCGCGGCGACGAATAGCGCATAAAGACCCAGCACAATGGCGCTGAGAGCGAAGGCCAGACGGCTACGGCTCTGAACCAATGAGTGATACCGGGGGTTTTCTCGAATTGTCTGATAGATGTGATGCGATAACATGTTTACGCTCCTTATTACCTTCATAGTTATTGGCTGGAGTTTTTTGTTATAGGGGTTGTCATCATTTCTGAATGACAGGTGCTGCATGACAGTCCGGGAGAGTTCAGGTGCTGACCAAGAATTTTAATGCTCGGTAAGACCTGAACTAAATCTCCCAGACACTGCTGGACGTCGTGTCCGGTCTGTACTACTTCATGGCTGTCGAAGTTGAGCCTTGATGGGTTGATAAAGGGGCGGAGTTTCGTCAGAAAGTCGTATGGTTAAGTTTCCATTGTTCTTATAAATTGGCCGCTTTCTGATCCGCTGGATAGGGGCTCTATAGTCCGCGGCTTATCTGCCACTGTTGGGTTATTTATTTGCAGAAGTTTCGACCAGTCTGACTTTAGATGTGGGCCTAGCTTAGCCAGTGAGCCACCCCGTTTAAAATAACTCAATCCGCCGATTAACTTGCAAATCACGCCAGTTCGGCGGCGGATATCGGAAAGGACGGCATGTGGATTCTCCAATAGTTTTCGTCTTGTCCGAGAAGTACCGCTTCACATTGAGTATCCGTGCTCAAAACTTGGAAAGGCTCCGTTTTTCACTGCCGTAACATAGGCCTCCAGCGCGGACTGAATACTGTCTTGTCCTGCCAGAAAATTGCGTACGAACTTGGGTGTGCGACCGGTCAGTGACAGGCCGAGCATGTCGTGGAGGACCAGTACTTGGCCGTCGGTGCCTGCTCCTGCGCCAATGCCTATGACCGGGATACGCACGGCCTGGCTGAGTTGTTCGGCCAGAGGACTAGGCAGGCATTCGACCAACAACATCGCGGCACCAGACTCTTCCAGGGCAATAGCGGCTTCTACCAGCTGACGCGCACGAACCGGGTCACGCCCCTGAACCTTGAAGCCGCCTAGCACATTGACCGATTGCGGCGTCAAGCCCAGGTGCGCGCACACCGGTACGCCGTTCTCGGTTAGACGCCTAATGGATTCGGCCAGCCAACGATCACCTTCCAGCTTGACCATATGCGCGCCAGCCCTCATCAGGCGGCCAGCGCTATGCAAGGCCTGCTCGGTGGTGGCGTAACTCATGAATGGCAAATCGGCGACAATGAAGGCGCCCGCGTTACCGCGTTTGACACAGACGGTATGGTAGACAACGTCATCCACATCCACCGGCAGGGTGCTGTCGTGACCGTGCAAAATCATGCCCAAGGTGTCGCCCACCAGGAGCATTTCCACACCTGCGGTGCTTGCCGCATGGGCGAAGGTGGCGTCATAGCAGGTCAGCATGACTATTTTCTCGCCGCGCTGTTTGAGTCCATGCAAGGTGGTCAAGGTGATACTGGGCATGATAAAGCTCCTTGTGAAGATACTTTGCTGAGTGGTTGGGATGAATCAGGGGGCGGCCGCGGGCGGGCACGGCCCTGCAGCGAAACATGCGTGAACATGTGCTTCGAGGAGGAGGGTTTGGTGGGGCTGTGAGGGTCTAACTCTTTCGAGGGTTACACCAGCGCGACGGTGAAAGTCCGAAGGCCTTCTTGAAATGCCTGGACATGTGGCTCTGATCGAAAAATCCGGCCTCTATTGCGGCATCCGACAACGCTTGGCCCGCCAGGGCGAGTACCTTTACCCGGTCCAGGCGACGAAGGGCGAGATACCGGTGCGGGCTGGTGCCGAAGAACGCGCGAAAGTCATTCGACAGGCTCCAGCGATCCCGCCCCGCACAGTTGGCGAGGTCGTCGAGCGTAATCGGTTGGTCCAGATTGTCGTCGATGTACTCGCGGGCTAGCGCTGCTGCGGCGAAGTGATGAGATGACTTGGCCAGAGGTTGCCTCGCGACTTCTGCCAAGGTGATGACGAAGTTATAGAGGGCGTCATCTTCTGCCAGCGAGTCCAGATCGGCGTCCAGTGTATTGAGTAGTGAATCGGCGGCAGCGGCCAAACGTGGATCCTGGGTGATGCCTGCTTCAAAAAAAGGCAGCGGCTTGCCCTTCATGATTTCCTGGACTAGGGACGGGGGGACGTACACACCCCTATAACGCAATCCCGCCTCGGAGCCGGCGCAACCGTCGTGTTGTTCGTCCGGATGAATAATCATGGTTTCGCCGGGCAAGCAAAGCTTCGACTCGCCCCTGTAATGGAAACGGTACACTCCGGATACCGTTAGCCCGATGGCGTACGTATCATGACGGTGAGGGTCGAAGGCATGGGAGGCGAAGAACGCTTCAAACCGCTCTACCTTGGAGGTAGGGGGCGCATGTTTCACCCAGTCCCGCTTCGATGGGTCGTCTTGCATATCAGCGCACCGGTGCGATTGCAGATTTGAACATGCGAAACCATAGCACGATCGATTGGCAAGCCTCTCCAGCCTGTTCAAGTCGCTTTCCCAATCGCTCGCCATGGAGCTCACTTATAGAGCCTTAATATGCAGGTAGAACTCGTGGAACATGAAGTAAGCACACACTACCAGCGCCAGTCCCATTAGACGGTTGAACGCAGTGAAGTAGGACTCACGGGTAATACGTCGACCGAGGATGGCCCCCAGCAGCGAGTAGGCCCCGGGCGCCCCTGCGCCAGCAATCGCCAGCAGCCCGGAGACCATGGCGATGGAGGCTCCGGTGATATGCGCGGCCGGCAGCATGATGCTGGTGATCGGTAACACGACCATGATGCCCTTGGGGTTCAGTGCCTGGATCAGGAAACCGTTCCAGAAGGTCAGGGTTTTCTGCGATGTTGCGGGCGCATCGTTTGCATCCCCAAGCACGACGGTCTTCGCGGTGTAGACCTGGTAGGCGAGGTAGAGTGTATACAGGCCGCCCACCAGAGAAATATAAGGCAGCGCCGCTTGGGAAATAATGGCCTCGCCGGTATATCCGAAGAAGATAAAAAGAACCAATAGCGCGCATCCCACTCCGACGAAGAAGCCCAGCGAACGGCGAAATTTTCCGGTCACCCCGGCATTCAGCGCCATGAAATTGACCGGGCCGGGGCTGTACATAACGCTGAAGGCGTAGAGAAAGATTTCCATGACTTGCCTATAGGTAACCAGGGAGTAACGAAATTACCTGGAGGCATCGGCAAACTGTTCGAGCCATCCCTCCAGTGAATGAGTCGTTGAAGTCTATGCAAGCGACTGATCACTTGGCTTGCACGTTTGTGGGTAACTGATTAGCGGGTGGACGCTTAGTAATAGAGCTCGCAAGTCATTAGCGTGATGGAGTCAAGCCTCACGGCCATGAGCGGCGGCTGCCAATTGCTCGGTATCTACGCGAGCAAAAATGGAGTCGCCAATCGCGGTGAGCACATTGCCGGCATACACCTCGCAGATGATACGACTCTTGCGTCCAACATCACCCTCGACCTTCGCACGCAAGGTGAGCGGGACACCCATCGGCGTTGGCTTGATGAACTTGATACCAAGGTTGCCAGTGACGCAGTCGATGCGCGGAAGGCTTCCAACTGCGCGGCGTTCGGCACGGTAGTGATAGGCCATTGCCGTCCAGTTCGAATGGCAATCAACCAGCATCGCTATCAGCCCTCCATAAACCAGATCTGGCCAGCCGCAATACTTGGCATCAGGCAGATGCTCGGCCATGACATGCACACCATCCTCATGCCAGGAACTTTTGACGTGCAGCCCATGCGGGTTACTGCTGCCGCAGCCATAACAAACGCCTTCTGGCGCGGCGGTGTCTTGCAGGGAAATGTCGAGCATGGGCATGTCCTGGTTATCCTGAAAAATATAAATCAAGCCTATCGGATTTTACGTCGAGCCAAAATCTGTCGTAGCGACTTCATACTCGCTCAAGAATAGCGGCGATACCTTGTCCACCACCGATGCACATGGTCACCAGTGCATATCGTCCGCCTGTGCGGTGCAGCTCATGGATAGCCTTGATGGTAATAATCGCTCCGGTCGCACCGACCGGGTGCCCGAGCGAGATACCCGAGCCATTGGGATTGACCTTGGCCGGGTCAAAGTCCAGTTCTCGGGCTACTGCGCAGGCCTGTGCGGCAAAAGCCTCGTTTGATTCTATGACATCGATATCTTGAATACTCAGTCCCGCACGTTTCAGGGCTTGACGGGTGGCCGGCACGGGGCCGATACCCATGTAATCCGGATCGACGCCGGCATGTGCATAAGCCACCAGGCGAGCGAGTGGCTGAAGGTTATGTTGCTTGATGGCACTTGCCTCTGCCAACACGAGCGCTGCGGCTCCGTCGTTGAGGCTCGATGCATTGCCGGCGGTCACGGTGCCGCCCTGTTTGAAGACCGGCTGCATTCTGGCCAGCTTTTCATAATCGATGTCGGGACGCACGTTCTCGTCCATGTCAAACGGCACGAACGTTTTTTTCGATCTCACTTCCACCGCTACGATTTGCGACTTGAAGCGGCCTTCGGCGATTGCATGCGCAGCACGTCGCTGGCTCTCAAGCGCCAGCTCATCCTGCATTTCACGCGTTATGCCGTAGCGCTCGGCGATGTTTTCAGCAGTGACCCCCATGTGGGTTTTCTTCCAGGGATCGTGAAGAATCCCGTTCATGTAATCCAGCGCCTGACCGTCACCAAGCCGACTTCCCCAGCGCATGCTGGGCATGATGTACGGTCCGCGACTCATGGACTCAGCGCCACCGGCTACGGCCACTCCATAATCGCCGAGCATGATGCCTTGAGCAGCGGATACGATTGCTTGCAGGCCAGAGCCGCACAGGCGGTTAACGTTGAAGGCAGGCGTCTCCTTCGGAATGCCGGCCCCCATTGCGGCGACCCTCGACAGGTACGCGTCTCGCGGATCGGTCGCAATGACGTTTCCCATCACCACATGACTGACGTGTCGGCCGTCGATACCTGCGTGAGTCAAGGCGCCTTTGACGGCAGCAATAGCCAGATCCGCCAAGGGGATATCTTTCAAGGAGCCCCCAAAGCTACCTATAGCAGTCCGTGAGGTGCCGACAAAGAAAACATCTGTATGGGCCATAGTGATTTCCATTCTTTAAGGGTGGAGTTTCATGCGAGCCCAAGCCAGACGGTGGGACTCGCATTTATCGAGGCTTTTAGATCGTGTAGTTGGCCAATTCTCGAGCAATCAGTAGCCGCTGAATTTCGCTGGAGCCTTCGTAGATCTGAGTGATGCGCGCATCCCGGTAGTAGCGCTCCACCGGATAGTCCTCCAGGTAGCCATAACCACCATGAATCTGCACCGCCTTCGAGCACACGCGCTCGGACATCTCCGACGCAAACAACTTCGCCTGTGAGGCCTCTGACAAACAGGGATGTCCCGCGCTTTTCAGCCGTGCTGCATGCAGAATCAACAGACGCGTGGCGTTAAGCTGCATATGCATATCGGCCAGCATATTGGCGATGCTCTGGTGCTCGCCAATCGGTTTGCCAAACTGAATACGATCACGGGCATAACCCAGTGCTGCCTCGAAGGCTGCGCGGGCGATACCGAGGGCCTGGGCGGCGATGCCAATGCGGCCACCTTCAAGGTTGGACAGGGCGATCGACAGCCCTTTACCGCGCAGGCCCAACAAATTGGCTTCGGGAATCCGACAGTCGTTGAGAGTGACCGCGCAAGTGTCGGAGGCGCGGATGCCCATCTTGTGTTCGCTGCGGTCGACCGTGAAGCCTGGGGTGTCGGTGGGTACCAGGAAAGCTGATAAACCTTTCTTGCCCAGCTCCGGATCGGTCACGGCAAAAACGATGGCCAGCTTGGCGCGCTTACCGTTGCTGACGAACTGTTTTGCCCCGTTGAGCACCCATTGACCATCACGCAGTTCGGCACGGGTGCGCAGGTTGTGCGCTTCGGAGCCCGCCTGCGGTTCGGTCAGGCAGAAGCAGCCAATGGCCTGGCCGCTGGCCAGATCCGCGAGCCAGACATCCTTCTGTGCCTGCGTGCCGAACTTCAGGATCGGACCACAGCCAACCGAGTTGTGAATGCTCATCAGCGCACCCACGGCGCCGTCGCCAGCCGATATTTCCTCCACGGCCAAGGCATAGGCGATGTAATCGATATAGGTGCCGCCCCATTCTTCGGGCACCACCATGCCGAGCAGACCCAGCTCGCCCATTTGCGCCACCAGGGCATCGTCAATCCAGCCAGCCTTTTCCATGTGCTCGGCTTTGGGTGCGATCTCGCGCCGGGCAAAGTCGCGGGCCATGTCGCGGATCATGCGTTGCTCTTCACTCAATTCGAGGTCGTGCATCGGGTATCTCTCTTGTTATTGCACAGGGGCTTCCTGGCGGCGATTGAAGTCACTGAAGAAAGCCTGCACCCGTGCCGGGTCAAGCTCAGCCAGGGTGGGAGGACTCCAGACTGGGTTCTTGTCCTTGTCGATGATGAGCGCGCGAACGCCTTCCATCAGGTCGCCCTTGTCGAACCACTGGTAACCCAGGTGCAGTTCTTGGGCAAAGCAACCTGACAGGGGCAGAGTGCGACCACGGCGCAGCAGTTCCAGCGTGACGGCCATGGCCAACGGTGAACGGCTGTCCAGCACCTTGACGGCTTCCTCGGCCCAGTCCTGGAACTGCGGGCGGGTTTCAGCCAGCAGTGAGGCGCGAATCGACGGCAGGTCGGGTTGGGCGAAGTGCTCGTCTATGGCGGGGCGCATCGCCTTGAGTTCCGATCCTGGCAGCTTATTAACGCCCAGTGTGGCGAGCAGGGCCTGCAAGGCTTCCAGTGGCTGGCTGGTCCAGCTCATGTGGTTGAGACAGTGATCCAGTTCGGCTATCTGCGAGCGGGTGATGCACCAGTCGGCTAACCGTGCATAAAGGGCATCGGCGGCGCGTACCTGGATACCGCTAACGCCTAGATAAATGCCCAGTTCCCCGCGCAGGCGCGGCAGGAAGTAGCTACCCGCGACGTCGGGGAAAAATCCGATAGCCACTTCCGGCATGCCCATGCGGGTGCGCTCGGTGATCACACGCAGCGTTGCCCCCTGCACCAAACCCATGCCGCCGCCGAGCACCAAACCGTCCATCAAGGCCACTATGGGTTTGGAGTAGGTGTGGATGTATTCGTCGAGTGCATATTCCTCTTCGAGAAATATCTCATGCTGGTTGTTGCCCGACTTGTGGCTGTCGTAGAGCATACGGATGTCACCGCCAGCACAGAACGCTTTTTCACCCGCAGCGCGCAGCACTATGGCGACGACCTCCGGGTCCTGTTCCCACGCTAGCAGCTGCTGCTGGAGCAGGCGGACCATGGGCAGCGTCAGTGCATTGAGACCACCTGGGCGATTCAGTGTCAGGTGGCCGATGCGGTTGCGTACTGCAGCCAGAACGGGCGCTTCGACATCGCTCATGCTCAGGTGTCCTTACGGTACATGTTGATGATCGCGGAGAAATCCAGGCTGCCATTGCCTTGGGCACTGAAACTTTGGTAAAGCTGCTGAGCGAAGGCGCCCAGGAGCACGGGCTGACCGATCTGCTTGGCCGCTTCGCTGGCAAGGCACAGGTCTTTAAGCATCAGGTCGGTGCCAAACCCTCCACTGTAGCCTCGAGCGGCCGGTGCATTTTCCAGCACCCCCGGGAAGGGGTTGTAGGTGTCCGAGCTCCAGCAGCGGCCACTGGAGGTATTGATGATGCCAGCCAGAACGCTGGCCTCCATACCCAGGGACACACCGAGGGCCATGGCTTCGGAAACTCCGATCATGGAGATGCCGAGCAGCATGTTGTTGGCGACCTTGGCCACCTGTCCGTTACCCGTGTCACCGCAGTGCACGATGTTCTTGCCCATGGCTTCGAGAACCGGTCTAGCACGATCGAAGTCAGTGATCGAGCCACCCACCATAAACGTCAGGGTGCCAGCCGCGGCACCGCCCGTTCCGCCTGAGACAGGGGCGTCGAGCATGGGGTTGCCGTGTTCGGCGGCCGCTTTGGCCACCTCGCGAGCAGTGAGTGGGTCGATGGTCGAACAGTCGATCAGTGAGACGCCGGGCTGTACATGAGCCAGCAGGCCGTTGGCGCCCAGGTATACAGATTTCACATGCGCGGCGGCTGGCAGCATGGTGATGATCAGTTCGGCGTCGCTCTGGGCAATGCCGGCTGGTGACTCGGCGGCAGTGGCACCGGCCTCGACCAGGCGTGCCAGCGAGGCCGACGACAAGTCAAAAACTGTCAGCGTATGGCCGGCCTTGAGCAGGTTGAGGGCCATTGGGCCGCCCATGTTCCCGAGTCCTAAGAAGCCTATGTTCATGGTGAATCCTCGCTAAATGAGCTGGCGTCAGCAGTGTTTGAAGTGTGGGGCGCGTTTTTCGACGAAGGCGGCCATGCCTTCCTTCTGATCGGCAGTGGCGAATATCGAATGGAACACCCGGCGCTCGAAGCGCACGCCTTCGCTCAGGCTGGACTCGAATGCACGGTTGACGCACTCCTTGACCAGCATGGTTGCCGGCAGGGATTTCTCGGCAATGGCGTTGGCGGTCTTGAGCGTTTCCTCCAGCAGGCTGTCGACTGGCAGAATGCGGGCGACCAGACCGGCCTGCTCGGCTTCCTGGGCGCCCATATGGCGACCGGTCATGCACATTTCCATGGCTTTTGCCTTGCCCACGGCGCGGGCCAGGCGTTGGGTTCCGCCGATCCCGGGGAGCACACCCAGAGTTATTTCCGGCAGGCCGAAACGGGCGTTGTCGGCGGCGTAGATGAAGTCGCACATCAGTGCCAGTTCGCAGCCACCCCCTAAGGCATAACCGGCCACCGCGGCAATCAGTGGTTTGCGTCGGCTGGCGATGCGGTCGGCGGCGGAGAAAAAGTCATCGAGGAACACTTGGGGATAGGTGAAGTTGGCCATTTCCTTGATATCTGCACCGGCAGCGAAGGCCTTGGACGAACCGGTGATGACCATGCAGCCGATCGCCGGGTCTTTCTCCAACTGATCCAGGGCCAGGTTCAGCTCGGCGATCACTTGGCTATTGATGGCATTGAGGGACTTGGGGCGATTCAGGGTGATCAGACCCACGCGCTCGTGGATTTCCAACAGCAAGGTTTCAAATTGCATGAGGCAGGCTCCCGATTCAGGCAGGCTCCACGCGGGGGCCCGCCTGAAGGTTTATTTCAAGGTGATGGTGGTGTTGACGGGACCGCTGGCCTCATCTTCGGCGAACCAGCGCTCGGTGATGGTCTTGGTCTGGGTGTAGAACTGCACCACCTGCTTGCCGTATGGGCCTAGGTCGCCCAGCTTGGAGGCACGTGATCCGCTGAAGGAGAACAGCGGTACCGGTACTGGAATAGGCACATTGATGCCGACTTGGCCGACGTCGATTTCTTCCTGAAAGTGACGTGCCGCAGCGCCGGAGCGGGTGAACAGAGCGGTTCCGTTTCCGTTCGGGTTGGCATTGATCAGCTCGATGGCATCGTTCAGGGTATCGGCGTGCAATACGCAGAGTACCGGGCCGAAAATTTCCTCGCGGTAAATTGTCATCTCCGTGCTTACACCGGAAAAGATGGTCGGGCCGACGAAGTTACCTTGGGCATAGCCGGCCACCTCGGGGTTGCGGCCGTCCAGCTCCAGCGTTGCACCTTGCTCGATGCCGGTGGCGATCAGGCTGCTGATTCGATCCAGAGCAGAGCAGGAAATCACGGGACCAATATCGGTACCAGGTTCGGCGCCGGCATTGATCTTCAGGCCCTTGGTTTTTTCGATCAGGTCCGGGAGCCAGCGCTGTGCTTCGCCCACCAGGATCACTACCGGCAGCGCCATGCAGCGTTGGCCGGCGGCACCGAAGGCGGCGCCCAGCAGATTGTTCAGGGTCTGCTCTTTATTGGCATCGGGCAGGACGATGGCATGGTTCTTCGCGCCCATCATGCACTGTGCGCGTTTGCCATTCAGGGTGGCGCGGTTGTAGACGTGGGTGCCGACCTTGGTCGAGCCAACAAAGGATACCGCCTTGATATCCGGGTGGTCGCAGATCAGGTTGACCGCGTCGACACCGCCGTGGATCACGTTAAGCACGCCCGGCGGAACGCCGGCTTCCATGGCAAGTTCGGCCAGGCGCATAGTGACCATCGGGTCCTGCTCGGAGGGCTTGAGGATGAAGGTGTTGCCGGTGGCAATGGCCATCGGGAACATCCACAGCGGAATCATGGCCGGGAAGTTGAATGGAGTGATACCGGCGCAGACACCCAATGGCTGTAGCAGGGTAAAGGTGTCGACGCCACCGGCCACGTTATTGGCCAGTTCACCCAGTTGCAGGTTGCCGATGCTGGCGGCGTGTTCGACCACTTCCAGGCCACGGAACACGTCACCTTCGGCATCCGGCAGAGTCTTGCCTTGTTCGGCGGTGAGGATCGCCGCCAGTTCCTTCATGTTCTCGCGAATCAGTTGCTGATACTTGAGGAAGACCCGCGAGCGGGCACCGATTGGCGTTTTGCGCCAAGTCTTGAAAGCTTCCTTGGCGCTGGCCACGGCGGCGTTCATTTCTTCGGTGGTGGCAAAGGGTACTCGGGCAAGCACTTCCTGAGTTGCCGGGTTGACCACATCGCGCCATTGAGTGGTTTTGGATTCAACAAACTTGCCGTTGATCAGCAGCTTGACGGTAGGGATGTAACTGGAAGCCATTACTCTTTCCTCTGGGCTATGGTAGCCCCTGTGTTTATTGGGCTTGCAGGGTGATTGCCGGTGCTCATGAGTCCGAGTTGGCGCTCTGTGGACAGGTAAGCCTGCGTGATTTTTTTGAATCTAAAGGGGGTGGCTTTGGAGGTTTTAACCCTTCGCTGACTTGCATTAACGGCCACTATTTCGTGGTGCTTTTAACGCTGTCTTCCACCAGAGCTTGCTTTGGTGATCGATATGGGCCTAGCTTAGCCAGCGTGCCATTGGGCTTGAAATAACCTGATCCGCCGATTAATTTGCATATCACGCCAGTTCAGTCGTAGGCAGAGGAGCGAAGTAGGTGGATCATCCAGTGGACAACACGTTGCCGATGACCTTCGTTCAGGGGCTGTTACAGGGGGCGTTGAACATCTGTAGCCCTGCTGACATTCAAACCTTCGTCAGTGCCGCCGGTATCGCAGATCACTTGCTGGAAGCGCCGGGCGCGCGCGTCACTTACGATCAATTCGTACGCTTGTATCAGCAGGTCGCGCTGGGTACAGATGACGAGGTAATGGGGCAGTTCTCCCGACGTATTCGCAGTGGCACGCTTAAATATCTTTGCTCGAGCCTGCTAGACGCCAACTCACTGGCCAACGCCATGTACCGTTTCGTCCGCTTCTGGAACCTGATGCTCGATGACTATCAGTTCGACTACAGAGAGCACGAAGGGCAGGTGGTCATTTCCCTGGAGGCGCGCGATAGCAGCGCCAACGCGCAGCGCTGGGGCCATGAATTGATGATGAAACTGGCCCATGGCGTTGCGTCCTGGCTGGCGGGTCAGGAAATCCCTCTACAGAGCGTGATGTTCTCTTTTCCAAGGCCTGTGTACGCCTTGGAATACATGCACATGTTCCCTGCGCCAATCAGCTTCGAGCAGCCGTGCACGGCGCTAAGTTTTGACGTTGAGTGGGGGGCGATGAAGTTTCGTCGCAGCAAGGCCGAACTGTTGCCTTTTTTGCAGGCGGCCCCGCGCTACTGGCTGTTCACGACCTTGAAGGAGCGCCTTGTAGCGCAACAGATTCGTCAGTATTTGCTGACGAACCTCAAGCATGACGACAGTATCCAGGGCGCTGCCAATGCATTGCTGTTATCCACTCGCACGCTGACTCGCCGGCTCAAGGAGGAGGGCACCAGCTACCAGTTGGTCAAGGATGCCTTGCGTCGGGATATCGCCGTGCAGCAACTGATCCACAGCGATCTTTCGATCACCCATATCGCCCTGGGATTGGGCTTTGATTCCACTGCGGTATTTCATCGCGCGTTTCGTGGCTGGACAGGCAGTACCCCCGGGGCTTATCGGCGTCCGGGTGCCGGGTTGCTCTAGGGTCGACCCTAAGGAAGGCCTGAAGCTACTCCCCAGACTTTGATGCAAACCGACTACGATAGGCTGCCGGCGTTGATCCCACTTGCTTGCGGAACAGCCGAGTGAAGGAACTGGCGTTCTGATAGCCGACTTGATTAGCGATTTCCTCGATACTCAGATCACCGCTTTCGAGCAGGGTCATGGATATCTCTATACGCAGGTTCTGCAGGTAGGCGAGGGGAGTGGTGCCGAGCACGCTATTGAAGTGGCGGATCAGGGTGCGCACGCTGACGGAAAGTGCCGCGGCCAATGCCGGCAGGCTCACCTCTTCGGCGAAGTGTTTTAGCAACCAGTGCTGCGCCTTCGCGACCATCGTGTCGCTGTGGACCGACTCCATTTGCAGCGGCAAGTAGGGCAACTGAGTGGTCTGGCTGGTATCAATCAGCATCGTTTTGGCCGTCAGCGTGGCTGTGTTGGCACCGCAGAAATGCTCCACCATTCGTACCGCCTGCAGCAAATAAGAGGCCGAAGCGCCGGCGCACCAGAGGCGGTCTTCCTCGGTCACCATCGATCTCAATTGCAGGTTGACGCCGGGGTAACGCTCCCGAAAAAGCCTTTCCAGCCACCAGGTCGTGGTGGCTTGGCGTCCGTCCAGCAAGCCTGTCTCTGCGAGCAAGAAAGTGCCGGTACAGTTCGCTGCCAGCATGGCACCTTCACGCCACTGCGCCTTGAGCCATTCGCGTTGTGGTTCGGCCTCTTCAAGCATCCGTGCGAAGGCGTCGTGTCCTGAGTAATACAGGCCGGGGATAAAAACGATATCGAATTTATCTTCCGTGAGCGGCGATGTCTTATTCATCGAAAGACCATTGCAGGCCGTCACGGGCTTGCCTTGGTGCGAGACGAACTGCCACGTGAACGGGCGTGACAGGGCACTCCCCGTCGTATGGTGCTGACGGCTCAAATGGGCATTGGTGACATGCAGCACGTCGCCGAAGCCGGCCAGGGCGGAGGCGTAACATCCATCAAGGGCGAGAATGGCAGCACGGATCGGGGTGGTTTTCATGTTGGCAAAATACGCATAAAAATAGTCAATAATGCCAATTTAGCACTGGCTGTCTGTTCCGTACAGTGACGCAATCAGTCACTAATCGGAGCTCCCCATGAACGTATTGATCGTACATGCGCACAATGAACCTCAGTCATTCAATGCGTCGATGCTGAGCCTTGCCGTCGAGGTGTTAAGTGGGCAGGGGCATGAAGTCATCGTGTCTGATTTGTATGCGATGAAGTTCAATCCCGTCGCCACTGCCGACGACTTCGGGCAGCGCGTCAATAGCGCCCATTTGGTTTATGCGCTGGAGCAACGCAACGGATACAACACGGGCACCTTGGCGTCCGACATCCAAGGGGAGTTGGACAAGATCAAATGGGCCGACCTGATCATCCTCAACTTCCCGATCTATTGGTTCAGCATGCCAGCGATCATGAAGGGCTGGATCGATCGCGTTTTTATTTCGGGCTTCTGCTACGGCGGTACCCGGATCTATGACCGCGGCGGCCTCAAGGGCAAGAAGGCGATGCTCTCATTCACCCTCGGTGGTCAGGACCATATGTTCGGTCAGGGCGCAGTGCATGGCGAGCTCGACACCCTGTTGCGGCCGATCCAGCGCGGTGTGCTCGGCTATGTCGGCCTTACGGTTCTGCCGCCGTTTATTGCCTTCCATGTGCCGTACATCAGCCAAGAGGCGCGCCATGAATACCTGGAGCAGTATCGCCAGCATCTGCTGACACTGGATCAACGCCCGTCGCTTGAGTTCCCTTCGCTGGATGATTACGACGAACTGCTTCACCCGAAGGCTGCACCTATTTGTGTCTGAAGAGGTGATGCAGCGGTTGTCTTGATCGGTCGTGGTGCCTTCGCTTGCCTTGAGCGAGTGGCTACCAAAAGGAAAACCTGTATCAGTGGTCGGAGAAACCTGATGATCGAACTTTACAGTTGGCCAGCCCCGAATGGGCACAAATTGCACATCTTGATGGAGGAGTTGGCGATTCCCTATCAGGTAGTCCCCATTGACATTACCAGCGGTGCTCAGCACGCAGCCAGCTACCGGGCGATCAACCCAAACGGGAAGATTCCTGCAATCGTTGATCATGCGCCTGCCGATGGTGGTGCGCCGATCACGGTATTCGAGAGCGGGGCCATCATGCTGTACCTGGCGGAGAAGGAAAACCGCTTCCTGCCGCAGGGTGCGCGCCAACGCAATGAAGTGATGCAGTGGCTGTTCTGGCAAGTCGGGGGCTTGGGTCCGATGATGGGTCAGGCCCAGCACTTCTTTCGTTACGCGCCTGAACCAGTGCCCTATGCCATTACCCGTTATCAGACCGAATTAAAACGCTTGCTGAAGATCCTCGATGATCGGCTCGAAACCAGAGAATACATCTGCAGCGATTACTCAATCGTCGACATGGCTTGTTTCCCCTGGATCCGCATTCACACGTTGACCGGTATAACGCTGGATCAATTCCCTCACGTAGAAGCCTGGTATGGCAGGGTGCGTAGTCGTCCAGCCGTCGGGCAAGCGATTGAGCTTCTGAGGGATCGCTGGGTCGACGTCACCACCTCTGACGTGGCCAAGCACAACCTGTTTCAGACGTTGTAGGAGTGGGTCATGAGCATAGATCGTGATCAGGTGGTGGAGGCTTTCGTCGATTTGCGAAGCCCTTACTCCTACCTTGCTTTGCAACCGGTGCTTGCGCTGGCACAGCGCAGCGCAGTGACCGTCGATTGGTGGCCTTACATCACCGACTTTCGTTCCGTTTATGGCGGCGAGGTGGAGCAGCGCTCCAGTCGAGACATTGCGAAATTGAAGTACTTGTACATGGACTGCCGACGACTGGCTCAACAGCGGGGGCTGACGATCCATGCAACAACAAAGCTCTGGGATGCAGCGCTTGCGAGTCAGGCGATGTTGTTCGCCAAGTCCATGAATCGTCTTTGGGAATTCTGTGATCCGCTGCTGGCAGCATTCTGGCGTCGTGAGTTCGATCTGGAGTCAGGGGCGCAGATTGAAGCGGCGCTCATTAGTGCCGGGCTGAAGTCTACCGATTGGCATCATTACCTTGAGCAATATGCACAGCGAGACCTGGTGGCGGCGTCGGAGAGAGCGGAGCAACTGGGCGTTTTTGGTGCCCCCACCTTCGTCTATCGAGGCGAGCTGTTTTGGGGCGGCGACAGGCTTGATCTGCTCGCTGACAGCATCAACAAAACAAATCTGTGATGTCAGTAAGGATGAACCATGAACACTCCCACGTCTGAGCAGGTAGGCACACCACTCGTGCATCTTGAGCGTCAAGGGGCAATAGCCTTTATCACCCTTGATCGGCCTGCTACACGCAATAGCTTCGATCTCACAATGGGTCTCGCATTGCGAGATGTCGTCCGGTCTCTTGTGGCCAATCCGCCTCGGGTTGTCGTACTGCGCAGCAGCAGTGCTCACTTCATGGTGGGTGGCGACGTAAAGCATTTCGATACGCTGCTCGGCGTATCCAGGGCCTCCTGCGCAGAAGCACTGGAGCAACTTATCAGCGCGGTGAATGAGGCCGTCATCGGGCTGACACAACTGCCTTGCCCGGTGCTGGGATTGATCAGCGGATCGGCGGCCGGGTTCGGCATGTCGCTCGCTATGGCCTGCGACATTCTCGTGGCAGCTGAGGATGCAAACTTTGTGTTGGCCTACAGTGCCATTGGCGCCACTCCGGATGGAGGCGGTACCTGGCATCTGCCGCGGCACGTTGGTTTGCACAGGGCGATGGCGATTGCCCTGTTGAATCCGAAAATTGATGCCGTTCAGGCAAAGGAAATTGGACTGGTAACTGAAGTCGTACCTGTTTGCGAATTGCAGGCGGCAGGGCTCGCCATGGCTCAACGCTTGGCCAATGGGCCTGCTTCGGCACAGGCGGGCATCAAGCGTCTGCTGCGCGACGGTCTTGATACCAACCTTGCAGCAGCACTTGAGGCAGAGAAAGCGACGTTTATTGAAATGTCTGCAACGCCTGACTTTGCCGAGGGCGTAAGTGCCTTCTGCCAGCGGCGAAAGCCTGATTTCGGTGCATCTCTTTTAAACAAACTGGAGTGTCTATAATGAAAATTGAAGGTTCGGTCTTTCTCATCACCGGTGGTGCTTCAGGCCTTGGCGCTGCGACCGCCCGAATGGTGGTCGATGCAGGAGGCAAGGTTGTCCTCGCAGACCTCAACACGGCTGCCGGTGAAGCGCTGGCGGACGAACTGGGGGCGCACGCGCTTTTTGTGCACACGGATGTAGCCGATGAGGGCTCGACACGTGCGGCGATCGACGTTTCCTTGACCCAATTCGGCGCTCTGCATGGATTGGTCTGCTGCGCCGGTGTGGCGCCCGGTGAGAAGGTTCTGGGCAAGGAGGGCCCTCATGCGCTGGACAGTTTCACGCGTGGGGTGATGATCAACCTTGTGGGCACCTTCAATGCGATCCGCCTTGCTGCCGAGGCAATGAGTAGGAGCACTCCCAATGCAGAAGGGGAGAGGGGCGTAATCGTTACCACCGCCTCGGTGGCGGCGTTCGATGGCCAGATCGGCCAAGCGGCGTATGCGGCTTCCAAAGCCGGTGTAGTGGGTATGACACTGCCGATCGCGCGTGAGCTGGCGCGTTTCGGTATTCGTATCATGACGATCGCTCCGGGTATCTTCGAGACTCCGATGCTACTGGGACTGCCACAGGACGTGCAGGACTCGCTCGGCAAGACCGTCCCGTTTCCGTCGCGCCTTGGGCGTGGTTGTGAATACGCGCAACTCGTGGAGTCGATCATTCAGAACCCGATGCTTAACGGAGAAGTCATTCGTCTGGATGGCGCATTGCGGATGGCAGCGAAGTAAGGACAGTAGAAGAACTTGACTTAAAAGTTGAGTATGTCGAGAACATGAGCGCCGCTTCAGTCTGCTGGGCTGGCGCTTGACCGTTTGTTAGCAGGTGGAACTTTTGAAGGGTTTTAGTGGCGTCGAGAAAGTTATCTCGGCGGCACATGTGTGTGCATATCAGTCATCAAAAAAAACAAGAACAGCAATAACAATAATAATAGCAAGAGGAAGACTTTCCATGCAGTACGACTTGAAAACCATCATCCATCTGCTCTGCACGGGGTCTGCCCTGGGTATTGCCGGATCCGCCAATGCCGCCTTTGTGGACGACAGCAAGTCCAGTCTCGATATGCGCAATTTCTATATGAACCGCGACTTCCGGCAGAACAGTGCGGCGCAGAGCAAAGCAGAGGAGTGGGCCCAGGGATTCACGTTGCGATTTGAGTCCGGTTTTACAGAAGGGCCCATTGGCTTGGGCATCGATGCCAGCGGTCTGCTCGGTATCAAGCTGGATTCCAGCCCTGATCGGATCGGAACGGGTCTGCTCAAGAGTAACCGCGAGGCGCCAAAGCGCGCCAAGGACGAATATGGCGAGGCTGGCCTCACGGCCAAAGTACGAGTCTCCCAAAGCACCCTCAAGCTCGGCACCCTCCAGCCGGTATTGCCACCGTTGATGCGCAACGACTCGCGCTTGATGCCGCAAACCTTCCGGGGTGCCTGGGTCAATAGCAACGAGGTCGATGGCCTGAGCCTTGACCTTGGCCGTATCGATCGAGTCAACCAGCGTGACTCCTCGGACAACGAGGAGTTGACGATCTTCAATGCCGGCAAGCGAAACATCGTGCTGGGTCAGGCGAAGACCAGCAATGAGTTCCTGTTTGGCGGTGGTCGCTACCAATGGAATCCGGAATTGGCCACCAGCTACTACTACGGCGGCCTGGATGGCATCTACAAGCAACAGCTGGTGAACCTGGTGCACCAGCTGCCGCTGGGCGTGGGGCAGAGCCTCAAGTCCGACCTGCGGTTTGCCCACTCCAGCGGCGACGGTGGCAGCAACGTGGATAATGATGCTTTCGGCGCGCTGTTTACCTACAAGCTCGGCGGCAACGGCTTCAGCGCCGGTTACCAGCATCTAAGTGGCAACACCGGCTTCGCCAACGTCAATGGTGCCGATAACGCGCTGCTCAATCTGGTGCAGATCAACGACTTTGGTAACAAGGACGAGCACTCTTGGCAGGTGCGTTATGACTACGACTTTGCAGCGCTGGGCGTGCCCGGACTGACTTTGATGACCCGTTACCTGTCAGGTGACAACGTCGATCGCGGCCCAGGCCTGAGCGACGGTAAAACCTGGGAGCGGAACACCGACCTGGGCTATGTCATTCAAAGCGGGCCTCTGAAGAATCTTGGGCTTAAGCTGCGTAACGCGACCACGCGCAGTAACTTCCTCAGCGACATGGACGAGAACCGCTTGATCGTCAGCTACAGCTTGGCGCTTTGGTAAACCCTGTGTGCTTGAGGACAGAGGATGTTTAACCAGGCTCTGGCCACAAGCTTACGTCATGTGAAAACGACACATCAGATTGGCGAAATTGGCACGAAAAACGTCAATATTGCCAATGTCACGTCGATGGCCATGCTCGTACAGTGAAGCAAATGGGAAGCTGTATATGTGATGCCGGATGTTCATTGATACGAATGAGCGTGGGAGAGTGAAAGCTCTTCAGCGCTGGAAAAGTACAAAAAAGATCCAGTGAATCAAGGTTGAGACAACAATAATGAGCACAATAAAAAATAGCTATTCTCGTGGCGCTACCGACACCCCGCTGATTGAAAAAACCTTGGGCGTTTTTTTTGACGAAATAGTTGCCAGATTCCCTGAAAATGAGGCGCTGGTCTCCTGCCATCAAAATATTCGCTACAGCTATTCCCAGTTGCAATGTGAGGCGAATCGGCTGGCAAGCGCGTTGCTAAGCCTTGGCCTTGAGCCCGGCGATCGAGTGGGCATTTGGGCAAACAACAGTGCCGAGTGGCTGATGACACAACTGGCAACCGCCAAAGTCGGGATTATCCTGGTCAATCTCAACCCCGCCTACCGGGCTTCCGAACTTGAATACGCCTTGAACAAGTCAAGTTGCAAGGCATTGATCACCCTGTCGTCTTTCAAGACCACCAACTATCTCCAGCTGATCAGAAGCCTGGCGCCTGAAATAGACAGCGCACTGCCCGGGCAGCTGGATGCTGCCAAACTGCCGTTTTTGCGAACGGTGATTCAACTGAGCGAAGAGCAGGTGCCTGGTTTCATGCGCTTTAGCGACCTGATGGCCAAGGGCGATCCGGCAGATGAAAACGTACAGCGCATTGGTGCAACGCTGCTAAATACCGACCCGATCAATATTCAATTCACCAGCGGTACTACAGGCTCGCCGAAGGGCGCAGCCTTGACGCATCGCGGCATAGTGAATAACGGCTTTTTCATGGGGGAAGCCATCAAACTGACCTCTACCGATCGACTCTGCATTCCGGTGCCTTTGTTTCACTGCTTCGGAATGGTAGTGGGCAATTTAGCTGCGCTGACCCACGGCACCGCCATTGTCTATCCAAACGATTCGTTCGACCCGCTTGCTGTCCTTCAGGCGGTCCAAAACGAGCGTTGCACCGCACTTCATGGCGTCCCGACGATGTTCATCACTGAACTCGATCACCCACGCTTCCACGAGTTCGACCTGTCCACCCTGCGTACCGGCATCATGGCGGGAACAGCTTGCCCGATCGAAGTCATGAGGCGCGTGGAGCGGGACATGCACATGCGCGAAGTGACCATCGCTTATGGAATGACTGAAACCAGTCCTGCCAGTTATCAAAGCACTTGCGACACGCCCATTGAAAAGCGGGTGACGACCATCGGTAAAGTGCATCCGCACCTGGAAGCGAAGATTATCAACCCCGAGTCAGGCGCCATTCTCCCGATCGGCACCGTGGGTGAGTTGTGCGTACGTGGATACTCCCTCATGCAGGGGTATTGGGAGGATCCGGAGAAGACGGCCCAGACTATTGATGCCGATGGCTGGATTCACAGCGGTGACCTTGCCGCCATGGACGAGGAGGGCTATGTCAGCATCACTGGCCGCATCAAGGATATGGTGATTCGTGGTGGCGAGAACATCTCTCCACGGGAAATCGAAGAGTTCTTGTATAGAAATCCCGCCATTCAGGACGCACAAGTGATAGGGGTGCCGGACCAGAAATACGGTGAGGAGTTGTGCGTCTGGATTGTTCAGCGCGCTGGCGCGACGCTTAGTGAGGACGACATCCGAGCCTTTTGCGACGGCCAGATCGCGCGTTACAAAGTGCCCCGCTACATACGGTTTGTCGACGGCTTTCCGATGACATTGTCGGGCAAGGTACAGAAATTCAAGATGCGCGAAATGATGGAAGAAGAACTAAAGCTGGCAGTGTGCTGAGGCCGTGCCTGACCGTAAGCGGGCGTTCATAAGCGTGATATTTGAAGAATTGTGCCCGTTATTTGGCGCAAGCGAAAAGGAGAGTGAATATGGCTTGGCAGATTGACGTCATCGATGAGTGCGCGGTGGTGCGCATGAACACCAACAAGGTAAACGTGCAAAACGACGCCTTCTTCAAGGACCTGCATGATGCCTTCGACCGGCTTGAAAAAGAGTTCAGTGAGCTGCCGGTCATTCTGACAGGCCAAGGGAATGTTTTTTCAGCCGGCATCGACTTCAAATACAGCTTTGACGTGTTTGGCAGCCAAAACAAAGAACGCATTCGCCAGTGGTACGCTGAGTACCGTGCGACCAACTTGCGAATCTTCCAATACCCAAGGCCAACGGTAGCGGCCATCAACGGGCACGCGATCGCGGGAGGGCTGATCACCGCATTGGATTGCGACTTCCGAATCGCTGCTCGGAAAAGCGCCAAGTTTGGCCTGAACGAAGTTCCCATCGGGATTCCGATGCCTGCGGCCTATGTGGAAATCATCAAGTACGCACTGGGAAATCAGGTCGGCGCGCTGACCACCCTTAAGGGCGAACTCTATTCGTTGGAGCAAGCCGAGAAGCTGGGGTTTTTCCATGAAGTAGTGGAAGAGTCCGAATTGCTCTCCACTGCAATCGCATATGCCCGGTGCATCACCCCTGACTGTAACGTGGCCTACGCCATGTCCAAGAAGGCCCTGCAGGACTCCGTGATTCAGCAGATTGAACAACGGACCACGCTGCTTGATCAGGAGTTGCCGAACGGCATGAGCGACGAGGGGAACCGGCGTGCTCAGGATCGCCGCCGCCGGGAAATAATGGGCGTGTGACCTCTAAAGGCTCTGCGCCCGATGGCAGTGAATGATCTATCGGGAGCAAGCCTTCAGGAAGTGTCAGATCGACTCATTGTCTGCGTAAGGAGCGGAAAAAGTGGCCGAAATTATCGACACCTGGATGCAGTTTCCTAACAAACCTTATCTGCTGGACCCGATGTTTGACTCGCTTCGTCGGTGGCCCACGACGTGGAGGACACTGGCAGAGGAAAACCCCGAGATAACCTGTGACGAAGCACTGGCGACATTGCGCAGCCAAGGGGTATCGAAGGCTATTGCCAGTGCCTGGTGGGGCCCGACGGGGCCGATGATCACTAATGACGAAATTGCCGCTGCAGTTTTTGCGCACCCAGAGCACGTCGTTGGCGTTGCATCTGTTGATATCAGTCGGCCGATGGACGCTGTCCGAGAGCTTCGCCGCTGTGTGAAAACACTCGGGTTCAAAGGCTTGCGTGTGTTGCCCTGGCTTTGGGGGCTCCCCCCGGATGACCGCCGATACTATCCGCTCTATGCCGAGTGCATTGAGTTAGATATCACGTTCTGCCTGCAAGTAGGTCACGCGGGCCCGATGCGGCCGTCGGAGCCGGGCCGTCCCATGCCCTATCTGGATAATGTGGCTCATGAGTTCCCGGAGTTACGCATCGTAGGTGGGCACATTGGTTTTCCATGGGTGTCTGAAATGATTTCCCTGATGATGAAACACCCCAACGTGTACGTAGACACGTCTGCCTATAAAGCCTCCCGCTTTCCTCCGGAGCTGGTTGCATACATGCGTGGACCGGGAAAGCACAAGGTGATGTTTGGTACCAACTATCCCATGTTGACGCCCGCTGACTGCTTGGAGGGATTGGATGCGTTAAATCTTGGGGAGGACGTGCAGCGTTTGTTTTTGGCGGAGAATGCGTGTCGTGCTTTCAAGCTGAATACCTGTGGCAGCTGATCGTTCAAGCGGTCAGATGTGCCCCCAATGTAGCAATCCGCTGGAAGTGAATAGATCTCCATGGTTTGTGGAAAGGCAAAAACGATCAGCTAAACAGCCTACCCGACGACGCCTAGAGACTCTCAGGATCCCCAAAAAACATCTGAATTCGCGACCTCAACCAGCGCTCGCCCGGGTCGTTGTCCTGGGCGCCGCGCCAGGCCATGTGCAACTCAAAGCTTTGCAGGTCCAGTGGTGGGTCTTCGGCGCGTACTCCACCAGCCGCAGTCAGGGCTTCGGCGGTGTAGTCAGGCACGGTGGCGATGATGTCGGTGCCGGCCAATAAGGTGCTCAGGCCATTGAATTGCGGTACGGCCAGTACCACGTGCCGCTTGCGACCGGTCTTTTCCAGTTCAATATCGATAAAACCACTTAAGTCACCGGCAAACGATACTAGCGCATGGGGCCTGGCGCAGAAGTCATCCAGGCTCAGTGCTCCGGGCACGGTGTCGGCGCGCAGCAGCTTGGGTTTGCTGCGGCGTAATACCTTGCGCTTGGCATTGGCTGGCAAGTCGTTGGTGTAGCTGACGCCGACGGAAATTTCGCCAGAGGCCAGCAGCGGTGGCATCAGGATGTAGTTGACCCGTCGCACCACCAGGACGATGCCTGGGGCTTCGGCGCGCAGGCGCTTGAGCAACATG
Source organism: Pseudomonadota bacterium (assembly GCA_040385125.1). Classification (GTDB taxonomy): domain Bacteria; phylum Pseudomonadota; class Gammaproteobacteria; order Pseudomonadales; family Pseudomonadaceae; genus Aquipseudomonas. The sequence continues at coordinate 208,062 of JAZKIA010000013.1, read as the reverse complement.
GGCAACAGGGCAAATTCGACGTCATCCGATAAACCGATGCGAAACACCGAGGTGCTGGTGGCCGGATTGAACTCGGAAGCGCGGCTGACGGCGGTGGAAATCGAATCCAGTGCCGGAGACAACAGGGCGAAGATCTCAATGGCTCGGGCCGTAGGCTCCATGCTGCGACCCGTACGTACGAACAGTGGGTCATCGAACAAATTGCGCAGGCGTGACAGCGCCGCACTGATGGCCGGTTGCCCGAGAAACAGCTTCTCGGCAGCACGGGTCACACTGCGTTCGTGCATCAGGGTTTCAAAGACGATCAGCAAGTTCAGATCGACGCGACGCAAGTCATTACGGTTCATCTGGCAGGCATCGCAGGCGACTCAACAGGTGGTGAGGTGACGGATCTTACTGGCAAAAACGATTAATCGTCACTCAGTAGATTGGTTTTTGCAGGGTTTTGTAGCTTTCAATCTGGCGCTGGATCAATGCCAGGCATGTCGACTATTAATGCTGTCTGTTAGTCTTGCGCACAAAGCCCGGATAAAGTCCCGTGGTATTAGCGATTAACTGACGAGGTTTGCGATGTCGCGCACGATCCGCTTTCACAAGTTTGGCCCGGCTGAGGTGCTCAAGTGCGAAGAGCACGAAGTCGCTGCGCCTGCGCCCGGCGAAGTGCAGGTGCGTGTCGAAGCGATTGGTATCAGTTGGTATGACGTGCTGTGGCGCCAGAACCTGGCCCCGAGTCAGGCACGTTTGCCTGCGGGTATCGGCCATGAAATGGCAGGTGTTGTGACTGCATTGGGTGAGGGTGTGCATGATTTGTCGGTGGGCGACAAAGTAGCCAGCTTTCCCGGTCAAAGCGCCAACGATTACCCAACCTATGGCGAGCTGATTGTGATGCCGCGACTGGCACTCACTCGCTACCCGGATGTGTTGACTCCGGTTGAAGCCAGTGTTCATTACACGCCCTTGTTGATGGCGTACTTCGCATATGTCGATCTGGCGCGAGTCAAACCGGGGCAAACGGTGTTGATTACCGATGCCAGTCACTGCGCCGGCCCCTCATTTGTGCAACTGGGCAAGGCCTTGGGCGTGATGGTTATTGCCGCGACCAAGGACGCCTCTGAGCGCGATTACTTGCTGGCCCTGGGGGCTGACAAGGTGATTGTGACTGAGGAGCAGGACTTGCTGATGCAGGTCAACAAGATCACCGGTAACAAAGGTGTCGATGTGGTTCTGGATGGACTTGGCGGCCCGCAGATGTCGGTATTGGGCGATGTGCTGGCGCCCCGTGGCAGTCTGGTGCTGTATGGGCTGCAGGGCGGCAATCAAACGCCATTTCCAGCGTGTGCGGCCTTCCAGAAGAACATTCAGTTCTTTGTGCACTGCATTGGTAACTTCACCGGCAAACCGGAGCTGGGCATTGCCCAGGACGAAGAAGCCATGCAGCGCGCTCTACGTGAGATCAACCAGTTGACCGCTGACCGGGTGCTGTTGCCACTGGATGTGCGAGTCTTCCCGTTTGAAGCGTTCGTCGAGGCGCATCGTTATATGGACGGTTGCCCGTGTCGTGGACGAGTGGCGCTACAACTGACCGCGAGCTGATGCAAGGCACCCACTAAAGCGTCGCAACAAAAAACGCCCCTGAACATGATGTTCAGGGGCGTTTTTGTTGCGGCTTGATTAAACGCGCGGATGCACCATCAAACGGACGTTTATCCAGACCTCCGAATCGAGGGGGGAAGCCAAAGAAGACATTCGAATGAATTTATTATGCTACATAATGTATTTATTTGAGTGTGTTTTTGTAGGACTTGTCCTGTGAAAATGTGCGCCTCGTCTGTTATGGGTAAAAGAGCTCAGGTAGCGGTGGCGCGTTGAAAAAGGCCGCTGATAATACCTCGCTCGAACCGGAGGGATCACCCATGAACAACTTCCATGAACAAGCCATGAGTTTTGTTTATCAACAAGTTCTGCATCGGTTACTGGGCTTTTTCAGTCGCCCCGAGCGCGTTGCGTTGCAACTGTTGATTCAACGTTTATTAGTGGCAGCAGGAGGGATCGAGCGCATCGGGCAATACAGGGTTCTGGTGGTTCATGAAGGGGGCAAAGAGTGTGCCTATACATTGGCTTTTCTGCGCGCCGCTCAACTCAGCATTGCCGGGCGCTCGCCAGACACGTTTGTATTACGTGTTGCCGTACTCTGCCAGCCACGAGTAACAACTAACGTCATGGCGCGCATTCAAGCGCAGTGTGCTGAGCTGTTTATTTACGATGACAGTCGTGTTGAGTTGTTAGTGGCTGATAGCAGAGGTGTTCGCAGGCACCATAAGCCGATCTCCTTTGAGAGCCGTTTATCTGTCATTGATCGAACGCAGGTACTGATGTCAGGGCACTTGACCCAAGGTGATACTCGGGCGACGTTTTTTTATGCGGATCTGTTGTCACGGGCCAAGCTGTATCGCAATGCGTGTGAATGGGGGAACAAGGTGAGTGCGCTGATTGACCGTCGCCCCCCCGCGTACCTGGGTGAATACACAGCGTGGATTCGTCGGGTGGCACAGCAACAAGGGCATGCATTGAACGGTGTGCACCGGGAGAGTTTTGAAACTGCCGTCAAGTTGTGCTCAAGGCTGGATGACGACTACAAGCAGTTGCTGCACTTGTCGCCGCCCTCGGTGCAACAGGCTGCTGCCGTTTACAGCAGCAATGAGATCAGCGTAATTAATGTATTCGATTGCCTGTCCAGTGAAATGGATGTGTTGAGTTCACAAGTGCTGATGTTTATGGAGGGGCCGTCGCAAACGCTGGATATCGAAGAGCCTCAAGTGGCCGCTGTGCTGTTAGCCGCACATGTGCATGGCCTGCGAGGCACTTATCTGGAGGGGGAGGAGTACAGTGTGGGGGTGGATGCATACTGGCGGCGTATATCGATAAAAAATCAAGACAATCATAACGTTAAAGGTCAATTGATAAAGCAGCTGGTCGGCGCTTTTAATACACCTAAACGAATAGAGAAACTACGCGTACTTGCCACCCAATACCTCGAGCAATTACACGGTGTGAGCGATGAACAGCTGGGGTGTTTTATCTGTTCGCCGTTTGTTAATCAGGGCGATTCTCTGGAACCCTTTTTGCAATATTTTTACCCCGAGAAACTGCAATCGATCAATGGCTTGCGGGGCGTGTTAATGGGCCAAAGCACTGACACTCAGGTTGATGAGGTGACATGGCTTGAATCGGTGAGTGGGCTGCCTTTGGCTTCACTGCAGGCGCTGTACCACATGCCTGAAATTGACTTTGAAGACTCCGACTCTTTAATTGCCAGTCTGTGGGCGCATGATCCGGTCAAGCAGGCGGTGCCGTAGCAGGTTGAAGGTGCGACGTTGTGGCACACTGCTCGGCCTGTGGCGCATGACGCGCCTGTTTGCAGCGTTCTTTACAGTGGAGTTTGCCCCTATGAGCATCAAACGTTTCGGTACCGGCGCAGTGGGCGCAGGCGGCCAGCCTTTGCCTTTCGCTCGTGCTGTAGAGGCCGATGGCTGGCTGCATGTTTCTGGCCAGGTGGCCATGGAAAACGGAGAGATCATTAACGGCGGGATTGTCGAGCAAACTCACAAAACCATGCAAAACCTGATCGCAATCCTCGAAGAAGCCGGTTATGGCCTCGAAGACGTGGTGCGTGCAGGGGTGTGGTTGCAAGACCCCCGGGATTTCTGGAGTTTCAACAAGGTATTCGCCTCGTATTTCAAAAGCGAACATGCCCCGGCGCGGGCCTGCGTGCAGGCCATGATGATGGTCGATTGTCGAGTCGAAATTGACTGCATCGCCTACAAGGCCAAACCTTAAGCCCGTGTGACGAATAAAAGCAGCAGATGAGGAGTTGAGAGTGTCGATGACGTCGAGCAATGCACAGGTGTCCAAGGGCGCAGCCAACCCCGCAGACAATCTGGTAAATGATGTCAGCTTGCCCGCGCTGGTGATTCACCGTGCTGCGCTGGAGCACAATATTCGCTGGATGCAGGATTTCGTCACCCGCAGTGGCGCAGTGTTGGCGCCGCACGGCAAGACCAGCATGGCGCCAGCGTTGTTTCGCCGGCAGCTGGAACAGGGCGCCTGGGGCCTGACCCTGGCCAGCGCGGTACAAACCCGTGCGGCGTATGCCGGTGGTGTGCGTCGGGTGCTGATGGCCAATCAGTTGGTGGGGCGGGCAAACATGGCGCTGATTGCCGAGTTGCAGACCGATTCCGCTTTTGAGTTTTATTGCATGGTCGACCACCCGGACAACGTCGCGGCACTGGGCGCGTTCTTTGCCGAACGCGGACAACGCCTGAAAGTGATGATCGAATACGGTGTGGTTGGCGGGCGTTGTGGCTGCCGCACCGAGCAAGAAGTGCGTGCCCTGGCGGCTGCGATCAAGGCACAACCGGCCTTGGTCCTGTGTGGCATTGAAGGCTATGAAGGAGTGATTCACGGCGATCAGGCGGTGAGCGGAATTCGTGCGTTTGCCGCCTCGTTGGTCCGTCTTGCCCTTGAGCTGCAAGCTGATGGCGCGTTTGCGCTGGATAAACCGATCATTACCGCTTCGGGTTCTGCCTGGTATGACCTGATTGCAGAGTCCTTTGAAGCTGAAGCCGCCAGCGGCCGATTCCTCAGCGTATTGCGACCTGGTAGTTACGTGGTTCACGACCACGGCATCTACAAGGACGCGCAATGCTGCGTGTTGGAGCGTCGAAGTGACTTGCACGAAGGCTTGCGCCCGGCACTGGAAGTCTGGGCTCATGTGCAGTCATTGCCTGAGCCAGGATTTGCCGTGATTGCACTGGGCAAACGTGATGTCGCTTACGATGCCGGCTTGCCGATGCCGTTGAAGCGTTATCGTGAAGGCGTACTGCCTGCGGTGGGCGATGACATCAGTGCATGCAAGGTTACGGCGGTGATGGATCAGCATGCGTTCATGACCATCGCTCCAGGCTGTGAGCTGCGTATTGGCGACATCATCAGCTTCGGCACCTCGCACCCGTGCCTGACCTTCGACAAGTGGCGCACCGGTTGCCTGGTGGATGAGCAGTTCAACGTGGTTGAGAGCTTTGCAATAGAGTTCTAACAACTCTATGTGGGAGCGAGCCTGCTCGCGAATAAGTCATGCCCCGGTGGTTCTGAAAAGCCGCGGCGTTTCATTCGCGAGCAGGCTCGCTCCCACAGAGGTTGGTGATTTGCTTATTGTTCAGTCGCGGTAAAACACTTGCACCAAGTGGTAGCCGAATTTGCTTTTGATCGGACCGTGCACAACCCGCAGCGGCTTTTTGAAGATGATCTGGTCAATCACGCCAACCATCTGGCCTGGGCGAACTTCGCCCAAATCACCGCCGCGCTTGCCCGACGGACAAGTCGAGAATTTTTTCGCCAGTACATCGAAGGCTTCGCCCTTGGCGATGCGTTGCTTGAGGGACTCGGCCTCTTCGGCGGTTTTCACCAGAATATGGCGGGCTTGAGCTTTCATTAAATCGTTACCTTGGAACTGTGGGGCACATTGCGAGGGCGCGGATTATGCCTGAATTATGCCCGTAACGTCGACGAAGCACGCCTGGTCGTCAGCGACAGGTTGGGTTAGAGCAACTGCTGGCGATACGGCAAATCCGGGCCGGTTTTGCTGCAGGTGAGGGCGGCGGCGCGGCAGGCGAAGTCAAGCAGGGCGTCTATCTGGGGTTTGCTCAACTGTTGCAAGCCTTCGATGGAGTCCAGCTCATGTTCCGTCAGCCAGGCAATCAGCGCCGCTTGAAACGTGTCGCCGGCACCCACGGTGTCAGCGATCGTGACTGACTGGGCTGCAACCGACCACTGCCCGTGCTGTCGGCTGAATACGCGGGCACCCTGGCTGCCGCAAGTCAAAAACACCAACTGGCAGCGCTGAGTCAGCCATGACTGGGCAATCTGTTGTGGATCTTGCCCCGGGTACAGCAGCTCAAGGTCTTCATCGCTGACTTTGATCAGATCGGCATAAGGCATCAACAGCTTGATTCGCTGGCGCCACACCTCAATATTCGGCTCTGGGTTAAGCCGCACATTAGGGTCGAGGCTGATCAGGCGGCGCCCGCTTTCACGTTGCACCAATGCCAGCAAGGTGTCGGCAATCGGCTGTACCACCAGTGAAAATGAGCCCACGTGCAACCCGCGTACTTCGGGGTCAAGCTGTGGCAGATGATGTAACTGCAATTGCCGATCGGCGCAGCCTTCGCCACGAAAGCTGTAGGCAGGCGAGCCGTTGGCATCCAGCGCCACCATTGCCAGGGTAGTGGGGGCATCGACATCCAGCAGGTAGCGGTCACTGACGCCCTCGTCGGCGAGCACCTGTTTCAGGCGCAGGCCCAAATAGTCGGTCGAAAGCCCGGCAAACAACGCGGACTCAACACCCAGGCGCCGCAAGCCCACCGCGACGTTGAACGGTGAACCGCCGGCAATCGCCTTGTAGTCCACATTGCCTGCTGGGCCGTTGCTGTTCGCGTCGGCGAAAAAATCAAACAACGCTTCACCACATACCAAATACATAGGATTCACTCAGTTAAGGCCGCGACCTGGTGGCGGTAGCGGTGATAGGTCTGTTCATAGGCCGCAACGTTACGGGCGTCGGGTCGGGTTTCGCTGCTCAGATCAAGCCGCACGCAACGCTGGCACAGATCGCTTAGCGTCTGGCTACCGGCGCCAACGCACCACGCGGCCTGAATGGCGGCCCCCAAGGCGGCAGCTTCGCTTTGTTCGGTGCAAACCACCGGGATGTTCATGACATCGGCCACGATCTGGCGCCACAGCGGGCTTTTTGAGCCGCCACCTACCAGCCGGATGTTTTGGCTTTGCAGGCCATTACGGCGCAGCAGGTCCAGACCATAACGCAAGCCAAAGGTCGTGCCCTCAACCGCTGCGCGGCACAGATTGGCTTGAGTCAGATTGGTCAGCGTCAGCCCCTGAAAACTGCCGGTGGCATTGGGCAGGGCTGGCACCCGTTCACCGTTGAGAAACGGCAACAGGCTAACCCCATCAGCGCCAATCGGGGCCTGAGCGGCCAATTGATTGAAGGTATCCAGAGGCAGGCCAAACAGTTCACGTACGGCGCTGGTGACGTTAGTCAGGTTGAGGGTGCAGATTAAGGGCAGCCAGCCGCCGCTGGACGAGCAAAAGCGGGCCACTGATACATCAGGGCTGCTGTGCGGTTGCGGGTCGAAGGCATACACCGTCCCCGACGAACCTAGGCTCATGGTGATGATGCCGGGTTCGATATTGCCGGTGCCAATGGCACCGAGCATATTGTCGCCGCCCCCGCTGGAGACCACTGCGTTGGGGTTCAAGCCCAGCAGGCGGGCAACCTCGGGGCGCAGAATACCCACCGGTGCGTGCGCCTCGATCAGTTCCGGCAGCGCCCGTTCAAGGCGCCCGCTGGCGTCAATATGGAGCAGGATGTCCACGTCCCACTGGCGGGTTAGGACATTGAAATAGCCGGTGCCGGAAGCATCGCCGTATTCGCTGCAGCAGCGGCCCGTCAGCCAGTAATTGAGGTAGTCATGAGGCAGCAGGATATGAGCGATTTGTTCAAATACCTGAGGATGCTGTTGCTGCGTCCACAGCAGTTTCGACACCGTGTAGCCGGGAGCAATGACCAACCCAAGCCGCTCCAGAGAGCCGGCTTCGCCGCCGAGCCACGTCAGCAGTTGCTGGTTTTGCGGAGTGGATTCGGTATCGCACCATAACTTGGCCGGGCGCAGCACCGCGCCATGCTGATCCAGCAGCACCAGACCGTGCTGCTGACCGCTGACGCCCACCCCCTGAATCTGCTGGCCGCTGACACCTGCCTGAGCCAAGGCTTGTCGGGTAGCCTCCGCCAGCGCGTGTAGCCATTGGGCGGTGTCTTGCTCGCGGCGGCCGTGCTCGCCCTGGATCAGCGTGTGGGGGGCAGCACCCAGCCCTAGAACTTCTCCGGACTGGCTGTTGAGTACCAGCGCCTTGGTGCCTTGAGTGCCGCAATCGATGCCGAGAAATATCATTGGATTGGCCTGGAAGGAGCTATGTCTCTGTAGGAGCGAGCTTGCTCGCGATGGTCGCTAACGATTTTTTAAACCATCGCGAGCTAGCTCGCTCCTACAGGTTCAGATCGTATGGCGGTCAGTATTTAACCGATTAAGCGTGCCACTCACCCCAACCTCACGCAGGCTATTGAGGCACCACTCAAACGCGGCCACGAACTCGGCGGATTGAGGGATGGCACTGCCGAAAATTTCTTCTACCGCCAACAGGCGCTGCACGATCAGGTTGTCGTCAGCTACCAGCGCCTGGCAATACGCCGCCCGCGGGTCAGGAATGGTATAGGTCTGGCCGTTTTCATCGACGCCCTTGAGGTACAGCGCCCAAGCCGCGACTACCAGCGCCGCACGTTTCAATTGCGCACCATCGGCAATCAGCCGATTGATTGTCGGTACGGTGAATTTTGGAAACTTCGAGGAGCCGTCGGAGCATACCCGCTCCAATTGGTCGGCAATCGCCTGATTGGAGAAGCGCTGCACCAGGGTGTTTTTATAGGCCGTGAGATCAATGCCCGGCACCGGCGCCAGTTGCGGGGTGACGTCCAGATCCATGTAGTCGCGCATATAGGCCACGAACAGCGGATCGTTCATGGTGTCGTGGACGAAGCGATAGCCCTTTAGAAAGCCCAAATAGGTCAGGGCCAAGTGGCTGCCGTTGAGCAGTTTGATTTTCATCTCTTCGTAGGGTGTAACGTCATTCGTCAATTGCACACCGACGGTTTCCCACGCTGGGCGGCCGTTGACGAAGTTGTCCTCCAGCACCCATTGAACAAACGGTTCGCACACAACCGGCCAGGCATCATCAATCCCCAATTGATCGTGCAATTGCAGGCGGTGGGCGTTGCTGGTCATCGGTGTAATTCGGTCTACCATCGCGTTGGGAAAACTCACGTTGGCGGCGATCCAGTCGTGCAAGTGGGCATCACTCAGGGCTGCGTAGGCGAGCAGGGCTTTGCGCGCTACGGCACCGTTGTGTGGCAGGTTATCGCAGGACATCACGGTAAAGGCCGCGATCCCCGCAGCTTGGCGCTGGGCGAGGGCGGCGCAGAGCACGCCAAACACGGTTTTAGGAGTTTTGGGGTGTGCCAGGTCGTACTGGATGTGGGGCAGGCCGGCCATAAACTCGCCACTGCTGTCGTCAATGCAATAGCCGCCCTCGGTGATGGTCAGCGAAACGATGCGAATCCCTGGGCTGGCGAGTGTGTCGATGACCTTTTGAATGCTGTCCTCTGCCAGCAACATGTCGCTGATCGAACCGATGACACGGCTTTGGGTGTCACCACTGTCGCCCAACTCAAACAACGTGTAGAGGTAGTCCTGACTCGCCAGGTCATCACGTACCTGACGGTCTTCTGCCCGCAGGCCGATGCCGCAAATGCTCCAGTCCAGATCACGTCCCTGATTCATCAGGGCATCGGTGTAATACGCCTGATGCGCGCGATGGAACCCACCGACGCCGATGTGCGCAATCCCGTGCCGGGTATCGCTGGCCAGGTAGGTGGGTTTAGTCACTTTATGGGGCAGGTTGTCGAGGTTAAGACGATTTAACTTCATGGTTTCGTTCTCAGGCTGCAGCGCGCAATGGGCGGCTGATGGCCAGGCCTTGAGCATCAAACAAGTGGCAATGTTGACTGTCCAGATGCAACTGCAATTGCTCGCCGTACTGGCTGGCCATATCGCCGCGAATCCGCAGGGTCAAAGGTTCGCCGCAGGCCGTGATCACATGACAAAAAGTGTCGCTGCCCAAACGTTCGCCGACATCTGCGATGACGGTAAGGGTGCAGTCACCGGGTTTGGCCAGGTTCAGGTGTTCAGGGCGAATTCCCAGTGTCACCGGGCTGCCAATGCTCAGCGACGCGCCACTCAACGGCAGCTGGATACGGGTGCCGGCGTCCAGCTCGACTTCACAGCCCAGCGCATCGACACGACTGATTTTGCCTTTCAGGAAGCCCATCTTTGGGGTGCCCAGAAAGCCGGCCACAAACAGGTTGGCGGGGTGGTGGTATAGCTCCAGCGGTGAGCCGATTTGCTCGACTTTACCGGCGTTGAGCACAACCACCTTGTCGGCCAGGGTCATGGCTTCGACCTGGTCGTGGGTGACGTAAATCATCGTTGCTTGCAGCTCCTTGTGCAGGCGCGCCAATTCCAGACGCATTTGCACCCGTAACGCTGCATCGAGGTTGGATAACGGCTCGTCGAACAGGAAGATTTTTGGATTGCGCACAATCGCCCGGCCAATGGCCACCCGCTGACGCTGCCCGCCGGACAGGTGCTTGGGCTTGCGCTCCAGCAACGGCGCCAGTTCGAGGATACGGGCGGCCTCGTTGACCTTCTTCTCGACGACGGCCTTGGGCACACCGGCCAGATCGAGGGCAAACGACATGTTTTTGCGCACGCTCATGTGCGGATACAAGGCGTAGGTTTGGAACACCATCGCCAGATCACGCTTGGCCGGGCTGACTTCGGTGATGTCGCGGCCATCCAGTTCGATGCTGCCGCCGGTGACTTCTTCGAGCCCGGCGATCAAACGCAGTAAGGTGGATTTACCGCAGCCAGAGGGGCCGACAAATACCACGAATTCTCGGTCGTTCACCTCAAGGTCAATGCCCTTGATGATAGAAAACCCTTCAAAACCCTTTTGTAAGTTCTTGATTTTCAAGTTAGCCATGCTGAACCTCCACTCATTATTTTTATCAGGTAGGCGGTCGTTACTTGACCGCGCCGAAGGACAAACCGCGCACCAGTTGTTTCTGGCTGATCCAGCCAAAAATCAGGATCGGCGCGCAGGCCAGGGTCGACACTGCCGACAACTTGGCCCAGAACAACCCTTCAGGGCTTGAGTACGAAGCGATCAATGCGGTCAAGGGCGCGGCGCTGGAGGACGTCAGGTTCAACGACCAAAAGGCTTCGTTCCAGCACAGAATCAACGACAGCAGCAGGGTCGAAGCCAGCCCGCCCTTGCTGATCGGCAGCAACACGCGAACCATCTCTTGCCACAGCGTTGCACCATCCAGTCGGGCCGCTTCGAGGATGTCCTTGGGGATGTCCTTGAAGTAGGTGTAAATCATCCAGACCACAATCGGCAGGTTGATCAGGGTGTAGATGATGATCAGCGCGGCACGGGTGTCGAGCAGGCCAAAGCTTTTAGCCAGCAGGTAGATCGGCATCAGCACGCCCACTGGCGGCAGCATTTTGGTGGAGAGCATCCACAGCAGCGTGCCCTTGGTGCGCTTGGTTTCGTAGAACGCCATTGAGTACGCGGCGGGGATTGCGATCAGCATGCACAACGCGGTGGCGGTGAAAGAGATCACGACCGAGTTCCAGGCGAAGTGGAAATAGCCGCTGCGGTCCTCAATGTGCAGGTAGTTCTCCAGCGTCGGGGTGAAGATGAACTGCGGCGGCGTGGCAAACGCGTCAAGTTCGGTTTTGAAGCTGGTCAGCACCATCCAGAAGATCGGGAAGAAGATCAGAATCGCGATGGCCCAGGCCAGGGTGCCAAGCAGCAGGCTTTGCAGGCGGCGGGATTGATTGAGTGTCATGGCACAGCCCTCAGGACTTGTCTGTCAGGTTTTTGCCGAGCATGCGCACCAAAATGATGGCGGCAATGTTGGCAATGACCACGGCGATTAACCCACCGGCCGACGCCATGCCGACATCGAACTGCACCAGCGCCTGGTTGTAGATCAGGTACGCGAGGTTGGTCGAGGCATAGCCGGGGCCGCCGTTGGTGGTGGTGAAGATTTCGGCGAATACCGAGAGCAGGAAGATGGTTTCGATCATCACCACCACTGCAATCGGCCGTGCCAGATGCGGCAGGGTCAAGTGCCAGAAAATCGCAATGGGCCCGGCGCCATCGAGGCGGGCGGCTTCTTTTTGTTCCTGATCCAGCGACTGCATGGCGGTCAGCAGGATCAAGATGGCGAAGGGTAGCCATTGCCACGACACAATGATGATGATCGACAGCAACGGGTAATGAGCCAGCCAGTCGATGGGTTGCGCGCCGAACAGTTTCCAGACAGCGGCCAGTACCCCGGACACCGGGTGGAAAATCAGGTTTTTCCAGATCAGCGCACCCACGGTGGGCATGATGAAAAACGGCGAGATCAGTAGCACTCGCACAATGCCCCGGCCCATGAACTCACTGGCCTCCAGCAACGCACTGATCAACACGCCGAGTACCACGCTGATCAGCAATACACTGCCGACCAGCAGCAAGGTATTGGTCGCGCCCGGCAAGAAGCCGGAGTCGGTGAGGAAGTAGGTGAAGTTTTCCAGGCCTACAAACTGGTTTTCGCCGGGGTACAACAAGTTGTAGCGAATCAGCGAAAAGTACAGGGTCATGCCCAGCGGCACGATCATCCACAACAGCAGTAACGCGACTGAAGGCGTAACCAAAAACCAGCCGGGGTTGAACAGCCGTGATTTACGCACCGGCTGGGGAGCGTCAGTTGCTGTCATAACAGTTGAAGTTGTCATGGTAAATACCTGAAAAAACACTGTTTAACTGTAGGAGCGAGCTTGCTCGCGATTCGGGCGCTGCACCGCAGTGATGCCATCGCGAGCAAGCTCGCTCCTACAGGGGCTGGTGTTATTTTGGATAACCGGCCCGTTTCATTTCGCGTTCGGTGGTTTGCTGGGCGGCGCTCAGGGCTTGATCAACCGTGGTTTGGCCAATCAAGGCGGCGCTGAACAATTTGCCGACCTGGGTGCCCACCGCCTGGAACTCGGGGATGGTCACCAGTTGTATCCCGACATAAGGCACAGGCTTGAGGCTCGGGTCTTTGGGGTTGGCAACTTTCAGCGATTCGAGGGTGACACTGGCAAACGGTGCAGCCTTGAGGTAAGCATCGCTGTAAGTCGACGCGCGCGTGCCGGGTGGCACATTGGCGATGCCGTCTTTTTCGGCCACCAGCGCGCCATATTCCTTGGACGTGGCCCAAGTACTGAAGGCTTTGGCCGCGTCCTTGGCTTTGGAACTGGTGGGGATCGCCAGTGCCCAGGAGTACATCCAGGCGCTGCCTTTGTCGGTGACTTGATGCGGGGCGAAGGCAAAGCCGACGTGTTCGGCTACTTTGCTTTGGGCGCTGTCCGTTACAAACGAACCGGCGACGCTGGCGTCGACCCAAATCGCGCATTTACCACTGTTGAACAGCGCCAGGTTTTCATTGAAGCCGTTGCTGGTTGCGCCCGGAGGGCCGGAGTCTTTTAGGGTTTGGACATAAAAGTTCAGGGCGTTTTTCCACTCGGGGCCGGTGAACTCAGGTTTCCACTGTTCATCAAACCAGCGCGCGCCGTAGGCGTTGGCGATGGTGGTGATTAACGCGATGTTTTCACCCCAGCCGGCTTTGCCGCGCAGGCAGAGGCCGAATTGCTCTTGCTCGGGCTTATTGAGTTTTTTCGCGAATTCAGCAATCTGTTCCCAGGTAGGGTGCTCTGGCATCGTCAACCCGGCGTCCTTGAACAGGTCGGTACGGTAATAGGTCATTGAGCTTTCGGCATAAAACGGCAGCGCGTACAGGGTGCCCTTGACCGACAAACCATCACGCACCGAAGGGAATACATCTTCAATGGCGTAGGCGGCGGGCAGGTCAGTCATTGGTTCCAGCCAACCCTTGGCGCCCCAGAGTGCGGCTTCGTACATGCCGATGGTCAGTACATCGAATTGGCCGCCTTGAGTGGCGATGTCTGTGGTCAGGCGCTGGCGCAGGACGTTTTCTTCCAGCACCACCCAATTGAGCTTGATCTCGGGGTGTTCGCGCTCGAAAGTCTTCGCGAGCTTTTGCATACGGATCATGTCGCTGTTGTTGACCGTGGCAATAGTCAGGGTTTGCGCGCCGAAACTGAGGCCGCTGAGGCTCATGCAGGTGGCGATACCTAGCGCTTTGACAGGGATATTCATCGAACACTCCTCTTCATCGGCCTGGCGGCCTTTGAAGGACGGTTATTGTTTTTATAGCTGCTCGCCAGGGCAGTCCCCATGGCAAACACGTGGGCCGATTACAGCCCTCAATCACCGTCGTGACAAATCACTGGCAACACTCAAACCGATACTATTTTGCACTGCGTGCAGGCGGACTCAGTAATGGCTGGTTTTGCTCGGTCAAACGTTGCACCGCCAGACGGCGATAGTGCGAAGGGGTCATGCCTTTAAGTTGCTGAAAACGCCGGTTGAAGTTGGAAATATTGTTGAAACCGGACTCAAAGCACACATCTGTTACGGGTTTGTTGCCATCCGCGAGCAGTTCGCAGGACTTGCTGATGCGCAAGCGATTGACGAATTCAATGAAGCAGCGTCCGGTGGCCTGTTTGAATACACGGGAAAAGTAAGTGGGTTTCATGCCCATGTACTCGGCTACTTCTTCCAATGGCAACTCGCGGGCGTAGTGGCTGAAAATGTAATCCACGGCGCGGTTGGTGCGGTCGATGGTTTGCTCATCGGCCAATTGCCCAGCCATCACGCCGGACAGCAATTGGTAGTCATCACACTCGGCCAACAACTCCAGCAGGATCAAAAAGTGCCCCAGACGGGCGACACCCGTAGAGTCGGCAATGGCTTGCATCAGGGGCATGGCCTGGCGGATGGTGTGCTGGCAGCGAAACTCGATGCCGTAGTGTGCCCGTTCGAGCATGGGGGTCAGGCTTTTAAGCTCGGTGAATACCGTGGCAGCGCCTTCCAGCAGTTCATCGGTAAAGTTCACCAGCATGTCGCGGGTGGCGACTACCTCGCCCTCGGCCACTTGGCTGATCCAGTTGTGGGGCAGATTAGGGCCCGTAAGGAACAGCGTTTCGGGGTAGAAGTTGCCGATATAGTCGCCGACAAACACTTTGCCGCTACTGGCCACAATCAGGTGTAGCTCGTATTCCTTGTGAAAGTGCCAGCGCACCAAGGGGCAGGGGAAACCATGCTGGCGATAAATGATCGACAAGCCGTTATGGTCGTCCATCAGTTCGTAGGACGGGTCTGTCGCTCTGGCGATTCGAGTCATGGGCTTGGCACTTATGGATTTTTTATCCAGCGATCATGCCGTCTTATAAAAATTCCTACCAGCAATGACGAATACTCCCACTTGTCCAAAGGTAACGTGCGATGAAAACACTGCTACTGATCGGCATAGGTGCCGGTGATCCGGAGCACATCACCGTGCAGGCGATTAATGCCCTGAATCGCGCCTCGGTGCTGTTTGTGCTGGACAAGGGCCAGGTCACCGAAGACCTGGTGCGCTTGCGGATGGAGATTTGCCAGCGCTATATCCGCGAGCCGAGCTATCGGGTGGTGCAGGTCAGCGACCCGCAGCGGGACAGTACAGTGTCGTCCTATACCCAGGGCGTTGAGGATTGGCACGAGCAACGGGCCGAGGTGTTTGCGCGGCTGATTGAACACGAGCTGATAGATGGCGAGTGCGGGGCGTTCCTGCTTTGGGGCGAGCCGGGGCTGTATGACAGTACCTTGCGCATTTTGGACCGGGTGCGGGCCAATGGCTGTACGGATTTCGACTATCAGGTGATCCCCGGGATCAGCAGCGTTCAAGTGCTCGCCGCACGCCACCGCATCCCGCTGAATCTGATTGGCCAGCCGATTCGTATCACCACGGGGCGGCGTCTGGTGGCCGAGGATCTGGACAACGTGGTGGTCATGCTCGATGCCCACTGCGCCTTCGAGGCTTTTACCGACCAGGATCTGGAGATTTACTGGGGCGCGTACCTTGGCACCGAGGACGAGATTCTGATTGCAGGCAAACTGTCAGCGGTGTGTGAACAGATCAAAAAGGCCCGTGCAGCGGCCAGACAGCGCAAGGGCTGGATAATGGACACCTACCTGTTGCGCAGGCGGGGTATTTGACAGGTAACGTCCAGCTTAAAATAGCTATAAGTCCTACGCGCCAATCGGAAGGTGATTACGCGTGCTGAACCTGCAAAAGGAGTAGTTTTCTCAGCTCCTTCACCGGACAGGACAACCACTGTGCGCACACCTTCCCTTGCTTATCTGCCAGCGATAGATGGTCTGCGGGCTATCGCTGTTCTGGCGGTGATCATCTTCCATGCCGACTTTCTGAAGTTCCTCCCCGGCGGTTTTACCGGGGTGGATATGTTCTTTGTGATCTCCGGCTATGTGATCAGCCAATCTCTGTCCGAACGGGGATCGACGAGCTTTGCCGGTTACTTGAAAGATTTTTATCGTCGCCGCTGTTTGCGCATCTTGCCGGCCCTGCTGGTGGTGTTGCTGGTGAGTTTTTTGCTGTCTGCGATGTTCATGCCGCAATTCTGGCTGAGCGAGCAAATCAACCGCACCGGTCTGGCAGCCTTCTTTGGCGTGAGTAACGTGGCACTGGCTTGGAACACCGACACCTACTTTGCACCGGGCGGTGAACTCAATCTGTTCCTGCACACCTGGTCGCTAGGGGTTGAAGAACAGTTCTACGTGATTTTCCCCGTGGTGTTTTTTATCTGGCTGCGCTACCGAGCTCAGTCCTTTGCTGCTTGGGTGGTGCTGCCGGTTCTGGCCGTGGTTTCGCTGGGAGTCAGCGCACTTCAGACCCAGACCGATCAGCTCTCTGCTTTTTACTTGTTGCCAGGACGGTTTTGGGAGCTGGCGGCGGGTGCATTGCTGTTCCAGATCATCGACAAGCGCCGCGGCTCGGTGCGCTCCCGAGTGCTGGTGAGTGGCCTGCTGGTTTGCGGTTTTATACTGCTGATGGCGGGGTTTTTGTTTGCGCAACCTGAGCGGTTTCCGTTTCCCTGGGCGATAAGTACGGTGGCAGGCACGGTGCTGATGATCGCGGGGCTGGCATTGCCCGTTGCCGGCCATCACTCGCCAGTGCAGGGGCTACTGCAATGGCGAGTCATCACCTACCTTGGCCGATTGTCCTACTCCCTGTACTTGTGGCACTGGCCAGTGGCGGTGTTTTTGCGCTGGACCACGGGCACCGAATCACTCGTCGTCCAGTTGTTGTATCCCGTTATCGTGCTGGCGCTGGCAGCTGCGTCCTATCACTGGGTCGAAACCCCGATCCGCACTGGCAAGTCGCCTTGGCAGCGTCGCGCCTGGAGCACGGGAGCGGTGAGTGTTGCGGTCATGGGGCTGGGCGCAGGGCTTGCATTTTGGATGACAGAAAACACAGAGTGGCTGTCGCTCAGTCAAACCCGTGACACCTACACCTGGTACGCCTACAAGCATTACCCGCAAGAAGACATCGAACCGGTCAAGGACAAACGTCTTGAAGGGCGTCAGCTGTTCGTCATAGGCGACTCGCACACGGCGGCTTACCGCACGATGCTCAATCTTGTGTCGCTCAAGCTCGGGGTTAAGGTGGTTGACTACGAGCAGGGCGGGTGCGGCGTGCTGACCCTCATGGACGCTGATCCGGCCAAGTGCGCTGCGCGCCGGGTCGCCGACTTCAAGGATATTGAAGCCAGGGCAAAACCGGGCGATGTAGTGTTCTTGGCGTCCCTGAGGATGCCGGAGTTACAGTGGCGCTCATGGTGGCTTGGCAGGGAGACTGGCTTTAAAGAGGCCATGGCGGAGCAGACCACGCGCAAGAGCGTGGCAGCCAAGGCGGCGGCCAAAACCGTGCTGGCCCGGCTGGAGGCGAGCAAGGTTCACATCCTGATTGACGCCCCCAAGCCTTTGTACAAGGCGCCGCCGAACCGTTGTTCGGATTGGTTCAACCAGTCGAACCCGATTTGCTTGCCGGGGCTGACCGTCGAGCGCTACCGGCTTGAACAGTTGCGAGCCCCGCAAATGGCGTTACTCGATAAGTTGAAGGCCGAACACCCGGATCTGGTGGTCTGGGATCCATTCCCAGTGCTTTGTCCCGCAGCGATTTGCTCGGCCTACGACAAGGACGGCAGGCCGCTGTTTTTCGATTCAAATCACTTGAGCGGCCAAGGTAACCGGGTGCTGGAACCGTCCTTTACCAAGACGTTGTTGAGTATCTGGACCCAACCCGGTTAAAGCACGCGGTTTTTAGCCTCGATCCACTGCGACATGTATTGAGTACTTTTGTGCTGGTGATGGCGCAGCATCGCCCCGGTGAAGTTGTTGCGCCGATGCTGTTCAAGATCGGCGCGACAGGCTTCGATGCGTTGCACCAACGCTGGGCCATGGCTGGCTTGCAGGTAACGCTCGGTCAATAGGGTCTGGCCGTGCTGTTGAGCTTGATGCCAGGCTTGCGGGTTTTGGTACAGCTCAACCGCCGCGTCAGCAATGGCGCTGGCGCTTTGCTCGATGGCGCCGGCCCACGGCAGATCGCCATGCATGCCCTCGGCGCCCACCGGGGTGGTGACGTTAGGCGTACCGCAGAGCATGGCGTCAGCAATCTTGCCTTTAATTCCTGCACCAAAACGCAACGGTGCCAAGCAAATACGTGCGTTACTCATCACCGCCAGTGCGTCTTCGGCCCAGTTGAGCACGTGAAAACCCTGCGTCGGGTTATGCAGCGCGGTTGCCTTGGGCGGGGTGTAGGCGCCATAGATGTGCAACTGTGCGCTGGGCAGTTGCTGACGAATCAGTGGCCAGATGTGGGTCTTCATCCACAGCACAGCGTCCCAGTTGGGGGCATGACGGAAGTTGCCGATGCTTAAAAAGTGCTGCCGTTGCTCATAGGGCACGAATGTATCAGGCACGCTGTCGACCATTAGCGGACACCAGTGCAGCAGGGCTTTGGGTACCTTGAACTGCTCGACCAGCAAGTCGATCTCGTGTTCGGAGATCATCAGGTTCAGGTCACTGCGGTAAATGGCTGCGATTTCCCGTTGTGCCAGATCGGTTCCTGCCATCTGCGCGAAGGTTTCGCCCTGGGCTGGGGCAAACAGGCTGCTGAAGTCGTCTTGATCGGGGGAGTGCTTGAGTCGAGCCTTGAGTTGCTGCTGACGGGCGTCGCGCAGGCTTTGCAGGTCCGAGGTTTCGAGCACGCGCAAGGCGTCTGGACAGTGCTTCTCGACGCGCCAACCGAACTGCTCTTCCATCATGAAACGGTCGAACAGCACAATATCCGGAGCCAGTTCGCTGATGAAGGTATCAAAGCTGCTGTTATTGAGCTCGATCGTGACTTCATTGATCCCCAGCGCTGCCAGATCGGCCTTGTGTTCACCGATGCCGGCGGGGCTGCTGAAGGTGATCTGCCAGCCTTGCTGCAAGAAGCTCTCGATGATTTGCATCATGTGCCCGCCCGCCGCCGACGAGCGGGGCTCGGGCCACACATAACCAATAATCAGGACGCTGGTTGGGCGAGGGGATGACATGGGCAAGATCCTTGAAGCGCTGAGGCTGAAAAAAGGCGGCAATTAAAGCACAACTCTGCGCACCACTTGTCTCTTGTGGGAGCGGGCTTGCCCGCGATTGGATCACTGCCCGCCCAGAAAAACCGCAGCGCCTGCATTGCAAGCAAGCTTGACTCCTACAGGGTTCTGTCAGGCTGACATTGACCTGTAACAAAGCACTGCGTAGCCTTGCGCGTTCGAGGTTCTTCGCAACGCGAAGCTAAGAAGGGAACGCGGTATGCCGCGGCTGCCCCCGCAACTGTAAACGGTCAATCGTCCTGCAATGCCACTGCTCAAACAGCGGGAAGGCGCAGGAAAGGGGTCAGCTCAGGTCTGATACCCAGCCGTAAGCCAGGAGACCTGCCTCGTAACAGATTCTTACTTCAACCGGGCGGGGTGATCCGGTGGCGAAGACTGACCGCGCGCACGTGCGGTCGTCGTCCCGTATGCCCGCCGCTTTGCCAAAGGGCATCCGATGAAAACACTGGCCAAAACCCCCGTCACTATCGTTACCGGCTTTCTCGGTTCGGGCAAAACCACTTTGCTGCGGCACATGCTGGACAACGCCCAGGGTCGTCGCATTGCGGTGATCGTCAATGAATTCGGCGAGCTGGGCATCGACGGCGAAATCCTCAAGCAATGCTCCATCGGCTGTACCGAAGAAGAAGCCAACGGTCGCATCTATGAATTGGCCAACGGCTGCTTGTGCTGCACCGTGCAGGAAGAGTTCTTCCCGGTGATGCGTGAGCTGGTGGCGCGCCGTGGCGACATCGACCATATCCTGATCGAAACCTCGGGTCTGGCCCTGCCAAAGCCGCTGGTTCAAGCCTTTCAGTGGCCAGAAATTCGCAGCGCCTGCACCGTCGACGCGGTAATCACCGTGGTGGATAGCCCGGCCGTCGCTGCCGGTACGTTTGCCGCGTTCCCGGATCAGGTCGATGCCCAGCGCAAACTTGACCCGAACCTGGATCACGAGTCGCCGCTGCACGAGCTGTTTGCTGACCAACTGGCCAGCGCCGACCTGGTTATCCTCAATAAAACCGACCTGATCAACCCTGAAGACCTGGCCAAGGTCCGCGCTGAAGTGGCTGAAGAACTGCCGCCAGCGGTGAAAGTCATCGAAGCCAGCAGTGGCCGCCTGCCTCTGGACGTCTTGCTGGGCCTGGGCGCTGGCTCTGAAGACCACATCGATGAACGCCACAGCCACCATGACCATCACCACGATGGCGATGATGACCACGACGATCATGATCACGATGCCTTCGATTCGATTTCCATCGAGCTGCCGCAATCTGAAGAACGCGTTCTGCTGGACGCTCTGGCCCAATTGGTGGTCAAGCACGGCATTCTGCGGGTCAAAGGCTTTGCCGCGATTCCGGGCAAGCCGATGCGCCTGCTGATTCAGGGTGTGGGCACGCGCTTTGACAAACACTTTGACCGCGCTTGGGCAGCAGACGAATCACGCACGACAAAACTGGTGCTGATTGGCCAGGATCTGGACGCCGCGCTGCTTGAGTCCACCTTGCGCACAGCGTTGAGTGCCTAAACCATGCATTTGCTCAGGACCCAGCCCGGTGGCTTTGTATCGGATGACAACATTGCCGACTTGGGCCAAACCCCCGCCGAGCTGGTGATCCTGTGCAGCGGTGATTCAAGCCTGGCACTGCTGGCCGAAGCGGCGCAGCAGTTGCCTGAAGATTATCCAAGCCTGCGTCTGGCGAACCCGATGCAGGTGCAAAACCACGGCTCTGTCGACTTGTATGTTGAAGAGGTTCTGCAACACGCCAAAGTGATTCTGCTGTCGTTGCACGGCGGGATTGGTTACTGGCGCTACGGGATTGAGCGGCTGGTGCAGTTGGCCGAGCGCGGCGTGACCCTGATTCTGGTACCCGGTGATGATCGCCCCGACCCGGAACTCAGCGCCCTGAGCACCGTTGCTCCCGAGCAGGCTGAGCGGCTCTGGCACTTCTTACGTCAGGGCGGGCGGCATAACGCGCTGCAACTTTATCGTTGCCTGGCCGAGCAATGGCTGGGGCGTGATTATCGCTGGGACGAGCCGCAAACTCTGCCGCGCACGGCGATTTACCATCCGGCGCACTCCAGCCCTGCACTCAAGGATTGGCAAGCTGATTGGCATCCCGAGCAGCCGGTTGCCGCGCTGCTGTTTTATCGTTCGCACTTGCAGGCGGCCAATACCGCCTTTGTCGATGTGTTTTGCCAGCGTTTGCAGGCGGCTGGGCTCAACCCCTTGCCGATTGCGGTTGCCAGCCTCAAAGAGCCGGGTTGCCTGACGGTGGTTCAGGATCTGCTTGATGAGGTCGACGCTGGGGTCATTCTCAATACCACCGGCTTTGCCCAGTCGAGTCCCGAAGCGCCGCACTTGCGACCATTTCGGCGCAATATCCCGGTGATTCAGGCCATTTGTGCCCAAGACAACCAGACAGGCTGGCAAGCCAGCGAGCAGGGCCTCGGTCCGCGCGATCTGGCGATGCACATTGCCTTGCCTGAGTTGGACGGGCGGATTATCAGCCGCCCGATCAGTTTCAAAGACTTGGCTTGGCGCAGTGAGCGCAGCCAGTCGGATGTGGTGTGCTATCGCGCACACCCCGAACGCATGGATTTTGTCGCTGAACTGGCGCGCCGTTGGATCGAACTGGCCCAGGTGCCCAACCCGCAAAAACGTATCGCCCTGATTCTGGCCAACTACCCGACCCGTGACGGACGTATCGGCAATGGCGTTGGGCTCGATACCCCAGCGGCTGCGCTGAATATCCTGCGTGCTTTGCAAACCCAGGGCTATCCGCTGGACTGCGAACTACCTGATTCGGGCACTGCACTGATTCAAGCCTTGTTGGGCGGCGTCAGCAACGACCTCGACAGCCTGGACCTGCGGCCGTGTCACCAGAGTCTGGCGCTGGATGAGTACTGGACGATGTTCAACCGCTTGCCCGAGGCCAATCGCCAGGCGGTGCTGGAGCGCTGGGGCGGCCCGGAAAACGACCCGATGTTGCGTGGCGGTCGCATGATGATCGCCGGTCTGCGTCTTGGCCTGACCTTTGTCGGAATTCAGCCAGCGCGCGGTTACCAAGTGGATGCCAGTGCGGTGTACCACGACCCGGATCTGGTCCCGCCGCACGCCTATCTGGCGTTTTACTTCTGGCTGCGCAACACCTATGGCGCCCATGCCGTCGTCCATGTCGGCAAACACGGCAATCTGGAGTGGCTGCCGGGCAAGGGCGTCGGGTTGTCCGAGCACTGCTGGCCAGACGCAATCCTTGGCCCGATGCCGAACGTCTATCCATTTATCGTCAACGACCCGGGCGAGGGTGCCCAGGCCAAGCGCCGTACTCAGGCAGTGATCATCGACCACTTGATGCCGCCACTGACGCGGGCTGAAACCTATGGCCCGCTGCGCGATCTGGAGTTGCTGGCCGACGAGTATTACGAAGCGCAATTGCTCGATCCGCGTCGAGCGCAAGAGCTGCAACGCGACATTCTCAAACTGGTACGCGAAACCCGCATTGACCGAGAGTTGCAGTTGGATGAGTCGCTGGACAGTGACGCCGATGCGGCCATTTGGCTGCCACGGCTGGACACTTACTTGTGTGACCTCAAAGAGTCGCAAATCCGTGACGGATTGCACATCTTCGGCGAGTCACCAACCGGGCGTTTGCGCATCGACACGCTCTTGGCGTTGTTGCGCATTCCTCGTGGTGATGGGCGTGGCGCGCAATCCAGTGTGTTGCGGGCGCTGGCCAAGGCCTTTGAGCTGGGTTTCGACCCGCTGGACTGCGCGCTCGCTGAACCCTGGACCGCGCGCCAACCCCTTGAGCTGCAAGCGTTGAGCGATAGCCTGTGGCGTACAGCGGGCGATACTCGCGAGCGCCTGGAGTTATACGCCGCGCAACTGATCGAACAGGCGCTGGAAGGCAGCCTGCAATTACCCGACACCGAGCAATGGGCCGAGGTACGGGCCATTTTCGACGCTTTGCTGGACGTGGTAGCCCCCCGGCTGGACGCCTGCGGCCCAGCTGAAATGCAAGGTTTGCTCGATGCCCTGAGCGGCCGTTTTGTGCCGGCTGGCCCTAGCGGTGCACCGAGTCGCGGGCGGCTAGATGTGCTGCCAACCGGGCGCAACTTCTTTTCGGTAGACGTGCGTAACCTGCCGACCACCACTGCGTGGCGCATCGGTTTTCAGTCGGCCAACCTGATTCTTGAGCGGCACTTGCAGGATCACGGCGACCATCTGCGTCAGTTGGGTCTTTCGGTCTGGGGCACAGCGACCATGCGCACCGGCGGCGACGACATCGCCCAGGCCATGGCCTTGATGGGTGTGCGCCCGGTATGGGCCACCGGCAGCCAGCGAGTGGATGACTTTGAAATCCTGCCGGTGAGTTTGCTCGATCGGCCTCGGGTTGATGTGACCTTGCGCGTGTCGGGCTTCTTTCGCGATGCATTTGCCAATTTGATTCGCCTGTTTGATGCCGCCGTGCAAGCGGTTGCAGCATTGGACGAGCCGGATGACCTGAACCCGTTGGCGGCCAAAGTGCGCAGCGAGCGCGAGCAATTGGAACGTGAAGGCCTGACACCTGAATTGGCCGCCCGCCAAGCCGGCTGGCGGGTGTTCGGCGCCAAACCGGGCGCCTATGGCGCGGGTGTACAAAACGCGATTGATGGCCGTTTGTGGGAAAGCCGTGACGACCTGGCCGAGGTGTACCTGAACTGGGGCGGCTATGCCTACGGTGGCGCCGACGAAGGCACGGCCGCCCGTGGCCAGTTTGCCCAGCGTTTGAGCCAAGTGCAGGCGGTGGTGCAAAACCAGGACAACCGCGAGCACGATTTGCTCGATTCCAACGACTACTATCAGTTTCAGGGCGGCATGCTCGCCGCCGTGGAGAGCTTGAGTGGGCAACAGGCTGCCAGTTATCACGGCGACCACAGCCAGCCGGATTTGCCGAAAATCCGCACCCTCAAGGAAGAGTTGAACCGGGTAATCCGCTCGCGGGCGGCCAATCCGAAGTGGATCGACGGGGTCAAGCGTCACGGCTATAAAGGCGCGTTTGAAATGGCGGCGACCCTCGACAACCTGTTTGCATTTGACGCCACCACACAATTGATCGACGACCATCAGTACGCCTTGCTGGCCGATGCGTACTTGCTCGACCCGGATACCCGCGAGTTTGTTCAGCAACACAACCCGCACGCCCTGCGCGACATGACCGAGCGCCTGCTTGAAGCCCAGCAGCGCGGTCTGTGGAGCGAACCGGGCGAATACCGTGAAGCGCTGGAAAACCTGCTGCTGGATATAGAAGAAGATTGACTTCATCGCGAGCAAGCTCGCTCCTACAGGGCCTGAAACTGTTTAGAAGGAACCCATTGCATGACTGACACCCCGCATTTCCCGTTATCAGCGGTGGTTGGCGCGGATTCATTGAAGCTTGCGCTGTGCTTGACCGCGATTGACCCGAAAATTGGCGGTGTGCTGATCGAAGGCCCACGCGGCATGGCCAAGTCCACCCTGGCTCGTGGCTTGGCTGATCTGCTGGCCAGTGGGCAGTTCGTGACCTTGCCTTTGGGTGCTACCGAAGAGCGGCTGGTCGGTACACTGGATCTGGACGCGGCGCTGGGGCAGGGCAGGGCTCAGTTTTCACCGGGCGTTTTGGCCAAAGCCGATGGCGGCGTGCTGTATGTCGATGAAGTGAACTTGCTGGCTGATCATCTGGTAGACGTGCTGCTGGATGTGGCAGCGAGCGGTACTAACGTGGTCGAGCGCGATGGCATCTCCCACCGGCATGCCGCGCGTTTTGTGCTGATTGGCACCATGAACCCGGAAGAAGGTGAGTTGCGGCCTCAACTGCTCGACCGTTTTGGCCTCAACGTCGCCATGAGCGGTCAGCCGCAACCGGTCGAACGCAGTGAAATCATCCGTCGTCGTCTGGACTTTGACGCTGACCCTCAAGGGTTCTGTGCGCGCTGGGCCAGCGAGCAGGACGCCCTGCGTGAGCGTTGCCAACACGCCCGCGAGTTGTTGCACGGCATCGCACTCGATGATGCATCGCTGACGCTGATTACCGAGCGCTGCTTTGCTGCGGCGGTAGACGGCATGCGCGCGGATCTGGTGTGGTTGCGTGCGGCACGTGCTCATGCGGCATGGCGTGGTGCAACCGCGATCAGCCTGGACGACATTGATGCGGTGGCCGAATTTGCCTTGCGCCATCGCCGTCGCGAACAGACGGGGCAAGCGCCGACGCCCGATCAGCCGCAAGCACAACCCCAGTCCAGCAGCGCTTCGTCCAGTGCAGGGCAAGGCCAATGGGGTGAATTGCCCGTACAACCGCAGGCGCTTGGCGCACGACGTGAAGTGCCGAGCTGGCCAAAAAAGCCCTAGGCATTCGCCCTCGTTCAACGGCGGGGGCGGATGCCAAACCCCAGGTCGGCCAGCTTGCCAGCGGTAAACAGGGTGCCAGCCGCAGTGCCAGCAATGGTGCAATTGACTGGGTTGAGACCTTACTGCGCGGGCGCCCACAGACGCTCAAGGATCTGGCCTTTAAAACCCGACAAAGTGCGGCGCAGGAACTGTGGTTGGTGGTGGTCGATGCATCCGCCTCAACCCGCCGCCATCAGGCACTTAGCGATGCCAAGGGGTTGCTGGCTCAACTGCTCGAAGATGCTTATCGCCAGCGTAGCCGTATCGCCGTAATGACTGCCAGCGGCAGCAAACCCGAGTGGCAGGTCTGCGGGGTCAAAGCCTCGGCGGCGTTGAACGATTGGCTGGTGACATTGGGGGCGGGCGGCGGTACGCCGTTGCTGCAAGCACTGGAAGAAGTGGCGGTATGGTTGCAGGCGCGACGCAAGCGCTTTCCTGATGAACAACAGCGCTTGCTGTTGCTCACGGATGGCCGTCTGAAAGCATGGCCAGCATTACCGCAGATTGACTGCCCAAGTGTGCTGATTGATATCGAGCGTGGCCCGATACGCTTGGGGCGTGCCCGGCAAATGGCCGCCGAGCTGAATGCCGAGTATCAGCACATACAAACCCTGTAGGAGCGAGCTTGCTCGCGATAGCGTAAACCGCATCGCGAGCAAGCTCGCTCCTACAGAAGAAGGTGGAGCGCTTAAGCCGGCATAACCCATGGCTGCAAGGCGTAGCCGTCATTACTCAGTTCGGCGCGGGCTTGTGCCAGCAGGCTTTCAAGTTGAGCGGCGTCAGCGCAGGCGCTGCGCGGGATCTGTTTGTGCCCGATAGGGGTGCTGGTACGGTCAATCACGGTCAGGCTCAGTTCGCCGTGGCCATCCTGGGCTGCCCAGGCAACGCACTGGAAGGGTTCAAAGGCATGGCCGGCAATCAAAAGTGCTTCGTTGAAACGGAGCGGGGCGTTCATAGGGTGATCTCTCTAATATGCCCATCAAATGATTAACCGTCGGCTGGGCTTACCGTTCGGTTGGTTACTTGTACTGATGACTCCAGACCTGCATCAGGTCACACACTTTGGTTACTTTTTTAAAATATTTTTCTACAAGGCTGATTTCAATCATCTTTCAGTCTAGACAGTTTTCCCCTTTCGAGTGACCGAATACACAGGTCCGAGATACCCCGCGTATTTAGTTATTAGCCTTATAAGCAAACGATCCAAGAAACCGTCACAGTGTTGCTAACGTTACGCGCAGGTCTGACAACTTACTGTTTTTAATGTCCTTTTGTTTTTTTGACGCCAAGGAACAGTCATGCTCGAGCTGTCTTCTCCCCGACGTTTGTTAGTGGTTGATCCTTGTGACGATTGTCACGAAATACTCCCAGGCTTGCGTACGATTGGCTGGGCCGTGGACAGTTGCAGCCTGGCGACCGTGATTGATCGACCATGTGATGTGGGTTTGTTTCGATTGCAACCTTTTCATCTTGAACGGCCCGAAGCGGTTAAAGACATGATCAGCCGCAGCGGCACTGAATGGATTGCCGTACTCAGCCCGGATGTCTTGAAGCTAAAGAATGTGGGGGATTTTGTCTGCGAGTGGTTTTTTGACTTTCACACATTGCCCTTTGATGTATCACGGGTACAGGTCACGCTCGGCCGGGCGTTCGGCATGGCGCGCTTGCGCGATCAGGGCTCGATGCATGTCGACACCACAGGCCATGAGTTGCTGGGGGACAGTCGGACCATCCGTGACTTGCGAAAAGTCTTGAGCAAGTTTGCCCCCACCGAGTCGCCCATCCTGATTCGAGGTGAAAGCGGCACCGGCAAAGAGCTGGTCGCACGTACCTTGCATCGTCAGTCCCAGCGCCAGGGCAAACCTTTTGTGGCGATCAATTGCGGCGCAATCCCGGAGCACTTGATCCAGTCAGAGCTGTTCGGCCATGAAAAGGGTGCGTTTACCGGGGCTCATCAACGAAAGATCGGGCGTATCGAAGCAGCCAATGGCGGCACGCTGTTTCTGGACGAAATCGGTGATTTGCCACTCGAGCTGCAAGCGAACCTGCTGCGTTTTTTGCAGGAAAAACACATTGAACGTGTCGGTGGCAGCCAACCGATTGCCGTCGATGTTCGCGTTTTGGCGGCTACCCACGTTGATCTTGAGGCCGCTATTGTCAGCGGTCGCTTTCGCGAAGACCTGTATTACCGGCTCAACGTGCTCCAGGTGGTCACGGCACCTTTGCGTGAGCGCCATGGTGATTTGGCCATGCTGGCTAGCCATTTCTCCCACTTCTACAGCCTGGAAACCGGCCGTCGTCCACGTACGTTCAGTGAGGAGGCTTTGATTGCCATGGGCAATCACAGCTGGCCGGGGAATGTCCGCGAGCTAGCCAACCGTGTGCGGCGCGGCTTGGTGTTGGCGGAGGGGCGTCAAATCGAAGCCCATGATTTGGGGCTGGACACACAGCAATTGGTTGTGGCCATGGGCACACTCGAAGAGTACAAGGACCAGGCTGAGCGCCAGGCGCTGTGCGACGTGCTGCATCGGCATAGTGATAACTTCAGTATGGCGGCCAAGGTTCTGGGTGTGTCGCGACCGACGTTCTATCGCTTGCTGCATAAGCACCAGATCCGTTAAATCGGCCCAACGAAAAAGGCCCGCAGCGTTCACGCGCTGCGGGCCTTTTAACAAGAGGTGTTTAGAAGTAGTACGGGAATTTCAGGCTGAAGGTGAAGTCCGGTGCATCATCGGTCAGACCGATCGACAGGTTAGGCACGATGGTCAGGTTGTCTGTGGCCGCAACGGTCATGCCGACGTTGAAGTACCCTGCGTTGGCATCGCTGGTGGTGACGGTTTGCCAGTCTGCGCCATCCCGTTTGAGCTTGCTCTTTGTCTGAATCAAGTCAGACACCGAGAACGACATGCTCATTTTTTCGTTCAGGGCAAAGGCCACGCCAGCGCCAATCTGGAAGCTGTCGCCGAGCTTGACCTTGCCGGGTTCTTTCAGGTTGACCGTTGAGCTGATGTCGTCAAACGACTCTTCAAGGTTGTGGGTATACGACAGGCTGCCGAACAGTACTGCTGGGTCAAAGGTTTTAACCAGGGAGATGGCGGGGCTAATTGACCAGACACCATTACCGGTGGGCAGGTCTTCAGGTGTATACAGGTTGTCGTTCTCTGTGGACTGGATCAGTTTGATCCCGAAAGGTTCTTGTCCGGTCGGGGCTTTGACCCGCACGCTCAGCACGGCATCAGGGGTGTTGGCTGATTCGTCGAGAAACTTGTAAGCCACGCCAAAGTTGACGTCGCCAATGGTAGGGTCCCGGGTAACTGTTTGCGCCGAAGTCGCTTGCGCATTATTTGCGACACCCCCTGACTGATAAGTCGATTCGCGATAGACCACTGGCACGTTGACGTCGAACTGCCAGCGATTATTCAGGTTGTAACGGCCGGTGAGGTCGAGCGTCCAGTTATCGGCCTTGATGCGGTCCAGGTTGATGTTGCCCAGGAAGATCGAGTCCAGGGCCAGAAAGCCGTTGAGGATCAACTGACGGGTGTCATACCGCGAGTATGAAATACCGGTTTCTACACTGAATTTCCCCCCACCGAAAAAACCACTGGCTTCGTCGTACAGGTTGACCACGCTTTTGGCGGGTGTTGAGTCTTCCTTGAGTGATTCCCCATACGAACTGCCCCCTGCGCCGCCACTGGCGCTGGCAACATTCTGGTTGCCTCGCATATCGGCGGGCGATTTGGCCAGGCGCTTGGGCACCGGCGCGGCGGGTTGGTCTTCTACCTGGCGGACACGCTGTTCCAGCACGGCCAAGGCTTTTTGCTGTTGATCATAACGCTGACGCAACTCCAAAAGTTCTTGTTTTAGTAGCTCTACATCGGCATCAGGCGCTGCATAAAGCAGGGTTGATGGGAAAAGAGTGCTCATACATACAACTGCGCGAAAGGTAAACGATCGATGCATGAAGTAAGCCGTCCAGGTTAGCCAATGTGTAGTACGAGAGCCTAGTTCAATATCCCATGTTGCGAAGGCCTTTTAACTGACTCAAGTTGCAGTCAAGTGCCCCGGCACTAGGCATGTTGTTACGCAGTACGACATTGAGTTGAGTGATGTTGTTAACCATATTGCCGCCGCCTAACAGTATGGTGCTTTGTAACGCGCCACCTTGAGCGATTTGCTGCAATGAATTGCCCTGGTTGTTATTGGCCTGGATCGCCATTTGAATGCCACCGCCCGTTGCGGAAACCGTCACGTTGCCAGCGCTGCCGGACAACGTGACCGGGTTATTGGCGTTCAATAACACGCCTTGCTGGTTGACGACAGGCGCCTGGTTGGCTTCGGTCACATTGATGTCGAACGTGTTATTGGCGGTGTTGTTATCGCCCGCGGCCTGCACGCTTTGGCTGACGCCCTGGCCCACCGTCAAGCCGCCGGTGACCGTACCGGTACCTGGCGTTACTGGCGTGCCGTTCCCGTTCGAACTGTAGGTCGATACATAAAACTCAGGCTTCACTGTTTCTTGCATCTGCATGGAGGTGTTGGCGGTCAGCATATCGCCCTTGCTGTTGGTCCAGGAACTGCTCATGACGATGCCGAAACTGATAATGCGTCCGGGCATCACATAGCGTCCGCGCAACTCGGCCATTTCCTGGTCTTGAAGTTCAACCGGTTTAAACGTCGAGGCTGCATGGACGGGCAAACTGCTTGCCATGCACGCTGCAATCAGCCAATAGGAAGTTTTCATGTGCTGCTCCAGGAGCGTCCGGCCCCATTGTCATACTTGGCGCAGTTAAAAAAAGTCGCTCTGGATAAACCCAAAGTCCATTAAGTCGGCATCTTTGACCGGGCTGAACGCGTCCAGCTGGTTTTTTGCCGTCAGCGGGGCAGGAGGGCTCAAGAGTGCGTTGGTCTTGTCGTAACCGGGGCCGATGATGGCAAACACGATGCCATTCCAGCCCTTCACAAAATCTTCGTGGGAGAAACGTTTGTGTCCCAGTACCGGGTCGCCAATATGTACCCAGTCTTTTTGGGCGCGCTGCAGGACCACAAAATGCTTGTAGCCACGAATATCAAGCAGGACGACCACGGGAATGTTGATGCTTTCGAGACTTTCCACGGGAACCCGATAACCCCGTGCGCGCATACCGATGCTTTCGACGTAGCGCTTCATGTCGAGCATTGAGAAACCCTGAGTGCGCACCAGATCCTGATCCGCGCTGCGCAGCATACCCTTGATGATGTCGTCTTCGGTGACGTCCAGCCAGTAAGCCTGACGCAGCACAGTCGCAAGCGCTGCGGCGCCACAACTGAAGTCGGTTTTTTGCTCGACGATATCGGTAAACCGCCGCTCACGAATGCTTTGTACCTGTTTGTAAACCAGGTTGCCGCCTGGCATGGCGGCAATTGGCATCTGCCCGGCCTGGGTCAAACCGGCCAAACAGAGGAAGAAGGTGAGGGCGACAATACGCATGATTGATACGCCTTGGATGTAGAAAAAGGGCCTCGTAAACGAGGCCCTCTGATTCCGTCGCGATTACATGCAGACTTTGCAGCCGGCAGCGATGGACAGCGAGTTGTTTTGTTGGTTGCCTACACCAGACGCGATGTTGGCCCCACCATTACCCGAGATGCCATTGAACGAGCTGTTCATGGTGGCGTTGTTGGTCACAGGAGTGCTGACGTAAACGGGGTAGTACCAATTGCTTGAGACGAGGCTCAAGCTAGACTCGTTGACCACCAGCAGGTTGTTGGAGGTTTGCGATGCACCCGTACCCGCAGTGGCTACGCGGCCGCCGGAAACGGCGATGGCCAGGTTGTTTTTCTGTTGGTTGAAATCGCCAGCCGCGATGTTTACGCCAACGTTACCTTCGCTGCCATTGGCTGAGTTGTTCAGCAGGGCATTGTTTGTGCTGCCGACGTTAAGCGCGCCGTTGAAGCTGCTGGTTTGGTTGGCACTGGTCCACGCCGTGGCAGTACTGAACACAAAGCTTTCATCCGAGGTTGCGATTGCAACCGCATTGTCTTGTTGGTTGCCCGAACCTGATGCAACGTTGACCCCAACGTTACCCTCAGACCCTTTGATCGACTCGTTAACGGTCGCGTTATTGTGCGTACCGCCGTTGATTACGCCGTTGTGGTTGCTGTTCTGTGCGTCAGCCACCCCAGCAGTAGCACCAGAGTCATAACCGTAGTAAATCACTGGTGGTGTGGTGTGTGGTGTTGTTGGAGGCGGTTGAGTCGCTTGAGCAGCAACTGCCATGAGTGCGGCCAGAGCGAAAACCAGAGGTTTCAAAGCGCTTGAAGGTTTCATGGTGTTTCTCCGTGCTTCATTAGTTGGTTAAGTGTTGGCACTTTCTAATTGCACTGCGTTGTTATCGGGTCAGTCTGCAACCCGTATATTCAGGGTGTTAGCCATGCGGTTCCCCACCCCTGCGCTCTGGTTCAACTGCACGACCCCACGGCTGCCTGTGAAGGCCTGATCGCTATTAGCGACCTGGCGACTGCCGGTGACAGGGGATGCGGTTCCCGAGTTAGGTAACAGCGCCACGTTCTGCTGTGACAAGACGCTGTCGTCGATGCCTTGCGGTTGGGCACTGATGCCGATCCGCACTGCATTGATCATTTGATTGTTGGCCCCGGCGGATTGGTTGATACCGATCACACCGTTGCCATTACTGAATGAGTTGCCTTGAATCGTCACTCTGGCATTGAGCGATGGATCGGCACGTGTGTTGAGGCTTTGTGTAATGGTCGTCGAGGTGTTTACTTGGGTGCCAATGGCAATCGCCCGACTGTTGACTTGTTGTTGCTGATCACCGGCCGCCTGATTAATGGTGATGTTGCCCTGATAATTCGCGCCAGAATTGTTGATGTCAGCGTTGTTAGTTGAGGCTGCCAGGACATGAGCACTGGCAAGTAACGTGGCAATCAGCACCGGTAGGCGATAGGCAGTCATGTTATTTCCCCTGGCTCAATATGCTGAGTGGGCGCATGCCTTGTGAAATGCTGCTACTGATGGTGTTGGAGAGTGTGCCGCCGCTGCCGCCGCCATGGCCGTTGCTCATCCCTGGTAGACCGTTGCTGGTATTGAGGCCCGGTAGTGTGCTGCCAGTGGGCATGATCGAACGGGTAATCAAGGAACCGCTGCTCACGCCGGCAAAGTCACCGTCAGTCAATTCTTGCGTGGTGCTCAAGACGCGGTCTGAAGGGTTGGCATTGACGGTGACGGGGTTGGGGTCGGGGCGCATCGGTGGATTGCCCGCCGCATGGGCCTGCACAGTCCGCACGATCACAATCTCGCCATTACCGGCAGCCTGAATGCTGCTGCACAAGCCCATCAAGGCACTCAGGCTGCAAGCCATCAGCGAGTGATGATTACCACGACAGATGTTCCCCATGATCGTGCTCCTTGTTTACGGCGCTGGCCCTGTCAGCGCTATGAAGGAGAGAGCAGAAGCTGTGCCACTTTTGGTTTAGCCTTTAAAAACAACGGCCTGCCGGTAGGCGCTGTTTTTGGGAGGAGGGAGGTTGTCTCAAGCCTGAGACATTAGGCTGCCATCACATTGCTATCAGTGTGTAGGCTCGGTAAGGGGCGCGGAGTATTTTGAAGGAGGGATCGCAGGGTGTATCAATGGCGTTACATATCGCCAGAAAAGCGTAAAACCCTGTGTGCTGGCGGCTCTTGCGCAGGGTGAGTGTTTCAGCAATGGACACATCCAGAATGCTGAAACCTTTCATGTTCCAGGCTGAACCTGAAAGGTTCCAAGTGCCGTTATCAACAGACCCATGGTTTTGAAAAAAGTTGCCTAAAGCAAAGCCTCAACCGCCGCATATGCTTTTTGCTGACGCGTCTGCCAGTCGCCCGTAATCACCTGTACGGGTTGCTGGTGATGCTCCAGCCATTGACGGCTGGCCGTGAAAAAGGCCTGACGTTCGGTCAGCGAGGGCTGACAGCGCAGGCCGTCCGGTGTCCACTCCACATCGTCGGGCGACAGCAGTAAATGCAGGTCGTAATGTCGGCTCAACAGCTCGGCCTCAAGCCAGGCGGGGCAATCACCAAACAGTGTCTGACTCCACAGAATGTTGCTCAGCAAATGGGTGTCGAGTATCAGCAAGTCGGGTTGTGTGGCACGGGCGGCGTCCTCCCAGGCCAATTGGCCGCGGGCGATGGCAGGGATGTCAGCCAGGCAGGTATCGCGTGGGTTCTGCTCCATGAAATAGCGCACGTACTCGCTCACCAGAGCGCCGCCGAACTGTTGTTGCAATTGAGCGGCCAACCAGCTTTTGCCACTCGATTCCGGCCCCGCCAACACCAGCACTTTCATGTGCGTAGCGCCGGGCTGGCGCGCCAGTCACGCCAGCCTTGAATCGCAATGACAGTAAACAAGGCATACAAACCGGCAGTCAGGTACAGCTCTTTGTAGACGAACAGCCCGACGAAAATCACATCCACGACAAACCACAGCGCCCAGCATTGCAGGCGTTTTTGCGCCATCCACAATTGAGCAACCAGACTAAAACCGGTCAGTGCTGCGTCGAGCCAAGGTTGTGCGGCATCGGTCCAGTGAGCCATTGCAGCGCCCAGCGCCAGGCTGCCGACCGCGCCGATAGCCAGCCCGCCGGCAACTTGTCGAGCGTTCAACGTGGTTACCTGGCGACCCTCGTGCGAGGCTCCGGCTCGGGTCCACTGCCACCAGCCATACAACTGCAAGACGGCGTACACCACTTGCAGCAGCATGTCGGAATACAGCTTCACCTCGAAGAATATCCAGCTGTAAAGCAGCACCATTACCAGACCAATCGGCCAGCACCAGGGGTTTTGTTTGACTGTTAACCAGACGGCAATGACGCCGAGTGCTGCGGCGAACAGTTCAAGCCCTGACATTGGGAATCCTTGGTGGATGGAGAAGGGCGGGGATTGTAGCCGCTGGGGCAAGTAGCAGCTACCAGCGTGTACCCAGTGCAGGTTTGACGGGGTGGGGCGGTGTACGGCTGACAGGATCAAGCCCTTATAGAAATAGGGTAAAACCCATTCTTGCGATAAGAAACACTAATAAAATCAAAAAGAATATTCGAATAAAACCACTGCCAAAACGCAATGCCAAAAAAACACCGGTGAGAGAACCGGCAATATTACAGACGCCCACCACCCCGCCAATGGTCCATAAAACATGGCCAGAAGGGATAAAAAACAGCAGTGCCGCACTGAATGTTCCTAAATTAACCAATTTTGCTGAAGCCGATGCATTTAAAAAATCAAAGCCGAAGTATTTAACAAAAATAAAAAGTAAGAGGCTCCCACTTCCCGGCCCAAAAACCCCATCGTAGAACCCGATGAGTCCGCCAAAAAGCACGCCCAGCAGAACCTCTTTCGTCCCGCACTGCATATTCGAATGCACCCGGCCTAAATCTTTTTTTGCGAAGGTATAACCGGCCATGGCTATCAGGACGAAAAAAACAACATATTGCATAATTTCTTTCGGGACGAAAGAAACAGAAAGCGCTCCAAGAAAGGCAAATAAAAATGCGGAAACAATGGTTGGCAGCATTAGCTTCCATACGATTTTTATTCTTCTTATGTAGCTAAAAATAGAAAACATGTTGCCAGCCAGAACGGCCAGCTTGTTTGTTCCAAGAACAGTGGCCAGGCTATATTGAGGCAAGGCATGCAAGAGTGCAGGTACTTGTACGAGCCCGCCCCCGCCCACAGCTGCATCGATTAAACCGCCGCAAAACGCAAAAAAACCCAATACAACTAACGCGGAGTCAAGGTTCATAGAGAGTACCCCTTTATGGGAGGGCCTCGTTGCCCAGACGCCGCGCTGTCGTGCAGCAAACTGGGGGCTGGGCGTAGGAGCAAGCTGAGGAACGAAAGCTGCGAGCTGTTGATCTTTCGTGCAGGCAACGCGTCGCCTGGAAAGAAACCAACGTCAAAAGATCGCAGCCGTCGTTCCTCGGCAGTTCCTACGAGAGCTAATCAAGGCTGTATGGTTTTTTACAGAAAATACAATGAGTTACTTCATGTTTGATGAGAGCGTATTTCCCTTAATTGATAGGTATTATTCTTCAATCAAATTTTGCGTCTCGCAGGAAAGACCTGCGGTCCTCGTTCTGTTCGCCCTTAAGCATCAATTCCGCGCCCACGAGTTTTCCGGGTTGACTGCGTCCCAAAACAGTCATCGGATCCTCGAAGCCGTGGACGTAGCCCAGGGCGAAAGCTGCGCATTGATAGCCCATGAGGTGCAGCAACTCGTCCGGCAGCGTACGGGCAATTTCCAGTGGGCAGGACAGGAATTGGTTCTCCTCTTGTCGAAGCCAGCCGAGCGCATAAGTCAAATTGATGGCCGACCGGACTTGGTCGGAGCGATTGGCTCCGCCGCCGTGGTACACCTTTCCGTCGTAAACGAGTACTGATCCTTTTTCCATCTCGGCAGGCAAGCTAGCCGTAACCTCAAACTCGACGTTGCGCCCAGCGCGGTGACTACCGGGTACGATGCGTGTGGCGCCCATCTTCTCGGAGTAGTCGGTCATGGCCCATAGCGTGTTGCATTGCGCATGAAAGTTATGGGGGAAAGGGAACATGTCCCAGGCTACCTCATCTTGATGCAGCGTCTGTGCTCTTGCACCCGGATGAATGGACACAACCTGCGTGCAATGGATCTGAAACGTCGTGGCATGAGAGAGAAAGCGTCGTACAGTTTCGAGAATAGTAGGATTGAGGATCAACTCCCGCGCGCCTGTAGATCGTGCAATTAGGCCACCGGTGCGTTTGGTTAGTCTGCCAAGAATGTCATCAGGTCCGAATGGCGTTACTGCTGTATAGGGTTCGAGCTCTTCGGCGATGCGATCCATGGCAGTTCCGGGCACAAGCTTGTCAATGATTACGTAGCCGTGTTCGTGCAAGCACTGCACCACTTCCGTTGCTGAAACGGTGTTTGGAAGGTGAATTAGCGACATAGAGAGTCCTCCGTTGAAGGTTGTTCCTGCCGGCAGACTGTTGCGGATTTTGCGTCGGAGCAGTCACGGTCTGACAGGTTTCGTAGAGTCGATTAGTGCCATCCGGTATAGAGACAAGATTCGGGCGCCCATTGCGGATGGTTCATAGCGTTGCTCAACGTAGGCCCGCAACCGAGCTGGAGTGATACTCTGCGAATGATTCCCTGCTAACACCGCTTTGACTCGTGCAATCAGGGCGAGCGTATCTTCTGGAGCGATCAGCAATTCAGGAGTGATACCACGCAAAATTTCCGGAAGACCACCAACGGCAAAGGCCACCACCGGGACCCCGGTAGCCAGCGCTTCAATGCTGACTCCGCCGAACTCTTCATATGCTGAAGGCATCACTATCAGACGGCAGGCCGCCATCGCCAAGGGCACTTCATGATTTGGGATGAAGCCCGTCACTGTCACCCAGTCGTGCAGCCCGGCCTTGTCAATGGCGTGCTGTAGCCGATTTCGTTGGGTTCCATCGCCGACGATCAGCAACTCGCATTCCTGTTCGTGAAGCGCCTGAGCGAGTGGAATGAGGTGCTGCCACCC
Source organism: Pseudomonadota bacterium (assembly GCA_040385125.1). GTDB lineage: Bacteria > Pseudomonadota > Gammaproteobacteria > Pseudomonadales > Pseudomonadaceae > Aquipseudomonas. Next base: position 170,781 of record JAZKIA010000013.1, on the reverse strand, counting down.
CTTTTCTTTCGCGATACGGCCTACAAAGCCCACTGTTTGCTTGCGTAGGTTATGACGTTTGCGGAATGCAGTTATGGCTTCTAGCGGGGGCGGTGCGAATTGTGTTGTGTCGACCACGTCAGGAACTATCTCGACATGACGAGCATAGCGGGTCAATTGAGAGGCAGTTCGTTGAGTGAGGGCTACGACCGTGAAGGCCGTACCCACAGCTTTGCGTTCTAGCCACTGGGCTAGCCGGTGCTGAATCATGTCCAGCCAGGAGTGCGGCGTGTAGACCGCGAGACGAGAGCAGTGCACCGTCAGGATCAGCGGGCATCGTAGCAACCTAGGTGCCAAACAGGCGACCAGCAACGCTGGGATTTGACCGTCGAGGTGTATATGAGTGACATCGAAATCATGCTTGTGCCCTTTGTGGAACAGCGCAGACAGTGTTGACACGGCCCATGACTGAGTCAGCCCTATTAAGCCGCTAAATTCAGACGGTATCCGGAGCATGGGTAGCAACATGCACTCAACCCAGAGAAACGGTTGCAATTGCCGTAGCCTGGGCAGTCCAGGGAAGCCGATGGTCATGACATGTTGATGAATACCTTCCTGAGCGAGCCAAACTGCTTGTCGCCAAGTCTGAACCTGCATGCCGCCTACCGAGTCGTACGCTGCTGGCCATGAGTCAACATCCGGATGATGGAAAAAGGGCGTCAGCTTCAAGACTTTCATACACATCAGACCTTTAGTTAATTAGGGTAGAGGACAGTTCGAGAGGGCAGGGGTGAGCGATAAGTGCGCCCGTCTTGACTCGCCTGTCAGGTGACGACGTTGTCTTTCAGTTCGGTGTGTAGCGCATACATCAACTTGTCAATGGAGAACGATCGCTCGACTGAGGCCAACATGCCTGTCTGGATATCGAGTGTTGATTCCAGCCGGCTGAAGATTTGTTCCCAGTCGCGTGTATCCAATTCAACCCTGTCGAGGGCTGCAACCTCTTTAGGGGCCGCGCCGGTGACATTGCTGATCGTATGAATGATGAGTTGGCGAACGAAATGAGGTGTCATGAGCGCGGCCACTTTTTACTGATTGATGCTCTGTTAATGAAAGGCTGCAGTGCTTGCAAACTTCCCGTATGCCCTGTTGCATCTAGTGCAATCTGGCGAGCAATTCTCAAGGCATTTGCCTGGATCGTCAGGGTGGGATTTACTCCACCGGGATAGGGCATGTAGCTACCGTCCGCAACATAGACGTTATCCAGTGAATGGAGCCTGCCATCCCGATCCACCACGGACGTTCGCGGATCATCACCTGCACGGCAGGTGCCGTGCAGGTGAGTACTGCCCATTGCGAAGTTCGAGGCTTCATGTTGGATATCACGCGCGCCGGCGGCTTTGAGCCAGTCGGCTGAGCGCTCCACCATATAAGCCAGTCGTGCCAGATCCTGTGGATTCGTTGTGTAGTCGATCATCAGCCGCGGCAGCCCCCATGAGTCCGTAGCACTGGAGAGGCGGACTCGATTCCCGAGAGACGGATGGTCAGCAAGTATGGTTTCTACACGTAATACCAGACCATCGCCCTGCAGAAGGCTCCAATTGTCGTGTTTGGCTTCGTAGATCAGTCCGCCTACACCGGTCGGACAGCGTTCATCCAGATAATGGTCGAACGTGCAGATCGTCGAAAATGGTCCCCGATAACCTATTGGGTGATTGTCGATTTCCTGCCGATTCACATTCACCACTCCCTGTGAATACTCGCTGAGTTTCATGCAAAGGCCGCGACCGACTATATCGTGGTCATTGCCAAGCCCCCTTGGCGCATGAGGTGTGATGGAGCGCAGCAGTAACGCAGCCGTTTGAATTGCATTGCAGGCCAGCACAAAACGGTGCCCACGGATGGAGCAAATCTGCCCCGTTGTGGTGTCCATGCACTGAACCGCGCTGGCGCGATCGTACTTTTCCTGTGTGAGTGCGATGGCCTTTACGCCGGTAAGCAGCAGAAGGTTGGCCTGGTCGGCCAAGGGCACCAGAATGGAACTGACCACGTCACGCTTGGCACCGCGTGTGCACTGTGTCGTGATGCATAAGGAACAGTGGTTGCACCTGCTACGGTCAATTGCTACAGGCGTCGGACGGGGGGACAAACCGAGCCGGAACGCCCCTTCCCAAAGATGTTCTGCAGGTAGGCTCAGCGTATTTGGCGCTTGTCTCTGGCAGCGCTCAAATCCAGCGTGGTCGATGGCAAGAATCGACTCTATTTCGCTGTAAAAAGGAGCGAGATCTGAAGCGCTGATGGGCCATTTCACGGGTAATCCTTCGACACGGATGAGATCGCTTGGATCGAAATCGAATTCTGTATATCGAAACGAAGCGCCGCCGTAGAAAACGGTGCCGCCACCGAGATTTCGCGTGCTCCACGGCCATCCACGGTCACTCCAGCCTTGCGCACAATTGCCAGCCAATGCGCGCTCGGCCTTCGCGTCAACGTGCGCATTGCTTGCATTGGCTTTGGGTCTTGCACCCTCCTCCAGCAAGAGGGTGCGAAGCCCAGCTCGAATAAAGGTGTCTGCAGCAACTGCGCCTGCGGCTCCACTACCAATGACGACCACATCGTAAGGCTCATCTAACAGGGCTTTTAACTGCAGCCCATGCACATGGGACGTACCAAGGGGACTGTGTTCAACGTAATGTTCTAATAAAGAAGTCATTGTTGAGGTAGACCTCTGACGTTGTTCATTAACGTGAAAAACCATAGGATTTGGGCTGTACTGCTTCTGTGCGAGTTGCGCGTCATTATGACTGTAGTGTCTCCGGCGTCATTTATATGTGCGCGCTATTGCGCGAATAGTCAAACAACTTTTTAACATGGGAGTATATGGAGGACAAACTGGCTGGTTGCGAGATTGACTACTGCGTAATACTTTTCTTAATAAAAATACGGGCTTTTTCTTCTTTCTTGTAGGGTGTTTCTTACATAAATAAAAAGTTATTTTCAGGCAGGAAAAAAGCTTGAAAAAATCATTGACGTACTTGAAGTTCCAATTATATTTTAAGTCACAGAAGTGCACTGAAGTAGTCTCGGTTTTTGGGATTGGCAACGATGGCGGGGGTCTCATGCATAACTTATGCCTTCAGTTTGAGGATGAGAGCTATACGGTATGGATCGGCGTTCGATGCATTGATGAAATTGTATCGAATATTCTTGAGCTCAATGCCTCAAGCTATCATGTGATTACCGATAAGGTCTTAAGCCAGTTGCATGCGGCCGCGTTGTGCGATCAGCTTTCAGCTCGCGCGCTGGTTAATCTTTTGGTTGTCGACAGTGGCGAGTCTCTAAAATCGCTAAAGACGGTAGAAACCATTGCGGAGGATATTGTCCGGACGGGTGCTGATCGGGATAGCGTGATAGTTGCCGTAGGGGGCGGAGTCATCGGAAATATCGCTGGATTGGTAGCCGCGTTGCTGTTTCGTGGCATTCGCCTTGTTCATGTACCTACGACATTGATTGCAGCGGCTGACTCAGTGGCCTCGCTCAAGCAAGCCGTGAATCTTTCTCTCGGAAAAAATTTACTGGGCTGTTTTCACAAGCCCACAGCAGTTTTGATTGATCTCAACTTTTTGAGAACGTTGCCTGCGATGCAAATTCGTTCCGGCATGTACGAAATCATCAAGAACGCATTGACTGTGGCCACCGAAAGCATTCCGCTGCTTGAGAGTGGATTAAAGCTGGACGCAAATTATTCTGATACAGAGCTCATGACCATTGTCGAAGCAGGTTTGCTGGCAAAACAAAAGGTTATGAAAACCGACAAGTTTGAGCGTAAAGAGGCCCTTGTATTCGAGTATGGACACACGGTGGGGCACGCGATCGAACTGGCTGCGCAGGGGCGAGTTCCGCATGGAGAGGCTGTCGGCCTTGGAATGATAGTGGCTGCGGAAGTTGCTAGTCGTCTAGGGCGACTAAGCGAAGCAGACCGGAGTCTTCATCATCGGTTACTCCGACGTAACGGGCTGACTGTTCGGTTGCCAGCAGACGTTACTGTCGCCGCAGTGATGGCGCTGCTGAGTATGGACAACAAACGAGGGTATCTGCGCACTCGTCCAGATCAGGTTGCCATGATCCTGCTTGATGGCTTGGGGGTTCCGGCTGGGCCGGCTGGCAGACCTCTGGTACTGGTTGATGCATCGCTCATTCAGTCTTGTATCGAGGATTGTTTAATTGAAATCAAGGACGTTTTGGTCGAGTAAAGTCAGTCGTAACAAGTGCGTTTTTCATGTCTTTTAACATGAATACCCAATCGATCTCTTACTGTGTCGGTGTCTATGAGCGACCTCCTTATTCATCAATCTGTCAAAGCGAGTCCCGTAGGACTTATGCGCATTGATATCGGTCGAGTACTGGGTCGCTTGAGTGCAGCCATCGCTCCAGGAGTCTCGGAACACCGATATCTGGCGGCTTGCGCATGTGTGCAATTTTTCGCCGATTTACTCTCGCTGGTAAAACTTAATGGCGTACTCGGTTTTACGACAAAGGAAGAGCTAGAAGGGCAACTTCGCCTCGCCGAATGCGAAGCTGATCGTGCCGCACTAGTGATGTTGGGGAAGAGTGCGGTTGAGTTCGAAGATATTGATTACCTAGCGTCTGTGAGTGTCGTGCTACATGCAAACACATCGCCCGATTACTTGAGTAAAGTACTCCATTTACCGATGCCAGAGTGCTGCGGCTACGACCTTGCTGATTTCGCGTTGATTGCTGGTGACGTTGATCGATTGATCACACAAGTGCGCCTTGACAGGCCTTTCCTGATTGTCGGAATCCGTACCGGCGGAGCCTATCTTGCTCCGTTCTGGAAGGCGGTACTGACAGGTTTGGGCGCCGATGATGTGCATTGGTGTACGGTGCGGCCGCGAAACGGATGCACAACGGTTGATGGTTTGGAAGCCGCCCGGGCTTGGTTGCAGCATCGATTCGCTCCTGTGATCGTGGTGGTAGACGATCAGCCCGATACTGGGACCACCATGGAGTGTGTGGCGGCGCAGTTTCGCGAGCACGGGGTTGATCTGTGGTTCTCGAGCATCGGTAAGCTTTGGCACGATCCAGCGGTACAACCTATGACGTCACCACCGGCGAACGTGATGCGCGACTCGCGTGCACCACGGCTTTGGGAGTGCCTGATGCCTAGTGAACAAGCAGAATTTATTGCGCGATTACGGGATACCGTGGACATACCCTCCCTCCCGGCTCAGGCGCGACTGCACTTGCGGTGCTCACAAGGTGAGATGCGTTACGGATTTGGACGTGCCTGGCTTCCATGGAATGACCCACGGGTCCTGAGTGGACATAGACCGTTGGTGAACCCACACAAGACGCCAATGGAAATTCTTGGACCTGATGGTGATGCATTACTGCATCTGCGTTTCATCGGTGAGGGTGTGTTTGGTCGTGCGGAGTTCGAGCGCGTACGGAAAATGGGCTCCACGGGGGGAGCCTGGTTAGCCGACGGTTATGCCATTACGGTCGACGTTGGGGCTACACGAACATTCCAGGAACTGTTTCATGCCGCGAATCAGCAGATACGATCCCGCTTACTACTTCAAGTGGCGAGCTGGCTGACCATCCCCGAATGGCAAATCATTGCGCATACATGCCACAGCCCAGTGGTAATGGCACTTGATCCGTGCTGGTTGGCAATGGCAGACATCATGCGAGCGTGCTGTGGTTACGATCCTCTGCAGGAGATATCTGAGCAACTACGTGCATTTCTTATGGAGCCGGTTCCGTGGCCAGGAGAATCAGGTAAAACATTTCGATCATCACTGCGTTACAGCAGTGGTGGCTGGCATTGGCAGGTTGACCAGCACGGAAGGCTTCATCGTTTTCAACTGGAGGCCAACTGGGGTGACGTCAGCTTTCCCGAACTGGAGGTGGCAGCTTTCATTCTCGAAAATCGTTTGGCGATCGAAGACGCAGGGCGGCTCACATCACTGTGTGGTCTCTCTTGGTCGAGCATTCGGGAGAGCTTGTCGTTAGCTGCGTTGACGATCGCAGAGTCTAGGGTGCGCAGTGTGAGAATACCCAGCGACAGTGGACGCATCGCACTCTGTGAAGATTTTCATCAATTGATCAGGACAACTTCCGAGTTGGCCGAGATCGTCACACCTTCAGGGAAATGATATGGACAGGCCTCACCACATCGTTACCGACATCTACACCGCACAGCCCAGGTTGCGCGCTATCAGTTCCAGTGGCGCCATGGTGACGCTCTCGGACAGCAAGCAATACATCGATCTGATGAATGGCAAAGGCAGTGTCACGCTCGGTCACCACCACCCAGCAGTGAACTCAGCGATTACGCGCCATTTACAACGCGGACTGGGATCGGCGACCTGCTGGAGCAACCTGCATGAGGTGCTCACAAGTCGGATCATCGACGACGTTGGAATGGACGACGCCCGGATTGCTCTTTTCAGCACGGGGACGGAAGCCTGCCGGGCCGCTGTTCAGGTTGCGCGTCAATTCACGGGCAGGCACGTTATTGCAAGTGCGGGGTATCACGGCTGGGGCGACTACTGGACCAGCAGCGACTGCCTGCTGGAAGTCAATGCGAGCGGCATCATTGACTTTTACTTTGTGCCGGAGTTGCTGGAACAGGTTCTTGAGCGTTACCGCGGACAAATGGCTTTGGTGATTTTGTCGCCTGACTACGTCCATCTGCAGCCGGAAACACTTCGTCGATTGGCGCAGATTGCGAGGCATGAGAGGGTGATGCTGTGCTGCGATGACGTCAAGCAAGGCTACCGCTCAGTGCGCGCTTCCCAATTCTTTGCGACGGTCGGCTTTCATGCAGACCTGTACACCTTCGCCAAAGGATTGGCGAATGGCCACCGATTATCTTGCCTGGTGGGTCGATCCGATGTGATGGCTGCGGCGAAGGAGTTTACCTACACCGCCTATTTCGACACGATCCCGCTCGTGGCGGCGTTGGCCACATTGGACTACATGGATAGCCACGACGGTTACCAGCGACTGGTGAAGTGTGGAGCCACCTTAGCTGCGCTAATGCGCAATATCGTGCAGCGCTGGGCGTTGCCGGTCGAGATATATGGTGATGGTCCAATGCTGCAAATCGTGGGTGCTACCGAGGCCCTGGACCAAGCCCTTTACGCGAATTTTGCCATGGCGGGGTTACTTCTATATGAAGGAGATAATCAAGCCGTTTCGCTCGCAACTGGTGAGGTACTTGACGAATTACTCGATCGTTTCGAGAAAGGGGTCATTGTTACTTCGCAACAGTGCGTAAGCGCCAGCCCCGCGTCGATCAGCCAGCGGCGGCGCTTTCAAGCAGCCTTTCGCATGATAGACGGGGCTACCGATGTCGTTTCTGCCGAAGAAGCGATTCATTGGATCAAGGAGGAGCGATGATCCCGCTATCCCTTGAGTCAATGAAGGGCAGGCGAATATTGCTGCTGTCGCCGCACGCGGATGATGTTGCCTACTCAGTGGGTGGCATCGTTGCGAGGCTTTCCATGCGAGCGGATCTACGTCTAATGACAATCTTTGGTCATAGCGGATGGGCACTGCCGCAGGCTTTGTGCGGGACATCTGCAGATGCAATATCGGCAGAACGGGAGCGAGAGGATCGTGCGTATTGCGCGCGGCGGAGCATCAATTACGACCTCTTGTTCTGTCCGGACAGCTTTGTGATGGGATATGACAGCGCGAAGGAGCTTAGCATTGCGGCTACCGATGATCCGAGGGCCGAGGGCGTCGTGAACTTGATCCATAGCGCCGTGGCGTGTCGTGTGCCGCAGATTGTATTTGCACCGTGCGGCCTTGGTGGGCATGTAGATCATCAAATTGTACGCATTGCTGCCGATGCGCTGCATCACGTCGAAGTTCTTTACTACGAAGACGTTCCCTACAGCTCGAGATTGCCTCTTCCTGTACTCGAAAGACAGCTTGCCGCTCAAGGATTAACACCTGCGTTGACGGCCAATATCGAAGCTGTTTTAGAAAGCAAATATGAGGACATGTGGGGTTACCGCTCACAGACCACTGCATCCACAATCGCTGAAATGTTGCTACATGCCGGACGAGTAGGCATAGGCACCGGACAATATGCGGAGCGCCTGTGGCAACGTGTGAATTGAATCCCTTTTTGAGAAGAAATTGATCCTAAATAACCACCCGCCTGATCCTGTGGTTGTACTGGGCAGGCCAAACTATCCAGATTGACGGAGGCATCCATGTTGGAAAAACTAGCGGTTGACGGAGGGGCTGCGGTTCACGATGAGAGTTGGCCTAATTGGCCTCAAAGCACTGAGAACACCCGGCGTAATGTCAATGCCGTGCTGGACACCCACCGATGGTCCATCAGTGGTCAATACCGTGGACAGCCTTCTTGGGAAGAGCGTTTCGGACGGGCGTTTGCCGCTTACACTGGCGCAGGGTATTGCGTGCCGTCCTCGACAGGTACCGCCAGCTTGAGTATGGCGTTAGAGGCTTGCGAAGTTGGGGCGTATGACGAGGTGATCGTCCCAGGCGTGAGCTGGGTCGCATCAGCATCCGCGGTGCTCGGGATTAATGCTATCCCTGTCTTGACCGACGTGGAACACGAGACCGGCTGTCTTGATCCAGTGGCAGTTGAGCGCGCAATTACGCCGCGTACGCGAGCCATTACGGTGGTTCATCTTGGATCGGCGGTCGCCGATCTGGATCGGCTGGTGGCGATCGCCCAGGCGCATTCCATTCCATTGATCGAAGATTGCGCCCAGGCACATGGTGCCCGGTACGCCGGTCGACATGTTGGTTGCTTCGGTGCAGCAGGCACCTTTTCGATGCAGCACAGCAAGCTGTTGACGAGTGGAGAGGGCGGGGCGGTAGTGACTAACAGTGCTTCCCTCGCACGCCGTCTGGAGCATCTGCGCGCCGACGGCCGAACGCTCTCCGTGCATCCGCCCGCAATGGACGAAATGGAGCTGATCGAGACGGCGCAAATAATGGGCAATAACCACTGCCTCTCGGAATTTCATGCCTCCATCCTTGTGGCACAACTGGAGGTGCTGGACGAGCAATTGGCACTTAGGCGTCGTAATGCCGCTGATCTGGACAGATATCTGGTTTCTCTTGGTTTCCTGCCTCAGGCTACTGCCCCCGGCACTACGGAACGGTCGCATTACACCTATGTGGTGCGCTTGCCGCAGTCGATTGTTGAAACGAATGGTACTGAGTGCTTTGTTGCGGCACTTTCAGCGGAACTCCGATTGCCCTGCAAGACGATGTACAGCTCGCTTAACCAAAATCGTCTCTACAAGCCTTTTTCGCGAAACCGATTCCAGTTGGACAAGGCTTTCACTGATGCGATAGATCCGTCCCGCTATCAAGTGCCTGGAGCGCAGGACTTTTCCAAATCCTGCATCGCTCTGCCTCACCGCATGCTGTTGGCCAATACAAGTGCGATAGAACATGTGGCTGCTGCTTTCGATAAGGTAGCCAGGTTAATCGATAACCGGCGCATTTGAGCGGACGCGCGAACGGCGCAATTATCGAATTGTCTCGGTTGTAAAGTATTTGCCGCAATTTGGTGGGCGTCTGGCATCAGTCATGGGCTGTCAGTGAGGCTATATTTTGCTCGGTTTCTTTGAAAAATTACTCTACCCGTTTCCTGCCACCGAACCATCGCCGCTGCCCCGAGGATTATTCGCCTTTCTTTGGGCTTGTACGCAGGGTGTACGTGGAAAGATCGCCGCTATGGCGGTACTCACGATGATAATGTCGGCGTTAGATGCACTGCTGATTGCCATGCTCGGACGTATTGTTGACTGGCTTAGCGTTCAGGTGCCCTCACGGCTTTGGGCAGAGCGCGGCGAGACCTTGCTGTGGCTGGTCGCCATAATGGTGGTAAGCATTCTAATAGTAGTGCTGCAGACCGTAGTCAAGCATCAGACTCTCACGGTGAATCTGCCCATGCGGTTGCGGTGGAACTTCCACAGGCTGATGCTAGGGCAGAGCATATCTTTCTATCAGGATGAGTTCGCGGGTCGTATCACAGCTAAGGTGATGCAAACATCACTTGCAGTGCGCGAAACCATTTTTGTGCTGGCCGACGTCATGGTCTCTATGGGCGTATACGTGACAACCATTATCATTTTGGTTGGCGTGCTCGATGTGCACTTGGTATGGCCCTTCTTGATTTGGCTCGCTCTCTACTTTGTCGCGTTGTTCTATTACGTACCTCGCTTGGGCACGTTCGGCAAAGAGCAGGCCGACGCCCGTGCGCTGCTGACGGGACGCGTGACCGACGCCTATACCAACATAGCCACTGTCAAACTGTTCTCGCATGCTCAGCGTGAGGCAGGGTTCGCCCAAGAGGCAATGTGCGAATTCATGCGTACTGGTTACGGCGAGATGCGCCTGGTTAGCGGCTTTGAGATTGTCAACCATCTACTGAGTATTGGGCTCACGATTGGCACGACGGGTACAGCCTTGTGGCTGTGGTCGCAAGGTGTTGTCGGCGTGGGGGCCGTTGCCGCCGGCACCGCTATGGCTTTGCGGCTGCAGGGTATATCGCAATGGCTTATGTGGGAGATGACGAGCCTATTTGAGAGCGTCGGCACAGTGCAGGACGGCATGAAGACGTTGTCTATCACACCTGCCGTTCTCGATTCACCTAACGCAGTCGTGCTTGCGGCAACGCGTGGTGAGGTTTGTTTTGAAGGTGTGAGTTTCCGCTACTCCGAAAACGGTCGACGCGTGATCAACGATCTGGATCTCACGGTCAGGTCTGGTGAAAAGATTGGGCTGGTTGGCCGATCGGGTGCTGGCAAGTCGACGCTATTGAACTTGCTGCTGCGCTTTCATGATCTGGAAAACGGTCGCATCCTTATTGACGGGCAGAACATCGCACATGCTACGCAAGATTCGTTGCGCAGCCAGATCGGCATAGTTACGCAGGATATATCGCTGCTGCATCGGTCGGTAGCCGACAATATTGCCTATGGGAGACCCGATGCGACCCTCGCGCAGATCGAGGCGGCTGCCCGGCGTGCAGAGGCACATGCCTTTATCCGAGATCTTGGCAATGCGGGCAGCCGCTGTGGCTACGAGGTGCATGTGGGCGAGCGCGGAGCCAAGCTCTCGGGTGGTCAGCGTCAGCGTATAGCCATTGCGCGCGTGATGCTGAAGGACGCACCTATCCTGCTGCTGGATGAGGCTACCAGTGCACTAGATTCCGAAGTCGAAGCGGTCATTCAGCAAAGCCTTTACCGATTAATGGAAGGCAAGACCGTGATCGCGATCGCGCATCGACTCTCCACCATCGCAGCAATGGACCGTTTAATCGTGCTTGATGACGGATGTGTTATCGAACAGGGCAACCACACAACTCTGCTTGCACAAGGAGGTCTTTACGCGAGGTTGTGGGCTCATCAAAGCGGTGGGTTTTTGGAGGATCCCAAATGAAAGCAAGTGACCTGTTAAAGGTGCGCAAGCACCGAAAGTGTAGCGATGTTGATAGATCCCAGTTGCTGGCCCATCTGCATGCACTCCTAATTCATCGAACCTTGCGGGCTAAGTCATGACCCCAGACGAAGAACAAATCTACGGACCCAAGGTAGAGCGACTTCTGCACATTCGCAAAATCGAGTCTCTGGGTAGTCTTGTCCTGCCCGTCTTTCCGATTGCCCCATTGCTGACCATAGTGGGGGGTGGCCTGCCACCGGAGGCTAACGCGGTATTGATCTACGCAGCTGCTTTAGAGGAAGTTTTTCCGCAATTGAGGCGGCGCGTGGAGGAGGTTTGCGGCCCTGCCCCCTGGATCGTGCGTAGTTCTGGTAACGAGGACTTAACTGATCACGTTAATGCTGGCGGCTATGAAAGCCTGATATGTCACGAGCCAGAAGCACTGATACGGTGCATTGCTGCTGTAGCCATGAGTGGATCGACTGAGCATGCGCGACGCCAGCTGGCACTTTCGGGGCGTGGCGATGATGTCGAGGCCATTCCATGCTGTGTGCAGCCACTGCTGGATATCAATGTTAGCGACGATGTTGAACACGATCACTCGCCATATTTGGATACGACAACTCTTGATCACATGGAAGCGGTGTGTAACGAACTGATGCAGGCGTTTGATTTCATCGCGGTAGATTGCGAGTGGGGTCTGGAAACTACACTTGGTTTCGTGTCTGTGACTACTGTCATGCCGAGAAACCCACAGTTGATGAACGTTGCGCATACGATCGGCTTCGGATTCTCCTGCGCTCAGAATACCGGCTCGCGGGCGACGACTCTGGTCTTGCGCCCAGCTTGCTCAGACCTGAGGCTATGGCGCGGGCGTCATCTGCGCGCGACGGCAGTGCAACGCTTGCACCTTCTACAGGTTCGACCAGCATACCTTGATGATGCTTTTCGCGACCGTGTTGTACTGACCGATGTATGCCGTGAAACACTGACCGGGCGCTACGATGTAGTGGACGCTGGTTTGCTGATTCTGGGCGCCCAATCCTTGGGGCGGGCATTGGTTTCACCGGATCTCATGGGCGCTTGGCGCCGGTATCTAGCGCTTAACGCGCAGGAGCAGGCCGGCGTAGCGGTGGTGATAGTGGACGAAGGCAGTGCGCAAGAACATGCGGGGATCATGTTCCGCCAGCAAAAAATCACCTGCGTCAGGATGGACACTCGCCGCATGCCCGCTGGAGCAGACTGTGTTGTATTTGATCGCGGTACCTGCATTCTTGGCGACTCAATGATGTTGCGATCAATCCAGAGTGAGCTTCGCCGGGAGTTGGTGCTACCCGACGGATGCGCAATAGTGTTCACCAATGAGGTGTTGGAACCTGGCGGCGAGCGGGTGCGAGGCTGCGTCGAAGCCCTGTCCCAGTTGAGTAGCCTGCCAGTCTCGAGAGAAGCCAAGGACCAACTGTTAGCATGCACCGTACAGCCGATGGCGACGAGGTGGATACAGCGTACCGATGGTGTAATGGAGTCACCCTCTCTGTTCGCGGCAACCTGGCGCTCACAGCACTCAGAAGATGCCGAAAAATGCGGCGCACTCACTGAGTTCGGCAGAGGCTACAAACGTGCCTTTCAGGTCATACAGGAGGAAGCACCGCTATACGAATTGCACGAACTGTTCACGCTGTCGTCCGTGACACGCACGTTGGTTGCGAGTGGTGACCTTCGAATTGTCATGGCACTGCTCGACTGTGAAGCTGCGACGTCCTGGGTGCCGCTGCAGACGTTACGCCGCCTGCTTGAGTCAGCCGCCGTGCAACTGACGATGCATCGGCGCAACAACGCCGTGTTGATTCTTGAAAGCGTGGCCTTTGTCAGAAGGGATTGTGCGCGATTGCCGGTTTATGTGCTGAGCGAAGCCATCTTCTACATTGATTCATTGGCACACGATCTTGAAGACGGCCTTTTTATCGAGGCGATGGTATCCATCCGGTCATTAGACTTGCCGATTGCAAGTGTGATTGAGCTTACGCGCCAGGCTCTCAATAAACCTGCTGTGCTTGAGCCGGTGGATGCATTCCGGCAGGCTGTAGCGTCGTTTAGGGGCATTGTGTCAGGTGGCGACGCGACGGCGCACATTCCTCAGCGACTCAACGATGCCTATTTGGTACTCCGAGGAGCATTGTACGAAGTGGGTCTGGATAACGTCGCCGAACAGATCAGAGGATCGCTTGTTGAAACTTATGACGCCTCGTTGAAAGGGCTACTAGGGCGTTCTGTGGAGGAGGGTGACGCTAGCAACTACCGCCGCTACCTCATGGTGATGCAATGCTGGATCGGATTTTTGAGCATTGGATCGCTATCAGAGCGCGATGCCGCAGTGCTTCAGCGCTTTCAAGTTTGGCTGTGTCAGTGGACTGATGAAGCTATCCCGAAGTCATTTGAGATACAGGACCGTAACTGGCAATTCGAGTTTGACGCAACTGCGAATTTTTACGCAACGCCGCAGCGGTATGAGAATCCACACGTTCTGCACAATATCCTTCACCAATATTCCTTGGCGGGGCTACGGCTTGACACGTTGCGACTACCAAAACGCGTACAAGCGCTCGAACACTTCTGTTCGACGTTCAGTAGTCGCTCGACGAAGGTTCTGCGTTTCGAGCGAGAGTTACTCGAGATCCAAATTCCGATGGGAACGCACAAGGCGAGCTACGTATTCACACCGCGACAGATCTCGGTAGAGTGGACGGAGCCACCTGATTGTCCCGAGAGTGAAATCGCTCGAGTCTTGGCGTTTGAGGTGTTTTTGGATCGATTCCGCACTTGGATGTTCCCTGCGCTTACGGTTCGACGCGAGCAAGTGTTAGGTACTTGGACGCTGTTTATTCGACTGAACGCGCATGGATCAGATTCCTGGGGTTACGAGAAATTCAAGCACTTTGTGGTAGTCACGCGCTTGCTATTCGACGGTTCTTACGATTTTTCGTATGTCGCCAACGAAGCTGTCGACGGTTTCTCCGAACGTTTCGGCGGGCAGGAATGGAAGGCAATACTCACTACGCTGATACAGCATCGGGCAGTGATTGAGGATGCATCGCAGTACGTCGCCCTGCACACTCTGCCGATGTCATCGACAGTCGCTGCGATAGCGCGGAGCCGAGTCGTTCGTGGCCTGCTATTACGCTGTCTGCGCAGGGGGTTCGACTATTGCCGAGGTTTAATTGATAGGTATGCGTACTGGCTGAATGATAAGTCTGAGGACTACGGGCAGTGGTCCGATCGTTATGAGTTGCTCCGCCAAGCCAGCCTTTTTCTGGCGGCTAAGTGGCCAAGAGAAGCACTTTTGGAACTCACCGGGCGGGGCGTTCTCAATGTCGGCGATGACCTTATAGCAGCCTGCCTGTTTAAGCGCTCGGATCTGGCGGATGACCTCCGGCAAGTGGTGGTGATGGGATCGTCAGCATTGTCGGGAGTTCAGGGGATGATTGTGAGACATGCCCCCGAAATTGCTGTGGCAGGGTGTGGTGCATCCCCCTTGGCCATGCAACTGGTCGGCACCGGAAATCGATTTCGCCGCGCGAAGCATTTTTTGATCGCTCGATTCGGGGATCACCTTGATCAAGACGTATTGGCAGACCTATTAATAGACTTGGATGCGGTTCCATGGGGGCAGACTGCCGCTGCTGAGCAGGCGATTCAAACGCAAATATTGGTGCGCGGACTTGTCTATCGATTTGAATTGGAAAAAGGCATCGATTGGACGACGTTAAAACATATAAATACGCCGCCACTGTAACCAATGGCGGCGCATTCAGGTTGATTACACTCTGGCCGCCAATGGCTTTGAGCCTTGCGAAACCGGCAAGTTGCACGATTCACCACGGCCCATCGGGAAGTACTGCAAGCCTACTCGGGCCAGTCGCTCGCCGTCATACAGGTTGCGCCCGTCGAAGATCACTGGGGTTTTAAGACGTTGTTTGATCAGGTCAAAGTTCGGTGCCTTGAATTGTTGCCACTCGGTACACACAATCAACGCGTCGGCGCCGTTGAGGGTCGATTCCGGTGTGCCCATCAGGCTCAGGCGTGTTTCGTCAGCATACAAGCGCTGGGTTTCCTGCATGGCTTCAGGGTCGAAGGCGCGTACTTCGGCACCGGCGGCCCACAGCGCTTGCATCAGCACCCGGCTCGGGGCGTCGCGCATGTCGTCGGTGTTGGGTTTGAATGCCAGGCCCCAAAGGGCAAAGGTTTTGCCTTTGAGGTCACCTTTGAAGAACGCATTGATGCGATCAAACAATTTGTGTTTCTGGCGTTCGTTAATCGCTTCGACCGCTTGCAGCAGGTCACTTGAGCAATTGACCTGCTGGGCGCTGTGGATCAATGCGCGCATGTCTTTGGGGAAGCACGAACCGCCATAGCCACAGCCAGGGTAGATAAAGTGATAGCCAATCCGGCTGTCGGCGCCAATGCCCAAGCGTACGGCTTCGATGTCTGCGCCCAGGTGTTCGGCCAGTTCAGCGATCTGGTTGATAAAACTGATCTTGGTCGCGAGCATACAGTTGGCGGCGTACTTGGTCAGTTCGGCGCTGCGCAGGTCCATGTAAATAATTCGGTCATGGTTGCGATTGAAGGGGGCGTACAGGTCACGCATCACTTCGCGCACTTCCTCACGCTGACAGCCGATGATGATGCGGTCCGGGCGCCGGCAATCGGTCACTGCCGAACCTTCCTTGAGAAATTCGGGGTTGGACACGACATCGAACTGCAATGAGCGCCCGCTCAGGGTCAGGGCGTTATTGATATGCAGGGTCAGGGCGTCGCCGGTGCCGACCGGAACGGTGGATTTCTCCACCAGGATCACTGGTTCTTCACGGTGACGGGCTACTGCATCGCCCACCGAAAATACCGCGCTCAGGTCCGCAGAACCGTCTTCGAGGGGCGGGGTTCCGACGGCGATAAACAGTACTTGGCCATGCTCGACGGCGAGCTTTTCGTCGCTGGTGAAGCGCAGGCGTCTGGTTTCAAGGTTGTCACGCACGAGAGTAGAAAGTCCAGGTTCAAAGATGCTGACATGCCCTTGCTGCAACAGTTCGACCTTGTTTTGGTCGATGTCCATGCAGATCACGTCGTGGCCGACTTCCGCCAACACCGTTGCCTGCACCAGGCCTACATAACCACTACCAAATACACTGATTTTCATGCGCAGTTCCTGGAACTCGGGGTACGTCGAGAGTTGATCGTCAACACTCCCAGGATGACCAATGTCACGCCCAGGGTTTTGGATAGGGTGAAGCTTTCATTGAACAGCGGCAGGCTCGCGGCCAGCAGGTAGACCAATGCGTAACTGATGCTCAGCAGCGAATACGCACGGCCCAGCGGCAGGTCACGCAAGGCCAGCAACCAGCACAACATCGACAGGGCGTAAGCAAAAATAGCGGCACAGACCACGCCCAGTGCGGTCAGCGATACATCGCTCTGGCTGATTGTGTTTAGCCATTGGCTCGGCTCCGGCAAGCGGGTCATGCTCCAGCGCATACCCAGTTGGGCGGCACTGACCAGCAGTACGCTGCCTGAGGCGAAGGCAAATCCACGTTTCAGGCTCATGCGTGCTGCCCCAGTAAAACTACGCCGGCAATCACCAGACCCACGCCCAACCAATGGCGCAGGTCGATGGTTTCTTTAAACAGATAGCGCGCCACCAGAGTGATCAATACAAAGTTGAGGCTGAGCATCGGGTAAGCGATGCCAACCTCAAGCCGTTGCAGTACCAGTAGCCACACGAGCAAACCGAGGCCAAGGCACAGCAATGCCAGCCATAGCCACGGGGAACGCAGTTTTTGCCCTGGCCCTGTGCCCAGTTCACGCCAGTTCTCTACGGTGTATTTTTGGGCGACTTGGCCGGCGCAGGTCAGCAGGCAAGCTATCAGCAGTAATGCAAGGGTCATGGCGCGCTCTGTGCGAAGATCAAAATCACCATGTTGCCTTCTTCATAGCGCTGGCCATCTTTGGGCAGCCCGTCCATTTCGTGGCTCTCGTCGCTGTCCTTGACTCGCATCAGCACGCCCACGGGGCCTTGGCGCCGGGCCTCGGTCATCCATTGCTGAACTTGGTCCAGCTTGAGGTTTTTACCTTTGGCATCGTCATAAGCCAGGCCGTATTTCACTTCACCCGACGTGTTGTACAGCGTTACGTCAGGCCGACGCAGGCGCCAGGCCAAGGCAGAGGCCGCCCCCAGATCATTGCTGAGCAGGTTTTTGGCTTGTGACAGTTCTTGAATATGCTCAAGCACGAACTGATCCGGCATTTTGTTGTAGATCACAGTGTTGGGCATGGCCGCGGGCAACAGCAGTACCAGAATGCCCATGCTTAACGCCGGGAGCGCCCACAGCTTGATCGGTCGCCATAGTTGCAGCGCGCCGCAGGCAATCCACACCAGTAACACCACAACCAGCAGCGCCATGTGCTGGGGTTCGTTGTCATAAAACGGTTTTTTATTTTGGAAATAGATCAACGCCAGCAGCCCGGCGCTGCCCAGCAATAGATTGATCAGGCCGTTAAGGCGCAGGACCGAGGTCTTGGCCTGTTCGACCCGCTGAATCAGTGCGTGGCCCATCAATAAGGCCAAAGGCAGCATACAAGGCATGATGTAGGTCGGCAGTTTGCCTTTGCTCAGGCTGAACAAGGCCAGCGGCAGCAGCAACCACAGCAGCAGGAACACGACGCTGCTGTGACGCTTGTGTTTCCAGGCGTCCTTGAAGGTCGCGGGTAATAACGCAGCCCACGGCAAGCTGGAAACCACCAACAGCGGCAGATAGAACCACCACGGGCGCCCGTGTTGGGCGTCATCCCCGGCAAACCGGCGAATATGCTCGTGCCAGAAGAAGAAGCGCCAGTAATCAGGCTCTTGGGCATGTACCGCCAATACCCACGGCAGTGACACAATCGCAGCCACCAGCATCGCCACCAGGCCGTATTTGACCAGCTCGACAAAGCGCTTTTGCCAGACCATGTAGGGTAGGGCGATCAGTACCGGCAGCAGCAGCGCCAAAAAGCCCTTGGTCATAAAGCCCATGCCGCAGGCAAAGCCCAGCACTGTCCAACTGATCAGGCGTGCGCGGTGGGTCTGGCTGTCGACGGCAAACCATAAGGCCGCGAGACTCAGGTTGACCCACAAAGTGAATTGCGGATCAAGGTTGGAATACCCGGCTTGGCCTGCAATCAAGCCAAAGGTCATGTACACCAAGGCGCAGGCAAAGCTTTTGCGCGAGTCATTCCACAGGCGCCGGGCGACGGCATAGGCCAAAAATACACTCAGACCGGTGGCGATAGCCGAGGCAATACGTGCGCCGAACAGGTTTTCGCCAAAAATGGCCTGGCCGATGGCGATCATCCAGTAGCCGGCAATCGGCTTCTCGAAGTAGCGCAAATCCATAAAGTGCGGGGTGATCCAGTTACCGTCGACCAGTATTTGCTGGCCGATTTGCGCGTAGCGCGTTTCGTCGGGGATCCACAGTCCGTGGGTGCCCAACGGCAACAGGTAAAACCCAATAAAGGCCACAACCAACAGCGCTATCGTCCAGCGTTGGCTCATGGCTTTTGTACTCCCAGCCAGCCTTCGCGGCCGTCCAGTGCGCCACGGCTCAACTGCCCGGAAGGCAAGCTGTCGAGGTCGGCCGCAAGCAAGTTGCGCAGCGGCTGAAAGTGAATGTCGCGGGCTCGGGCCTGCGCCAACAGTTGACGGAAGTCGTTGGCCATTAAAATTCCTTCTACCTCTGCATGAATGGTGTACGCGTTCAGCTTTTGTGGGCTGAAGCGGTCAAGAATGTATGAGTTGAAATCGGCGGCACTCAGCGCTGGCCCGACCATTTCATCGAAAGTGGGTAAATCCACAGGGATTTGCGGTGCACCCAGCTTGCCGTCGGCCAGCCTTGGCCGAAACAGGCTGTGCCCGCGGCAATCACTGTTGTAACGAAAGCCAAAGGCTTCTTTGGCCCGGACTACGCGTTCGTCGGCACGCCAGCCGGCGGCGGCCGAACACTCGACCGCCTGCCCGGTGATGTCGCTTAAGGTGTCGACGCCTTTACGGATTTGCTCGATCAGTTGCGCTTCGCTCCAGCGCCCAGCGTTGACTTGCCAGCCGTGGTGATCCCAGGCATGCAAGCCGACTTCGTGGCCGGCGGCCAGGGTCTGGCGCATCAAGTGCCCCAGATCCTGGCCAATCGGTTTGCCGGGCCAGGCGGTGCCGGCCAGCAAAATATCCCAGCCATACAAACTGGCGGCCTTGGAGCGCATCATCTTCCAGAAGAACCGGGGCTTGATCAGCCGCCATAAATGGCGGCCCATGTTGTCCGGCCCCACGCTGAAGAAAAACGTGGCCTTGATCTGTGCTTCGTCCAGCAGATCGAGCAGTCGAGGAACCCCTTCACGGGTTCCGCGGTAGGTGTCGACATCAATGCGTAGTCCAGCCTGCATTAGCCTTTTTCCGCGATTTCAATCATGGCTTCACGCAGGAAGAAATCCAGAGTCTTGCCGATGGTTTCTTCCAGTTCTATGGTCGGGGTCCAGTCAATCAGGCGACGGGCGTTTTCAATACTTGGCTTGCGATGGCTCACGTCCTGATAACCGGTGCCGTAGAACGACTGGCTTTCAACGTCACGAAAGCCGGCAAACGGCGGGAAGTTGTCACGCAATGGATGCGCTTCGAACTGACGCAACAACTCTTCGCCCAACTGACGAATGCTCGCTTCGTTGTCTGGATTGCCGATGTTGATGATTTGGCCGTCGCACTTGCCGCCACGGTTTTCAATGATCCGGGCCAGAGCTTCGATGCCATCGGCCACGTCGGTGAAGCAGCGCTTTTGTTCGCCACCGTCGACCAGACGAATCGGTGTGCCTTCTACCAGGTGCAGAATCAGTTGCGTGATGGCGCGCGAGCTGCCAACCCGTGCCGAGTCCAGACGATCAAGGCGTGGGCCCATCCAGTTGAAGGGGCGGAACAGGGTGAACTTCAGGCCTTTTTGACCGTAGGCCCAGATCACGCGATCGAGCAATTGCTTGGATACCGAGTAGATCCAGCGCTGTTTGTTGATCGGGCCTACAACCAGGTTGGAGGTGTCTTCGTCGAAGTTCTGGTCTTGGCACATGCCATACACTTCGGACGTCGACGGGAAGATCACGCGCTTGTTGTACTTGACGCAGTAGCGCACCAGTTTGAGGTTTTCTTCGAAGTCCAGTTCAAATACGCGCAGCGGGTTGCGGGTGTATTCGATAGGTGTGGCGATGGCCACCAGCGGTAGTACCACGTCGCATTTTTTGATGTGGTATTCGATCCACTCGGTGTGGATGCTGATGTCGCCTTCCACGAAGTGGAAATTGGGGTGGCTGCGCAGGCGGTCGATGGCATCGGAGCCAATGTCCAGGCCATACACTTCATAGCGGTCGTCTCGCAGCAGGCGCTCGGACAAGTGGTTACCGATAAAGCCGTTAACCCCCAGGATCAGTACGCGAGTGCGGCGTGCCGGGCGGCCGGATTCGCTGCCGCGCAGGCGCGAGCCTTCAACCAGACCCAGTTCGCCAGCCAGTTGCGGGCCGCTCAGGTACAGGCCGTTATCGTTGCGCTGACCGGCAGTCACCACCAGCGAGTCTTGACCGCAGGCAATGCGCAGCGGGTCGCAACTGATAACTTGGCCTGGGGCGAGGCCCTGATTACCGGTAACCACTTCGGCGCCCCAGACAATCAGTTTGTGCTCGCCCACGGCGCAAAAAGCGCCTGGGTATGGCTGGGTTACGGCGCGTACCAGGTTGAACAGTTCTTCAGCCGGACGTGCCCATTGCAGCAGGCCATCGGCGGGGGTGCGGCGACCAAAGCAAGTGGCCTTGGATTCGTCTTGCGCGGTTTCTTTCAGTTGACCTTCTGGCAGCAAGGGCAGTACTTCAGCCAGTAACGTGGCGGCGCTTTCACGCAATTTGGCGTGCAGGCTCAACGCGGTGTCGGTGCGCTCAATGCTGACGTGTTGCTGAGCCAGAATATCGCCAGCATCGGCGCGTTTGACCATACGGTGCAGGGTGACGCCGGTTTCGGTTTCGCCATTGACCAGCACCCAGTTGGCCGGGGCGCGGCCACGGTAGCGCGGCAGTAACGAGCCATGCAGGTTGAAAGCGCCATTACTGGCGCAGGCCAGCAGCTCTTCACACAGCAGATGACGGTAATAGAACGAAAAAATGTAGGCGGCGTTCAGTTTGCGAATGCGCTCGATCCACAGTGGGTGGTTGGCGTCTTCAGGTGCGTGTACCGGGATACCTTTGCGGGCGCACAGTTGGGCAACCGAACCGTAAAAGTTGTTTTCCTTGGGGTCGTCGGCATGAGTGAACACAGCTGCAATTTCATAGCCTGCATTGAGCAAGGCTTCGATGCCTGTGCAACCAATATCGTGATAGGCGAAAACAACGGCTTTCAAACTCATGATTGAACCTGTGTCGACGTGGAGGAAATAGGGGAGTGAGTGGCGCCAGTTGCGTTGCAGGGTTCTGCTCGCACGATTTTTTCAATAAAGAAGCGTGGGCGAGCCCGCACGTCGCTGTACATGCGCCCCAGGTATTCACCCAGCAGGCCCATGCCAATAAATTGGCCGCCAGTGAACACAAACAGCACAGCAAACAGTACAAAGGTGCCGTCCCCGGCCCAGGATGCGCCGAAGATCAGGCGTAGCACGATCAGCGTAATGGCGAACAAACCGCCCAGTGCCGCCATACCGAAGCCGATAATGCTCAGCAGACGCAGTGGTGTGGTGGTCATGCAGGTGATCAGGTCAAACATCAGGTTGATCAGGCGCATCGGGCTGTATTTGGAGTCGCCGTGCTCACGCTCGGCATGCTCGACCAATACTTCGGTGGTATGGCGGGCAAAACTGTTGGCCAGAATCGGGATAAAGGTGCTGCGTTCTCGGCAGGCGAGCATGGCGTCGACGATGGTGCGGCGATAGGCGCGCAGCATGCAGCCGTAATCGCTCATGGCGACCCCGGTGGAGCGTTGCACCGCCAGGTTGATCAGACGCGAAGGCCAGCGGCGCCAAGCGGAGTCTTGGCGGTTGTTGCGCACAGTGCCAACCACGTCGTAACCCAAGGCCGCTTGTGCCACCAGGCGCGGAATCTCTTCGGGCGGGTTTTGCAGGTCGGCGTCGAGGGTAATCACCACATCGCCTTTAGAGTGCTCAAAGCCGGCCATGATCGCGGCGTGTTGCCCGTAGTTGCGGTTAAGGATCACTGCCACCACCGGGCTGCCTTCACGCTCGGCGGCGTCTTGCAGAATTTGCGCCGACTTGTCTCGGCTGCCGTCATCGACCAGGACGATTTCGTAAGACTGGGTTAGCTGCGCGCAGGCCGCTTCGGTACGGCGCAGCAATTCAGGCAAACTTTGTTCTTCGTTGAAGACCGGAATGACGATCGACACACGCTGGATAGGGTAGGGTTTCAAAGTATTCGTTCCAGTCAGTTGCAATGGCACAAGACGACACGTCTAAAGTGATTTACTCAGCGCTACAGGTTCGAGCCTACACGGAGTAAAGCCTATTGCTGACAAGTGTAAAGTCATTAGATTGCGTTATCTGCATGATTTTCTTACAGAGTCTTCTGATTTTTCCTTTGGTGGGATGTGCACACGTTAAACGCAGTTTCGTGAAAAGCCTATGAAAGTTAAATCAACACCGCATGTTTTCTAATGGATAGACAGGTGCTATTCAGGAAAGGATTTATGCTGCCCAAACATCGTTTTTACAGACGATGCAGTTTCTTGAAAGAGCGTAAGTTATGGCTGGCTATTAATGGGCTTAACTGCATTTTAACTAAATGAATAAGTCACCTTTCGACGCAGGTGCCCCCCCCCCCGCCTGACGGTGGGAGCGAGCCTGCTCGCGAAGGTAGTCCGATTATCGCAATGCTCTTGAGAGCTTCGCGAGCAGGCTCGTTCCCACGAAGGCGCCGCTCGTTTCAGGTCACAGCTCTTCCGTCTCTTCTGTTTCTTCTGTCTCTTCATCCTTCAGCGCCTTAAGGCTATCCAGCGCCGCTTCGGCTTTTATAGCGCGCAGAGACAGCGCTGTGTTTGTCTCTTGCGCTTGGCTTTGTGCTTGTTTCAAGCCTTCGCTTTCTTCAGTTGCAACGCGTAAGCGTTCCTGGAGCAGGGTACGTTCACTTTCCAGCTGGCTCAGTTGGCTGTTCATCTGCGTATTGAGCTTGCCGAGTATGTGCTGCTGGTCGTTGGCCTGGTTCAGCTCTTTGTTCAGGGCGCGGCTCTCGCTCAGCACGCGTTCGTTGTCGCGGTGTAGCTGAGTGATTTCGTCCTGGCGTATCAGTGCGCTTTGTTGCGCCTGGCGCAGCTCCATCTGGATCTGCTGCAGTTGCCCTTCGTGGCGGCGCTGATCCTGCTCACGCTGTTCTTTAACCGAGCTGCGGTAGTGCTCCAGTGCATCGCGAGCATGCAGGTGTTTTTCTTCCAGCGAACGAATTTGTTCGTCGCGATCCTTGAGGCGCAGCTCGAAGTCGCTACAGGCTTGATTCAGGGCGGCGTTACGGGTTTGTTCGGTTTGCAGCATGGAACGGGTGGACTCAAGGTTGCTCGTTTCCTGGGTCAGCGCGGCGCCTTGAATATCCAGTTGTTGCTGCAGTTGTGCCTGGGCTTGCAGGGCTTGCTCAAGCTGAGCCTGTAACTGCGTTTCTAGCAGCTGGTAATGCGCCTGGGCGCGATCAATCGGCTCTTGCGCCTGTTCTTGCAGGCGCTGTGCGAGGCGTGCCACCAGCTCTGTCAGCTCGTCGCCTATCTGCTCCTGTGGCGCACCGCGGCGCGCATCGACCTCATCCAGCTCCTTCAGATACCGATGAATCGTGGTTTTCGACCCGGTATTACCCATTTCGATACGTACCGCATCAATGCTCGGGTGTTCACCGCGGGCCAGGATTGCCGTGCGTGCAATTTGAACCACTGCCTTGTTTACGCCGCCGCGCGCCATGGCTTTCTCCTACGATTATGTACTGTGGTATGTATCATGTAATTACATACTATATGAGTCTAATATTTTTGTCTTTTTTTGTTAATTTAGACGCGGGATATACTGGTATTATCCCGTGCTAGAGCCTTGAAACTGCTTTTAAGGCCCGTTTTCAGTACGCCAATCAAGAGAACTGCCCAATGAGCGAGCTGGATCGCTACTTAAACGCCGCGACCCGCGACAACACCCGCCGTAGCTATCGGGCTGCCATCGAGCATTTCGAAGTGACCTGGGGCGGGTTCTTGCCCGCTACCAGTGACAGCGTGGCGCGTTATCTGGTGGCGCATGCCGGACAGCTCTCGATCAACACGCTGAAGTTGCGCCTCTCGGCGCTTGCTCAGTGGCACAGCAGCCAAGGGTTTGCCGACCCGACCAAGGCCCCGGTGGTGCGCAAAGTGTTCAAGGGCATTCGCGCGCTGCACCCAGCGCAAGAGAAGCAAGCCGAACCGCTGCAGTTGCAGCACCTGGAGAAGGTCATCGACTGGCTGGAGGGCGAGGCGCAAACCGCACAAGCCAACGCCGATCAGTCGGGACTCCTGCGTGCTCGGCGTGACGCGGCGCTGATTCTGCTGGGCTTTTGGCGCGGGTTTCGCAGTGATGAGTTATGCCGCTTGCAGATCGAGCATGTGCAAGCCGTAGCAGGTTCAGGCATTACCCTGTTCCTGCCGCGCAGCAAAAGTGACCGCGACAATCTCGGCAAGACCTTCCAGACCCCGGCCTTGCAGCGGCTGTGCCCGGTGCGGGCTTATATCGAATGGCTCAATGTAGCCGCGCTAGCACGTGGTCCGGTGTTCCGCGGGATTGATCGCTGGGGCAATCTGGGCGAGGTGGGCTTGCACGCCAATAGCGTCATCCCGTTGTTGCGTCAGGCGCTGGAGCGCGCCGGCATAGCGGCCGAGCACTACACCAGTCACTCGTTGCGTCGCGGTTTTGCAACATGGGCGCATCAAAGTGGGTGGGACTTGAAGTCGCTGATGAATTACGTCGGCTGGAAAGACATCAAGTCAGCCATGCGCTACGTTGAAGCCAGCCCGTTTATCGGGATGAGCATCAGCACGGAGAAATCCATTGGCAACTGATCTGGGTCATGTTGAAAATCAACCCGGAGGCCCATATTTGGTTTTCTGCTATCTATAGAGTCACCTGATAGTTAAAACCAATCGTGAGCATCAGCTTTGCCAATGAGCCAGATACGAAATGTGTTGTTAGGATTCACCCCATCAACTTTTCAACCCTGACGGAGAGTCAACGATGCCTATCATCAACAGCCAAGTTAAACCATTCAAAGCAACTGCCTACAAAAACGGCAGCTTCGTGGAAGTGTCGGACGCTGACCTGAAAGGCAAGTGGTCTGTCGTGTTCTTCTACCCAGCCGACTTCACCTTCGTTTGCCCGACCGAACTGGAAGACCTGGCTGACAACTACGACGCGTTCCAGAAGCTGGGCGTCGAGATCTACAGCGTTTCCACCGATACCCACTTTGCCCACGCTGCCTGGCACAACACTTCGCCAGCCATCGGCAAAATCCAGTACACCATGATCGGCGACCCTACGCTGACCATCTCCCGCAACTTCGACGTACTGATCGAAGAAGCAGGCCTGGCTGACCGCGGTACTTTCGTGATCAACCCAGAAGGTCAGATCAAAATCGTTGAACTGAACGACGGCGGCGTTGGTCGTGACGCTTCTGAGCTGCTGCGCAAAATCAAGGCTGCTCAGTACGTAGCTGCCCACCCAGGCGAAGTTTGCCCAGCCAAATGGAAAGAAGGTGAATCCACCTTGGCTCCATCGCTGGACCTGGTCGGCAAGATCTAAGTCTGTGAGCCAGCCAAGGGCGGTGATCCGCACCTGAGTTGTAAGCAGCATCGCCCTCAAAACGCCCGGGCGACATTCGCTCGGGCGTTTTTTTTACACAGCATTAATTCTCAAAGGAGATCGCCCGTATGTTGGACGCCAATCTAAAAGCACAGTTGAAGTCATACCTGGAGCGGGTCACCCAGCCGATCGAGATCGTTGCGTCTCTCGACGACGGTGCGAAATCCCGTGAAATGCATGATTTGCTAAAAGAAATCGCCAGCCTTTCCAGCCAAATCACCTTGCTGGACAACGGTAACGATGCGCGCAAGCCTTCGTTCTCGCTGAACCGCCCGGGCGGCGATATCAGCCTGCGTTTTGCAGGCATCCCAATGGGCCACGAATTTACTTCGCTGGTGTTGGCTTTGCTGCAAGTCGGCGGTCACCCATCGAAAGCCAGTGTCGAAGTGATTGAACAGATTCGCGCCCTTAAAGGCGAGTTCAACTTCGAAACCTATTTCTCGCTGTCATGCCAGAACTGCCCGGACGTGGTGCAGGCGCTGAACCTGATGGCGGTACTCAATCCGAACATTCGCCACGTGGCGATTGACGGTGCGTTGTTCCAGGATGAAGTCACCGAACGTCAGGTGATGGCGGTGCCTAGCGTTTACCTCAACGGCGTGAACTTTGGTCAGGGCCGCATGGGTCTTGAAGAAATTCTCGGCAAGCTGGATACCAGTGCCGTAGAGCGTCAGGCCGAAAAAATCAACGCCAAGGAAGCCTTTGACGTATTGGTTATCGGTGGTGGCCCAGCCGGTGCAGCGGCCGCCATTTACGCTGCGCGTAAAGGTATTCGTACCGGTGTTGCCGCTGAGCGCTTTGGTGGTCAGGTGCTCGACACCATGGCGATCGAGAACTTTATCTCGGTTCAGGAAACTGAAGGACCGAAGTTGGCCACGGCGCTCGAAGAGCACGTCAAGCAATACGACGTTGACATCATGAACCTGCAGCGTGCTGACCAATTGGTACCGGGCAAGGCAGGCGAGTTGCACGAAGTAAAATTTGCCAGCGGCGCTTCGCTGAAAGCCAAGACCGTGATTCTGGCCACCGGCGCCCGCTGGCGCGAGATGAACGTGCCCGGCGAGCAGCAATACCGCAGCCGCGGTGTTGCCTACTGCCCGCACTGCGACGGCCCGCTGTTTAAAGGCAAACGCGTTGCAGTGATCGGTGGTGGCAACTCCGGTGTTGAGGCGGCAATTGACCTGGCCGGGATCGTATCGCACGTGACTTTGCTTGAGTTTGATACTGCACTGCGTGCCGATGCGGTACTGCAACGCAAGCTCAACAGCTTGCCGAATGTAAAAGTGATCACCAACGCTCAAACCACCGAAGTGACGGGCGATGGGCAGAAGGTCAACGGCCTGCTCTACAAGGACCGTCAGTCGGGTGACGTGCACAGCGTCGAGCTGGAAGGCATCTTTGTACAGATTGGCTTGCTGCCAAACACGGACTGGCTGAAAGGCACGATTGAGCTTTCGCCACGCGGCGAGATTGTTGTCGATTCACGCGGTGAAACCTCGATCCCGGGCATCTTTGCCGCCGGTGACGTGACCACCGTGCCTTACAAGCAGATCGTGATTGCGGTCGGAGAGGGCGCCAAAGCTTCACTCAGCGCGTTCGACCATTTGATCCGCAGCTCTGCACCGGAATAATCGACCGGCCATAAAAAAACCCATGAGCAATCATGGGTTTTTTTATGTCTGCGTTTTTACATCGGTTGCGGCTGGATAACCTCGACCCAGTAACTGTCCGGGTCTTTGACGAAGGCCAAGGACTTCATGCGGCCATCGTTCAAGCGCTTCTGGAAATCAACGCCCAGCGCTTCAAAGCGCTCACACGCGGCACGAATGTCCGGCACAGAAATACAAATGTGGCCAAAGCCGCGCGGGTCAGTGTTGCCGTTGTGGTAAACGACACTGTCGTCGGTTTCCGAACCGTGGTTGTGAGTCAGTTCCAGAATGCCAGGCATCGACTTCATCCACACAGTACGTGCAGCGTCGTCTGCCGGGATCTGTGCCTTGTCGACCAAGGCCAGGAAATACAGGCTGAACTCAGCCTCGGGAAAATCACGTTTTTCAACCAGAGAGAAACCCAGCACGCGGGTGTAGAAGTCCAGGGACTTGGTGATGTCTTTGACGCGCAACATGGTGTGGTTGAACACGAAATTTTGGGTAGCGCTGTCTGGTTCAGCGGTAACACCTGGGAAAGTGTTCAGGTCTTGCAGGCTCATGGCCCCTCCGAAATGACAAGTATGTATTCAGTCGCTGCAACGAGCGTTGCATGAATGATACGGAACCTGGCGCCGAGCGCCAAATCGGGTTTTCGAGCCGTGACTGCGCGGGCAAATCAGTGAGCCAGAAATGCTGCAGGTGCGCC
The DNA here is from genome assembly GCA_040385125.1 of Pseudomonadota bacterium. Lineage (GTDB taxonomy): Bacteria > Pseudomonadota > Gammaproteobacteria > Pseudomonadales > Pseudomonadaceae > Aquipseudomonas. The sequence goes on along the minus strand of JAZKIA010000013.1, from coordinate 142,072 downwards.
TGCTACCAAATCGCAGGCAAAAAGAAGCCCGCCGAAGCGGGCATGGGGCGCTAATCCTTTAGCAGTCTCTATCCTGTGATGATCCGTGTGAAAAATATGTGAAGCGGTGTCGCATTTTCAGCCTTTCTGCCGGGAGGTGATGGCTGAGCAACAATAGTTTTCTTTTAATGGTTTTGAATACAACTGAACTTATATAAATACGCAATATGAACGGCGCTACTACACGTCGAACCGTTATAAAAAAGTCCTGCAGAGGCAGGACTTCAAGGGCGCTGGCTTCACGCACGCAGCCACGTGTCTACCGTCTCGGCGCCGTACTGCTCTTTCCACGCTTTCAGGCCGCGGTGATTGCCACCTTTGGTTTCGATTAGTTCACCGGTGTGCGGGTTCTGGTAAACCTTGACTACACGTGCCTTGCGTTGTTTAGGCGCTGACGCAGTGCGCGCAGACGGCTTGGGGTCGAGAATGGCAACGATGTCCCGAAGGTTTTTGCCGTACGTCTTCATCAGCCCCTGGAGTTTGTGTTCAAACTCGATTTCCTTTTTCAGCCCTGCATCATTCTTCAAGGCTTCCAACTGGGCCATTTGCTCTTTAAGCGCTTTTTCAGCAGCACGAAATTCAGCGAGTCTAGACAAGGTCATTACTCCATTTCCGGCTCGGTAGTTTGCAACCGAAGCACATTAATGATGATTGGAATGCAAAAAATAGACAGTGCTACTGTTTAAGCGTTCACCCCGCACGAATATTTTTTAAAGTGATGAGTTAGGCACCATTAAGCGCTCAAAAAAAGTGTAGTGCTTAAAATGAACATTGCCAATGTCGCACTGTGTGTGCTTCTGAAAAATACACTTTAGTCACTGCCTGGAGACGCACCCGGCTTTATGTTTAAACGGGTTTTGTCTGGCGCGCCTGCAAGGATTTGATGAAGTCGGTAGCCGGCAACGGTCGGGCAAATAGATAGCCTTGTAAAAACTCAACGCCTTGCGCTGCCAGGTAGTCGCTTTGCTCCTCGGTTTCGACCCCTTCGGCTACGATGCCCAAGTCCAGCTTTGCACTCAGCTCAATAATGCTGTCTAGAATATGCCGGGAGAGGGCATCTGCACCGATCATGGCGACGAAACTTTGATCTATTTTCAAGTAGTCGACGTTGAACTCATGCAAGTAACTCAGGCTGGAGTGCCCAGTGCCGAAGTCATCAAGGGCAATCATGACCCCCAGCGCATGCAGCGCAGCAAACAGTTCATGGGTGATCGGACTTGGCACGATTAACTCGCGCTCGGTAAGTTCCAGCACCAGATGGATATGGCCGGGAGGAAACGCCTGCAAAAAGCGCCGGCAATCGTCAATCAACTCAAGGTTCTGGCAGTGTCGGGCGGTAATGTTAAAGGCCAGATGGAAGCCGGGCTCCATGCTGTTGGCGTGAGGGGCAAGCACGCGTGCGGTTTGCTCCATCAACGAGCGGGTCATGGGCACAATCAATCCGGAGTGCTCTGCAAAAGGGATAAACAAGTCCGGGCGAACCAGGCCTTCTTTGGGGTGCTGCCAGCGCATCAGCACTTCGGCGCCTGCCCATTGCTTAGTGTCGCCACGTACAACCGGTTGAAAGTAAGGAATGAACTCTGCCGCGTCCAGGCCGCGCTGTAACTCATGCGAGGGTGAGGATGAGCGTTTTTTAAGCCTGTGCACTGTTGCTGCTGAAATAAGCCCCAAAAATACCAACAGGCCCAGTAAGCCGGGGTATTCCACGCGTGCAAAACGCCAGACTTCACCTTCGCTAAAGCCTGCACCAACATGGTAAGGGAACTCTGACGAAGACACCGTAACTTGTGCCACCGGGTAGTATGGCGGTGGTGTATCTCGAACTTTCCCGTATCGATCAATCCAGGCATCGCCCACGCGAATGAATAATTGGGTTTTATGGTTAATCAGGCCCAGTACGTTGACCAAATGGAAGCCATAAAGGCTGACCAGTGCGCCGCGCGGGTCTTTTTGTTTGCGGTAAACCAACAGCGGCTCATCGGGTGTTATCGGGTTGCCGGTCATTAACCACAGCACACCGTTCGTGTAGTTCGTCGGGTTAACAGCTTCTTTAAACTCACCAAACAAGGAAGTGCAGTAAATCTGGTTGTCCCACACCAGGTTAACTGAGCGCACGAAAGGCCGACGGGTCACTTGGTCACGCAGGGCCAACTCAGCCTGATTGCAAGGCTGTCCTGCCAGCGGTAACACAACATCAGCGGCCAGCACCGCATTTTCCAGCATCAAATCAAACTGGCGCACGGCCTCTTCAGCAGTTTGCGTGGCCACTAATTCCAGGGAGCGGTTGGCCTGCCAGAACAGGATGAAAACACCCAGTACAATGGGCAGTAATCCGCTAAGCACAATCAAGGCGTAGCGGTCAGTCCATTTCTGGCTCATTTTCAACGTAAGAGGCATGCAAAATCCTGACGGTAAGGCTTCAGTAGGGCAGCCTCGTAAGGCTAGCATCGCTGGCAACCGTTTCACATGATCTGGGACAAACAGTATTACGCCATGTAGAATCGGTTTACGCATACAAGAATAATGACTTCTGCTCGCAGAAGCCCCACCGCGTAAGAGATGGGTCGACATGAAGACATTCGGGTTCCAACTGATCTACGGCGATTTCCTTGCGCGCAGTGTACGCGGGATCTCGTGCGCGCCTCCTGCCAGCCTCAGCATTCTTAGCCAGTAACCTTAAGTTAACTCTAAAAATGACCATGATGAGGCGCCAAAATGGCCGATCTATACGAAAACCCAATGGGCCTGATGGGCTTTGAATTCATCGAATTCGCATCGCCTGTACCCAATACACTCGAACCTATTTTTGAAATCATGGGCTTCTCCAAGGTTGCCACCCACCGCTCCAAAGACGTACACCTGTACCGTCAGGGCGAGATCAACCTGATTCTCAACAATGAGCCCAACAGCGTAGCCTCATACTTTGCCGCGGAACACGGTCCTTCGGTGTGCGGCATGGCGTTTCGCGTGCGTAATGCACAGCAGGCTTATGCGAGAGCGCTGGAGCTGGGTGCACAACCGATTGAAATACCGACCGGGCCGATGGAGCTCCATTTGCCTGCCATCAAGGGCATTGGCGGCGCACCGTTGTATTTGATTGATCGTTACGGCGACGGTAGCTCGATTTACGACATCGATTTTGTGTTTATCGAAGGGGTTGATCGCCATCCGGTGGGCGCTGGCCTGAAAATCATCGACCACCTGACGCACAACGTGTATCGCGGTCGTATGGCCTACTGGGCCAACTTCTACGAAAAACTGTTCAACTTCCGCGAAATTCGTTATTTCGACATCAAGGGCGAATACACCGGCCTGACCTCCAAGGCGATGACCGCGCCGGATGGCATGATCCGTATCCCGTTGAACGAAGAGTCGTCCAAGGGCGCCGGGCAGATCGAAGAGTTCCTGATGCAGTTCAATGGTGAAGGCATCCAGCACGTTGCGTTCCTCAGCGATGACCTGATCAAAACCTGGGATGCACTGAAGAAAATCGGTATGCGCTTCATGACCGCGCCGCCAGAGACCTACTACGAGATGCTCGAAGGCCGCTTGCCGAATCACGGCGAACCGGTTGATGAGCTGCAATCGCGGGGTATTTTGCTGGATGGCTCTTCAGAGTCGGGCGACAAGCGCTTGTTGCTGCAAATCTTCTCGGAAACCCTGATGGGCCCGGTGTTCTTCGAGTTTATTCAGCGCAAGGGCGACGACGGCTTTGGCGAAGGTAACTTCAAGGCGCTGTTTGAATCTATCGAGCGAGACCAGGTGCGTCGTGGTGTGTTGAGCACCGACTAAAACCTGCGTTACAAAAAACGGCAACCTGAGGGTTGCCGTTTTTTTTGTCTGCTTAAAACAACCCTGCAGCAATATTGATCGAGAACCCCAGCACCGCTGTGTTGAACAGAAACCCAAGCAACGAGTGGGCCAGCACCACTTTGCGCATTTCACGGGTGGCGATGCACACGTCCGAGGTTTGTACGGCAACACTCAGCGTGAAGGAAAAGTATAAAAAGTCCCAGTAGTCAGGGTTCAACTCGCCTTCTGGAAAGCGCAAGGCCGGTTCCGTCCCTTCGTTGTTATAGAACAGACGAGCGTAATGCAGGCTGAAAATGACCCCAATCATCAGCCACGACCCCACGACTGTGATTCCGGTAAAACCGTAATGCATCAGACGGTCGCTATCGCTGAGTTTGGTACCCGACAGTTCAAGTGTGATGGCTGCCAGGCTGGCTATCGCGGCAATGCACACGGTGAACAGCACCATGCTGGCATTTTCATCTTCGATTTCGGCGGTGCTTTTCACATCGCAGGCTTTGGAGCGGATCACCAGCCACAGGGTTAGCGCCAGATACAGCCAGACACCAGCATTCCAGCCGAGCAAAAACTTGGTGGTCAGCGTCGCGGCCGGGGCAAAGATCCCGACCGTTACTCCCAGTAGGGTGGCAACGGTCAGGCGAGGATGTGTGCGGGCAAGGTGCGGCATAACGAATCCCTGTTACGGAGTGTTACAGCACCTTAGCACGCGCAGCCGAGGCTTAAGATTCGGGTGGTTTGCGTTTTGCCAGCTTCATTACCACTACGAAGAACACCGGTACAAACACCACCGCCAGTGTGGCGACGATCATCCCGCCGATCACTCCGGTACCGATGGCTTGCTGGCTGGCCGAGCTGGCCCCCGTGGCAATGGCCAGTGGCACCACGCCGAGAATGAACGCCAGCGAAGTCATTACAATCGGCCGCAAACGCAGACGAGCGGCTTGTACGGTGGCATCTACCAGATCATGGCCTTCGTCGTAGAGGGTTTTGGCGAATTCGATGATCAAAATCGCGTTCTTCGCTGACAAGCCAATAATGGTGATCAGTCCAACCTTGAAGAACACGTCATTGGGCATCCCGCGCAGCGTCACAGCAAGCACCGCACCGAGCACACCCAATGGTACGACGAGCAACACCGCGGTCGGAATCGACCAGCTTTCGTACAGTGCAGCCAGGCACAGGAATACTATCAGCAGTGATAAGCCCAGCAGAATCGGCGCTTGCGCTCCAGACAGCTGTTCTTGCAGGGACAACCCCGTCCACTCCAGGCCAAGTCCGGCTGGTAACTGATCGACCAGACGTTGAATTTCAATCATCGCTTCGCCGGTACTGCTACCGGGAGCCGCTTCGCCAGAAATACTGATCGCCGGGTAGCCGTTATAACGCGACAGCTGGGACGGCCCCTGAATCCAGCGAGCCTCGACAAACGCCGAGAGCGGCACCATTTTGCCAAGGTTGTTGCGCACATTGATTTTCAGCAAGTCTTCAACCTGGCTGCGCTGATCGCCCTCCGCCTGAACCACCACCCGTTGCATACGCCCCAGGTTCGGGAAGTCGTTGACATAGGCTGAGCCCACGGCGGTCGACAGTACGTCACCGATGTCAGCAAACGAAATGCCCAGGGCATTAGCGCGTTTACGGTCGACCTCAAGTTGCACTTGTGGGCTTTCGGCCAGAGCACTTTCGCGCACATTGGCCAGCACCGGGCTTTTTTCAGCCAGTGCCAACAGTTCGGTGCGTGCTTGCATCAGCGCGTCATAACCCACGCTGCCGCGGTCTTGCAGGCGCAACTCAAAACCGCTGGAGGTGCCCAGGCCGCTGACTGGCGGCGGCAAGATGGAGAAGGCAATCGCGTCCTTGAGCTGGCCAAAGGCTTCGTTGGCCCGATCGGCAATGGCTGAAGCGGAGTCTTTGGCACCGCGTTCCGACCAGTCCTTGAGAGTGGTAAAGGCCAGCGCCGCGTTTTGCCCGTTACCCGAGAAGCTGAAACCGAGGATCAGCGTGGTATTGCCCACTCCTGGCTCGGCGGCGTTGTGCGCCTCGATCTGCTCAGCCACCGCAATAGTGCGTAATTGGCTGGCTCCGGGCGGCAACTGAATGTCGGTGATGGTGTAACCCTGATCTTCAACCGGCAAAAAGGAGGAGGGCAGACGTGCAAAGCACAGCACCAGGATCACCAGCAATGCACCGTAGACCAGCAGATAACGTCCGCTGCGTTTGATCAGGTGTACCACCCAGTTTTCATAGCCTTGGGACAAGCGCTCAAAGCGGTTGTTGAACCAGCCAAAGAAGCCGCCCTTGGCATGATGTTCGCCCTTGGCGATAGGTTTGAGCAGGGTTGCACACAGCGCCGGGGTCAATGACAGTGCCAGAAACGCCGAGAACAGAATCGAGGTGGCCATCGACAGCGAAAATTGCTGGTAAATAACCCCCACTGAGCCCGGCATAAAGGCCATCGGAATAAACACCGCCACCAGCACCAGGGTAATGCCGATAATTGCGCCGCTGATTTGTGTCATCGCCTTGCGGGTCGCTTCGCGGGGCGAAAGCCCCTCGTCGACCATGATCCGCTCGACGTTTTCCACCACCACAATCGCATCGTCCACCAGAATACCGATGGCCAGCACCATGCCGAACATGGTCAGTACGTTGATCGAGAATCCAAGCGCCAACATCACCGCAAACGTGCCCATCAATGCCACTGGCACGACTAATGTCGGGATCAGCGTGTAGCGTACGTTCTGCAGGAACAGAAACATCACCGCGAACACCAGCACCATGGCCTCGACCAGGGTGTAGACCACCTTGGTAATCGAGACTTTGACGAATGGCGTGGTGTCGTACGGGATGGTGTATTCAACGCCTGCGGGGAAGTAGCGGCTCAACTCATCCATCTTGGCGCGGATCAGGTTGCCGGTGTTCAAGGCATTCGCCTCGGGTGCCAGTTTTACGCTAAAGGCGCTGGCAGGCTTGCCGTTGAGGCGGGTGCCATATTGGTATTCCTGACTGCCGATTTCGACCCGTGCCACATCGCCAATCCGAACGGTAGAGCCGTCAGGGTTGGCGCGCAGTACGATGTCGGCAAATTCTTGCGGCGTCGACAATTGGCCTTTGACCAATACGGTGGCGGTGATTTCTTGCGTCGAGCGGCCTGGCAAATCGCCAATGCTGCCGGCGGACACCTGAGCGTTCTGGCTGGCAATGGCCTGGTTGACGTCTGCCGGTGTGAGGTTGAAACCAATCAGTTTTTGCGGGTCGATCCAGATGCGCATGGCCCGTTCGGCACCATACAGCTGGGCCTTGCCGACCCCTTCGATGCGCTTGATTTCGTTCATCACGTTGCGCGCCAGGTAGTCACTGAGCGCTGTTTCATCGAGCGGGCTGTTATTGGCCGTCAGGCTCACCAGCATCAAAAAGCCCGAAGATACTTTCTCGACCTGCAAACCCTGCTGAATCACCGCCTGCGGTAGACGCGACTCAACGGTTTTAAGACGGTTTTGCACATCGACTTGCGCCATCTCCGGGTCAATCCCGGGCTGGAATGTCGCGGTAATGGTCGCACTGCCGAGGCTGCTTTGGGACTCGAAATACAGCAGGCCTTGAGTGCCGTTGAGCTCTTGCTCAATCAGGCTGACCACGCTTTCGTCCAGGGTTTGCGCAGACGCGCCGGGGTATACCGCGTAAATTTCAACTTGCGGCGGGGCTACGACCGGGTATTTCGCGACGGGCAACTGCGGGATGGCCAACGCCCCCGCCAGCAGAATGAACAGCGCGACGACCCAGGCAAAGATCGGGCGGTCGATAAAAAACTGCGGCATGCTCACCGTTCCGTGGAATGTGCGAGGGGAAGGGTCAGGTCGTCGATCTGCACTTGCTCGCCGGGGCGTGCGTGCTGCAAACCTTCAATCACGATGCGGTCGCCAGCCTTGAGGCCTTCATTGACGATCCAACGGTCATTCTGGGCATTGCCCAGTTGCACCGGCTGTTGCTTGACGCGGTTGTCGGCATCGAGCAGCAGCACTTGGGCGACGCCGGCGCTGTCGCGTAAAATGGCGCGCTGCGGCACGCTGATCCCTTGTTTGTTGACGGCCTGTTCCAAGCGCACACGTACAAAGCTGCCGGGCAGCAGGTCATAGTCCGGGTTGGGGAACTCACTGCGCAGAATGATTTGTCCGGTACTCGGATCAACGCTGATATCGGTGAACAGCAGCTTGCCCGGCAGCGGATACAGGCTGCCGTTGTCGCGGATCAGCGTAGCCTTGGCCTGGTTCTTGCCAACTTGCTGCAACTCTCCAGCACGGAACGACTCGCGCAGGTTGTCGACATCGCGGGTGGACTGCGTCAGGTCGACATGGATTGGATTCAACTGCTGAATCCGTGCCAGTGCGGTGACTTCACCCTGACCGACCAGTGCGCCCTCTGTCACCAGAGCCCGGCCAATACGGCCAGAGATTGGCGCAGTGACGGTCGCATAACCCAAATTCAGCTTGGCCCGCTGCACAGCAGCCTGATTGGCGGCGACATCAGCGCTGGATTGTTGCGCCAACGCCCGTGCGCTGTCGTATTCCTGACGGCTGATGGCGTTAATTTCGACCAGCTCGCTGTAGCGCTGATCTTGCAGTTTCGCTTGCTGGGCCAAGGCCTGCGCTTTGCGCAAAGCAGCCTGGGCGCTGTCCAGATCAGCCTTGAGCGGGGCTGGATCAATCAGAAACAGCACATCGCCCTGTTTGACTTCAGTGCCTTCGGTGAACACGCGCTTGAGCACGACCCCTGCAACCCGAGCACTGACTTGCGCCACACGCGGCGCAACCACTCTGCCGCTCAACTCGTTGCTGATAGACAAGGGCTGCGTGGCAACCACTTCGGTGCGGACTTTGGCCAAAGGTGGCTTTGTTTCAGCCACAGGGCTTTTGTCACAAGCGCTGAGGGTCAGTACCAGTGCTGACAGACATAGCGGGGCGAAGAGCTTTTTCAACGATCATGCCTTCTTAAATATGCGAGATGTTTCTGTAAAGTCCTGGGCATGCTAAGCGCAGCACGCAAGAGGCGTTGTGAAGCTATGTAGGAGGTGTGTGAAAAAGTGTGAAGGATGTGCTCCTACTTGGGTGAGGTTGTATATCCTTCGGGTTCCTCACCGCGGTTGTAACTATTTATTATGCCCACTATTTTGCTGGTCGAAGACGACGCCGCACTCTCGGAGCTGATCGCCAGCTACCTGGAGCGCAATGGCTATCAAGTGAGCGTGATTGCGCGTGGCGACCAAGTACGTGAGCGGGCGCGAAGCAATCCCCCGGACCTGGTTATTCTCGACCTTATGTTACCGGGCCTGGATGGCTTGCAAGTCTGCCGTTTGTTGCGCACCGACTCGGCAAGCCTGCCGATTCTGATGTTGACAGCGCGCGACGATAGCCATGATCAGGTGCTGGGGCTAGAGATGGGCGCTGACGATTATGTGACAAAACCTTGCGACCCACGTGTGTTGCTGGCCCGCGTACGCACATTGCTGCGCCGCAGCAGCCTGAGCGAACCCCAGGTGGCCAGCGACCGGATTTTGATCGGCAACCTGTGTATTGACCTCTCGGAACGTACCGTAACCTGGCGTGGGCAGGTCATTGAGCTGTCCAGTGGCGAGTACAACTTGCTGGTAGTGCTGGCGCGACATGCCGGTGAGGTACTGAGCCGCGATCAAATCCTGCAGCGCTTGCGCGGTATTGAGTTCAATGGTACCGACCGTTCGGTTGATGTTGCGATCTCGAAATTGCGCCGCAAGTTTGACGATTGCGCGGGTGAAGCACGCAAGATCAAGACCGTGTGGGGCAAAGGTTACTTGTTCAGTCGCTCGGAATGGGAATGCTGAGCCGATGTTCAAGATCCTGACTCGGCTGTATCTGGTGACCATCTTCACTTATGGCGCCGCAATGTATGTCATCCCCGAGCTGATTGTGACGCTGTTTCATGACCGGTTCATGAGCTACAACGTCGATATGTCACGCGGTATGCAAACACTGCTGGTCAAGCAATTCCATCAGGTACCTGCCGAGCAATGGCCAGGGCTTGCCCGTGACCTCGACAGCCAATTCAAGCCGCTGCGAGTCAATCTGCGGCCGATTGGCGATGCCAGATTCAACGCGGATGAGCAGCGCCAATTGCAGCAAGGCGAAGGCGTGTTGCGTATTGGTGAGTGGGGCTGGCGGACTCGGGTGATATCGCCGCTCAACTCGCAACTGGCGATTGAGTTGGTCATGCCGCCTGACCCGTTTGACATGAGCGTGTTGTATTGGAGTATCAACGTTCTGATCGGTGCCGCATTGCTCGGTGGCTTGTTGCTGTGGTTGCGCCCGCACTGGCGTGATCTGGAACGACTCAAGCGTACTGCTGCGCGGATCGGGCAGGGCCAGTTAAGTGAGCGCACTCATATCCCGCGCAGCTCCAACATTCATGACCTGGCCAGTGTGTTCGACACCATGGCCCAGGATGTCGAAAACCTGCTCAATCAGCAGCGTGACTTGCTGAATGCGGTGTCTCACGAGCTGCGCACGCCGTTGACCCGGCTGGATTTTGGCCTGGCACTGGTGCTGTGTGACGACTTGCCAGAAGACAGTCGCCAGCGCTTGCAGTTACTGATTGGGCATATTCGCGAGCTGGATGAGTTGGTGCTGGAGTTGCTGTCGTTCAGCCGCTTGCAAAACCCGGCCTTGGTGCCGGAGCGGGTGGATGTGTCGCTGGATGAGTTTATCGACAGCATTCTGGGCAGCTTCGATGAAGCGCTGGAAGCGCCCGACATCGTGCTCGATGTGCGATTGCTCGGCACTCGGCAACGCTTTGCCCTTGATCCACGGCTGACTGCCCGAGCACTGCAAAACTTGCTGCGCAACGCCATGCGTTACTGCGATCGGCGCATTCAGGTGGGGGTTAATGTCACCGACCACGGCTGTGAGCTATGGGTGGATGATGATGGTATCGGGATTCCCGAGCAGGAACGTGAGCGGGTGTTCGAACCGTTCTATCGGCTTGACCGCAGTCGTGACCGGGCAACCGGAGGGTTTGGGCTGGGACTGGCGATCAGTCGACGCGCCCTGGAGGCCCAGGGCGGTACGTTAAACGTTGAGCAGTCACCCTTGGGTGGTGCTCGGTTCAAGCTGTGGCTACCTGTTTGAGGTTGCCAGCTTGATTCAGATCGAACGGCGCTGACGGCTGACGTGCTTCAAGCCTTCGATAATCAACACCACTACCGCCAGCCAGATCGGGCCGTAGGTCAGCCATTGGCCTTCTGCGAGGCTGTCGCCCAGCAACAGGGCTACGGCCACCAGCAACACCGGCTCGACATAGCTGAGCAGGCCGAACAGGCTGAATGGCAACAGGCGGCTGGCCATGATGTAGGCAAAGCCTGCGGCTGCACTGATGATGCCCATCAACGGGACCAGCGCATACAACGCCTCGCGTTGTTCGCTGAGGTCGTTGTGTCCGCCCAGCAGTACGAACAGCACGGCCACCGGTACCATCAGCAACATGTCCAGCCACAGGCCGCCCAGGTTATCGATACCGATTTTTTTGCGCAGTACGAAGTACATCGGGTAACCAATGGCGACCACCAGTGTCGTCCATGAGAACCCGCCGGTGCGGTACAGCTCGTTGGCCACACCAATCACGGCCAGCGCAGTGGCTATTTTTTGCAAGTGCGACAGGTGTTCGCCGTACACGATGCGTCCGGTAAGGATCATCGTTAGCGGCAGCAGGAAATAACCCAGCGATACATCCAGACCATGCCCGTTGAGCGGGCCCCACATGAACATCCACAGCTGCAGGCCGACCAGGAAGCTGGTGAGCAGTACGCAAGGAATCAGTACAGGTTTATCGCGCAAGCGCTTGAAAATGATAGGAACCCATTTCCAGTCGCCGGAGAGGTAGATAAAAAGAGTCATGAAGGGCAGCGATATGAGTATTCGCCAGCCGAAGATTTCCTGGCCATCAAGGGGCCAAAGAAGGGAAGTGAAGTAGTACAAGACGCCGAACAAGCAGGAAGCCAAAATCGATAGAACAATGCCTTTAGACACAACAACCTCAATGGATCTACAACGTTACTCTTTTAGAGTGGGTACATAGTTTGAGGCTGTTGGTGGTCATTGGCAAATGTCTTTTAAACCAGTTACTTGGCCAAAACTCTTGGCAAAAATGGTCAACTGGAGAGGAGCCTAGCAAATACTGGGCCAGAGCCGTTTTAAACAGGCGTTCGTGTTTTTCAAAAAAATGATTAACGGTAGGTGAGCGATGCCGAAAAAGGCCTAAACCGGCCTGCGCTGGCGCACCAGATGCTTGAATCCTTCAAACATCAGCACCATTACTGCCAGCCAGATCGGCAGGTAGGTCAGCCACTGACCTGCGCTGATACTGTCACCCAGCAGTAATGCGACAAAGACCAGCAGCACCGGCTCCACGTAGCTGAGCAAGCCAAACAGGCTGAATGCCAGCATTCGGCTGGCGAGGATGTAGCTGATCATCGCCAGGGCACTGATCATCCCCAGCAGCGGAATCAGCACGTACAGCGCCTCACGCTGGCTTGCAACACCAAAGCCGTGTTCGCCACTGAGCACGAACCAGCCCGCAACCGGCATCAACAACAGCATGTCGACCCACAGGCCGCCGAGGTTGTCGGTACCGACGCGTTTGCGCAGCACGAAGTACAGCGGATAACCGAGGGCGACCACCAGCGTGGTCCAGGAAACCCCACCCACGCGGTACACCTCGTTGGCCACGCCTAGCAAGGCCAGCGCTGCGGCGATTTTTTGCAGGTGCGACAGGTGCTCGCCATACGCCATGCGCCCGGTAAGAAGCATGGTCAGCGGCAGTAGGAAATACCCTAACGAGACGTCGAGGCTGTGGCCATTGAGTGGCGCCCATAGAAACAGCCAGAGTTGCAGACCGACCAGAAAGCTGGAAGCAGCCAGCACGGCCCACATCTTGGGCTGCTGGCGTACGCGGGTGAAGATCACCGGGACACGCCGCCAATCACCGGAGATGCACATGAACAGGGTCATGCAGGGCAGGGTCAGGAGCATTCGCCAGCCGAAAATTTCGGCACCGCTCAAGGGCCAGAGCAGGGATGTGAAGTAATACATGACACCGAACAGAGTCGATGCCAGAACCGATAAGACAATACCTTTGGACACAACGGCCTCGTTGAAACGCATGTTCTGATTATTAGAAGTGCGTAGCTTGAGGCTCGGTGGGCTGTAGGGCAAATCTGGATTATCAAAACACCTGTAGCTGGCAGACAGATCAAACCCCTGTGGGAGTCTGGCTTGCCAGCGATACAGGCGACACGGAGTGCCGGCATAACCACGGTGATGCAATCGCTGGCAAGCCAGACTCCCACGGTTTTTGCTGGCACACAGAGTTGTGCAGATACTCACTCAAGCGTGGCGCATGCCCTTGGTCATACGCAGTGCCAGCAAGCTACCGGCCACAATCACCGCAGCCAGCAGGTACAAAGCCACGTCGGTAGAGCCCGTAGCGTCTTTGACAAAACCCACCAGGTACGGGCTAAGGAAGCCGGCCATCTGCCCCATCGAGTTAATGATTGCCAGGCCGCCTGCTGCTGCGCCAGCGCTGAGCATGGCGGTCGGCACTGGCCAAAACATTGGCAAGCCGGTCAGCGCGCCCATGGTGGCAATGGTCAGGCCCACAATTGCGATAATCGGCTGGGTGGCGAAACTGACCGCTATCACCAGGCCCAAGGCGCCCATCAGCATGGGAACCACCAAGTGCCAGCGGCGTTCTTTGCGCAAATCCGCCGAACGCCCCACCAGCAACATAAACACGGCAGCCAGCAGATAAGGAATCGCGCTGATCCAGCCGATGACCAGATTGTCGCTAAAACCCAGGCTCTTGATGATCGACGGTAGCCAGAAGTTGATGGCGTATACGCCGCTCTGGATGCAGAAGTAAATCAGGCCAAACGCCCAGATGGCCGGGTTTTTGAAGACCGCCAACAACGAGTCGCTGGTGGTCGCGGGTTTGTTGGCGGCATCCAGACGGTGGTCCGCTTCCAGTACTGCTCGCTCATGAGCGCTCAGCCATTTGGCGTTGGCAAAACTGTCGTTGAGCAAGAAAATCGCCAGAGCGCCCAACAGCACGGTCGGGAGCCCCTGCAGCAGGAACATCCATTGCCAACCCGCAAGGCCACCCTGGCCTGCAGCAAAGTGGTTAAGAATCCAGCCAGAGAAAGGCCCGCCAATCAGCCCCGATACCGGGATCGCCGACATAAACAGGGCCATGATTCGTCCACGGCGAAAGGTCGGGAACCACTGCGACAGATACAACACCACGCCCGGGAAGAAGCCCGCTTCAGCCGCGCCCGTGAACAGGCGCAGGGTATAAAACTGGGTAGGGGTGGTGACGAACATCAGGCAAGTGGACAGCAGGCCCCACGTGATCATCATGACGGCGATCCAGCGCCGAGGACCGAATTTGGTCAACGCCAGATTGCTCGGCACGCCACACAGCACGTAGCCGATGAAGAAGATCCCAGCGCCGAGGCCGTACACGGTTTCGCTGAATTTCAGTGCGTCCAGCATCTGTAGTTTGGCAAAGCCAACGTTTACCCGGTCGAGGTAATTGAACAGATAGCAGATGAAGATAAAGGGAATCAAACGCAGGGTGATGCGCTTGTAAATGGCGTTTTTGTCGTCATCGCTAATCAGCGACGCGTTGGCGCTCTGTGACATCTTATGTCTCTCTTTATTATGTTTTTTCACGATCCGAGGTTAACGTTGATCGTAGCTTGAGTCTCGGTCACCTCGGCGCCGCTGTCTTTGTGCCAGTGCACAGAGATTTACCCGGCCAGATGTGCTCGTGAACAACTGTGTTTCCAAGGATAGTCACCCCATGTTTGAACTGGATCATAATTTGGCGCAGGACATCGTTGATCGCGCGATGGCCATTTTGCCGTACAACGTTAACGTCATGGACAGCCAGGGGCTGATTCTGGGCAGCGGTGAGCCCGAACGTATCAACACCCGTCACGAAGGCGCGCAGTTAGTGCTGGCCAATGGGCGAGTGGTGGAAATCGATGCACAAACCGCCAAATGCCTTAAGGGCGTGCAGCCAGGGATCAACTTGCCGTTATTGCTTGATCAGCGGCTGATTGGCGTTCTGGGGCTAACCGGCGACCCCGAATTACTGCGCACTTACGCCGAACTGGTGCGCATGACCGCCGAAATGCTGGTCGGTCAGCGCTATCAGCAGGCCGAGCAACAATGGCGGCGTCAGCGCTGTGACGATCTGGTGGCCTTGTTGCTCAGCGAGGGCGGCGACTCGCCTCGGCTGATTGATGAGGCGCAACAATTGGGGCTTAAGCCGCAATTGTCACGAATTCCGTATCTGTTCGAACTGGACAAGGGGCAGAGCGCCGACGCCTTGAGTGCCTGGCTGCAATCGCGCTACCCGGACAGCTGGTGTGTAAGCCCGGCAGCCGGCTCATTGCTCTGGTGCCGACCGGCAACGGCGGCGCTTGACGGTCTGCGTTTGCTGGAAAAACTCGACGCTCAAGGCTGGAAAGTCCTGCGCATTGCCGCCGGAGGGCAGGCCGATGCGCTCAAAGGTTTGCGCCGTTGTTATCGCCGGGTGGGTGACTTGCTGGCCTACGGGCGCGATGTGCTGCCGCAGACGCGCCTGCTGAACCTCGATCGCTATCGCTTGCCGGTCATGTTGTGGCGTCATCGTAATGACGATGCGCTTGAGGAACTGCTCGGACCGTTGCACAAAGTGGTGGCCAAGGACAGTAATGGCCAGTTGATCGCGACCCTGCGCAGCTGGTGCGAGCACGACGGCCAGAGCCAGTCCTGCGCCGATGCCCTGGGTATCCATCGCAACAGCCTGCGTTACCGCATGGAGCGCATCGCCGAACTCAGCGGTGTCGACCCGTTGAGCCTTAACGGCATGCTGGCGCTGTATCTGGGGGTGCAGTTGTTGCCCCAGAGCTGAGCCTGGGGCGAGATGCAGGTAGTCCTCTGTGGGAGGACACAAAACACCACCTTGTAAAAATGAACAACAATGCCCGTGATTGCTTGTGCACCAGACTGGCGTGTTTATCTGCGGTTACTGGCAGCATGGAGAGCATAAGAACTGGAGATGCGCCCCATGAAAATCGTGATTGCCCCCGATTCCTTCAAAGACAGCCTGAGTGCCGAAAAAGTCGCTGATGCCATTGCTGCCGGTTTGGCCGATGTATTGCCTGGCGCGCAATTGGTCAAATGCCCGATGGCCGACGGTGGCGAAGGCACGGTGGAGGCGATTGTTGCTGCGGGTAATGGTCAGTTGCGCTGCAATAAGGTGCAAGGCCCGCTGGGTGCAGCCGTCGATGCTCATTGGGGCTGGCTGCCGGATAGCCGCACCGCGATTATTGAAATGGCCGAAGCCAGTGGCTTGCAGTTGGTGGCAGTCGGTCAGCGCGATGCTTGTACCAGCAGTACGTTTGGCACTGGTGAATTGATCAAGGCCGCTCTCGACGCAGGTGCTCAACGGATCATTCTGGCGATTGGCGGCAGTGCCACCAACGATGCTGGCGCCGGTGCGCTGCAAGCCCTGGGGCTGGGCCTGTTTGATGGCCAGGGGCAAACGCTGGCCCGTGGTGGTTTGGCCCTGGCAAAAGTGGCACGTATCACCCTTGAAGGCCTGGACCCGCGCTTGGCAGACGTAGATTTTGAAATTGCCGCCGATGTTAACAATCCGTTGTGTGGCGAGCAGGGCGCTTCGGCGATTTTCGGCCCGCAAAAAGGTGCTTCCACCGCACAGGTTCAGCAGCTTGACCAGGCGCTGGGGCATTTCGCCGACCTTTGCGCGGAGGTGCTGCCTAAAGACGTGCGTCAAGAACCCGGCTCGGGGGCTGCGGGAGGGCTTGGGTTTGCTGCCAAGGCATTCTTGGGCGCCCGGTTTCGCGCCGGCGTTGAAGTGGTTGCCGAATTGGTGGGACTGGCGCAAGCGGTGAAGGGGGCTGATCTGGTGATTACCGGCGAGGGCCGCTTCGATGCCCAGACCTTGCGCGGCAAAACGCCCTTCGGTGTCGCTCGTATTGCTCAGGAATACGGCGTGCCCGTGGTGGTACTGGCCGGCACCTTGGGCGAGGGTTATCAAACGTTGTACGAGCACGGGATTAACGCAGCCTTCGCCTTGACGTGCGGGCCGATGAGCCTCGAACACGCCTGTGCCCATGCGCCGCAATTATTGGCAGATCGTGCGCGAGATATTGCGCGTCTGTGGACTCTTGGCCGCCGCTAAGGTGGCGCCGGGCTAATGCTTCAAAGCCAGAATCGTGTAAGCTTCGCGGTTCTTCGCATTCGACCCTTAGCGAGCCCTATGCCGTCGTTCTTCAAACGCTCCTTGCTGCCTAAGCTGCGCAGTTTTCCGTTGTCCGCTGATGCTTTCAGCATCTTGCCCAGCACTGCTGACTTTCGTCGCTGCCTGCTCGAAAAGATTGCCGGTGCACGCCATCGCATCACGCTTGTGGCCTTGTATCTGCAACAGGATGAAGCCGGACAGGAAATCCTCGATGCCTTGCACGCCGCCAAAGCGGCGCGCCCCGAGCTTGAAATCGTGGTTTTGGTCGATTGGCTGCGTGCTCAGCGCGGCCTGATCGGCGCGGGTAAACAGCCCGGCAATGCTGCCTGGTATCAGGCGCAAACCGCAGCTCACGACACGCCAGTACCGATTTATGGTGTGCCGGTGCAAACCCGCGAGTTGTTCGGGGTGCTGCACCTCAAGGGCTTTATTGTCGATGATTGCGTGATTTACAGCGGCGCGAGCCTGAATAACGTCTACCTGCATAAATTCGACAAGTACCGTTTCGACCGCTATCACCTGCTGCAAAACAAGGCGCTGGCGGACTCGATGCAGCGCTTTATCCAGCAAGACCTGATTGAGGCCAAGGCCGTGCATCGCCTTGATCTGCCATCACTGCCTAGCACTCGCAGTTTGCGCAGTGCCATCGGCGATTTGCGCAGCCGTCTGAAAAAAGCCAGTTACGACACCAGCGCGGGTACGTCAGGTCACTTTGGGCTGTCAGTCAGCCCGTTGCTGGGCGTAGGCAAAAACAACCCGCTGAGCCGGGTGATTTGCGAGCTGATTGCCAGCAGTCAGCAGCAACTGACCATTTGTACGCCGTACTTCAACTTGCCACTGCCGGTGACCCGCGAAATCAATCGGGCGCTGGAGCGTGGGGTCAGAATTGATATTGTGGTCGGCGACAAGACCGCCAATGATTTCTATATCCCGGCGAGTGAGCCTTTCCGAGTCATTGCGGCGTTACCGTATTTGTACGAAATGAGCTTGCGCCGGTTTGCCAAAAGCCATCAGCGCATGATCAGTAGCGGTTTGTTGAACCTGCACCTGTGGCGTGACGGCGATAACACCTATCACCTCAAGGGCATGTGGGTCGATGAGCGTTACACGCTGCTGACCGGCAATAACCTCAACCCGCGGGCGTTTCGTCTTGATCTGGAAAACGGTCTGTTGATCGATGATCCGCGTCGTGAATTGCTTGAGCCTCGACGCAAGGAGTTGGACGCAATCTTTGTCCACACTCAGCGTATCGACAGTTTTAAGGACCTGGAAACGCTGGCAGATTATCCGCCAGCGGTGGCCAAGTTCTTGCGACGGGTTAGCCGGGTGCGGATCGAACGCTTGTTGTACCGAATTCTCTGATTCCTCAGTCAGGCAGCAGGCCTGAGGCGATTTGTCGCAGCCTGCTGTGTCGCCCGGTTTTACTGGTCGTACACATTTTGATGCACCATCGTAGGGCAGCCCCACCGTGCGATTGGCAGGTGAGAGTGGTAAATTCAGCGCCCATGAAACGCGTCACCCCCACAGCAATCGTGCGCACTTGATCACGGCC
This sequence comes from Pseudomonadota bacterium, assembly GCA_040385125.1. GTDB lineage: Bacteria > Pseudomonadota > Gammaproteobacteria > Pseudomonadales > Pseudomonadaceae > Aquipseudomonas. The sequence goes on along the minus strand of JAZKIA010000013.1, from coordinate 123,333 downwards.
GGTCCATGAATCGAGCCGCGCACACCTGCCGCCTCCTGCGCAGGTCAAAGGCTTTTGCTTTACAGCGAGGCCGCTTAAAGGAACCTTACATGAATGAATTACTGACTCGCCGCCACGTCGTGGCAGGTCTTGGCTTGCTCAGTCTCGGTTTGCTCACGGGCTGCGATCCTGGCAGTGGTTTGTCGTACAAATACGGTAAAGACTTGAGTAATGAAATCCTGGGGCGCAAGTTCAAGCTCAGGGATGCTGAAGGCAACGAGATGATGCTTGGCAGTTTTCGCGGAATGATGCCGATGATTTTCTTCGGTTTCACCCAGTGCCCAGCCGTGTGCCCGACCGCTCTGGCTCGTGCCGCACAAGCCAAGAAGATGATGGGCCCGGACGGTGATCGATTGCAGGTGGTGTTTATCACCCTTGACCCCGAACGCGACAAGCCTGCGATGCTCGATGCATACGTTAAAGCTTTCGATCCGAGCTTTATCGCGCTGTCCGGCACGTTAGAAGAAACGGCTGCTACGGCCAAGGAATTCAAGGTGTTTTACGAGAAGATCCCAACCGGCGACTCGTACACGATCTCCCACACATCGACCAGTTTCGTCTTTGATACACGCGGTGTGCTGCGCCTTGGCCTGTCAGCCTCGCTGTCGGCAAAACAGTGCACTGAAGACCTGCTGACCGTGATGTCTGTTTGCTAATCAACACCACTTTGAAAGAGCCAATGCCATGAAGCCTGTTAAATACCTGTTGCTGTCGTTGCTGGGCATGAGCCTGCATGTTTCTGCGCAAACCGTGGTAGACGACGCTTGGGTTCGCGCCACGGTCGTTGGGCAGCCAGCGAGTGGTGCTTTTATGCACATCACCTCGTCCACGGACAGCAAGCTGGTTGAAGTCAAATCGCCAGTTGCCAAGACGGTACAGATCCATCAGTCGACTATGGAAAACGACGTCATGAGCATGAAGATTGTCGCTTCAATCGCTTTGCCGGCCGGCAAAACCGTCAACATCGACCCCGAGGGTTACCACGTGATGTTGATTGACCTGGTAGGGCAAATCAAAGAGGGCCAGGACGTACCGCTGACCCTGGTTGTTGAAAACGCCAAAGGCGAGAAAGAATCGATTGAAGTCACCGCCAAAGCCCGCGCGCTGAACAGCATGCCGATGCACATGCATGACCATGGCGCGATGCACTGATTACAACCTGTGGGAGTCTGGCTTGCCAGCGATTGCATCGCCGCAATGAGTCAGACACACCGCGTCGCCTGCATCGCTGGCAAGCCAGACTCCCACAAGATTTTGAGCTGCGCCAGACGAGTAGAGAGTACTGCGGGTGTATAAACAGTCTGATTTCAACATCAGCGCAATAGCGCAAGCCGACATCCCAGAGGTGTTGCAGTTTGTGCTGCAGGCGCGGGCCGAGCTGTTCCCCAAGCTCAGAGCTAGCGGTCTGCCGGCGGATCTTGCCGGTTTCAAGCAGGTTTACCTGGAGGGCGAAGGACGCTTTCTGGTGGCTAGGGATCAAGGGCGGGTTATCGCTTCGATCGGTTTCCTGCCTTATGACCAGCGCTTCACACAGCTTGATTATCGCGGGCTCAAGGTTGTGGAGGTGGTGCGTCTGTTCGTACTGCCCGAGTTCCGCCGCTCGGGCCTGGCTGGCGCTCTGTACCGAGAGCTGCAAGCGCTGGCGCTAGAGTCTGACGTTGAGGTGATGTACCTGCACACGCACCCGTTTCTGCCCGGCGCCATTGATTTCTGGCGCCGGCAAGGGTTTGCAGTGATCGATGTGGAGGCGGACCCGGTTTGGCAAACGACCCATATGCAGTGCCGTTTGCGGTAAGTCTTTAGAAACGCCCGGTCAATGGATACTCGACGGCCAAGCGAATTTGGTCACTGTCCAGTTCAGCCTGGGCGGTATTGCCACGGTGGACGTTGTGCCGCAACGACACGATGGCGCCTTTGGCTGCGCCGCTCTGTACTACATAGCGTGCTTCCAGATCACGCTCCCAATGCTGACCTCCTTTGCCATAGCCTAAATAGGCGTAGCCACCACGCGGGTCTACGTGAGTGCCGTCGATCTGGCTGCCGCGAACATAAGCGGCGCTGAAATTGAGGCCGGGCATGCCCCAAGGCGTCATTGCCAAGTCGTAGCGGGCTTGCCAGGATTGTTCGTTGGGGGCGTTGAAGTCGGACAATTGCACGGCGTTGGTGATAAAGATCGCGCCGCGAGTCACGTAGTCGAACGGCGTATCGCCATCTACCTTCTGATAACCCAGGCTGAAGCTGTGGGGACCTTGCGCGTAAGTGCTCAGCAGGCTCCAGGTGGTGTTGTCGATTTGACCCGACAGCGCCTTGCCTTCATCGGTGGTGCGGTAGAGATTGAGGTTGAACGACAGTGAGCGGTTGTCATCAATCGCGTGGTTGAAGGTTCCCCCCAGATAATGCTGATTCCAGGTGTCTTGATAACGCGAGCTGTAGAGGCTGACGTTCAGATTTTTTCTTGGGTTGTAGACCACGCCGGCAAGGTCGAAGGCATCCCCTTTGATCGCGTTCGAGTAATTCACCACAAAGCCCTGATTGTGGCTGCTGGCATTGCGATCGGTGCTTTCAGTAAAGTGCCCGCCAACCAGTTTCAGGGCATTGAATTCGCTGCTGGTGACGAATACTCCGGTGGCGGTTTCCGGCAGCAATCGACTATCGGAAGAACTGAATACCGGCGTTTTCACCCGTTGTTCACCATAAGACACTACGGTATTAGACATGCGCAGCTTAAGCGCGGCACCCGCTCGGCTGTAGTTGTCTTTGGGATAACCATCGTTATCCAGGCCAAGCAAACGAGCCTTGCCAGCGCGACCACCACCGCTGTCCAGTTTGACCCCAAGGTAGGCGTGGGCATCCACCCCGACGCCGATCAGGCCCTGAGTGAATCCGGACTGCAAAGTACCCATCAGACCATAGGCCCATTCTTCGGCGTAGCCATTGCGTGCCGAGCGCGATTTGTAAGCATTGCGCGCACCGCTGTTGCTGGCGCCATGGCGATACTCACGATTATCGTAGACCGTGCGGTTAAGCACATTCCAGGTACTGTCCTCGATAAAACCATTGGCCTGGGATTGCGCCGAGTCGGCCATGGCCAGCGGGCTGGCGAGAACTAACAAAATGGTGGTGCGGGTTGCAGCGACAGTCATTTCGGCGCCTGCTGCTGTTGCAGGGCGGCATTCAGTCGGTCAAGCGCACGCTTGGGCAGGGTTGCTGGTAACTCGGGTGGCGTAGGCGCGGGCTCACCCACTTGAATCAACATCACCATGCCCATCGCCAGGTGCGGGATGCATTGAATACCGTAGAGCCCCGGCACCGTGAAAGTCTGTTCGATTTGCTGGTTGATCTTGCCTTTGAAGGCCTGCGCGCCTTCGGGTAGCAACTCGGGCAATGTAGCAGCGTTGTGGCCGCTCTGCGTCGGGACGAATTTGACCGTGTCACCGGGCGCAATCTGCAAGTAGGCCGGTTCATACACCATGCCGGCGGTAGCGCTGCGGGTCAGCATTTTTACTTCATGGGTTTGAGCCTGTACAGAAGAGCAGATCAAGGCTGCGCCAAGTAAAAGGGTCAGGGATGAAATTCGCATGTTCAGGCGTCCAAAAAAACAGTCAAGAGGAACGAAACCGCAGAATATGCGCTCCGTCAAAAGGATCGATCAAGTAGTGCGCCTGAACCCCGAAAGTGGCTTGCAAACGTTGTGGAGTCAGCACCTCAATGGGCGCGCCAAGTGCCACCAGACACCCGCGTTCGAGGATCGCCAGGCGGTCACAGCTCAGGGCCTGATTGAGGTCATGCAAGGCAATCAAGGTGGTCACCGGCAACGCTTGGACCGCTGACAAAATGCTCAACTGATGCTGGATATCCAGGTGGTTGGTGGGTTCGTCCAGCAACAGGATCTGCGGGCGCTGGGCCAAGGCCCGTGCGATGTGAACGCGCTGGCGTTCACCCCCCGACAGGCTGCGCCAAGTGCGGTTGCGCAGGTGAGTGGCGTCGACATCGTTCAGCGCTTGCTGGACGATGGCATCGTCATCCAGCGACCACGGGCTTAATGCTGACAGCCAAGCTGTACGACCCAGGGAGACGGCATCGAAGACGCTGATGCCATCGTGGGTATCGGCCTGTTGTTCAACCACCGCCAGTGCTTGTGCAATGTTGCGTCGCGCCAGCCGCTTGAGCGGCTGGCCCTGCAAAAAAACCTCGCCGCTGCTGGGCACACGCAAGCCGGCGAGCAGCTTGAGCAAGGTGGATTTGCCCGAGCCGTTCGGCCCGACAATGCCCAGGGTTTCGCCACACCGTACATCGAGGTCGATGCTATGTAGCAGTTCGGCATCACGTACCCGGTAACTCAGGTTGCGGCAATTCAAAATCGACGTGTCAGTAAAGCTCATCGAGCGTTTCTCCGGCCGATCAGGATGAGCGCAAACACCGGCGCGCCGACCAGGGCCGTGACCACGCCAACGGGTATCACCTGGCCCTTGATCAGCGTGCGCGAAAGGATGTCTGCCACTATCAGAAACAGCGCGCCACCCAACGCGCTGGCAGGCAGCAAGCGCGCATGCCCGCTGCCCAAGAGCAAGCGTGCCGCATGGGGAATCACCAGCCCGACAAAACCGATGGAGCCGACAATTGACACCATCACTGCCGTGACCAGTGCGGCGCAACTGATCAGCAAAAACTGCACCCGGCGTACCGGGATGCCCAACGAAGCCGCAGAATCAGCGCCGAAGGTGAATGCATCCAGCGCTCGCCGGTACCACAAACATATGGTCAACCCGGCCAGTGCAACAGGCACTGCCAGCCATACCGAAGGCCAGCGCACGCCGCTGAGATTGCCCAACAACCAGAACATGATCCCGCGGGCTTGTTCGGAACTGGCTGATTTGGTGATTAAAAAGGCCGTGATCGCGTTGAACATTTGGGAACCGGCAATCCCTGCAAGAATGATTTGCCCGGTGCCGCTGGCGGGGCCACTGACACGCGCCAGCACAATCACCAGCGCAAAGGCTGCGATGGCCCCGGCAAAAGCCCCGACCGACAGGGTAATTGCCCCCGCGCCCAAACCGAGCAAGGCCACCAGTACCGCTCCGGTGGAAGCTCCGGCAGAGATCCCGAGCAAGTAAGGATCGGCCAACGGGTTGCGCAGCAACGCCTGCAGGATTACCCCGCAAGTGGCCAGACCGGCACCACAGGCTGCGGCTACCAGCGCACGGGTCAGGCGGTAATTCCAGACAATGCCTTCGTCGATCGGGTCCAACACATACCCGGCGTCCCATAACTTGTTGGCCAGCACCTGCAGCACAACGTCCGGGCTGATTGCGGTTTCACCGATGGCAACCCCGGCCAGTACCGCCAGCAGCAACGAAGTGCAGGCCAGCAGCGCGGGTAGCAGCCTTATCGTCATTTGGACAGGTCGGAGTGGTTGATGCCTGCTGCGAGGGTTTCAAACCCCTCGAACATCCGCAGGCTGGCCTGCATGGCATCGGCATCAAGGATGATGATGCGATTGTTTTTGACCGCATCCATATTGCGCGTAACCGGGTCGGAGCGCAGGAATGCGAGTTTTTTCTCGTAGTCGTCCGCCGGGAAGCGACGACGATCCATGCGTGCAATCACTAGAAACGTAGGGTTGGCCTTGGCTAGGGTCTCCCAACCCACGGTTGGCCATTCTTCATCAGACTCCACAACGTTGCGTACCCCCAGGGTGTTGAGCATAAAGTCGGGAATACCCTTGCGCCCGGCAACATAGGGGTCGATATCCAGGTCAGCACTGGAGAACCAGAACACTGCGCTGGTGTGCTTCAGGTCTTTGCCCTTGAGTGACGCAATGGTTTTTTTCAGGCTGGCTTGCAGTTCGGTATTAAGCTGTTGACCGCGATCCTGCACGTCAAAGATCTCAGCCAACTGACTGACGCTCTTGTAGACGCTGTTGATGCTGAACGGCTGCAGGCGCGTACCATCGGCACCGACCAGATTGTCTTTGCCTTCACAGTCGGAGGGCATCAGGTAGACCGGGATGTTCAGCTCATGAAACTGTTCGCGAGTCCCCACCACTCCCTGCGGCCCAACCATCCACTCCAGTTGTACGGCGACCAGTTCCGGGCGTTTGCCAATCACAGCTTCAAAACTCGGGTCGTTATCCGCCAGGCGTTCAATCTTGTCGTTCTGAGCCTTGTATTTGGCCTGCACATCGTTAAACCACAGCGAAGTGCCAACCAGCTTGTCACCCAATCCCAGGGCATAGAGCATTTCGGTGCCCGCCTGGCCAATGGTCACAGCGCGATTGGGGGCGTGCTGAAATGTTAGAGGGCTGGCGCAGTTCTCTACCGTCAGGGGGTAGTGGGTTGGGGCTGCGTGGGCGAGGGCGGATAAACTCAAGCCGGTAACAAGGGTGATAACGCGCTGCAGCAGCATGATGCAATCTCCATTTGGATCGTACACAGAGCAGGGGTGTACGGCCTGGAAACACATCATTGAGCCGCGCCGCAAAAGCAGCACGAGCCCGGTCACCGGAGTGCCGTGCACAGCAAGGATGTACTCCCCGGGCACCCCGCCGGTTAGTCAGTTGTTTTGGCCGGCAGGTCTCCTGACTGATGCGTCATCGCCAGGCTCCAGCCTTCCCGGGATTGATCCCAGTGGCAGTCAAGGAGCAGGCTCAGCACCTACAGTTGCGGGGGCAGTTCCGGTGAGTGCTGTGTAAGCACTGCGGATTCCCTTTTAATCCCATGTGGGGACCGGCGCGGCATGGTAGTCCAACAGACCGCCTTATGTCCGTATCAGAAGTATTTCAGCCACGTAATATCTCGGCGGCGGGTCTTCAATCCGGCAAACCAGCGCACCGGCAGGTAAAGCGCAGCCGCCAGCAGAGCGGCTGTCAGCCAAACCGCGCCGATACCCTCGAAGCCGAAGTAGCTGCCCTGGTTCAGGCCAAACAGCGCGACGCTCGCCAGATACAGCACTTTGAGGACGTACAGATGCAACAAATAGAAAAACATTGGCGCAGCGCCAAAGACAGCCAGCGTGCGAATCCATTTCTGTTGCTGGACACGCTCAAACGTCAGCAGCAGGAGTAGGCCAACGCCCAGGGTCAAGGCAAGAAACAGCAAGGAGGGCGGGTATTTGGTGATATTGAAGAAACTCATCAGGGTTTGCGTGACGTGCTCATGAGCCACCCACGGGGCTTCGCCATAGCCATTGAGTCCGCGCAGCACAATAAAGCCGAGTAACGCGCCGACACCGGTGAGCAGCAGATAACGCTGGCGCGTGGTGGCGCAAGCCGTTCGGGAAAACCAGGGCCCCATGCAATAACCCAACGCGATTACGCCAATCCACGGCAACACCGGGTATGAGGTGCGCAAGCGCAGGCTGTCCGAGAATTCGATCCAGCCGCGATCATGCAAAATTGCCCAAGGCACATGCATCGCCGAACCGGGCGCAAAGTGCAGGTTATCGAGCAGGTTATGCCCGGCAATAATGGCGATACCGAGCACCAACAGCAGCGGCCGGGGCAGCCAGACCAGCGCGGCGAGGGCGATCATGCTCACACCGATGGCCCAGATCACCTGCATGTAAATTACCGTGGGCGGGAACTGGAAGGTCCAGGCGAAGTTGACCAGGGTGAACTCCAGTACCACCAGAAACAGCCCGCGCTTGAACAGAAACGCCGACACATCGCGCTTGCCCTGGTACTTTTCGCCATACAAATAGGCAGATAACCCCGTGAGCAACACAAACACCGGCGCGCAAAGGTGGGCGAGAGTGCGACTGAAAAACAGGCTCGGCTCAGTGACATCGATGCTCATGGGATCAGCCACTTGGCGATGCAAAAAGAACGTCTCGCGGACATGGTCCAGCAGCATGAAAAGAATCACCAACCCTCTGAGGGCGTCGATGGACATGAGGCGCTGGTTTGAGGGGCGTGCGATGGGGATGTGAAAAGCATTAGTCATTGAAGAACCGCTGGCAGGATGTATTAATCGTGATTTGGTTATCTTATAACATATCGATCGTATATAGCATGAGCCGCGCAAGATAAAAAAGCATCTCGCACAAAATGGATAGCGATCTGCAGGATTCGGCTATCACCCCAAAATCCGTCGCCATAGCCTGACAACGCAGCTCCAATAATAAAAACAAGAGTAACGATGCTATGCGAGAAGTAGACGTATCCCCGATCCTCGATAACGCTCGTTTTACCCGCTTCAAAACAAGACGCGGGCGCAGTGAGACAGTCAATCTGATTGGTGCCTCCCTTGTTCTGGCAATCAGTTGCCAGGCCCATGCCGACATCCTGGAAGACAGCCACCTCAGTCTCGGGTTGCGCAATTTCTATTTGGATCGCGACTTCAAACAGAGCGACGCAGCAAAGTCTCGGGTTGGCAGTTGGAGTCAGGGCTTTGATCTGGGCTTTAAGTCAGGCTACACCGAAGGGCCGGTGCAATTTGGGCTGGATGCCTCCGGCCAATATGCCTACCGTCTGGACGGCGGTGGCGGACGTGGGCCCGATACCGTCTTGCCCTATGACAGCAGCAGCGGCAAACCGGTAACGGATTACGGCCGCGCCGGGGTCACAGCCAAGATCAAATTCGACAAGACCGAGGTCCGCATCGGCGAGCACAGACCCACACTGCCGGTGGCCTACACCGATGATTCTCGGCAATTGGTCACGACGTTTGAAGGCGCGACAGTGGAGTCCAAAGACCTCGATGGATGGACCCTCAATGCCGGGCGTTTCTGGAGCATTGCAACCCGTGAGTCGAGCAATCGCGAGGACATTTACCTGTTTGGCGACACACCGCAACAAAGCAGTGACGGTCTCAACTTTGCGGGCGCCCGCTACGACTTCAGCCCAGCTCTGAACGTCACTTACTTCATCGGCCAGCTCGAAGATATCTACCGGCAACATTATCTGGCCGCGGCCTATACGGCGCAGTTGGGCGATGGCTATAGCCTTAAAAACGATGTGCGCTACTACAACACTCAAGAGGAAGGCGCCAAGCTCTCCGGCAACCTGGACAACACCTCTTTGGGACTTATGAGCGCCCTGCGCAAGAACGCGCACACGTTCACTGTCGGCTATCAGCGAATGAGTGGCGACGACGCTTTTCCGTTGTTCAATGGCTATGCCCCGCAACCGTATCTGGTCAACTGGTCCTCCGTGGCCTTTTACAAGGCGAGTGAGCGTTCATGGCAGTTGCGCTACGACTATGACTTCGTCGCGATGGGGGTGCCAGGGCTAAAGTTCATGACCCGTTACTTGCGTGGTACCGATATTGATCGTGGGGCCGGGCAGCAGAACAACGTCGAAAGTGAGAGAAATATTTACCTTAATTACGTGGTGCAAAGCGGGCCATTGCAAGGACTGGGGTTCGACGCACGCAACATCAAGGTCAAGACCCGTTACGGGGCCGACTTTATTGAGAATCGTTTTATCACCACCTACACCTGGAAATTCTGGTGACCGTGGAGCTGAGCACGAAACAAAAAGAGATCTGCGCGTTGCCCTCATTCGACAACGCCTGAGAACGCAGATACGACAATAAAAACAAGAGTAACGATGCCATGCGAGCAATAGACGTTCACCCAATCATCGATAACGCACGCTTCAACCGATTTCACTGGACCGTCGTAGCGCTTTGCGCGCTGCTGCTGATCTTCGATGGTTATGACCTGTTTATCTTTGGCGTAGTGCTGCCGGCGATCATGCGCGAGTGGGGATTAACGCCTTTGCAGGCGGGTGCCTTGGGCAGCTATGCACTGTTCGGCATGATGTTTGGTGCTCTGGCATTTGGCACCCTGGCGGATAAGATTGGGCGCAAGAAGGGGATCGCCATTTGTTTCACTCTGTTTTCTGCTGCCACCCTCGTTAACGGTTTCGCCAGTAACCCCACTGAATTTGGCATTTGCCGGTTTATTGCGGGGCTCGGATGCGGTGGGTTGATGCCCAACGCCGTGGCGCTGATGAGCGAGTACGCGCCAAAACGCTTGCGCAGCACGCTGGTTGCCGTGATGTTCAGCGGCTATTCACTGGGCGGCATGCTCGCCGCGGGCGTAGGGATCTACATGTTGCCGGCGTACGGCTGGCAATCGATGTTCTTTGCCGCCGCCGTACCCTTGCTGCTCCTGCCGCTGATTCTCTGGTGGCTCCCGGAGTCTGTCGGTTTTCTGGTACGTGACGGGCAAACCGCCAAGGCTCGGCGCATCCTTGACCAGATTGATCCGACACTGTCTTTGGGCGAAGCCGATACGCTGCACATGAACGACACCAAGGGCCGAGGAGTGGCCGTGTTCGAGCTGTTCCGCGATGGCCGTGCGATTCGTACGTTAAGCCTGTGGGTTGCGTTTTTTTGCTGCTTGCTGATGGTCTACGCCTTGAGTTCCTGGCTACCGAAACTGATGGCGAGTGCGGGTTACAGCCTGGGCTCAAGTCTGTCGTTCTTGCTGGTGCTGAATTTCGGCGGCATGGCTGGGGCAATTTTGGGTGGCTGGCTGGGTGATCGCCTGAACCTGGGCAAGGTCATGGTGGTGTTTTTCATCGCCGCCGCCATGTCCATCAGCCTGCTGGGCTTCAAAAGCGCTCCGGTGGTGCTGTACTTGCTGATTTTCGTGGCTGGCGCTACCACCATCGGCACCCAGATCCTGCTCTATGCGGGCACCGCTCAGTTCTACGGTCTGTCGATACGCTCGACGGGGTTGGGCTGGGCCTCGGGTATCGGCCGTAACGGGGCCATCCTCGGGCCGTTGCTGGGCGGAGCGCTGATGGGCATGAACTTGCCATTGCAGCTGAACTTCATCGCTTTCGCCGTACCTGGCGCCATTGCGGCACTGGCCATGGCACTGTTTGTTTTCAGCAGTCATCGACATCAGGCCCCTTCGGCCGTGGTGTTCAACGCCCAATCGTAGCGCCTGGCGCCCTGTTCCCGGGTGGAGCAGGGCGCTGCGACCTGTGATTGCCTAACCGCCTGTGCGAGTACCCATGAAAAACCTGCTTAAAGATTGCTCCTTATCGGCTCTTGTGGCTGGGATGATCGCCACGTTCATTTCATATGCCGGCCCATTGGTCATCATCTTTCACGCCGCGCAAAGTGCCTCGTTGTCCCCTGAAACACTGTCATCCTGGGTCTGGGCAATCTCCATTGGCAGCGCCGTGCTCGGCGCAGTACTCAGCCTGCGCTACCGCGTGCCAGTGGTCATTGCATGGTCGATTCCGGGCTCGGCGCTGTTGGTATCAGCGCTGCCGCAGATCGGCTTGAATCAGGCGATTGGAGCGTATTTGGTGGCCAACCTGATCATGCTGCTGATTGGCCTCAGCGGCGCCTTCGATCGAATCATTGCCCGCTTGCCGGGATCGATTGCGGCCGGGATGCAAGCCGGCATCCTGTTCTCTTTTGGTATTGAGGTGTTTCGAGCGTTACCCGTGCAACCGCTGCTGGTGCTGTCGATGTTCGTCACTTACATCGTGATGCGTCGGTCGTGGCCGCGTTATGCGGTGGCGGCTGTGTTACTGGTGGGCGGAGCAATTACGTTGTTGGGTGGGCACTTGCACACCGAGGCGCTGGTCTTCGAACTGGCAACACCACAGTGGATTACACCTGAGTTCAGCCTCGCAGCCACCCTGAACCTGGCGCTGCCTCTGGTGCTTGTCGCCCTCACCGGGCAGTTCATGCCAGGCATGGCGGTGTTACGCAACGCAGGGTTCAATACCCCGGCCAGCCCAATCATCAGCGCAAGTGCCATCGGCGGGATATTACTGGCGCCGTTCGGCTGTCACGGCTTGAATCTGGCGGCGGTGACCGCCAGCCTCTGTACCGGCAAAGAAGCTCACGAAAACCCGCGTCGGCGCTATATCGCAGCCCTTTCAGGGAGCGCCACGTATCTAGTGTTCGGCATAGCAGGGGCAACTCTGGTGTCGTTGTTCGCGGCATTTCCAGCGGCCTTGATTGCGGCGTTGGCAGGGCTGGCGCTTTATGGTGCGATCAGTGATGCATTAGTGCGCAGTCTGACCGAGACCAAGGAGCGTGATGCCGGGTTATTCACCTTTCTGGTGACCGCGTCCGGGGTGTCGTTCCTGGGACTTTCTGCGGCATTTTGGGGGTTGATATTCGGCTTGCTTACACATTTTCTGATTGTTGCGCGCCGGCCAGCGGCGATTAAAGCGCCGGCACTGTAGGGAAATGGATATTGAATGTGGTGCCGCAGGCTTCACTGGAACTCACCGAGACCCGTCCGCCATGAGCTCGGGCTATTTCTCTGACGATAAATAGCCCGAGTCCGACGCTACGTACGTTACTGTCGCCTTCTGTTCCTCGGGTCATGGGCTCAAACAACACGGCTTGTAATGCGTGTGGAACTACCGGGCCGTGGTTGTGCACAGATACCAGCGCCGAGTCTTCATCGAGTCGCGAGGTGACAGTGATGGGTTTTTTCGGATCACCATAGGCCACACTGTTGGCGACCAGATTGCCGATGACTTGATGCAGGCGATCGGCATCCAGGCACACACGGCCGTTGCCCAAGGCTTGATGAGTCAGTGTCGCATTGGGAAACGCCACCCGTAGTTCGTCGACGCAAAGGCCGGTGACCGTATGCAGGTCCAGCACGGCAGGAGAGATGCCGATGCCACGCCCGACTCTGGCGAGAGTGAAGTCCAGCAGGTCTGCGATCATCCGCTGGGCACGCTCAGCCGACTGGCTAATATGGCCCAGCAATTGAGCTTCTTTGGTCGTGGCGGTGCGTGAGTTACGGCCGAGCAGGTCAGACGCCATCATGATTGCCGTCAGCGGGTTTTTCAGGTCATGGCTAACAATGGCGACCATTTGCTCGGCAAAATCTGCTCTGCGTTGGGCAGTTTCGTAAGCCTGGCTGAGTTCTGCCTGGGTTTTCTGCAGCGCAGTTTCGGCGGCGGTTTTTTCCTTGAGCAAGGCTTCGGCAAGTTTGCGTGCGTTGACCAACTCACGTTCATATTTGTCGCGGTCAGTGATACCAAACAGTGCGAGTTCATAATACGCACTGTTGCCGTGCTCGCGTCTCACGCCATTGAGCAACAGGGTGATGGTACGGTTATCGCGGTGTCGCATTTCGAGTTTGACTTCAGCCACCGAGCCTTGCATTTGCATCAGCGGGGCCCAGTGCGTCTGATGAAAAATACGGCCTCCCATGGTCAATAAATCCTGAAAGCGTCGGCTGCACAATGCTTGGGGCGTGAAGCCTAGCCAATCACTGAAGGTCTGGTTGACGCGCAGGATCGTGCCGTCTTCTTTGGTCACGACTAAGCCGCAGGGCGCACCCTCAAACAGCATCAGGGTGTCGGGTAAAGACTGTTCATCCATCAACATGAGCACCCACCCACGGTAAAAGGAAGCTGTGCATGGCTTCTGCGCACGCACTTGGCACGCTCATATGCGGGCAATGGCCAACGTTGGTGACCAGGCAGAACTTGCTGTTGGGGAGGACTGAGTGAAGGTACTCACCCACCACCAGAGGGGCAATCAGATCTTCGGTGGATTGCACGATCAAGGTGGGTGTTGTCAGACCGGCAACATCCTTGCGGTTATCAGAGGTGAACGTAACCCGTGCAAATTGCCGGGCAATTTGGGGTTCGGTTCGGCAAAAGCTGTTACTCAGTTCGTCACTCAGGGCTGGCTGCCCTGGCGCGCCCATAATGACCAGGGCCATGCTGCTGGACCAGCCAAGGTAGTTGCTGTCCAGGGTGTCGAGCAGAGAGTGGATGTCTTCGAGCTTGAAACCGCCCACATAATCATCGGTATCGATGTAACAAGGTGAAGGGCCAATCATTACCTGAGCGGTGATTCGATCAGGGCGCTGACGATCAGTTAACACGCCAATCATCGCGCTGACAGAGTGGCCGACCAAAATAACCGGGCCGACGGCGAACTGATCAATGATTTCAACCAGGTCTTGTGCGTATCCGCTCAGCGAGTTGTATTTGGTGTTGTCGTAGGCGTCGAGATCGGACTGACCTGCACAGACCAAGTCATACAGCACCACACGAAAGCGGTCGATGAAGTCAGGAAACAAATAGCCCCACATTGTCTGATCACAGCCAAAACCGTGAGAGAAAATCAGGGTTGCCGGACCATTACCCATGACGCTGACGTTGTTGCGACGTTGAAGGTCCATGGTGTTTTCCGTGTGGTCCAAAGCAGTTTTGGGGCTTGGGCAGTCTAGATAGTCAACCTCATCAGGTCACGTGTTTTAGCGCAAAGGGCCGCTCCAAGGGGGCGAGCGCGCAAAAAAAACGGCGTGACCGAAGTCACGCCGATGTGTTGCCAGCTAGCGGCCGAATGTCGTGGATCCGGACGCTGGCTGTTTGAACGCTTTGCGGTTTAGCCGCGCTCGATAGCCACAGCAACGCCCTGACCGCCACCGATGCACAAGGTAGCGAGGCCTTTTTTGGCATCACGCTTGATCATTTCGTGCAGCAACGACACCAACACGCGGCAACCCGAAGCACCAATCGGGTGGCCCAGCGCAATGGCGCCGCCATTGACGTTGACCTTGCTCATGTCCCATTCCAGCTCTTTGCTCACGGCCAGCGCTTGTGCAGCGAAGGCTTCGTTGGCTTCGATCAAGTCCAGATCGTCCAACTGCCAGCCAGCCTTTTTCAGACAAGTGCGGGTCGCTGATACCGGGCCGATACCCATGATTGCCGGGTCGACACCCGCGTTGGCGTAACCCGCGATCCGTGCCAGTACAGGCAGGCCCAGGGCTTTGGCTTTATCGGCGCTCATCAGGACAACAGCGGCTGCGCCATCGTTGATGGTCGAGGCGTTGCCGGCGGTGACACTGCCGTCTTTCTTGAAAGCAGGCTTGAGTGTACCCAGCGATTGGGCTGTGATCCCGGCACGTGGTTGTTCGTCAACGGCAAAGGACAATGGATCGCCTTTACGTTGAGGAATCAGGATCGGCGTGATCTCGTCGACAAAGCGACCGGACTCGATGGCGGCGCAGGCTTTTTGCTGGGACGCAGCGGCGAAAACATCCTGCTCTTCGCGGCTGAGGTGGTACTTGGCCACCAAATTTTCGGCAGTGATACCCATGTGGTAGTCGTTGAAGGCGTCCATCAAGCCGTCGTGAAGCAAGCTGTCGAGCATTTTCGCATGGCCCATGCGCAAGCCGGTACGAGCGGCCGGCAGCACATAGGGGGCCAAGCTCATGTTTTCCATGCCGCCAGCAATGATCACGTCTGCATCGCCGCAGCGAATCGCCTGGGCCGCCAGATGGATGGCCTTGAGGCCGGAACCGCAGAGTTTGTTCAGGGTGAGCGCCGGTACTGCGTGGGGCAGGCCGGCCAAAATCGAAGCCTGACGCGCCGGGTTTTGCCCGCAACCGGCGGTGAGTACCTGACCGAGGATCACTTCATCAACCTGGTCACCGGACAGGCCGGTTTTTGCCAGCAACTGACGAATCACTGCGGCACCGAGTTCGGTGGCCGGAATGTTGGCCAGCGCCCCCTGAAAACTGCCAATGGCCGTGCGAGTGGCGGCGACAATGACGACTTCTTGCATCACATCTCTCCTTTAAAATGGTCGATTCAGGCGAATTGCATTTCCGGGACATGGTCAGGGACGATGAGCTTGCCGGCGGTTTTAGCGACGATTTCTTCAACGCTGACGCCGGGGGCGCGTTCCTTGAGGATGAACGCCCCCTCGTGGATCTCCAGGTAGGCGAGGTCCGTCAGTACGCGTTTGATGCACCCGGCGCCGGTCAATGGCAGGCTGCATTGCGCCAGCAGTTTTGACTCGCCGTCCTTGGAGGCATGGGTCATGGTGACGATGATATTGTCCGCACCTGCCACCAGGTCCATTGCGCCACCCATGCCCTTGACCATCTTGCCGGGGATCATCCAGGACGCGATATTGCCATGTACGTCGACTTCAAAAGCACCGAGTACGGTGAGGTCAATATGACCGCCGCGAATCATTGCAAAGGACTCTGCCGAAGAGAAAATCGACGCACCGGTACGGGCGGTGACGGTTTGCTTGCCGGCGTTAATCATGTCGGCGTCAGCTTCACCGACGCGGGGGAACGCGCCCATGCCCAGCAGGCCGTTTTCTGATTGCAGCATGACTTCCATGCCTTCGGGGATGTAGTTGGCAACCAGAGTCGGGATGCCGATGCCTAGGTTCACGTAGAAGCCGTCTTGCATTTCGCGGGCAACACGCTGAGCCATTTGTTCGCGGGTAAGAGCCATTATTGTTGTTCTCCGTTAGGGCTTGGGATCAGGAGCGCTCAGTGAGCTGTTCGATGCGTTTCTCGAATGTGCCGCAAATGATCCGGTCGACGTAGATGCCAGGGGTGTGGATCTGCGCCGGGTCCAGTTCGCCGGGTTCGACGATCTCCTCTACTTCAACCACAGTGATCTTGCCCGCAGTGGCGGCCAGTGGATTGAAGTTTTGCGCGGTATGGCGGTAGATCACGTTGCCAAAACGGTCGGCTTTCCAGCCTTTAACGATGGCGAAGTCGCCGGTGATGGACTCTTCCATCAAATAGGTACGGCCATTGAACTCCCGGGTTTCCTTGCCGTCGGCCACTGGCGTACCGACGCCAGTCGCGGTAAAGAACGCGGGAATGCCGGCACCGCCTGCACGCATTTTCTCGGCAAGGGTACCTTGAGGCGTCAGTACAACGTCAATTTCGCCGCTAAGCAGCTGCTTCTCGAACAGCGCGTTCTCACCGACATAGGAAGCGATGACTTTGCTGATTTGGCGGTCTTCAAGCAGTACGCCGAGGCCGAAACCGTCAACGCCGCAGTTGTTCGAGACGACGGTGAGATTGCGGGTGCCTTTGCGCTTGATCTCGTTGATCAGGTTCTCCGGAATGCCGCACAGACCAAAGCCGCCGGAGAGCACCGTCATGCCATCTTCGAGCCCGGCCAGGGCTTCCTCGTAGGACGCCACACACTTGTCGAAACCTGCCATATGCACCTCTATTTATTGTTTGTGGGTGGTGAGCTGTATATCTCGAGTGTTACTCCTTGGCATTAATTTGTTAAGTTGTTTTTTAAGATTCATTAATAGATAAAATAAAACAATCCTCCAAAAGAGCAAACCCATGACGGTGAAACAGATTCGTGCCTTCCTGGCCGTAGCCCAGAGCCTGAGCTTTGCCGTGGCCTGCGAAAGGCTGCATTTGTCGCAGTCGGCATTAAGCCTGACGATCAAGGCACTGGAAGAAGGCCTTGGCGGTCGCCTGTTCAGCCGCACCACACGCAATGTGGCACTGACTCCGGAAGGTGAGTCGCTGTTGCCGCTGGCCCGCCGCCTGATTGCCGACTGGGACAATGCCGAGGATGAACTGCGACAACGTTTCACTTTGCAGCGTGGGCGTGTGACGCTGGCGGCGACACCGTCGTTTTCGGGCAATTTGCTGCCGCGGATACTCAAGCATTTTCGCGTACGCCATCCCAAGGTCAACGTTACCGTGAATGACGTGATCAACGAGCAGGTACTGGAGATGGTGCGTGATCGTCAGGTGGAGCTGGGGGTGGCGTTCGAGCCCGGGCCGGGCTCGTCGCTGACCTTTACCCCTTTATATGTGGACCGATTTGTTGCCGTCGTACCCAGTGATTCGTTACTGGCGGGGCTTTCGCTCATAGACTGGCAAACCCTGCTCGAACAGCCATTCATTACACTGCAACGTCCTTCCGCCGTGCGGGTGATGCTTGAAGAGCATTTGCAAGCACGGCAAATGAAGTTGCCGGTAGAGTTCGAAAGCCATCAGTTGGCTACTATCGGGCGCATGGTCGCTTGCGGGTTGGGTGTCAGCGTCGTGCCCGCCCTGTGCACCGAGCAAATGCGAGAACTTGGTGCATGTTGCATCACCCTGCATGAGCCGATAGTGGAGCGGGCCATGGGGATCGTGACCAACCCTGGCCATGAGTTATCGGCGGCGGCACAGGCTATGTTTGACAGCTTGATTGGAGAACGGCTTGCCGAGCGTTTCGCTGGCAATTAAGAGCGCTGCTTGTGTGAGTCTGGCTCCCCCCTGCGTTCTGGCCTGAACGCAGGGGAGGGCTGCAACAGCTGAGCCAGAAGGCGTCAGTCCATGGCCTCGACGACAGTTTTCAGGCGCTCCAGCCCTGTGCGGTAGAACGCGTCGAAACCTTCGACGATCTCGGTCTCATCAGCGTCCAGAACCTCAAAGGTGCTTGACCAACTGACTACAGTCCCGCCTTTTTCATCATCCTGTGCCGACATCGTGCCAATGTAATCCGTCACTGGCGCAGGACCTTCCAGCATGGCGTAGCTATAGCATTTATCGGCTTCGCTGAAGGTGAGTAAACGCTCGACAATGGTCTCACCATCGATGGTTTCAAGATGGCGCAAGCGCCCGCCGTCACTCAGGGTGCTGGTGGCCACGACCTCTAGCCAGCGCGGCAGCCAATCAAAACCGCCGAGCAGTGACCAGACTTGTTCTATCGGGCGTTGGATCGTAATGCTGATGTGTACTTCACTCATGGTGTTACCTGTGTTGTGGAGGGGCATTTCTGTTAAAAGTCAGCAGCCAGATCAACGGTAACTGCGCAAGGAGCACCGCGACAACACCTGCCCAGGTTGAATGCTGAAATGTTCAACGCCGAAGCAAACGCCACGGCTTGCGGGGTAAAGCGCTCGGCCCTTGCCAGCATACCGGCTTGGGCCGCAGGAGACAGGCCGAACGCCAGTGCTCCCCAAAAAAACAGCATCACCACTTGATCAGTTTCAACGGTGCCCCCGGCAACACCCTCTGTATTCTTCTCAACAACGCTTCAGAGTCTCCAGTAGTACTTAAAAGACAGCAATCACAGATGCTGTTAGATAGAGTTGAAAAGCAGCTTGATAAGAATTTTTAAATAAAAATACCCGGCAGCATCAAGGTTGATAAGTGGCACAGGAGAACATAGGCGGCACCCTAAATAATCCGAAGCGACGAAGAGCGATGTTCATGAGCTGCTGTCAGCCTTGGATGTTGAGACCCGCCAGCCGGAACTGAGTTAGAGTGCTCATCACTATCTGTTCATAAGGTCCCGCCACTCGATTCGCGTAGTTGCGCCAAGCGATTCCAGCGAACGAGCCGGGTAAAAAAACCGTATATCAATCGTTATGTGAAGAATGAATCGTTCGCTGTTTGTTTCGCTCGACGGGCCTAAGGGAACCGGTAAAACCACACTGTTGGAGGCCGTTACGAAAGTACTGAGGGCAGACAACAAAAAGGTGATCCGACTTTGCGAGAAAAAAAGCGATCCCCGCAGGGGTGAAACAATGGCCCTCGTTAACAAACTTGTCAGAAGTCCCAGCCGGGATTTGGAGTTGGAGGTTTGTGAACGCTTTGCTGATAGTCGCACCTGGATTTCCCAGCACGTGCTGGCTAAACAGCCACCAGACAGCATCATCTTGATTGATCGCTGGTACCCGTCTGACGCCGCGTTTCGCCGGATACTCCCGTTTGCAGAGATTTTACAGTTGAACATGGATCGAAACGTGCGAGTGCCAGACCTGCATGTTGGGGTTGTCACCGATCCTGAAATTTCATGGGAGAGGGCAGCGGCACGATCACGGGGGCTGGGCAGTACGGTGATGCGCAAACAGGAAGAGCACGTCGCTTGTACCAAAGCCTTCGAGCGAGCGATTGCAGATCACGGCTGGGTTTTATGCCGTAATGAAGGAACGATCGAAGACGCAACGATGCAGGTTGTTTCTGAGATTTATAGAGCCCTTCGATGCCCGTAGGCGAGCACCAGAAACACGACCATGGCCGTTAGTGGCTTGCGGTCTACCATGCTGGCGCCCAAGTGGTTACCAAGCATGCCGATCGCACCGAAGCCCATCAGCCACCAGCCGACTTGGCCAGCAGGAATACCGCCTAGTCGTTCTAGGATGTCGGCCAGATAGGTGTAGGCGGTGAACAAAGCGGTGAAGGTCAGGACCGACAACAGCAAGTGAGCCAGGAAGTGCGGTTGACGCAAGATCGCGGTCTGCTTCTGATCAGGGTGCGAACTTTCAGAGACTGACAGCTTCGGCATCACCAGATGCATCAGGACGCCGATCAATAAGGAGACTGCTGCCAGGATCCAGAAGCTTCCACGCCAGCCCACTGTGTCAGCGGCCAAAGTACCCAGCGGCACACCGAATACCAGTGCCGCTGTAATGCCCAAGTAAACTCGGCCGACAGCTTTGCCCGACTGCCCAGGCCCCGCGAGTTGGCCTGCTGTCTCGCTGGCCGTGCCCCAGAAAGCCGGCAGTGCCAGGGCAGGGATAAAACGAGCCACAGCCAGCACCCAAATATTGCTGCCAAAAGTAAGTGCTTTAATCGACTACCTTGGGGCTAATCTGACACCAGAAGGGCGTCGTTGAAGGGGCGATTCTATGTGGTGGTGGCGAATTGTCCCGATGGTGCCGCGCAGATACGTCTGAGGGCAAGATCAACGTTCTGTTAGCCAGAGCCGCTATTGTCATTCGTTTCGCGAATATAACGCGTGCGAATTTTCGATTTCCATTCAACGTACCTATACCTCAATATTTCCCCATCGACACCGAAACACAAGGGGTTACGGTCATGTTTGGGAAAGTATCGATTCTTGCAACTGTTCCAATGGGCCTGGCTCTTATTGCCGGCGCCTTGATTCCTCTACAAGCCTCCAGCAACGGTGCTCTTGGTCGTGAGCTTGGACATCCACTCTGGGCCGCCCTTGCTTCTCTGATCGTCAGCACCGCTGTTCTGATCGCCACGATCGTGGCTCTTCGCATGCCGCAGCCAAACATTGCGGGCGCGCTGCAGGGACCTTGGTGGCTCTGGATAGGTGGTTTCAGCGGGGCCATTTACGTCGCAATGGCTACCTTTCTGCCCCCAAAGCTTGGTGCATCGAACTACATATTGTTTGTGATGGTGGGCCAGGTCATAGCCGCAATGCTGATCGATCACTTTGGTCTCCTTGGCCTGAGCGCGAAGCCAATCAACTTGGTTCGGGTTGCAGGGGTGCTGATCATCCTCTTTGGATTGATCGTGGTTCAAGTGGGCTCGAACAAAGCGCCTGTCAATTGCGCAAGGGGGATTCAGGCCGCAACGGTCAACACCAGCCTCAAATAAACCAGAGCCAGCCCCTCTAGCCGAACCAACCCACGCGTGCAGGTGGTTCAGCCCTATATTTTCGTAAAAGGATCGGAGTGTTATTTATGAATATCGTAAAACTGCAATTCAGTGATGGTCGTCCGAATGCTGTTGGCCTTGAAGAAGTAAACGCCGCGCTGCGCAGCGTAGGTGTTCGTGCAAGCACCGTGAGCATTCCGGACGCAGCCAAACCGATTTTGAAAGCATCGCAGTCCCGTACTGTCACCGAGGCCGAGCAAGAAGAACTGATCAAGCTCTTCAGCCTGAACCGGGCAGAGTTGCTTGAGCAGATTGAACTGGCTGGGCGCGTACCCGAAACGCCACGTGGTGGTCTTCTTTCCACCCATCAGCCTGGCGTTGCCCCTTATCCCAAGGTCTACGACATGCTGGCCATCCCTGACGAACACCGTGCTGGCGTTTTGGAAGGCTTCGGTCGCTTCCACGTCAACATGGCCGAGAACGGTGTAGGTGTCGATGAAGTGATGACCGTCGTATCAGGCGGCCCTTTCACTTGGATGTTCGTGCTGCCCGAAGGAATTGTAGTACGGCTCACTGTTGGTCCAACCAGTGAAGAGACAGCGATTCGCTTGAGTTATCCAGGCATGGGTATTCACGCTGGATACATGGATGCAAAACAGGGCTTGGTCGTGGCATATGCACACGGCCCCGAAGAGTTCCTCGTCCGCTACGACGAGCCGACTGCGCCCCATGCGGATCTGTTGAACACCAATCCCTGGGTGGATTTCTCCGGCGACATGCCCACACTATTCAACAAAATCCACTAAGCCTTCCGCTCACGAACCTCCATGCCCAGAGGTAATGGAGGTTCGCTTTCACTTCAGGAGTCGCTCAAATGTCTATTTTCAGAGTCCAGCACATCGACCACGTCGTCCTGCGGGTAAAGGACATGGAACGCAGTGTTGATTTCTATACCCAGGTTCTTGGGTGCGCGATCAAAAAGCGCAACGAACAATACGCCATGATCCACCTCGGAGCAGGAAGCTCAATGATAGATCTGGTGGATATCAATGGCCCCTTGGGTTCTCTGGGCGGCGGGGCGCCAGGCAAAGAGCGGCGTAACGTCGATCATTTCTGCCTTCGAGTCGAACCCTTCGATGAGCAGGCGATCCTCGCCCATTTGCAAGCTTTTGGTATCGCTGCAGAGAAGGCAATGAGCAGATACGGGGCCGACGGCGTGGGCCTGTCGATTTACTGCTTCGATCCTGACGGTAATCAGGTTGAGCTCAAAGGCCCCGCTGAGACGGGAGCTGTTTAAGCCAAATATGTTCAGGTGCTCTGGCTGCACTTCAAGATTGCTTCTCTGATCCACCTGTTGGCAGGGTCTGCATCTTTACGGGCATGCCATGCTTGTTGATAGGACAGGACGGGGAGATCCAGAGGCGCATCGAACATACGCAGCGTTGGATATCTATCGAGCTCACTGACGGCCCAGCTCGCAACAGTCAAGATAAGATCTGTGCCGGCAATCAGCTCGATTGCGGCGCTCCAATGGGGAAGTGCGACAGCGATTCTTCGGCGCAATCCCATGCGTGCCAGCACTCTTTCGATTTCGTCATTGGCATCAGGCCGAAGGGCAAGCATCACATGCGCACGCTCCAACCATTCCTCTAGTGTCAGGCGACCACATGCCGGTAGGGCGCTTGCGTCGGCGAGGCTGACAAAATGCTCCGGGAAAAGCTCCTGTACATGGATGCCATCCGGACACTCCGGGAAGATGCCAAGCGCCACATCGAGTTCACCATCAGCCAATTGGGCCATCATGGTTTCACGACTCGCTTGGCTGACAGCCAGATCCACTCCAGGCGCTACGCTGCGAACATACCGAACCAAACCAGGCAGTACTCGGCGAGTGGCATAGTCGGACAGTGATAGCCGGAACCGTGCCTGAGAGCTGCTGGGGTCGAAGTCAGAAGCCCCAAGCAGGTCATTGAGATGCCTTAGCGCCTGCTCAAGAGGCCCCAGCAAGCTTTGAGCTCTGGCAGTGAGCACCAATTGCCCGTCGCGGCGGATCAGCAACTGATCGTCAAAGTGCGCTCGAAGTTGAGCCAGAGCATGGCTGACCGCTGGCTGGCTTTTATGCAGACGAATCGATGCCCGAGTCACGTGCCGCTCCAGCAACAATGCATGCAGAGTCAGCAATAGATTCAGGTCGATTCTTCGTAGCTCTTCCAGCATGGGCTCGAATCTGGGTGGAATGTCAGGCAAGCGTACCAAACTGTCTTGACGCATGACACATCAGTCCGCTGAACCTGAGACTCTTGCGATAAAGCCTCACCGGCTCGTGGCTAATTCATGGGGTATGTCTGCTCTATCATCACTTCAAATTGCTTTGAAAAAAGCTCGCCAGTTTGTCAAAAGGGATCAGGTCGACGCGATCATAAAGGTCAACATGGCCAGCGCCAGGGATGATGACCAGCTCCTTGGGTTGCCCCGCGAGTTTGTAAGCTTCTTCGCTGAACTCTCTCGAGTGCGCATCGGCTCCGGCAATGAACAGCATCGGACGAGGTGAAATAGTCTCGATGTCATTGAACGGGTAGAAGTTCATGAATTTGATGTTGCTCGTCAGCGTCGGGTGTGTGGTCAGCTCTTTGGATGAGCTGGCTGGCGTGTATTCACCGCGCGGAGTGCGATAGAAGTCATAGAACTCACGCTGGATCGGGTGGGTATTCTCGTCCAGTTGGTGCACCGTACCACTGGTGTAGAGGGTTTGACCGCCCGTGAACTCTACATAACGCTGCTGTGCCGCTTGCGCGATGGTCTCTTTGCGTTGCTCAAGCGTCTGCGCGTGCTTCAAGCCATTGCGATTGGCTGCGCCCATGTCATACATGCTCACCGTTGCGATGGCTTTCATGCGTGGATCGATTTTGGCCGCGCTGATAACGAAGCTGCCGCTGCCACAGATGCCGAGTGCGCCAATCCGTTCCTTGTCGATAAAAGGCCGGGTACCAAGAAAGTCCACCGCAGCGCTGAAGTCTTCGGCATAAATATCCGGCGCGACAGCATTGCGCGTCAGCCCCTCGCTTTCGCCCCAGAATGAAAGATCCAGGGACAGCGTCACGAAGCCTTTTTCAGCCATTTTGGTGGCATACAGATTAGCGCTTTGCTCCTTGACCGCACCCATCGGGTGGCCAACAACAATCGCCGGGGCCCTGGTTTTGACGTCGAGGTTTTTGGGGATAAACAGATTGCCCGACACGTTCATTTGATACTGATTTTTGAAGTTGACCTTCTGCACGGTCACTTTATCGCTGGTATAAAAATTATCCGCACCGTTGGACATATCGGCTCCTGTTGCTGAGAGGGAACTGACAAGAAGCGTTAATAAAACCATGATCTTTTTCATTGGAATCCCTATCGATGCGCAGTAGTCAGTTTTGGGAAAACATCACTTTCACAGCATGACGACCTAAAGCCTTTGTCAGGTTCGTGTTGTCGTCCACATGCCCAAGGCGTGTGTATGGGTATGTCGAGTCAAAGGACGAATAGAAAACAACCAAGGTATCCGTGCCGTATAGCATCAGATCTCCCGCGCCGATCCTTCCCGGTTTACTCGCATCCACAGGCAGGGCTTGAGGAAGGCTGGCGTATTTTTCGTTGCTGTTGAGATCGCTCATGTCCAGCGTCAGTGGCAGCAGCGTGGCAAACGCACGAGCGGCTGCGCTGTCGGCCAGGGTGATGGCGAAACGTTGTTCGCCGACGGTCATCCACATGCGAGATTTCTCCGTGATCGAAGATGCCGACGCGGCATCATTCATTAGGATGCAACTGCCAAGCACGAGAGCTGAATACAGCCCCCCTGACCAATGTAATGGCCGCTTGATCCGCACTTGATGCAGATCTGCGTTTAAAGCGCGCAGGATGCTCCTTGTCATGACTCGTCTCCCGGAACGTTACTTGGCTCAAGCGGCTCGAGAGGATGGCGAACGTGACGTCAGCACGGTAACCGCCGCACCCAGCAGCAGCACGACGGCGCTAGCGACAAAAGTGCTCTGATAACCGCGGCTATCGAACAACAGCCCACCAATGGTAGAGCCCAGAGCAATGGCCAGTTGAATCACGGCCACCATCAGGCCGCCGCCAGCCTCGGCATTATTTGGCAAGGCCTGTGCGATCCAACTCCACCAACCCACCGGGGCCGCAGTTGCCAACAGACCCCATAAGCCCAGCAGTACAGCAACAACGATGATCGAGTTGCCAAAAGGGATCAGTGCCAGGGCGATCAAGGCCATCAAGACCGGAATTGCTATCAATGTCCGAAACAGGCTGCGCCTTAGAAAGCGACCGATGATCAGGGTGCCGATAAAACCTGCGACACCAATCACCAGCAAGATCAACGACAACGTGGATACATCGACGTGCGTTACCGTTTCAAGGAAGGGCCGCAGGTAGGTGAACAGTGCAAACTGCCCCATGAAGAAGGCCCCGCACCCGAGCATGCCCAGAGCCACTGTCCGACTCTTGAACAGTTTGAACACGTTCCCGGAGCCAGGCATGCGTGCCTCCACCTTCATGGACGGCAGGCTGATGTACATCCAGATGAAAGCAATCGCCGCGACGGGCACCACACAGAAAAAGGCGCCGCGCCAGCCAATAATCGAGCCCAGATAGCTGCCCAGCGGTGCGGCAACTACGGTAGCCAGCGCGTTACCGCCATTGAAAATGGCCAACGCCTTCGGCACCTGTGGGGCAGGGACCAAGCGCATGGCCGTCGCCGCAGACATCGACCAGAAACCACCGATGACCACACCAATGAGCGCACGGCCGACCATGTAAGTCGGATAGTCGGGGGCCAGCCCGACTATCACCCCCGAGACGGCCATCAACCCGGTCAATGCCAACAGCAGCACCTTGCGATCAAGGGTCCTGGCAAGCCACGAGATCGACAGGCTGGTCAGCACGGCAAATGCCCCTGAAATCGCAATACCTTGACCGGCCATCCCCTCGGTAACCTGCAGGTCAACGGCCATCGGCGTCAGTAGGCTGACAGGCATGAACTCAGAAGCAATCAGGGCGAAAACACACAGCGTCATTGCAAAGACACCGCTCCAGTAGGCAGGAGCCTGGTTGCTGGTTGAAACGGTGTTCATCGGGGCCTCGCAGTTATTCGTACTCATACCGCTAATAGTGACGAACGAATACTCACGCGACTATCTAATGAATGCTTAATATGGCTATAAGTAAATCTAATTAATGGCCGCAAAAGGCGCTTCGCACCATGGTTAAAAGAAACCTCAACGATCTGTTGTCTTTCGTGACAGTGGCGCGCGAAGGCAGCTTCACCCGCGCCGCCGGAGTGCTGGGTGTTACCCAATCAGCACTGAGTCAGGCCATCAGCGGTCTGGAAGCGCGCCTGCAAATCAGGTTGCTGACGCGCACCACCCGCAGTGTCTCGCCGACTGTCGCCGGCGAGCGGCTGCTGCAAGCGATTGGTAATCGCTTCGATGAAATCGAGGCGGAGCTGGATATCCTGACGCAAATGCGCGACAAGCCCGCGGGCACCGTGCGTATCACCTGCGGCGATCATGTTCTGCGCACCACATTGCTGCCCAAACTGACAGCACTGCTACACGAATACCCGGAAATCAACGTTGAGTTTGACGTCAATTACGGGTTCAGGGACATTGTGGCGGATCGTTTTGATGCAGGTGTACGCCTGGGCGACACCATCGACAAAGACATGATCGCAGTCCCGATAGGCCCGCCATTGCGGATGGCTGCCGTCGCCTTGCCAGCGTATTTCTCTACACGTGGTATCCCCGAAAATCCGCGCGACTTGATGAACCATAGCTGTATCAACCAGCGCATGCAGACATCCGGCGGGCTCTATGTATGGGACTTTGAGCAGCGAGACAAACAGGTGAACGTGCGGGTAGGCGGCCAGCTGATTTTCAACACATCAAGCCATATCGTGGATGCAGCACTGGCCGGGCTGGGCATTGCGTACCTGCCAGAAGAGGAATTTGAACCGCACCTTCGCGAAGGCAGGCTGATGCGTGTGCTGGAAGATTGGTGCCCGCCGTTTCCTGGCTACTATCTGTACTACCCCAGCCGTCGACAACCCTCACCTGCATTTACGCTGGTTGCAAATGCGCTGCGCAAAGCCGGGTAAAGAGGGCGAGCAGATGATTCAGACTTAACGATTCAGGCCTACGCTACAAGCGCAGCTTGCGGCGGATTTTCTCGACTCGGTCACTGTTCAGGCTTTGTAACTCCTGACGCTCACGCAAGGTGGCGATGTAACTCTCGCGGGTGCGCAAAATATGCCGGCTGAGCAGCGTTGCCAGCGCAGTCAGCTTTCCCGTTTCAGCCAGTTCTATCATGCGCCGATGATCGTTGAACGAACGGTCTGGCTCGTGCCTGGCGCGTCGGGCCAAGTGCGTGCGTAACGCCGCAACACGTCCCAGATTGCGTTCGTAGGCATCCACTAGATAGCGATTGGCGCTGAACTTGAAAAAACTCAAGTGAAACTCAGTGTCGGCGGCGCCATAGCTCAGTCGGTCGTCCTGCTCCAGCGCACTGACCATCTGCGCCAGCGCGTCACGCATCGCCTGCAGCGTGGCTTCAGGATTACGCTCAAGTGCACGGCGTGAGGCTTCGACTTCGAGCGTCACACGGTGCTCGCACAGCTCGACAATATCGTCTTCGGTAGGGCTGAACACGTAGCTGCCGGACTTGGCGACCACGTTCACCAGCCCCTCGGTCTGCAGCAGTGCCAGCGCCTCGCGCACCGGCGTGCGGCTGACTTCAAAAGCAGCGGCCAGGCTTTCTTCGGAAAGCGCCTCGCCCAAATCCAGCCGTGCAGAGACGATGGCTTCACGGATATTGTCGGCCAGGCGCACAACGAGGGATTTTTCTACGGTTTTGCTCATCGGGTCTACGCAGGTTTTGTTCGCCGAGCCATGGCTCAAGGCAGTTGGATCGTCATGATAACGGAACGGCAGCTTTAAACTAGCATACTAGTTGTTGTACCTTAGATTACTCCGACAACAATAATATGGACCTTCCAATGGCCACTCCCCATGCGCTTCAGTCATCTCCCATGCCCACTCTGCTCGATGCATTGCGCGAGCTGCTCGGTGAGCGATTGAGCACCAGCCGTGCCGAATGTGAGCAACACGGGCGCGGAGAGTCTTATCATCCAACGCTAGCGCCAGACGCGGTGTGTTATGCCGAGTCCACGGCCGAGGTCGCGACCATCGTCAAACTCTGCGCCGCACAGCGAGTGCCGATCATTGCCTTTGGTGGTGGCACGTCGCTGGAAGGCCATGTGGGCGCAACCCTGGGCGGAGTCTGCATCGACCTGAGCCGCATGCAGAGAATCATTGCTGTGCGTCCCGACGATCTGGATGTGACTGTCGAAGCGGGCGTCACCCGCATGCAACTTAATGCCGAACTGCGCACCACAGGCTTGTTCTTTCCTGTCGATCCAGGGGGCGAGAGCACCTTGGGCGGCATGGCGGCAACCCGGGCATCAGGCACCAATGCGGTGCGCTACGGAACGATGCGCGAGAACGTATTGAACCTCACGGTGGTACTCGCCGATGGTCAGGTGATCAAGACCGGCGGCCGCGCACGCAAGTCTGCTGCCGGCTACGACCTCACGCGTTTATTCGTCGGTTCGGAAGGCACGCTGGGCATCATCACCGAAGTCACGCTGCGCCTTTACGGCATCCCTGAAACCACCTGCGCGGCAGTCTGTACCTTCCCGACAATTGCCGCGGCGGTGAGCTCGGTGGTGTCCATCATTCAATATGGCATCCCGGTGTCACGCGTTGAATTACTCGATGCGCGCACGGTGCAGGCGGTAAACCGCTTCTCACAGATGGAGCTGACAGAGACGCCTACTCTGTTTTTCGAGTTCGCCGGCTCCCCAGCCAGCGTTGCGGAACAGGTCGAATTGACGCAGGAGATTGTTGAAAGCAACGGCGCACTGGGTTTCCAGACGGCGGCCGATGCTGATGCCCGCAGTGCGCTATGGCGTGCCAGGCACAATGTTCACTATGCGATGCAGTCCATGCGCCCAAATGCGCGGATCTGGAGTACCGACGTGTGTGTGCCGATTTCGGCGCTGACCCAATGCATCGCCGAAACCGCTGAAGATGTCGCCAAGGTCTCTTTTTTCGTCGGTGTAGTAGGGCATGTGGGCGATGGCAATTTCCACTTGGGGCTGGTGGTCGATCCGAATAACGAAGCAGAAATGGCTGAGGCTGAAGCACTCAATGAGCGGGTGGTCGAGCGTGCTATTGCGCTGGACGGCACATGTACCGGTGAGCATGGAATCGGTTCGGGGAAGATCAAGTACATGGCGTTGGAGCACGGTGCCGCAGTCGGCGTAATGCGTTTGGTCAAGCAAGCGCTCGATCCGTTGGGACTGATGAACCCCGGAAAAATCCTTCCCGAAGCTTGACCCACAGCGGCTGGCCCACGCCTTCAGTGCAGGTCATGACTGTTCTGGAGGCTTTTGGCTGCTTCCCGGTGCCGTGCAGGGTAGAATGCCCGCCCCAATCGTTGACTGCACCAGTGCCTATGAAACCTCCACGCCAACTCGCCAGCCAGACCCTCTTTCGTGGGCTGGAGGTCGTCGATGCCGTTGCTGATGGCCTCACCACGCTTCCAGAAATCAGTGCCCGTTTGGCGGTGTCGCTCAGCACGACTCATCGTTTGGCTTCAGCGCTGGTGCAGGTCGGTTATCTGCGTTTCGAAGCGCGAAAGGGCTACAGCCTGGGTCCGCATTTGATCGAGCTAGGCTTCAAGGCGCATCGCCAGTCCGACTTGGCGACCCGTGCCCGTCCGCACTTGCAAGCCTTGGCCGACCTGACCCTCGACACCGTCCATTTGGCGACCGTGCTAGATCAGCAGGTGGTGTATCTGGACAAAATTGCCGGGGCGCGTGCCGTGCAAGTCAGCTCGTTGATTGGTGGACGCAAGCGTCTCTGCAGTACAGGTGTTGGCAAGGCATTGCTGCTGGACGAGACCGAACAGCGTTGGACCGAACTGTATCGACACGATGCGGCCAGTGGTTTTTGCGACACCAAGGACGAGTCGGACTGGCTGGCGTTAATGCGCGGGTATGTGGCGGGGGGTTATGCATTTGACCTGGGTGAGGATGACGAGTCGATTCGCTGCGTCGCTGCACCGATCCGTGATGCCAGCCGCCAGATCGTCGGTGCCGTCAGCGTGTCAAGTACGGTGCAGTACATGGATGCCGCGCGGATGCAGGCGCTGATTAGCGTCGTGCAAAATAGCGCAGCGTGCATCAGTCGCGAATTGGGCGGCTGACACACGCTGCAGTTCAGTTAAACAATCCCCGTGGTGTAGAACAGCACGATAGCCAGACCTGCCACCAGGGTCTTGATGATGGTAATGGCGAAAATATCGCCATAAGACTGGCGGTGTGTCAGGCCACACACGATTAACAAGGTGATGACTGCACCGTTGTGCGGCAGCGTATCCATCCCGCCGCTGGCCATGGAGGCGATGCGGTGGAAAACCTCCAGCGGTATGCCTGCGGCATGCGCCGAGGCGATAAAGGTCTCGGCCATGGCGCCCAGGGCGATACTCAGCCCCGCAATGGCAGAACCGGTCAGCGCCGACAGCACAGTAATGGATATGGCCTCATTCAACAGCGGGTCAGGAATCGCTTTGAGTGCCGCGGCTGCAACGACGAATCCCGGGAGAATCGCCATCACGGCACCGAAACCATATTCGGTCGCACTGTTCATGGCCGCCAAAATCGACCCGCTCGCTGCAGCTTTACTGCCTTCTGCAAATTTGGGCAGGATCACATGCCCACGAGTCAGCATCAGCGTGATAATGCCTGCGAGCAGCCCGCCCAGTACCGACCACACCGCCGCATAGGTTTTAATGTCGATGACCACGGGCGCGACCATACTGCCGATGCTAAGGCTGTACTTATCGCCATACAGCTGTGGAATCAGTCGAATCAGGTAAAAGTTGACGACGCAGACCACCACCAGAGGCAGCAGAGCGATCAGTGGGTGGGATAATTTTTCATCCGGATCGACAGGCGCTGGCTCGTTGATGTGGCCCGTGCCATAACCTTCTCCGGTACGCAGGGCCGCACGCCGGCGCGACTCTAAATAGAGCATGCCTGCAGCGAAAATCATCACCCCGCCAATCGTGCCCAGCCAAGGGGCCGCCCACGTGCTGGTCTGAAAGAAAGTAGTCGGAATAATATTCTGTATCTGCGGGCTTCCGGGCAGTGAGTCCATGGTGAAGGTAAACGCACCCAAGGCGATTGCGCCGGGGATCAGTCGCTTGGGAATCTGGCCTTGGCGGAACAACTCGGCGGCGAACGGATACACCGCAAACACCACAACATTTAATGAGACGCCGCCGTAAGTCAGAATTGCGCACGCCAGCACAATCACCAGCACGGCTCGATGGCTGCCTACCAGACGGATCAATGCAGCGCTGATGGAGCGTGAGTTACCGGAGATTTCGATCAGTTTTCCGAATAGCGCCCCAAGCAGAAACACCGGGAAAAAGTTCTTCACGAACATCGCCATCTTTTCCAGGAATACAGCGAAATAGGCGGGTGCAACTGCTGCAGGCTCGGTCAGCAAAATCGCACCTAATGCGGCAATAGGGGCGAAGATAATGACGCTGAATCCACGGTAAGCCATGAAAATAAGGAACGCCAAAGCGGCAAGGATGACGACAACGTCCATCTGGAAAGCTCCACATTATTTTAGTTATTGGGGGGCGTACAACGTTCTAACGGGATTGCGGGGGGCGTGGCAATG
>JAZKIA010000013.1:0-91398 GCA_040385125.1 Pseudomonadota bacterium | reverse complement strand
CCCCCCCCACGCCGCTCAATTGTTCTTGAGCAAATCCAGGGCAACATCGACGATCATGTCTTCTTGCCCCCCGACCATCCGTCTTTTGCCAAGCTCGACCAGTATGTCCAGGGTCTTGAGACCATACTTCTGAGCGGCAATTTCGGCATGCCGCAAGAAGCTCGAATACACCCCGGCATAACCCAGCGCCAGAGTTTCGCGGTCTACCCGGACGGGGCGATCCTGCAACGGGCGAACGATGTCATCGGCGGCGTCCATCAGCGTGTAAAGGTCGGTGCCATGATTCCAGCCAAGGCGCTCGGCGGCAGCGATAAACACTTCCAGTGGCGCATTACCGGCACCCGCGCCCATACCCGCAAGACTCGCATCGATGCGATCGCAACCTTCTTCGACGGCGGTAATGGAGTTGGCGACGCCCAGGCTGAGGTTGTGGTGAGCATGCATTCCGGTTTCGGTTTCTGGCTTGAGCACTGCCTTGAAGGCACGGAAACGATCCCGTACATCCTGCATATTCATCGCGCCGCCAGAGTCGGCCATATACACGCAAGTGGCACCGTAGCTTTCCATCAACTTGGCTTGGGCTGCCAACTGCTCGGCCGGAATCATGTGGCTCATCATCAGAAAACCGACGGTGTCCATGCCCAACTCGCGAGCGTACTCAATGTGCTGCTTTGACACGTCCGCCTCGGTGCAATGGGTCGCGATACGGACCACACGTGCTCCAGCGTTATAGGCCGCTTTCAAATCGTGAACAGTACCGATGCCAGGCAGCAGAAGGGTGGTGATCTTCGCGTGAGTGATGACATCGGCGGCGGCTTCAATCCATTCGAGATCGGTGTGAGAGGCAAAGCCGTAGTTGAAGCTTGAACCTTGCAGGCCATCACCGTGAGCCACTTCAATGGAGTCGACACGGGCCTTGTCCAGAGCGCGGGCGATATCCTGTACGTTCTGCAGTGAATACTGATGGCGAATGGCATGGCTGCCGTCGCGCAGGGTCACGTCAGAGATATAAAGTTTTTTGCCAGGGTTAAACGTCATGTCAGTCTCCTCAGGCGTTCAGCATTGACTGCGCCATGCGCTCGGCAGTAGCCAAGGCAGCGGAGGTCATGATGTCGAGATTGCCAGCGTAAGCAGGCAGGTAATGGGCAGCGCCTTCGACCTCAAGAAATACCGAGGTTTTCAGGCCCGAGAACCTGCCAAGTCCGGGAATGTTCAGTGGGGCATTTTCCGGGATGACATCGAACTGCACTTTTTGCTTAAGACGATAGCCCGGTACGTAGGCCTGAACAGCGGCGGCCATTTCAACGATGGATGCCTCTACCTGAGCCTGATCAGCTGCTTCAGACAACACAAAGACGGTGTCGCGCATCATCAATGGCGGCTCAGCCGGGTTCATCACGATGATTGCTTTACCTTTGGTTGCGCCGCCGATCACTTCAATGGCTTTGGAAGTGGTCTCAGTGAACTCATCAATGTTGGCACGAGTACCGGGGCCGGCTGATTTGCTGGCAATCGAAGCGACAATTTCGGCGTAGTGGACTTTGGCTACGCGTGAAACCGCTGCGACCATTGGAATGGTTGCCTGCCCCCCGCACGTGACCATGTTGACGTTGAGCTGGTCGAGATTTTGTTCGAGGTTAACCACCGGCACACAATAAGGGCCAATTGCGGCCGGGGTCAGGTCGATCAGGCGGATGCCCGGCTTGATCGAGCGCAAGAACGCATCGTTGTTTACGTGGGCTGCCGCCGATGTGGCATCGAATACAAAATCGATGTCTTTAAACACGTCCATGCGCGTCAGACCTTCAACCCCTTCATGGGTGACTGCCACACCCATGCGTAGAGCTCGGGCCAGACCGTCGGAGGCTGGGTCGATACCGACCATGACCGCCATTTCCAAATACTTGGCGTTTCGCAGGATCTTGATCATCAGGTCGGTGCCGATATTGCCGGAACCAACAATGGCAACTTTCAGCTTTCGCAAACTCACCATGCTCTCCTCTCTTGTGCTTGTGATGTCGAGGCTAAGGCGAACAATTCGCCTGTGACATTAAGCGGGCAGATTAGGATTCGGACCATTAAGTGTCAATATATGATTGTAAATATCACATAGTGATATTTACAAGGATTAGGCACTTGATCAGACCGATGAGGGAGGGGTGGCGCTGGCTTTCTCCAGCGCCCGTATGTGGCCGCTTCTGTTGAATACAGTCGGTCATGGTTGCCTCAGCAGAAAGCATGCGCAACCTCATCTACCACGACAAAATCAGCGCTTCTAGCGTCTGAATCTTCAGATCCAATATAGCTTGAACGCAGTTTCTTATTCCGTAACGGTAGTTCAAAGTATTTTTATAGTGCGTTTTAATCTATTCAGAATTTTGAATCGATTGGAGCGCTCGTCTGTGAAAACTAAGGCACTTTTACCTTATGGCTTGGCATTACTGGCTACATGCTCGACGGCTTTCGCTGGTCCCATTCTGGATCGCGTAACCAGCAGCGGTGAGCTGATCGGCGTTCTGATGGAAAGCTATCCACCATTCTCCTTTCTCAATGAACAGAACCAACTGGACGGATTTGACGTGGATGTCGCCAAGGCCGTTGCGCAACGGCTAGGGGTAAAGCTGAAGCTGCAAACACCTTCTTGGGATGTCATCGCTGCCGGACACTGGAACGGACGATATGACATCTGCGTCTGCTCGATGACCCCGAGCAAGGCACGGGCCGAAGTGTTCGACTTTCCTGTGGAGTATTACCAGTCACCGGCCGTGATCGTGGTGAATGCCAAAGACAAGAACATTGCCGCGGGCAAGGATCTGTCTGGTAAAAAAATCGGTGTGATCAGTGCGTCAACATATGAAGCCTATCTGAACAAGAATCTGGTGATTGAGGGCGCCGAGGACAAGCCGTTGAGCTATCCATTCGACAGCGTCCAGGTCGCGCCATACGACAACGAAACGGTAGCCTTCCAGGATCTGGCCTTGGGCACGGGCGTGCGTCTGGATGCCATGGTCACCAACCTCATCACCGCTCGCGAACGCATCGCCCAGGATCCGCGCTTCAAAATTGCTGGCGACACGCTGTATGCAGAGCCCAACGTGGTAGCGATCGAAAAGGGCGATCCGCAATGGAATGCAAAAGTCTCTGAGGTCGTCGCCCAGCTCAAGGCCGACGGCACATTAAGCAAGATTTCCGAGAAGTGGATCGGTGCCGATATCAGCCAATGACAACTCTCAATTCATACCCGGCCAAGGCGACTGTCGCCTCCGAAACCGAGACGCGTCGTTTCAGTTGGCGACTTGGTTTTCGCTCTCGTCTGTATTTGACCTGGACCGTGCTGTTCGGCCTGTGCGTCATGTTTTTCATGAGCTTCGACCTGAAGTTCTCGATCATTCTGGACAAGTTGCCCAATCTGGTCGGCCTGCATTTGGGGCCTGACGGTTTCTTGCAAGGTGCCGCGCTGACGCTGTTTTTGTGCTTCTGCTCGATCTGGTTTTCATTGCTCCTTGGCTTCGTGACGGCGTTGGCGCGCCTGTCTCGCAGTGCAGTGGCTTTCGGCATTGCCAGTTTCTATGCGTCTTTTTTTCGCGGTACTCCGCTGCTGATCCAAATCCTGCTGATCTACCTGGGCCTACCGCAGCTGGGTGTTGTTCCTGGCGCCATCAGCGCGGGGATCATTGCGCTCTCGCTCAATTATGGTGCCTACCTCAGCGAGATTTTTCGGGCCGGCATCATGGCTGTTGCACCCGGTCAGCGCGAAGCAGCGATGGCTTTGGGTCTGAGGCCTGCGGCAACGTTTCTGCACATCATCCTGCCCCAAGCCATGCGCACGATCATCCCCCCGACAACCAGTCAGTTCATTTCAATGCTCAAGGACTCATCGTTGATTTCAGTGATGGGCGTTTGGGAAGTGATGTTCCTGGCGCAGTCGTACGGTCGCTCGTCTTATCGCTACATCGAAATGCTCACTACCGCAGCCGTTATCTATTGGCTCCTGTCCATTGGATTGGAGTTGATACAGAACCGTCTTGAACGCCACTACGGCAAAGGTTTCAAGCAGCAACGCTGACTCACGCGTTTAATTACTTTTTACAGGTACTACGATGTCCGATCCAAAACCTCTGTTGTTTGCGTTATACGAGCAAGCCAGTGTTGGCTGTGGTGGCGCGCCGAGCCTCTGGACGCACCCGGCTGACGAGCGACTGACCATCAACTCACTGGGCTACTGGTCAAACCTGGCACGCATCGCCGACCAGGCTCATCTGGACATGCTGTTCTTTGGTGATGTGTTGGGTTTCTACGATGTATTTGGCGGTAATGCCGACGCGGCCATGAAGTGGGCAGTTGAAGCACCAGCCAACGATCCGTTGATGATCATCCCGGCATTGGCCGCCGTGACGGAAAACCTGGCCTTCGGTGTCACTGTCACTACCAGTTACGAGCATCCGTTCACCCATGCCCGGCGCTTCAGTACGCTGGATCACCTGACCAATGGCCGGGTAGGGTGGAACATCGTCACCTCCTACCTGAACAGCGCCGCCCGTAACTTCGGCCTGGAGCAGATGATCAAGCACGATGATCGCTACGAACGAGCAGAAGAATTTCTCGATGTGGTTTACAAACTTTGGGAAGGCAGTTGGGCAAGCGATGCCGTGGTGGCCGACAAGTCAGGCCAGGTCTATGCCAAGGGCGATCGCGTGCGACCGATCAATCATGCTGGCGAGCATTACCGGGTGGCCGGACCGCATTTGACGTCACCATCACCGCAACGCACACCCTTGCTGATCCAGGCTGGTTGGTCAGGCCGTGGTCGCGAGTTTGCGGCCAAGCATGCCGAACTGATTTTCATCGCCAAGTCCAACCCGCTGGAGATTCGTCAAGGCCTGGAAGATATATGGACCCAAGCCAGGGCACGGGGGCGGCACGCCGAAGATGTCAAATCACTGACGGTACTGCGCATCGTCACAGCCAAGACCGAGATCGAAGCCCAGCGCAAATATGACGAAATGCAAAGCAACTATCACTTGCAGGCGCAACTGGTGAGTTATGCCGGTGATACCGGTATCGACATCAGTCGCTACGCGGACAGCGACGCGCTGTCCACTCACACCGAAGGCATGACCTCCTATGTGATGCGTCCTGATGGCAGCGGCAAACCCTTGACCGCTGGCGATGTCAAACAGCGCTTTGCCAACGTCACCCGGGGCAGTGATTTGATTCTGGTGGGAACACCGCAACAAGTGGCCGACCGGATCGAAGAGCATGCCCGTATTTCCGGCACCAGCGGCTACATGCTCAACCCGCTGATCAGCCCAGGCAGCCTTGAGGACTTCGTTGAGCTGGTCATTCCTGAACTGCAAAAACGTGGCTTGTATCGCACCCAGCCACAGAGCGGTACGTTCCGTTCGCGGTTACGGGGCGATGGCGCCAACCATTTACCGGACTCTGCCTACGGAGCCTCGTTCCGTTTTGATTAAGGCTTTTAGAATGGAGGTGCACCTCGCCGAGGAATTCAGCGCTGGGCGCATCTCATCAGCGGTGTAATCGCAGCAGTACGCCGGCGTGCAGGCTTACCAAGATTCTCTAGCGCATAAGCCAGAATATTGTTGAAAGCCTTGATCACCTGCCGGCCAAGCTGTTCGCTATGTTCGCTTTGAAAAGTCGTTCAAAATGGTTGGTTTGTGACTGTATAAATAATTGGTCGCAAGTTGTCAGTCCTCGCTAGGGTGAGTACATTGTTCCCATGAACCAGTCATCAGTATCTTCATCCTCACTCAGCGCCCGCGGCCCAGTCGATCACGAGATTCGAGATCAGATTGTCGCGGCGGCCAACGAACACTTCAGTCAGTATGGTTACGGTAAAACCACGGTCTCCGACCTGGCTAAGGAAATCGGGTTTTCCAAGGCCTACATCTACAAATTCTTTGACTCCAAGCAGGCGATTGGTGAAGCGATCTGCGCCAATTGCCTGGCAGAAATCGTTGCGGCTGTGGAGCAGGCTGTCAATGTAGAAG
Organism: Pseudomonadota bacterium; assembly: GCA_040385125.1. Taxonomy (GTDB): domain Bacteria; phylum Pseudomonadota; class Gammaproteobacteria; order Pseudomonadales; family Pseudomonadaceae; genus Aquipseudomonas. Next base: position 85,387 of record JAZKIA010000013.1, on the reverse strand, counting down.
GTCTGTCGCCGACAGAGCGCTTTCGACGTTTGGTCAAAACTGTGATCGCCACAGGAGTAGGTCTGTTCTTTAACGATCGAAAATTGTATGACATTGCGGCGTTCGCGGCGTCGGAAAGCTGGCCCAGTACGCAGGCTTATGACGCACAGATCAAACGCTTTGTGTCGCAAATCGTGCGTGAAGGCCGAGAGATCGGCGAGTTTGAGCGCAAAACCCCGCTGGACGAGACAGTAGAAGCGATACACCTGACGCTGCGGCCATTCGTCAACCCTTTGCTGCTGCAGTACAACCTCGATTTCGTCGAGGAGGCACCTGCGCTCATTTCCAACCTCATCTTGCGTAGCCTCATGCCTTGACCTTAGGCTCTCGGCTTTACGTCATATGGCACGGCTTTTCACTTTGCCCTTCTTCCAGCCGAGGAGGGGCATTTTATTTACCTGCTTTGTGACTATTGACTGATTTGGTCACATGAATAAATATGGTTATCCATCGCTTCAACTGCTTCATCTCAGTGATACCCATAGAGTTCAAACAATGAAAAAAATAGTGCTCAAGAGTCCATTTGGACTTGCTGTCGTGCTCGTATCCTCGAACGTTTTTGCAAGCGGCTTCGCTCTCAATGAACAAAGCATCAGTGGGATGGGGGCCGGGTTTGCTGGGCGTTCCTCATCTGCTGAAGATGCAAGCACGGTCTTCGGTAATCCTGCGGGAATGTCTCGCTTGAAAAGAGAGCAAGTCAGCGTGGGGGCGGCGACTCTTTTCGCCAAGGCCGACATAAGCCACACCCGCAGTACATTCGGCGGCCAGGAAGACGGCGACATGGTGCCAACCACCACCGTGCCTATGGGTTACTACGTCAAACCCATTGATGAGCATTGGGCGTTCGGTGTGGGCTTTTATGTACCGTTCGGTCTGATGACGGACTATGGAAGCGGCTTCGCCGGGCGCTACTACGCCAACAAAAGCGAGGTCACGACCCTTACGTTCCAGCCCACCATCAGCTATGCCTTTAACGACACAGTTTCGATCGGGTTCGGTCCGACCATCAACCGTATCAGCGGTGAACTGTCCGGTATGGTGCTCAATCCACTTAGCCCTGGTCGTAATGACGGAAAGCTCAAAAGTGCGGGTGACGACACTGCTCTCGGTTTCAACGCGGGTATCCTGGTGCAGGCTACAGACCGAACCCGTTTGGGCATGACCTATCATTCCAAGGTCAGTTATCAATTGGATGCCAAGACCAAGGTCACTGACGGCCTCTTTAGCGTGCTGGGGGTCAGCGGTCGAAGTTATGACGCTTCGCTGGATGTGGATACTCCAGAGTCAGTGGATTTTTCGGTGACTCATCAGCTTAATAATGACTGGACAATGTACGTGGGGAGCACCTGGACTCGCTGGAGTCGCTTCAAAGAGTTAACCATCGAGAACACCGGTTTACCTCCTGCTTTGAGCGGTGCGCTGGGCACCGTTACCGAAGAACAGAATTGGCACGATACGTGGGCTCACGCTATCGGCGCGGCGTATAAGTTGAATAACCAGTGGGTGCTTCGCACAGGCTTTTCGGTCGATCAGTCACCCACCAATAACACCAATCGTGGACCGCGCATTCCTACGGGAGACAGAAAGGTGATCAGCTTCGGTGCTGGCTGGACTCCGGCTGACAATGTCACGATCGATGTGGCTTACTCCTACCTGTGGGAGGAGAGCGTACAGATCAACGATGCCTCAGCGACCAGAGGTGCATACAGTGCCAAATACAAGAACAGTGCGAGCGGGCTCGGTACTTCGGTGAGTTACCGTTTTTAGTTGAGTGCCGTTACACGATAAATACCTGGCGGGGAACATGCTTTAGCTTGCGACCTTCAACAAATATTCGAGGTCTTTTCCTTCAGGGAAAAGGCCTTTTGATCGCTCTGATTGCATGCGACTTGACCAGAGTACCCGTTGCCAATAAGCCGGTGCTGAGCAAAAGAGCAAAAGAGCAAAAGAGCAATTGGGCAGAGGGTAGGCATTGAATTCCTTGGATAGAGGATGCTTGTGACTATATTTATTGGTGGTCACGATCTGTCAATTGACGTTATTTGAGAAAAACAAGGCTTGCATGCTGGGTGATGGTGTTTTCGTGCTGAGTATAAGGAACTGTGTACGCCACGATTTGTGACTATTGACACATTTGGTCACCAGGATAAGAATATGGCGCTCGTCCTATTCATAAGTAAGGGAACCTATGCGCCGGCTTCGACCTTTCCCCATTGCCGCTTGCTTGTTGCCCCTCGTCCTGACGGCATGTGGCGACTCATCCACCGCTGAAGACCCGCGTACGCATGCCCCTTTGGTGAGGTCTACTGCTGTGGTGGTTTCGTCCGACGTGTCGCGGTCCTTCACTGGCGTAGTGGCTGCCCGCGTCCAGGGCGATCTGGGTTTTCGGGTGTCAGGCAAAGTGCTTGAGCGTCTGGTCGACACCGGTCAGACCGTTAAACGTGGTCAGCCGCTTATGCGCCTCGACCCCATCGACCTGGGGTTACAGGCGCGAGCACAGCAAGAGTCGGTCATAGCCGCTCGGGCCCGAGCCAAGCAGGCAACGGATGACGAGGCTCGATATCGCAGCCTGGTCGGCGCAGGCGCTATTTCTGCATCGGCCTACGGCCAGATCAAAGCCGCAGCGGATTCCGCAAAAGCGCAGCTCAGTGCCGCTGAAGCGCAGGCTGATGTAGCCCGCAATGCTTCTGGTTATGCGGTGTTGCTTGCCGATTCCGACGGTGTTGTGGTGGAGACGCTCGCCGAGCCCGGGCAAGTGGTCAGTCCGGGGCAGCCCGTGCTTCGCCTGGCACGGGCCGGTCAGCGTGAGGCCATCGTGTACCTGCCCGAGACATTGCGCCCCGCAGCAGGATCCAGCGCGCAAGCGACGCTTTATGGCAATAGCGCGGGGGTTGTTACAGCGAAGCTGAGGCTGCTTTCTGACTCGGCCGACCGTATGACCCGCACCTTTGAGGCGCGGTATGTGCTTGAGGGCGCGCTGGCCAATGCACCAATAGGTTCGACCGTTACGCTTCGGATTGCTGAAAGCACCGCGCAGGGGCAAGCGATGCAAGTGCCGATTGCAGCCGTTTATGACCCAGGCAAAGGCACTGGCGTATGGGTAATCGTCGGTAATCCTGCGAAGGTGACGTGGCGACCTGTTCAAGTCTTGGGCCTGAGCGACGACTCAGCGCGAGTTACGGGCGATCTCAAGGTCGGTGAGCAAATCGTAGCGTTAGGCGCACACCTGTTGCGCGAGGGTGATGAAGTGAGATCGCCTCAACAGGATGACGCCAAAGTTGCCGGAGGTCGTCCATGAGCGTGGGGCGTTTCAATCTTTCCGCGCTCGCCGTCCGTGAGCGCTCCATCACGGTGTTTCTGATTTTCCTGATTGCCGTTGCGGGCATCTTGTCGTTCTTTCAACTGGGGCGCGCGGAAGATCCTCCGTTTACGGTCAAGCAGTTAACAGTCATTACCGCCTGGCCGGGCGCGACTGCGCAGCAAATGCAGGATCAGGTAGCCGAACCACTGGAAAAACGCCTGCAAGAATTAAAGTGGTACGACCGCACGGAAACCTACACCCGCCCTGGTCTTGCCTTCACGATGTTGTCACTGCTCGATAGCACGCCGCCTTCACAGGTGCAGGAGGAGTTCTATCAAGCGCGTAAAAAGCTCGATGATGAGGCCCGCAAGCTTCCAGCAGGAGTCATCGGGCCGATAGTTAACGATGAGTTTTCGGACGTGACATTTGCGCTTTTTGCCCTGAAAGCCAAAGGCGAGCCGCAGCGGCTGTTGGTGCGCGATGCTGAGTCGTTACGTCAGCGTTTGCTGCACGTGCCGGGTGTGAAGAAGGTCAACATCATTGGCGAGCAGCCCGAACGTATCTTTGTTTCCTTTTCTCATGATCGGCTGGCCACCTTGGGCATCTCTCCTCAGGCCATCTTTGCCGCGCTGAACAATCAGAACGAGCTCACGCCCGCAGGTTCGGTCGACACCGATGGGCCGCAGGTCTTCCTCCGCCTGGATGGCGCCTTCGATAAGCTGCAGAAGATTCGTGACACGCCCATTTCAGTTCAGGGGCGCACGCTTAAACTCTCTGACGTGGCGACGATCGAGCGTGGTTATGAAGACCCGGCAACCTTTCTTGTGCGCAATAACGGTGAAGAGGCCTTGTTGCTGGGGATCGTCATGCGTGAGGGCTGGAACGGTCTCGACCTGGGCAAGGCGTTGGACGCAGAGACGAGCAAGATAAATGAAACTATGCCGTTGGGCATGACACTCTCCAAGGTCACCGATCAATCTGTAAATATCAGTTCGGCCGTCGGCGAGTTCATGATCAAATTTTTCGTCGCGCTGCTTGTGGTGATGCTGGTCTGCTTTCTCAGCATGGGCTGGCGTGTCGGTGTTGTGGTCGCTGCGGCTGTACCGTTGACCTTGGCCGTGGTGTTTGTAGTGATGGCGGCCACAGGAAAGAACTTTGACCGTATTACCCTCGGTTCGTTGATTCTGGCGCTGGGGCTACTGGTGGACGACGCCATCATTGCTATCGAAATGATGGTGGTGAAAATGGAGGAGGGCTACGACCGCATCAAAGCGTCCGCGTATGCCTGGAGTCATACCGCCGCGCCAATGCTTAGCGGTACGCTGGTGACGGCTATCGGTTTTATGCCCAACGGTTTCGCCCAATCAACCGCGGGCGAATACACCAGCAACATGTTTTGGATCGTAGGCATTGCCCTGATTGCCTCCTGGGTGGTTGCGGTAGTTTTCACCCCGTACCTGGGGGTAAAAATGTTGCCGGACATCAAGAAGGTCGAGGGTGGTCACGCGGCAATCTACAACACCCCTAACTACAATCGTTTTCGCCAGATTTTGGCGCGTGTTATCGCTCGAAAATGGCTGGTGGCCGGTACTGTCACTGCTTCGTTTGTCGTGGCGATCCTCGGCATGGGCCTGGTCAAAAAACAGTTTTTTCCAACCTCGGACCGTCCAGAGGTCTTGGTTGAAGTGCAAATGCCGTATGGCACCTCCATTGAGCAGACCAGCGCTACCACCGCCAGGATAGAGGCCTGGCTGCAAAAGCAGGATGAGGCAAAAATCGTCACGTCTTACATCGGCCAAGGCGCGCCGCGCTTCTATCTGGCTATGGCCCCGGAACTCCCGGACCCGTCTTTCGCGAAGATTGTGGTGCTGACGGACAACCAAGAGCAGCGCGAGGCCCTCAAGTTCCGCCTGCGAGAAGCAGCCGCTGAGGGGCTTGCACCGCAAGCGCGTATCCGGGTGACTCAACTGGTGTTTGGTCCGTACTCGCCATTTCCTGTTGCCTATCGGGTTATGGGACCTGACCCCTCAAAATTGCGTGAGATAGCGGGGCAGGTGCAGGACGTGTTGCTGTCGAGTCCGATGATGAGAACCGTCAACACCGACTGGGGGCCGCTGACGCCGACGCTGCATTTTGCTCTAAATCAGGATCGCCTGGAGGCGGTAGGGTTGACGTCAAACGCAGTCTCGCAGCAACTGCAGTTTCTGCTGGCCGGAGTGCCAATCACCGCCGTCCGTGAGGACATTCGTTCGGTGCAAGTGGTGGGGCGTGCAGCGGGTGATATCCGCCTCGACCCAGCAAAAATTGAAGGTTTTACGCTGGTAGGCGCAGCAGGCCAGCGTCTACCTTTGTCTCAGGTAGGTGAGGTCGATGTGCGTATGGAAGATCCGATCCTGCGGCGTCGTGACCGCACGCCGACCATCACCGTGCGTGGTGACATTGCCGAAGGCCTGCAGCCACCGGACGTATCGAGCGTGATCACGAAGGAGTTGCAGCCCGTCATCGACAAGCTGCCTGACGGGTACCGGATTGAGCAGGCGGGGGCTATCGAGGAGTCGGGCAAGGCCGGCAAAGCGATGTTGCCGCTGTTCCCGATCATGATTGCCTTGACGCTGCTGATCATCATTGTGCAGGTACGGTCGATCTCGGCGATGGTCATGGTATTCCTCACCTCGCCACTGGGCCTGATTGGCGTGGTGCCAACGCTGCTTATCTTCCAGCAGCCGTTTGGCATCAATGCTCTGGTCGGTCTGATCGCTCTTTCGGGCATTTTGATGCGCAATACGTTGATTCTGATTGGGCAAATCCATCACAACGTGCAAGAAGGGCTGGACCCGTTTCACGCAGTGATCGAAGCCACGGTACAACGTGCCCGTCCGGTACTGCTGACAGCGCTGGCGGCAATCCTGGCGTTTATCCCCCTGACGCACTCCGTTTTCTGGGGGACGCTGGCCTACACGCTGATCGGGGGAACCTTCGTGGGGACTATCATTACCTTGGTGTTCCTGCCGGCGATGTACTCAATCTGGTTCAAGATTCGCCCCGGCACTTTGGGAAAAACGCCAACCTGACCCCGTGAATCTGGAAGAAAGATCGCTGCGAAGCTGTAATTTTGTTTGAGTGCGAGGTCGCCAACCTCGCATTTGAATTCAGCGCTGTTTAAATCCAGGTTTTAAGCATGAGGTAGCAGGCCACCACCATGCATACCATGGAGAAACCGAGTTGTATGGCTTTGGCGGGAATCCTCGGGGAGAGCATTCTGCCCAACAACATCCCGCCAACACTGGCGGCGATAAACACTCCACCGGTCACCGTTATATGGGCACCTGCGTGCAGAGCGCCCGCCACTGCAGTGGCGGAGATCAGGGCAATGGCCATCAGTGAGGTGGCTACGATGCCATGCATCTTGATGTCTGAAAGCTGTTGAAACGCCGGTACGATCAAGAAGCCTCCTCCAACGCCGAGCATCCCTGTGAGCAGCCCTGAGACTGAGCCGACGGCGGCCAGCGTGGTTGAGCATTTCAGGGTCCAGCTCAGTCGGCCGGTCTGCGGGTTGAGCATGCAGTTTTTGTGTTGCCAGAGCTGTTCATCGCAGGCGTGTTCAGGCGGGTTGCTGCAGGCCTGCCGAGCCATACGAATCGCCACAATGACCATCACCCCGCTGAACAGTGAAATCAGCACGGCGTTGGGTAGCGAATGGGCAACGTACACGCCCAGCGGCGAGAAGGCGGCCCCCAATAACGCCATCAGCACGGCTGCACGATAACGAACCAGGCCTTTTCTGAGGCCATCCACCGCCCCGACAGCGGCCGCTGCGCTAACGGCGAGTAGCGCAACGGGCGTCGATTGCGTCATCGTCCAGCCCAACCCGATCACCAGCGCCGGTATGGCCAGAATGCCGCCCCCTGCACCGGTAAGACCAAGAATGATGCCGATGAGTGTTCCGAACATTGCACCTAATAGCATGTGTCCCTCACTCCGGCTTGGAGACGCTCGTCAGCCACTCACGGCCTTTGAGCATGCCGTTCCAGTAAAACCAGGGTAAAAAACTGGCTTTCAGGAACCAGGCGGACCGCCGGGCAATCGTCGGGTCCAAGGGGAAGGAGGGGAGCAGTTTTGCGCCGTAGCCGAACTCGGCCAGTACCACTTTGCCTTTTTCGACGGTCAGCGGGCACGACCCGTAGCCATCGTAGCGCAGCGGCATGGGTTGATGACGGCGCAAGGCCAGGAGGTTCTCAGCCACAACGACGATTTGTTTGCGGGCGGCGGCGGCGGTTTTGGCGTTACTGGTGGAACAGATGTCACCGAGGGCGAACACATCCGTATACCGGCTGTGCTGCAGCGTTCCCGGATCCACCTCGCACCAACCTGCGGAGTCTGCCAGGGGGCTTGAGCGTATGAACTCTGGGGCTACCTGTGGCGGCACCACATGGAGCATGTCGAAGCGCTTGGCCTGCCGAACGAGGGTGCCGTGTGCGTCCCGACTTTCGAACCAGGCGGTTTTCCCCGGGCCGTCGACTTTGACCAGGTTTGAGCCGAAGACCAACTGCGCCTGATACTTCTCGATGTACTTCATCAGGGGCGGGACGAAGGCGGCCACACCGAACAGGGCGGCGCCGGCGAGATTGAACTCGACATCCATGTCCTGCAAAACACCTGACTTTTGCCAGTGGTCGCAAGACAGGTACAGGGCTTTTTGCGGGGCGCCAGCGCATTTGATCGGCATCGCTGGCTGGGAAAACAGCGCTTTGCCGCGGCGTAGCCCCTGCACCAGTTGCCAAGTGTAGCTGCACAGATCATAGCGATAGTTGGACGTCACCCCATGCTTGCCCAGGGTTTCTTCCAGCCCTTCGATATGTTCCCAGGCCAGCCTCAGCCCCGGGCAGACAATGAGGTGCTGATAGGCGAGGCTTTGACCGTTGTTCAGCGTCAGACGCTTGGTGTCGGGCAGGACCTCGACCACCGCAGCTTTGATCCAGGTGACGTTGCGCGGAATGACCCGTGACATGGGCCTGACGGTTTTGCGCACGTCATAGGCACCACCGCCGACCAGCGTCCAGGCTGGTTGGTAGTAGTGCTGGTCATTGGGTTCAATCAGTGTGATCCGCAGGTCGGGAGACCGCTTGAGCAGACTGGCCGCGACCCCGATGCCCGCCGACCCACCCCCTATGATCAAGATGTCGGCGGTGATGTCAGGGAGACCACTGGTGGCCTTGCTCCGAGTGACACTCGCAGACGCCTTTTGGTAGAGCGTGGTTGAGCGATTGCCAGTGCGACAAAAGGCCAATACCGGTGCTGGCAAGCTGTCCAGCAGCCGGCCAAAATCTTCTACGTCAGTGTCGCTGATGGCGCTGGGCTGAACCGGGAGATAGGCGAACTCAAGCCCCAGCCGTTTGGCTTCGGCTTGAATGATCGAGCTGACAGGTTGATCCGCGCCACCCTCATGATCGGGGCGGTTGCAAATAATTGAGCGAAAACCGAGCGTGACAGCTTCGCTCAGATCATCCGGAGTGATTTGGCCGGTTGTTGAAAAATCTTTGCTGTGGGCGGTGATTTGCATGCCAATTAAACTCTTAAAAAGGTTATCCATGTCGCTCTGCCTGAACTCAATAAAGCGCTTCAGAACACATTGAGCGGAATCTTCAGGTAGCTGATGCCGTTGGCCTTTGCTGCAGGGATCTCGCCGGCCCGCATGTTGATCTGTACTGACGGCAACAGCAGCCTGGGCTGGCCCAGGGTTTTGTCGCGCGCAGCGCGCAGGGCAACAAAATCAGCCTCGCCAATGCCTTGGCCGACATGGATGTTGTGCGCCCGTTCTTCGGCCACCGAGGTCTGATAGCTATAGTGATCGCGAGCGGGGGATTTGTAGTCGTGACACATGAACAGGCGGGTATCACCTGGCAGCTCGAACAGTCGGTTAATTGAACGGTACAACTGGTGAGCGTCGCCCCCTGGAAAGTCGCAGCGGGCGGTGCCGCAGTCAGGCATGAACAGGGTGTCGCCAACGAACGCCGCATCTTCAATCAGGTAGCTGACGCAAGCCGGCGTATGCCCGGGTGTGTGCAGTACAACGACGGGCAGGGCGCCAATGTGAAAGGTTTCGCGGTCGGCGAACAGACAGTCGAATTGACTACCGTCAACCTTGAACCCGTCTTCGGCGTCGAACAACTTCGCAAAGGTGTCCTGCACCTGGGGAATACGATCGCCAATACCGATTTTTCCGCCCAGGTGCTCTTGCAGATAACGGGCGGCCGAGAGGTGGTCGGCATGCACGTGGGTTTCCAGTATCCACTCAAGCGTAAGCCCGTTGGCGTGCACATGCTCGATCAGGCGATCGGCGCTGGCATACGAGATGCGCGCGGCGGCGGTGTCGTAGTCAAGCACCGGGTCGATAATTGCGCAGCGCTGGGTCAGCGGGTCGCTGAGCAGATAGCTGTAGGTGCAGCTCTCGGGGTCGAAGACAGGTTCAAGGTTAAACGGCATAGTCACTTTCCTATCTCAAATCGTTTGGGCCACGCCTACTGCGATGAACAGCAGCAGCGCAATCAGTCCCGCCGTCAGGCAGTAGGGCAGTTGGGTTCTTATGTGGTCCATGTGGTCGCCGCGAGTGGCCATCGAGGTCACAATCCCGGTGTCGCTGATCGGTGAAATAGTGTCACCGAAAATCGAACCAGAGATCGCTGCACCGATGATCAGGTAGGGATCCGCTCCTGAGGCTGCAGCGATCTGGATACCGATTGGAATCATGATCGAGAAGGTGCCCCAAGAGGTCCCGGTGGACAGGGAGATCACCGCAGCGATGATGAACACGAAGGCAGCGCACAGGCTCACCGGCAAATAGCCATTGATGTGTTCCGAGAGGTAGCCGCCGACGTTCAGTTCCCCACACACATTACCGATCAGAAACGCCAGGGTCATGACCACGCCGAGCGGGACCATCGTCTGGTAGCCAATCAGTAGCTCGCGGAAGTACTGATCGACGGTCAATACGCGCTTTACCAGAATGTAATGGATTGCCCCGACCACTTGGCCCACCAGTACGCCCCAAAGCACGGCTGTGGAACCCGACCCTTTGCTGATGCTGCCGTCACCAGTGATGTACAGACCCACCGGTACGCTGACGATCATCGCCAGCAGCGGTAGCAGCAGGTTTGAGGTGCAAGGGGTACGGTTTTTCTGTTCAGGGCTTTCGTCGACGTCTGTCACCAACGGTATGGCGCCTTCGCGCAACTCGATTCCCTGGAGTGCACGCTGGTTGGCGCGGCGCATGGCGGGAAAAGAGAAACGAGTGAAGATACTGAGCAGGACGAAGACAAGGGTGACCCAGGCGAAGAAGTTGTAAACGATGGAATTAGCCAGGATGTTGAATGGTTCGCCGCTGATGAAGCCCTTGCCGGCTTGCATCGCAATCACCCCCATCATCGCTGCGCCCCAGCCGTTGAACAGGACCGATGACCACACGCTCAGGCCGGTGTTCTGAATCACGTAGCCCATTTGTTCGCGAGAGACTCGGTACTTGCTCGACAGGCCACCGGTCACGGTGCCGGCGGTGAGCAGCGCGAGATTGCTCTCGATAAAGATCAGCCCTGCGATAGCGCACCCAAGCAGTTGGGAGCTGATAGGGCCTTTAACAATACGCGCCTTCTCGGTTAGCAGTCTGACCAGCCCCTCCATGCCGCCTGTTATGCGGGCGAGGTGGATGACCCCACCGACCATCAGGCCAAACAGAATGGTTTTCACCGCCCCCTCAGACTTGAACACATCCACCATGCCTTGCACCGAGCTTCCCAAGCCATTTGCGAACTGGAAGTTGGAGAGCACAATGAATCCCGCGATTACCCCAGCGAGCAGTGACAAGATCACCTGGCGGGTGAACACCGCCAAAAAAATGGTCACGATCGGGGGCATGATTGTCCAAATACCGAAATCAAACATCTTGCGTACACTCGTTTGGGTTTGCTTATTATTGGTTTTATTGCGTTTTGTTCAGGAGGCCTGTGACAGGTCCTAGCCTCTTGGCGAACGAATGTCGGACAGAAAACGCTGCGCGCTCGGGAGTGGCTCGGCCAAGGCCGAGCCGCTTGCTGCAAGCGTCAGGGCCAGTACTGCAGTTTTCCAGTGGTTTTTGACTACGCGGTTCGTTTGCATTTTTTGACCTTATTATTTGAGAAACGGAACGCCAGGTTTATCGGTTTTGCGTGGAGCGGGCTTCAGGGGCCTCTGGTGGTTGTTGCGGGAATCGCTGTCAGTCGACGCGAGTGTCGTGCAGCCGCTCGAAGCCTGCACTCAAGTCGGCGATCAGGTCGTCGACGTGCTCAAGCCCAATGGACAGTCGGATCAGGTTCTCGGTGATACCGAGGCTGATTTTCTGTTCATGGGTCAAGGAGTTGTGCGACATGCTGTAGGAGTGATTGATCATGCTTTCCACCCCACCCAAGGAGTCGGCCAACGCAAAGATCGACAGCTGCTCGATGAACGGGGCCATTGCCTTGCGATCGGCCTTGAGTTTCAACGAGACCACTGCGCCGCCGGTGCGCATCTGGCTTTTGCACAGTGCGTGTTGCGGATGGCTTTCCAGCCCTGGGTAGAACACTTCTTCGACCTGTGGATGGGTGCTGAGGAAACGAGCGATCTGCGCCGCATTACTGCACTGGCGCTCCATGCGTACATCAAGGGTTTTCAGACCGCGCAGGGCCAGGTAGCAATCGAACGGCCCCTGGACTGCACCGATGGCCATGCTAATGGAGCGCAGGCGGGCGAATTGCTGCTCATCTGCCGCTACCACCACACCACCGATCAGGTCTGAGTGGCCGCCGATGTATTTACTCGCAGAGTGCATCACCAGGTCGACGCCAAACTCGATAGGGCGCTGGTTCCAGGGCGAGCAGAAGGTGTTGTCGACGCAGGTCAGGATGCCGTGGGCGCGGGCAAACTCGGTTACGCGCTGGATGTCCACCAGTTGCAGCAGTGGGTTGGTTGGGGTCTCGATCCAGATCAGTCGGGTGTTGTCGCGACGACTGGCCGCCAGTGCCTCAAGGTCGTTGAGGTCGATGTAGCTGGCGCTCAACCCGGAAGTCTTGCTGCGATAGTCCTGCATCAGGCGGAAGGTGCCACCGTAGACGCCAGCCATCACAATCACGTGGGAGTCCTTGGGCAGCAGCTCAAGCACGGTGGCGGTGGCGGCCATGCCAGAGGCGCAGGCTACCGCGCCATGACCGTGCTCCAACTGGGCGATGCAGGTCTCGTAGGCATGGCGGGTGGGGTTGCCGACCCGCCCGTAGGCGTAGTCCGGGTTGTCGTCCAGGCTGCGCTTGCTGAATGAGCTGGAGGTGACGATCGCCGGGAAGAGCGTATTGTCCGCGTAGGTCGACTGTTCGCCCGCGTGGATGACTTGGGTCGAGAAATTATTCGTGTTCTGGCTCATGTCGGGGATGCCTGATGCGGGTTAAAGAAAACGATTGAGTTGTTGGGTGTACGGGGTGATGTCGCCGATATTGCGTGCGACCCAATCTCGGTCGTAATAGGTATCCAGATAGCGTTCGCCGCTATCGCACATCAGGGTCACGATCGAGCCTTGCAGACCCTGCTCCTGCATCTGCAACGCCACATTCAGCGCACCCCACATATTGGTCCCGGTGGAGCCACCAGGTTTTTTGCCGAGCAACTTTTCCAGCCAGTAGAGGGTGGCGATGCTGGCCGCATCGGGCACCTTGAGCATGTCGTCGATCACGTCCGGCAGGAACGATGGCTCCACCTGAGGGCGGCCAATACCTTCGATGCGGCTGCCATGGGGGCTGGTAAGACTCCGGTCGCCTGTACGGTAACTTTCATAGAATACCGAGTTCTCGGGGTCGACCACGATCAGCCGGGTGTCATGGCCCTTATAGCGGATGTAACGGCCAAGGGTCGATGAGGTGCCGCCGGTGCCGGCGCTCATGACAATCGCGTGGGGAACGGGGTGCGGCTCGTCGGCCATCTGCTGAAAGATGCTGTCGGCAATATTGTTGTTGCCGCGCCAGTCCGTCGCACGCTCGGCATAGGTGAACTGGTCCATGTAGTGGCCATCGCTCTCATGCGCCAGGCGCGCTGCTTCGGCATAGACATGGGACGAATGATCGACGAAGTAGCAGTGTCCGCCGAGCTGCTCGACCTGTTCGATTTTCTTGCTCGCCGTGTTGCGCGGCATGACCGCGGTGAAGCGCAAGCCCAGCAGTTTGGCGAAATAAGCTTCGGAAACGGCCGTGCTGCCCGAGGACGCCTCAACCACATGGGTGCCCTCGCGAACCTTGCCGCTGCAGATGGCGTGCAGGAACAGCGAGCGAGCCAGTCGGTGCTTGAGGCTGCCGGTGGGGTGGGTGCTCTCATCCTTGAGATAGATGTTGACTCCCTTCAACCCTGGAATGTCCAGCTTGTGAATATGGGTGTCAGCGGAACGTAGCAGGTCGCAGGAAATACTCCTGATGGCCGTCCGAATCCAGTCATTGCTCATGTTCTGACTCCGGCTCAACATGCGGACACCGCGATCGCATCCACTTCCACCAGCGCTGCTCGTGGCAAGCTGCTGACGCCGATCGCCGCGCGCGCCGGATAGGGCTTGGTGAACAGCTCCTCCATCACACCATTGACCAAGGCGAAGTGGTTCAGGTCAGTCAAGTAGATGTTCAGTTTGACCACATCGGCGAAGCTCATCGCGGCTTCTTCAAGAATTGCATTTAGGTTGGTGAAGGCTTGTCGGATCTGCGCCTCGATGCCTTCGACCATCTGCATGCTCTGTGGGTCGAGGGCGATCTGGCCGGAAACATAAAGGGTCTCTGCGCACTTCACTGCTTGTGAATAAGGACCAATGGCCTTGGGAGCGGCGTCAGTGGTGATGATTTTCTTGTTCATCTGGAATGTCTCCGGGCAGGTTTTATGGGATAGATCTTACTGCTGACCGGTGAAAAAAGAATTTTCATTTTTCTAGACTTATGGCTATTTTGTAGAAAAATTTACTACAAAACAGGCCGAATACAAGAATGGATAGTTTCGATCGACACATACTCACCCTATTGCAACGCGATGCCTCCATTTCCCTCAAAGACCTCGCCGAGACCGTCAACCTCTCAACGACCCCCTGCTGGAAGCGCGTGAAGAAGCTCGAGGAGAGCGGCTATATCAGAGCAAAGGTGGCGTTGCTGGACCCGGTCCGATTAGGCCTGGGGTTGTCGGTGTTCGTGCAGCTCAAGACCCAGCGTCACGACAGCGTCTGGCTGGAGACCTTCGCCGCGACGGTGATGCAGTTTGAGGAGGTGGTGGAGTTCTACCGGATGTCCGGCGAGTGGGACTACATGCTGCGGGTGGTAATCAATGACATAGCGGCCTATGACAGCTTCTACAAGAAACTGATCGCAAGTACGGAGGGGCTGTCCAACATCACCTCGAGCTTTGCGATGGAGCAGATCAAATACACCACGGCGTTGCCATTACCTCGATGAGGCTTACTGGAGGAGAGTACTCGGCAGTTGCGGAAAAAAGGCCATCAGCAGCCTCGCTGCCACCGTACATGGAACGCCCGATGCCTAGACCGCAATTGCAGCGCCCGCGAAGTGGCTATCAACCCTTGCTCAAACACTCTTCAACCAGTGCCACCCAACAAGCCGCACCCAGCGGGGTGATTTCATCATTGAAGTCATAATGGTCGTTGTGCACTGAGCAGCCAGTGAACTCCCCGGTACCATTGCCCAGCATGAAGTAACAGCCGGGCCGGACCTGGAGCATCCAGGCGAAGTCTTCGCTGCCCATCAGTCGCATCGGCATTTTATCCAGCACGTTTTCGCTGCCCAGCACCTTCTTCGCGGCTGCGCGCATGCGTTCGGTTTCGGCTGCACTATTGACCAGTACCGGGGCCAGTAATTGATAGTCGATATCGGCCTTGACGCCAAAGCTGGCGGCCTGACCTTCAACAATCTCGCGAATGCGTCGCTCTACTCGGTCGCGGATCTCAGGGGTCGCTGTACGAACGCTGACTAGCATTTTGGCGGTTTCGGGAATGATGTTATAGACGCTGCCGGCCTGGACCACGCCGACGCTGATCACTGCCGCATCATCGGTCGCCAGGTTGCGTGAAACCACCGTCTGCAAGGAGCTGATGATAGAGGCCAGTGCAGGTATTGGATCAATGGCGCGTTCAGGCATGGCGCCGTGCCCGCCGCGACCGGTCAGGGTGATGGTGACCCGTTCGGAGGAGGCCATAAATCCGCCAGCCTGCACCACCGCTTGCCCGACAGGCAGGCCCGGCTTGTTGTGGAAAGCGTACACCGCGTCGCAGGGGAATCGACCGAACAGGTCATCATCAATCATCTGCTTGGCACCGGCCAGACCCTCCTCGTCTGGCTGGAAAATCAGGTTCAGGGTGCCATCGAACTCCGAACACTGGGCCAAATGTTCGGCGGCTGCCAACAAGGTCGTGGTGTGACCATCGTGGCCACAAGCGTGCATGCGTCCCGGATGCTGGCTGGCCCAGGGCAGGCCATTTTTCTCCAGGATCGGCAGTGCATCCATGTCGGCGCGAATGCCCAGGCTGCGCTGGCTATTGCCCCGGCGCAAGACGCCGACCACGCCATTGCCGCCTACCTGGGTATGCACTTCATAGCCCCAGCCGCCAAGCATTTCAGCCACCAGTTCGGCGGTGCGTAGAGTCTCGCCACCCAGTTCCGGAAAACTGTGAATATCGCGGCGAATCAACGCAAAGCGTTCGGTGCTGTTTTGCAGTTGCTGCTTGATGGTCAGGTGGGTCATGACTGATTCCTCTTTTGGGCTCTAGGCTCTGTACCAAATGTATCTGCGCTCGGTGATGCTGCGTTGAAAACAGGCTCGCAATGCTCATTAACAACCCGTTAACTGCGCTTCCTCGCCTGTTTTCGCCTTGCCTGACCTTCGCTCGAAAACCTTTCGTACAGACCCTAGGCTGCCGGGGTCAGGAGAGAGGCTGAGCGCTTGGAACTATCGGTTTGCTGCGGGTGGACCTGGCCCCTGTTATCGCCAGCGAGTTCATCGGCGTCCGCCTGTTCTGCGGTAGAGAGAGCCGATGCATTGTGGCCGATACGCTTCAGTAGCATGAACATGCACACCAGAGAAACCAGGGCATAGGACGCCGAGGCGATCGCCACGCCGACGATGCTGCCGGTGGAGTTGAGAATGCCTTGAGCCAACAATGGTGTTGCGCCGCCGACCAGCAACGAACAGAGCTGGTAGGAAATCGACAAGCCGCTGTAGCGCACCTTGGTCGGGAAGGCGCGGGCCAGGACACCGCCGACGGCACCGTTGAACATGGCGCTTGGAATGGTGCACAGGCACATACCGAGCACTGCAATCCAGTAGGTCCGGGTTTCCACGGCAAAGAACATCCCCGGCATGAACAGCAGCTCAGGGATCAGAATCATGGCGAAGGCCTTGCGCATGTCGATCTTCGAGACCAGCAGTGCGCCGCAGGGCTGGGCAATGAACTGAACGATCAGGGAAATAATGATGATGCTCAGGAAGGTACTTTGCGAGTAACCCAACTCTTTGGTGGCCCAAGACAGGGCAAAAGTGCTTTTGAAGTAAGTGACGTGAATGATCGGCAACACACCCGCCGCGAGCAGCACAATCTTCCAATGGTTGCGCAGCACGTCCAAAATTGGCAGCTTGACGGTCTTCTTCTGCTCGATAACACGCTTCATGTCCTCCGACTCTTCAAGCTTGAGGCGAATCACCATACCGACAATCACCAGCACTGCGGACAGCAGGAACGGAATGCGCCAGCCCCAAAGCATGAAGTCCGATACCGGAATGGCACTGAGCCCGAAGAACACCAGGGTAGCCAACAGGTTACCAGCAGGGGAGCCCTGTTGAGCGAAGGCGGCATACAGGATGCCCTTGCCCTTGGGGGCGTTTTCACTGGCGATGAGTACAGCGCCGCCCCATTCGCCACCCACGGCGATCCCCTGAATGACGCGCAGGGCCACCAGGGCAATTGGAGCCCAGATGCCTATCTGATAGTAGGTGGGCAACAGACCGATGCAGGTGGTGGCCACCCCCATCATGATCAGCGTGATAATGAGAGTGGTCTTGCGGCCGATTTTGTCGCCCAGGTGCCCGAAGATAACGCCGCCGATTGGACGCGCGACAAACCCTGCCCACAGCGTGAGGAAGGACAGCATGGTGGCTGTACCGGGCGCAAGGTCGGCAGGAAAGAACACCTTCCCAAAGACCAGGGCAGCGGCAATGCCATAGGCATAGAAGTCATACCATTCGATGGTCGTTCCAATGAACGAGGCCACTCCGGCCTTGCGGGCTCTCTGATGGGCGGCAGTTTCCTGGGCGGCATTCATATTAGATTCCTGCTTGTTATTATTTTCATATATCCCCTCGAAAACGAGGGAAGGGGCTTGTTGATCGTATCGGCGCGCCCAACGCTGGCAAGGTCCGATAGGTGGGAGCCTATACAGGCGGAATGATAAAAAATAATGATTAAATTTTATTGTTTGATACGTGATTTCGTATGATTGAACCGACTTGAACCTTGAAATGCTCGGTGGCAACTGGGCCCTGAACAACACAAGAAAATGGTGCGCGGCGGGGGACGCCAAGTTGTGATTGCCGGGCGGGGATGCATCACGGGCGAACTGCAGCGCCGTCTCGTCGTTCAACGGGGGTAGGGGAGTGCCGGCCTGGGCGTGATCGAGTTGTCCGAGGTCGGACCGCAGTTTGCCGGGGTTCGGCGCTGTGAAGACTTGTCAATGGCGGGCTAACGCCCGCTCAGGCCGAGAAAAAACTTAACGTCGTGTCCGGGATTAATTGACCGCTACCTCTACAGGCCATCCAAGATATATAGATGGGCCGAGGAGGATCTAAATCTATAATCGATGATGTCTTGGTAGTCAGGAGAATAGTAGAAGTCTCGAGCCACCTCGACCGTCGGAAACTCAACCAGTATGACCCGAGGGATGATCCGGTTACCTTCGATAACCTGAGGGGTGTTTGTACCCACCAAAAAAGTGGCACCGAACTTTTCAAGGACGGGCCTGACACTTGACATATATTCATTGTAGAACACGTCAGGATCTGTGATTGTCAGCTCAGCATACAAATAGCCTTTCTTTTCCATATTCCTCTCCTGTTTGAGTTTGTAGTTACGCTTTTTTCCGCACTCATCGACAAAGCGCATTGGCGACACAATGGAGTCTGTGGCTGATATCATGCCGCCTACGAATATAGAGCTACCTTAACTTTCCTGACGGGGAAGATGCTCTGGGGGGGCACATGCCACCGTTTCCATCTTGGCCGGCACCGACATTTCAAATAGCTCTAGATCTGGTGAAATCGCGGTCTCATTGTGCTTGAGGCCCGGCGGAATAAACAAAGACTCACCCGTGTTTACACGAACGATTCGACCATCTTCGAATTGAAGTTCGATCCATCCGCGCAGCGCATATACGAAGTGAACATCACACACATGGTAGTGCCAGCCGGTCTCTTCCATGACATCGGTAGCGCAAGTAACTTGAGCCCTTGCCACACCATCAGTGGCGTCCGTAAGTCCCAAGTCGCGATATTTGAAAAATGACCGACGGCCTTTCACAAAGGGCGCGTTTTCCGGTGTGGCGTAGGTCAGCCTCTTTAGGAGTTCAGCTACCGCGCTTGGAATCTCCGGTTGCGAGAGTAATTTATTCTCAACTTGCATATTTATCATCCTTTTTTCAGGTGAATTGCATCACGCAATTACTTGTTTTTCACAGTGCGCAATACGTGCTGCGGCACCTGCCTCAGCGAGGCCTGGACCAGGCCAGTTAGGTAATACAGTGCGATAGTTTGAAGGTACAACTATCAACCGGGGACAGTATTGTGTTTATCAACTTCGCAAGTAACGTGATCGCCTTGTATGTTTGCGTCACAGGCCACGAAATCTTCTTTGCGCAATACAATTAGCGCTATGAGTGAAGCGAGTCCTGTACCAATGTAGAAGTACCATGGCGACGTTATATCCCCCGTTTGCTGGATCAGCCAGGTCGAAATAAAGGGAGCACTACCGCCAAATATCGCCACCGGAATGTTGTAGGCCACAGCGATACCTGTAGAACGCACGCGAGTCGGTAACAGCTCGCTCATCGTCGCGTAGGTAGACGAAGCATAGAGCCCGAACAGAATGGCCACCGTTATCAACGGCAGGAAAAAGCTTGCTGGTGTTGCACCTGGCGCGGACTTGAAGAACCAAAACATGGCCAGGGTTGCCAGGGTCCCAACGACCAGCAGGAATGGCTTGCGCCCGTAGCGGTCAGTGAACATGCCGCCAAATGGCATAACAAACGCGGCACACAGGCTCGCAATGAAGACGTACAAGAGCGTCACACCACTGTCGAATTTCAAGATACGAGACATGTAGGTAGAGGAGAACGTCAGCACCAGGTAGAAGATTGAGCTATGCAGCGTGATGATGAAGAAAACCAGCGCGATTGAACGTTTCCATTGCCACACCTCTCGTAGCGGGGCTTTCGAGGTTTCGCCTGCTTTCTGCAACGCCAGGAACTCTGGACTGTCCTCGAGTTTCAGGCGTATGTACATGGAAACCAGCCCCATGGGGCCCGCGACCATGAAAGGAATTCGCCAAGCCCATTCCTGCATCAGTTCAGCGCCCAGTAACCAGGTCATCCCATTGGCTACCGCCCCACCAAGTACCAGTCCCAAGACGGCTGTTACCATCAGCCAACAGGTAGAAAAGCCCCTTCTTCCCGGCCCTGCATACTCTGAAATAAAGCTTGTGATCGTACCGATCTCGCCGCCGGCCGAAAATCCCTGCACGCAACGCACAAGTACCAGCAGGATGGGCGCTGCTATCCCGATCGAATCATAGGTGGGCAATAGGCCCATCAGAAAAGTGGAGCCCGACATCAGGATCAAAACGGTGATCAATGTTTTGCGCCGACCCACCTTGTCAGCCAACGGACCAAAAAATAGACCACCGAGCGGGCGGATGAAAAAGCTCAACGCGAAGGCAGCGAAACTGCTGAGCAGACTGGTGGTGGGATCTTCAGATACGAAGAAGGCTTGACCAATGTAGACCGCCAAGAATCCATACACGCCGTAGTCGTACCACTCAATTAAATGTCCCGACGTAGCACCTATGAAAGCACGCCGGCGTTGGCGAGCTGGATTTTGAGACACCATAGCGAAAGTCCTGTCTTGTTTTTATCGGTGGTTACACTGAGGTACACCCGTCAGCTACCGCTAGACTGCCCCACCGTTCAAGCCTTTCGCTATTCGTGCAACTACGTATATAGATGTGTAGTCTTGGGCACGCATACTGTTCCTAAAAATGCCGCTGGCATAAGGCCGCTAGCTATGACTGATCCTGAGCAACAACTACATGACCTCAAAAGCATGGCTTTCCAGGTATCCCCAGCCCCTCAGGTGATCACTGGCGACCGCTGTATACTCGAGCTCAACAAGGCATTCGAGAAACTCTTCGGCTTTGATCGAGAGATGCTGGTTGGCGAGCGGCTGCTCAAGCTTTACCCGTCACGGGCCGACTACAAGACAGTAGGCGAACGTAGCCTCAGCTGGCTGCGCCACGCCACAAACGGGTCCTACTCAGACGAGCGCTTCATGCAGCACTGCAGTGGAGAAGTGTTCTGGGCTAGGGCCAGTGGTTACACGCTGACACCGGATGATCCCTTCCAGCTGATGGTCTGGCACTTTGAGCGCATCGATCAAGTATTTCGGCCGACGGTCAATCTGACGCCTAGAGAACGTGAGATTTCGGCCCACATCGTCAATGGCCTGACCTGCAAGGAGATTGGCCGAAAGCTGGATATCTCGCACCGCACGGTAGAAGTACACAGAGGGCGGCTTATGAAAAAATTGAAGTCAAAGAACAGTGCTGAATTGGTTTCAAAGATCATCGTACTGAAATGAGGTTTGATAACCTGATAATCCATCGAGCAGAACGTGCCAACCTATCCTGCAAGATGTATCAGGCTGGACGATCGGGTGTTTAAAACAAGTTCTCATATGTGGACTAATTAGAGTTTTAGCAAAGCACAGCCACATAAAAATTCAGATATCAAAAGACAAGAGATCGCGCTGTAAAGTTCCTGCAACCACTACTTTTGAATCCAAGGAGAAGGTGAGCCTCAGGAAGAACAAAATAGCCTTTATTTTTGAGCTATTACAGCCAAGTCTAGCAGCAGGGACTGTAGGAGTTGCGACTCGTGGTTTACGAGCGTCAGCGAGCGTAGTTGCTCATCCATCCCCGAAGCGGAATCGCGATGAACCACAACATATACGATGCATCTCCCAATTTCCGCCAAGCTGTAGAGGTGGAAATTGCATGGAGGAGGGTGCATTTACCGTCAAACCTCCACCATCTAAGCCTGCATTGGTGCCGTACCGTAAGCGGTGTCGCCAGTGAGGTGTTCTAGCTTGATTTTAAACTGCGCTTTCACCCGATCAATCATCGTCTTGGCACCTCGCCCTCAGCCGGGCGATGGGTCGGTGTGGGCTCTAAATCCACGATGCCCCGTGCTCGGCATCGATGAGATAACTCGTGGAATAAACGTAGGACGCCGAGCCACCTGAGAGTTCGGTCCAGGCTCTGTCAACGATTGACGCTTCGCCAGCGTGTCCACCAATGCCTCCTTATGAAAGAACAGGGCGAGTGACTTGGAATGGGTCGTTCCAATCAAGCTGTTCATCATCCGTAATGTGCGCTGCCGGCTCACATTTACATTCAAGGTACTGAATCTATGAAAATTGTGGTTGATGTTCGTCAGCTATAACGGTCCAGAATACCTGGCGCATGCTTTTCTATTTTCGGGTAATGGCATGTGCGGTTAGCATTAAACCACTCCGCAGCGGCCTAAAAACCAGTTTGCAGTGCAAGCAGGATCGGCGCCCGTCGTGGGTTCGATCAGCAGGCGGCCAGTTAGCCTCATCGGTCATAGATCGGCCGCTCGACATACACCCGCTCCGAGCACAGGCACACCTGGCCGGAGTTGGTAAAGCTGGAACGCAAAACGCCGGCCACCGCCGCATCAAAGTCACAGTCGGCAAACACCACGGCCGCGTTCTTGCCGCCCAGTTCGAAGGACACATCACGCACGCCTTCAGCGGCAACTTTCATAATGGTTTCGCCGGTGCGAGACTCGCCGGTGAAGGTAATGGCGTCGACATCCTTGTGGCGGGTCAGGAACTCGCCAGCGGACCCGGGCCCGAACCCGTGCACGAGGTTAAATACGCCAGCGGGCAAGCCGACTTCGTGCATTACTTCGGCCAGCAGCGTAGCCGTGGAGGGCGAGTCTTCCGATGGTTTGACCACCACGCAATTACCACACGCCAGCGCCGGGGCAACTTTCCAGGTCATCAGCAGCATTGGCAGGTTCCATGGCGAGATGATCGCCACTACGCCGTGGGGCTTGCGTACCGAGTAACTGAACACATCATTGCCGTCAGCGGCGCGCATCTCGAAGCACTCACTCCCAGCCTGATTGATCAGCTCGGCGAATGTACGGAAGTTGTGAATCCCGCGAGCGATGTCCAGGGTGCGCGCCTGTTTTACCGGGCGCCCGGTATCGGCGACTTCGGCGGCGACAAACTCTTCAAAGCGACGTTCGATAGCGTCGGCGATACGCTGCAACACTTCGGCGCGTTGACTAGCGCTGTACTCTCCCCAAGGACCGTGCTGCGCGGTTTTGGCCGCCACTACAGCGCGATCGACCATTGCTTTGTCGGCTTCACAGACATGGCCGAGTGTCCGACCATCAATGGGTGAAACATTGGGAAAAGTCTGCTCGGAAGCGATAAATTCGCCCGAGATGTAATTACGCAGCAACTGCATGGGTGCAGACACATCAACCTCCGGAAATCATGGGTAATCGGAGGAAGTGTAGGGAGAGTAGATATTAGTGAATAATAAAAATGTCGCGCCTTGGTATGTCGAATTGGAATAGCTGAAGTGGAGTCTTAAATGGGGAGGGGTTGGCGCTCATCGGACTCCGAGCGGGCCTCATTCAGGCACTCGCGAAATAACCGCGCCGCAGGACCTAACGCCCGCGTATTGGAGAAGAAACAACCGATATCGCCAAACTGCAGCGGTTCACCCAGGTCAAAAGCCTTGAGCAAACCGGCGCCGACAAACTGTTGGGAAGCTTCAAACGGCATCAGCGCAACTGTTTGTTGATCTTGCATCAGGGTGATATTGGTGAGAATCGACAGTGATTCGACCACGTTACCCGGTGTGACCAGTTTGGCGTCGGCAAACAACTTGTCCGCAGTGCGCCGCAGCAACGAATCGCGAGTTGGTAACACCCACGGATACTCGTGCAAATCAGCCAGGCTGATCGGCGAGCGCTCGTGCAATGGATGGTTGGCACCGGCGACAACACTCAACTCTTCGGCATACAACACCTCGACATCCAGCATCGGTGACTCATTGCGCCAGCGCCAATCGTCAGGGACTCGGCCCACCACCAGATCGACTTCACCAACAGACAATGCCGGAAACAGTTGGTCCATCTGCCCCACTCGCAATGACACCAGCACACCGGGCGCCTGCTGTTTGAGCAACTGCATAGCCCTGGGCAGCAGGGAGGTTGAAGCTGAGATCAGCGTGCCCACCATGACATGCCCGAAAGTACCTTCTTGAAAGGCATTAACCTCATCAGTCAACGAGCGCAACTCCGCTAGCAGCGACTTGGCCCGCCGCACCACCAATTCACCCAGTTCAGTGGCCGCCACCCCGCGATTGCCACGAATCAGCAGCGGCGCATCGAAGTACGATTCAAGCTCATGAATGATCTTCGTCACTGCAGGCTGAGTCAGGTTAAGAGCATGCGCGGCACGCACCAGTGAGCCACTCTGTAGCACCTGATCAAACACTACCAATTGGTAAAACTTGAGTTTTCGCGCAACAGAAATGGTGGTGAACTTCATTCAGGATCTCACTATGCGTGGGTACAGCGGGCTGCCAGAACCCAGCTGCGGGGTGCGGAGAATGCCATAGTAATCATAATCGGACGGAGAGAGCGATTGCTGCATCGTCCGTTTGCTGTCCTCCACAACAGGTCGTAATCGGGCTGGTGCCGCTTGCCCAAGAGCGGCTCAATTGAAAAATTAAACTCCGAAACTCGAGCGAAGATCAAATAACGGTCAACGTATGTCGTGCAAAGAATCCATGAAAAAATTTATGCATTCGGAATTTTTCGCTATCCCAACTCTGTTGCTACTAGTCGATATTTTCATTCTGAATAAGTCAACAACGGTCGGCCTTGCAAGCACTCGCAGCATAGCGCGAAAGGTGTCGATGCAATTTAATTCCCCAACTCTGCCAACACCGCATTGACCACGTAGTTAAACGTACTCGGTGAATCAACCACCCGGTCTTATCCTTCCCAAGACCTTCTGCGGCGAAGTGCGACCAGGTGCGTGCGCCCAGTTTAATCCGGAAATACGCCGCAGTGCCCAGTCCAGCGCTTCGAGTGAACCGTTCTGGTAAAAGAACGTATTTTCACCGGGAGCCATTAGCGCGACCTTCAGAAAGACATAGATATCGCCGGGCATCTTTGCGTTACGCGGGACCAATCCGGTCACGTCCGAATGGGTCAGATAGCGGTCGATCACACTCTCAACCGCATCGCGGTGCGTAATACCAATCATGCGATGTATCCACGGCCCATCATTTTCATCTCCGCCGCGACCGGGCATGTTATTGGTGAAGAACAGGTCGAGCTCTAGCGGCTTTTCGAGGGTGCGCAGCACTTCAGACCTAAGCTTGATCGCCTTTGACTGAAGCTAAGGCGGTAGAAGCTCCATCCGCTTATCGTATAGGGCCTGGACTGTTTTAGTACTTCGAACAGCAGGGGGGATCAATTCGAAAGGTGCTTTTGAGACAAGTCTTGAAGAATCTCGGGGTTGTAAATGGAATCATGGACTCGTTCTCCCAAGTACTACATCCAACAACCCCAAGTGAGTAATCAAAAAATGAACAAAAAAACTTTTTCTTACGCCATGGCAGCTGCATTCAGCGTCGTAGCTTTTGCTTCGTCGGTACAAGCAGCTGATGGCACTATCGACTTTACCGGCATCGTCAATGGCCAAACCTGCACTATCAACGGTGGCGGCGCAGGTAAAAACTTCACGGTCGCCTTGCCTACGGTAGCAACTTCTGCGTTGGCAACCGCCGGTGAGTGGGCTGGGCGTACGCAGTTCTCTATCAAGTTGACCGACTGTGTACCGGACTCTGGCCTGGTCAGTACCCGGTTCGAATCGGGCCCTACGGTGAATTTGGGTTCGGGTAGCCTGATCATTGATCAGGCTGGTGCTGGTGCCAAGAACGTTGAAATTGGTTTGCTTAACAGCGACTACAGCAAAATCATGGTCGGGGCTCCAGAGGCTTCGCAGAACTCCAAGTCCGTAAGCATGACTGCTGGCACAGCTACACTGAACTATTTCGCCCAGTACGAAGCGACTGGTGTTTCAGAGCCAGGTGCTGCGAACACGCGTGTTCAGTACACCATGATCTACCAGTAACGTGATCGGCTACCTTGCTGCTTTAGAGAGAGGAAGGTAGCCAGTTTCATCGTGTGATTCAGGTCCCCATTCAAGGAGTCAATTTAATGCGAACTTTTATTAAGTTACTCGGTGCATCTGCCTTGATGTTTAGTGTCTTTGTACAAACGGCACAGGCCAGTGTTGTGGTGGCTGGTACACGTATAATTTTTTCGTCGGAACAGCGTGAAGCCACGATTAAAGTTTCCAATGAGGGTGACTCGCCATCTTTGGTTCAGACATGGCTCGATAATGGTGAAATAGATGCCTCCCCCGACACGATTGATGTGCCGTTTACTTTGACCCCGGCCATGTTTCGTCTTGATCCAGGAAAGGGTCAGACGCTGCGCATGATTTATTCAAAAGCACCGTTGGCACAGGACAAAGAAACACTGTTTTGGCTTAACGTTTTGGAAATTCCTCCGAAGTTGAAGATGCAACAAGACGATGCCAACCAATTGCAGATGGCATTCAGGACGCGCATCAAAGTTTTTTTCCGGCCCGCCACCCTTGAAGGGAAAGCTGCAGACTCGCCGGCCAAGGTTACTTGGCAGTTGATCCGCTCCGCCGGTGCGACGGGTTACGAGCTCAAGGCGATGAATCCGACGCCGTACTTCGTCAATCTGGGCAATGTGGAGCTGAAGGTTGCAGGCAAGCGCCTTGAGGCAGGGTCTGGCTACATCAAGCCTGGTGAGTCACAACTGTTCCCCGTCAAAGGGTTGAATAGTTTGCCGCCTTCAGGTTCCGAGGTTGAATACAACGCGATCAACGATTTTGGTGCAGGTGTCAGAGCTCAGGCTCAACTCAAGTCCATTTCTCAATAACGTGTAAGCGTTGCGCTCTATCTGATTAATCCTGAGCTGTCCGCATAAGGCAGCTACGAAAACAGCACCCTTTAAATAGTCGATGTCTGGGCCAGAGTGTCTGGCAGGCATCGTCACGTCTTTAAGGGCTGCTCATCTCCCGATTCTGTGTAGTGGTCGTAATCATGACGATGCTTAGAAACAAGCCCTTGGGGCGGCTGGTCCGTGCCCGGTGTCATCCGTTTTGCCTATCTATCTTGAGCGTATTGTTCGTTTGTGAAGAGGCCCTTGCGGTTGAAGTTGTTTCGGCGCCGGTCGATGGTTCGTCCCATGTTGAATTTGACAGTTCCTTCCTGGCTCCTGGCAGCAGTCGCAACGTTGATATTTCGCGCTTTGATCGGGGTAACGTCGTTTTGCCCGGTAATTACAGTGTTGATGTTTTTGTTAATCAAAACTGGGTTGGACGACTGCAGGTACCTTTCAAGGTTGGCGAAGAAGGGGCAAACGCTCAGGCTTGTTTTGATAAGCGCTTGCTCGAAGTCATGGGCGTGGACCTGAATAAGTTCGCTGAGCAACTTCGCGAGCAACTGAGCGTTGCCGGGACCTGTCTGCCAATCAGTCAAGTGATCAGCGACGCCACTACTCAGTTCGACTTTGCTGAGCAGCGTCTGGATGTGAGCATTGCGCAGGTAGGCATGAGCCGAAGTGCCCGGGGTTACGTTAGCCCTGAACACTGGGACTCGGGGGTTACGGCCGCGATTTTAGGGTATGACGCCAGCACCTATCGCTATGGCGGCAATTCGTCGATGACGCAAAACTATGTGGGACTCAATACCGGGGTGAACATCGGTGAGTGGCGTATTCGCCACGATGGCTCCTACAGCTCCAGTTCTAGTTCCAGCACCAATGGCAAAAGTGAGTACCAAGGCATCTTGACTTATGCTCAGCGTGATCTGACTGGGTTGAAAAGCCAATTAACCCTTGGGGATGCCTATACGACTGGCGAACTGTTCGATTCGACAGCGTTCCGCGGTGTACGTATTGCCACTGACGATCGCATGCTGCCGGACTCTATGCGCGGCTACTCACCTACAGTACGAGGTGTGGCAAGCACTAACGCCAAGGTGACGGTCAAGCAGAACGGCGTGACGGTTTATGAAACCACCGTTGCCCCAGGTGCATTCGAAATCAATGATTTGTATGCCACTGGGTATGGCGGCGATCTGGATGTGTCAGTTCTGGAAGCGGATGGCCGGACGTCAACCTTTACGGTGCCGTATGCCGCCGTGCCGTTGTCGGTGCGTCCTGGAATGAATCGTTTCAGTGTGACTGCAGGTCAGGTTCGTGACTCTCGGTTGTCGACTCAACCCATATTTACCCAGGGTACCTGGCAAAGAGGCCTGACCAACACTGTAACCGGCTATACCGGAGCATCCCTGTCTCAAGGTTACGGTGCCGTACTGTTGGGCAGTGCATTAAATACGCGGTTTGGCGCAGTGGGGCTGGATATCACCCAGTCTCAGGCAACTCAGGCCAGTGGCGAACGTATGTCGGGTTCAAGTACCCGCGTTAGCTACAGCAAACTTATAGATGAGACGGCGACCAACTTCTCGATCGCGGCCTATCGTTATTCAACCGGGGGTTACCTGAGTTTGAATGATGCCGTGCAGGTGCGAAATGAGCCTAAGCGCCATGGCGGTGAGAGCCCGCTCACTCGCCAGCGCAGCCGTACACAGGTATCGATCAGTCAGATGTTAGGGCGCGATGGTAGTTTGTATGTGAGTGGTTCTACCGTGGACTATTGGAATCGGAGCGGGACGGATGTGAACTATTCGCTAGGCTATAGCAATAATGTCAGAAGCCTTGGCTATAGTCTTTCCGCCAACCGCCAGAGAAGCGCCTCCGATGCCAGCCAGACGGTGTACCTGCTGAGCCTGACCTTGCCATTTGGTGGGTCGAGGCCAATGATGGCCACCAGTAACA
The DNA here is from genome assembly GCA_040385125.1 of Pseudomonadota bacterium. Classification (GTDB taxonomy): domain Bacteria; phylum Pseudomonadota; class Gammaproteobacteria; order Pseudomonadales; family Pseudomonadaceae; genus Aquipseudomonas. The sequence continues at coordinate 56,701 of JAZKIA010000013.1, read as the reverse complement.
TATCCCGTGACAACAACGGTCGTGCGACGACGCAGGCTACGCTATCCGGTGCCCTGTTTGATGACAACTCATTGTCCTATGGCGTCACTTCCGGGCGTCAAAGTGGTGATGGTCAACAATCGACCAACAACAGTGCTCATGCACAATACCGCTCCATGAACACCGAGTTGTCGGTGAACGCGGGCTCTGGGACCGGCTACAGTCAAGTTGGGTTGGGTGCCCGCGGGGCTATCGTTGCCCACCCTGGCGGTGTGACGTTCTCACAACCAGTTTCGGAAACCATCGGGATTGTCGAGGCTCATGAGGCGTCAGATGCGCGCGTCCTTAACAGTTCCGGGCTCAAGGTAGACAGTCGGGGGTATGCAGTGGTCCCGTATCTGACGCCGTACAGCATGAACACGGTCGATCTTGATCCAAAGGGCATGTCCACCGATGTCGAATTGCAGATAAGCAGCCAGCAGGTCGCTCCCCGTGCAGGAGCTGTGGTGATGCTGAAATACCCAACGGTATCGGGGCGTACAGCGATCATTCGAGCATTGCAATCGGATCGCCAGCCGTTGCCCTTCGGGGCGTCAGTATTCAACCAACAAGGACAGGAAGTTGGCGTGGTCGGGCAGGGCAGCAAGATTTTTGCTCGTGGTCTTGAGCCTAAGGGAAGCCTGATCGTTAAGTGGGAGGATGAAGCGTCGTCGAGCTGTGTCCTGGCGTATGACTTGCCAGAGCGTCAAAAGGCCGACAAATATTCCAGCTATCAACAGATCGAGGCAATCTGCTCGGCGAGCAAGGTGCAGGAATGAATCATTACCATGGAACATTACCGGGGCATGCCGACGTACCCGTGAGCGTGCGTTGGTCATCAATTAAAAAGTTGTGGCCAGTGACCGGTTTGGCAGAGGGCTATTGGATGCCTTGGTATGGATCTATAGATGTGGGTATAAAAGTGTAAGTTGGTGGCTCACACATAGTTTTTCTGTGCGCTCTGGTGCCGTATTTCCTTAGTGAGTATTGTGATGAAAATTCTTGTTCGAGTTATATTTTGGCTCAGCGGTGTTGCCCTGCTAAACACCTTGCCTTTAAGTGCCAACGCGGCAGGGGAATGTAGCCGTCCCTATACATTTAACATGGTAGGGCCGGCGTCAATCGAGATTGATCCTTCGTTTCCGGATGGTAAAACTATTTGGGAGGGGAGATTATATGTCACGAATCCTGCGGTAGTAGGCAGTTGCCCTGGGGGGAAATTTACGATCTCTCATCAGGGCACAGGTACGCCTTTTAACTACACTTGGTATGAGACAGGCGTGAAGGGGATTGTCTATCGTTTGATGTGGGACCATTTGCTCTCATGTTCAAATGCCTGGTGGCCAATGACGTGTACCAATCCGGGCAATACTCCTTGGCCATCTGGAGTCGCCACGGGATCCTCTAGTTCGATGTTAGTCGTGCTGGCTAAAAATGGGGAGGTCTCCGCTGGAACCATTGCGGGGCAATTTGGTTCGGCGACGATAAACGGCACTAACTTTGCGCTTTTTAAATGGCAAACGCCGATTATTGTTAAACCCAGCGTGCCCACGTGTAGCGTATCGACGTCGTCGGTGTTGGTGCCCATGGAGCCAGTGTCTTTGAAAAACTTTAGTACGATAGGGTCTGGAGGACCTGTCACTAAGTTCACTATTGCCTTGCGGTGTGCGGGGGCCGTTGGCTCAGGTACGGTTAATGCACATGCTACGTTGACTGATCGAACTAATGTCTCCAACAGGTCAGGCGTTCTGAGTCTGACAAAGGACTCCACCGCGACAGGTGTCGGCATCGAAGTTAACTACCAGTCTGTAGTCGTCAGATTCGGTCCTGACTCCAGCGCAATTGGTAATACTAACCAGTGGCTAGCCGGAACTGCTTCTAATGGGGTTTTCAATATTGTAATGGGTGCACGTTATGTTATGACCGAGTCCGAGGTCACGCCCGGAACAGCGAATGGCCGGGCAACCATTACGATGAGTTATCAGTAAGTAACGATGCTTTGGGCGCAAAGGCTGGAATCTACTGACCGCTCAGCCGAGCGCAGGGGGCGGGGTGATTAGGGTACTTATATTTCCAGACAACTCTCATAGGATCGACGCGCCAAACTCTAGAGAGTCTAGGGATATATTCCCAGGCGTGCTCCCTATGAACAGCCCCGTGCACTTTATATCCCAAGTTATCAACTCTTTCTGGTTGGCACTGATAACAACGACCCTAGCGCTCTTGTCCCGAGAACTTTACTTACCTGATCTGTTAGGCCGCTGGTTTTTTCTGGTGCTCGGATCATTGTTGCTGGTGATGGCGTTTGTGCCCAATGGCTATGCGCGATTCTGGGGTAAAAGCCTGAGCAGCGACACGGCGGATACCGGGTTGATGCAGGGACCACGCTCATGTGAATTACTGTTCAAGGCCAACGTTATTGGTGTCGTCGTCGGTGCGTTGACGGTGTTTTCAGTAAGGTTTGTGTTAATGAATGTGCTGATCTGAGCCGTAAGGTTTTTGCTGTATGGACTTTTTCGAGGGGTAATGATTTTGGGACAAATCTTGTTCTTTCATTCCCTTGGCCTCTCTAAATTGAGCACTGTGAAGTCAGGCTGTTGGCTGAGCTCGAAAATAGGTACTGCAAAGGACAACAAAAAATGAATTCGCGACGAAATAGTCATGCCCCCTGTAATGCGCTCTGGCACAGCATGCTTTGGGCAGTGTTGTATGAGTCTTCGCGCTATCGACCATCCTATTGGTGCTCTTGAGTACCTGCAGTTCTGAGGTGATAGGGGAGTCGCCGGCGTGGCGTGATGTTCTTGTTAGTAAACCGAGCATAATCGGGAGGGATTGTACTCATGCCTGCTCTTCGCGTACTTGTCATTGAAGATCATGCTTTGCAGCGCCTCGTGATGGTCAGAGCGCTGAATCAGTTGGGTTACCAACAGGTGCTGGAAGCCGCTGACGGCCCTGAAGCGCTTATGTTGTTACATACCCAAGGCGCGGTGGATGTTGTGTTGTGTTGTTTGCGCATGACGGGCATGGACGGTTTGATGTTCCTGCGCGAGGCCGGAAGGCACAAGTTGGTGCGCTCGGTAATCGTTTGTGGCGAGCTTGCACCGGATCTGCGTAGCGCGGTTGAGCAAATCGTAATGCTGCACGGCTGTGAGCTACTGGGCGATATAGGCAAGCCGCTGGATAAGCACAGGTTGTGCACCTTGCTGGATCGGTTCGCGCCGTTACGCAAGGCTACGCAGGTCGAACGCAGGTCGGTTGGTGTTCCGGGCGAATACGATGTTCGTCGGGCGATTGAGCGCCAGGAGTTACGGGCCTATTTCCAGCCAAAATTCGTACTCAAAACTGGCGAGACGATTGGCGCTGAAGTCTTGGTCAGATGGGTCAAGGCAGACGGTAGAGTGTTTTTCCCCGCAGATTTTCTGCCTGTGGTGGAGCGTTGCGGGTTACTGGACGCCATGTTCCTGAGTTTGCTAGATCAGGGATTGAGCCTTCAGCGCCACGTTCAGTCTCATGGCAAACGCTTTAAATTAGCCTTTAACCTGCATATCTCGCAGATGTCCAGTGCAAGGCTGATCGAGCAGATCAAAGAAAGATTGAAACAGCACGCCTTGCCTGCCTCCGGGTTGCAATTTGAGCTTACCGAAGATGGCTTGCTGGAAGCGCCGGCGGCCTGCCTGGAAAGCATGGTACGTTTGCGCATGATGGGTTGCGGTCTGTCGATTGACGACTTCGGTGTTGGTTACTCGTCGCTGGAGCGCCTGTGTCAGATGCCCTTCAACGAGGTCAAACTCGACGGCGGTTTTGTGCGCAATATGCAAGAGCAGCCGCGCTACCTCGCGGTGGTTAGCAGCACCCTGGCCCTGGCCCATGAACTGGGGATGTTAGTGGTCGCCGAGGGGCTGGAAACGGAAGCGCAATTGCAGTGCCTTACACGGATGGGCTGCAACCTGGGGCAGGGTTATTACTTGGCGCGTCCCATGAACTGGGTGCAGACGGTGGCCTGGTTGCTACAAGTCCAGCCTTTGTCGCACACGGTGGCGACGCGGTTCTTGTAAGTACCGTTAGATCGCTCGATTTTCTATAACTGACTGTTTGGTATTTTGGGACAGCGCTCATCAACTCCTCAACTCATGATTGCCAGACGCTTATTAGCCTGAGGTTTCGAGAATCCTCAGGCAGGAGCTACCTGTGCGCCTAATCGCCGGTTCGTATACGGATCGAGATGAACGGAGAAAGTGCTAGCAAAGTCTCAGAGTGATCTGTAGGAAAAAGGCTACAATCCAGCGAGCTGGGTAGCAGCATATTCGCAGGAGCAATGAATGAAGTGGTCAGTGGTCTCTCCGTTAAAAATCGCTGTACTTGATGATCATTCGTTAATTCAACTGGCATTAAAGTCACGCCTATCTCGTGAATCGGACTTCAATGTAGTCGGAGTGTATGCCAACAGTGGTGATTTGCTGGCCGCCCTGCGTGAGATTGAGGTTGACCTGCTGGTGCTGGATTACTTGCTGGGTGATCAGGAGCTCGATGGTCTGAGCCTGTTGCGCATGATCCGCAAGCGCCATCCGGGTATGTTAATCCTGATTTCATCATCTGCGGAGAAACCTGCCGTCGTCAACCTCACGCTACAGTCTGGTGCCAATGGTTTTTTTGGCAAGTCGCAAGAAGTGGATGAACTGGTGGAAGCGATTCGCACAGTGGCCGCCGGCGAGACTTACCTGTCGCCGATGATGGCCTATGAATTGGAGCGGTTACCCGGCCAGAATGGCCCAGCGATTGAAACCGAACTCACCGGGGATGCAGTGCTGGTCAATAACGTGCAACTGTCACCCAAGGAGCGGGAGGTGCTGCGCTGCTGCCTGGACGGCCTGTCGGTTTCGCAGATTGCGACAAAGTTTTCGCGCAGCATAAAGACCATCAGTGGGCAGAAGCAGGCCGCGTTCAGAAAGCTGGGTATACGTTGCGATGCTGAGTTGTTCAAGATTCAGCGCAATCTTGAACAACTCTAATCGGGACGTTTGCATGTTGGGTTTAAAGCGTTTGCAATGCCCGAGCACTCTGAGTGTTCGATACATCCTGAGCGCCGCTTTGATACTCTCAGCGTTCTTGTTCAACACGCTGGCGATGGCTAACAACACCTCCACGATGCTTGGGCGATCCAGTATCGAACGCTCCGAGATTTCACTGTCGGCTGACGACTGGGACTGGTTGCGCAAGAAGCGTGTGCTGGAACTGGGTGTACCCCAGCCGGATTTTCCGCCGTTTGAAATGACCGCCCATTCTGCCTATTACGAAGGCATAACAGCGGACGTTGCCGGCATGCTCAGCCAACTGCTGAATATCGAAGTCAAGGTCAGTGTCATGCCCGACCGGGCCTCGGCGCTGGTAGCGCTGGAACGCGGCAGTATCGACATGATCGGCAGCGCCAACTGTTTTGAAACCTCGGGCGGCCGCGTACTCCTGAGTGATCCCTATGCCGAGGATGTGCCAGCAATTTACGTCAACCTGGCAGACAAAAGCACCTTATCCAAGGACTTGGTCGGTAAGCGTGTTGCCGTCTCAGAGGGCTACCTGCAGCCTGCGCTGCTCAAGGCGCGTTACCCCAAGGCCTTGATTCAATCCTATAAATCGCCGGATCTGGCGCTGGCGGCACTGGCTTTTGGCGATGCCGATGCTTATCTCGGTGATGCGATTTCCAGTAACTACCTGATCAACATCAGTTACTTCAACTATGTGCGTCTTGATTCCTTGCTGGATATAACAACCGGCGGCTTTGGCTTCGCCATTAAAGAACACAACACGCGACTGGCATCGATACTCAACCAAGCGATCAAAGTTATTCGGGATAACCGATATCCGGAAATTATTCGGCGCTGGTCTGGCGGTGGCGGGGCGCTGAGCATCGAGAAAATCAAATTCACGCCTGCCGAAGCACGATGGTTGGAACGTAATCCGACAGTGCGCTACGTGGTCAATGGTGATCTGGCACCCATTGCCTATTTTGATGAAAACGGCAATTTTAGCGGGGTAACTTCGGACCTGATGCGCAATATCCAGATGCGCACCGGGATGCGGTTCAAGGTGGTGCGTACCGAAAGTTTTGAAAGCATGGTCAAAATGATCGAGGGCGGTGATGCCGATATGACGGTGTTGACATCGACTATCGAGCGTGAAGGCAGTCTGCGCTTTACTCGGCCGTTCATTTACAGCACGTTCTCGATCATCACTCGTAAAGTCTCCAATGCGCCGACCAGTCTGGAATCACTCAAGGGCAAGCGCGTGGCGGTTCCCAGAGGGCATGCGGCACAAGAGCTGCTGGCCGCAACCGGCGGTATTGAGGTGGTTCCGGTGAGCACCATCATGGAAGCCCTAAGCCTGGTGGCCAATGGCAAGGCCGACGCGACCATCACCACTTTGGGCGTTGCCCAGTACTACATTTTGCACCTCTACGAAAAAGAGCTGAAGGTGTCCAATATCATCGGTAATGCCAAAGGCTCTCTCGCTTTTGCAAGCCGGCGTGGCGATACCGAGCTCAACTCAATCCTGGAAAAAGCTCTGCTGAGTATTCCCCCTGAAGACATCGATGTGATTCTCAACCGCTGGCGGGTCAGCGTTGGCTCGTCGTCGGCATCTTGGCGCGATTACCGGCAACTGATCTATCAGGTGGGTGGGGTGGCATTCGTTTTTATCTTGGCATCAGTGCTGTGGAATGTGTACATCCGCCGGCAATACCGCCAAAAGCAACTGGTGGAGCGGGCCCTGAGCGATCAGTTGAAGTTTATGGGCACCTTGATCAATGGCACTCCCCATCCGATCTATGTACGTGACCTCGAAGGCCGGCTGGTCACTTGCAACGACAACTATCTTGACACCTTCGGTGTAACCAGCGCCGATGTCATTGGCAAGACCACGCTCGAAGGGGCGAAGCTCAATCGACAGGAAGCCTTGCAGTTCCATGATGACTACCTGCGTGTTATGGAGCAGGACGTCGCGTATGAAGTGGATCGGGTGCTGCATATAGGCGAGCGAGTGCTGAGCATTTATCACTGGATTCAGCCCTACCACGCGTCTTCGGGCGAGATCCGTGGCGTGATCTGTGGTTGGGTCGATATCAGTGAGCGACGCGAGCTGATGGAAGAGCTGCGGGCGGCGCGGGATTTGGCCGACGAGTCGAGTCGGGCCAAGACCACATTCCTGGCCACCATGAGCCACGAGATCCGTACGCCCATGAGCGCAGTGATTGGCATGCTGGAACTGGCCATGAAGCGTGCTGATCAAGGGCATTTCGATCGGCCGGCGATTGAAGTCGCCTATGACTCGGCGAGGGGGTTGCTGGAACTGATTGGGGACATCCTGGATGTGGTACGTATTGAGTCCGGGCACGTAAGCCTGGCGCCCAAACGTGCCAATCTGCGGGAGTTAGTAGAGTCGGTCACACGGGTATTCGATGGTCTGGCCAGACAAAGAAGCTTGCGGTTAACGCTGGATATCGACTCGACCGTCAATTGCGACGTATTTGTTGATCCTTTGCGTTTCAAACAAGTGCTGTCCAATCTGGTCGGTAACGCGATCAAATTTACCGACCGGGGAGAGGTTAAGGTTTCTGTTCGTGGTCAGGAGGTTGACGATGAACGGTTGCATGTTTGCATTACGGTTGAAGACACCGGAATCGGGATCTCCAGCGAAGATCAGGCCCTACTGTTCCAGCCCTTTGCCCAGGTCAATCATGGTCGTACTTCTCGGGGTGGCACGGGGTTGGGGCTGACCATCTGCCAGTCCCTGTGTGCGTTGATGGGCGGTGGCGTGAGCATTCGCAGTACCTTGGGTAAAGGCACCAGCGTTGATGTCGAACTGTATTTGGCGATCATGCCTGCACTATTGAAGACGGCACCAAAACCCCAGGAGGCGGTAACGACCGAGCGTCCCCTGTTCAAGATTTTGGTGGTTGATGACCAGCCCGCGAACCGTTTGTTGTTGTGCCAGCAACTGGGCTTTCTCGACCAGGTCGTGGAACAGGCGGAAAACGGCGAGGAAGGTTTGAAGCTTTGGCGTGAGGGGCACTTCGATGTGGTCTTTAGCGACTGCAACATGCCGATCATGAATGGCTACGACATGGCCCGCGCGATCCGTAAGGACGAAGCCGAACGCGGTAGCCAGCGCTGTGTGATCATTGGCTACACTGCCAACGCCCAACCCGAGGAAAGGACCAAGTGCCTCGCTGCGGGGATGGACGATTGCCTGTTCAAACCGGTCAGCCTGACTTCGTTGTCCGGCGCATTGCAAGCCATTAGCGTTCTAGGGCCGGTGTCGGTGGCAGAACCGGTGCTGATGCCGCAGCCGTTAGAGTACGCCATGGTCGAGGAGCGCCTGCGTGACCTGACCGGGGGGGACGAAGCGGCAATGGAGGCTTTGCTGCGCGAGGCGTACAACAGCTACACCAAGGATCTGGCGGCACTCAAATCGGTCATGGGCGAAAACGACGCGCAGGTATTGTCCGAGCTGGCCCACCGAATCAAGGGGGCGGCTCGTATAGTCAACGCTACATCGGTAATAGGTGCGTGTAACCGCCTAGAAGAGGCTTGCCATGCTGATCTTATTGAGCCTGTGCAGATGGGGCTACTGGCTTTAACTTTACAAACGGAGCTTGAAGCGTTAATCGTTGTGATCATGCAACTGAATGACGGGGGGGACTGACGAAGGTTGCGATCTTTTCCTTGATCCGTCGCATGGCCGTCTCCATGCCCCATTCGAGACGGGGTTGGGTTTGGCTAGGAGGAGAAACCATCTGGCTGACTTCGGTGGAGTACGCCGAAGTAACGATCAGCATATCCATGGGCTCGGTTGCGAGCCAGATGCTATCGATATGGATCGTTTGGCAAGACCACGAATAAAGTGTGCGCAAATATCCAGCACAACAGCCAGATAAAGGCATTTGCCCTAGGCCCAGATGTATGTGATATCACCGTGCTACACAGCGATGAAAAAAAGGCCGCCAGTGTGCAAGCGGCCAGGTCTCAAGCCCGACCAAAGGCTATCGACGAAATCTCTGTAATGACAAACACAGCCCCGTTCCCAGGCGGGTCGAGTCCATCGCAGAGATTCTAAAATGGGAGCAGCGCATTCAACTTCTTTCCCCGACAGAACAGTTTCTGGCGACGCAACCCTGAACGCATTACCCCCTAGCTGTTGCTAGGAAAGGCGAACTGTGCGGCCTCATAGCTTGTACGCTTTGGCCAGCGTTGAGTAATGGCTTTCTTGCGGGTATAGAAGCGCACACCATCGGGACCGTAAGCATGCAAGTCGCCGAACAGAGAGCGCTTCCAGCCTCCGAAGCTGTGATAGCTGACGGGCACTGGCAGAGGCACGTTGACGCCAACCATGCCCACTTCGATCTCATCGCAGAACAGGCGAGCGGCTTCACCATCACGGGTGAAGATGCATGTGCCGTTGCCATACTCATGGTCGTTGATCAGTTGAATGGCAGCTTCCAGGCTGCTAACGCGTACAACGCACAGCACCGGGCCAAAGATCTCTTCTTTATAGATCCGCATTTGCGGGGTGACGCTGTCGAACAACGTACCACCAACGAAATAACCATCTTCGTGGCCGGCAACACGATAGCCACGACCATCGACCACCAGTTTGGCACCCGCAGCTACGCCATCATCAATGTAGCCGACCACCTTGTCCCGAGCCGCGGCGGTTACCAGAGGCCCCATGTCAAGTCCACAGGAGTTGCCTGCACCAATCCTCAACGCTCTGACTTGCGGCTCCAGCTTGGCGATCAGCGCATCGGCTACTTGGTCACCAACGCATACTGCAACGGAGATTGCCATGCAGCGTTCACCGCAGGAGCCATAGGCCGCGCCCATCAGCGCGTTTACAGTGTTATTCAAGTCTGCGTCAGGCATCAACACGGCGTGGTTCTTCGCGCCGCCCAAGGCTTGCACGCGTTTGCCACGCTTGGTGCCTTCGCTATAGATATACTCCGCGATCGGGGTAGAGCCGACGAAACTCAATGCCTTGACCTCGGGAGCTTCGATCAGTGCGTCGACTGCCTCCTTATCACCATGCACCACATTGAGTACACCTTTGGGCAGACCAGCCTCATGCAGCAGTTGCGCAATCAACAGCGTAGAGCTTGGATCGCGTTCGGAAGGCTTGAGAATGAAGGTGTTGCCGCAGGCGATGGCCAGTGGGTACATCCACAGCGGCACCATGGCTGGGAAGTTGAATGGCGTGATGCCGGCGACAACTCCGATGGGCTGCAGGTCGCTCCAGGCATCAATGTTGGGGCCGACATTGCGGCTATATTCGCCTTTCAGGATTTCTGGTGCGGCTGAAGCAAAATCGACGTTTTCGATACCACGCTTGAGTTCACCCACGGCATCTTCGATAGTTTTGCCATGCTCTTCGCTGATCAGCAAGGCAATGCGTTGCTCGTTGGCCTCCAGCAATTGCTTGAAGCGAAACATGACTTGGGCACGCTTGGCAGGCGGGGTTTTTCGCCATGCCGGGAACGCAGCTTTGGCCGCATCAATCGCCTGCTGGACCGTAGCGCGGGAGGCCAGTCCAAGTTTGTGGATCGCCTGACCTGTGGCGGGATTGAAAACGTCGGTGGTACGGGCGTCATCGGCGAAAGATTCGCCATTAATAAAATGCTTGATAGTCGTCATCGTCATTCCTCGCAATTAGGTTTAAGCCGCTCATGTAGAGAAGCCGAGGCCCCTGCGGTGCAGGGGCAGCCAGTCAGTCAATTTTTTGCAGCGCTTCTCTGCCCGGCAGTTGGCCCACGTCGCGCCTCTTAATCCCACAGGGTTCAAAAGCGGGCGGCTTTGTCGCTCTCGATGGCTTCTGCCGCAACCAGCGTGTTGCGCATCAGGCATGCCACCGTCATGGGGCCGACGCCACCAGGTACAGGTGTAATGGCCGCTGCGACGGGGCTAACCGACTCGAAATCGACGTCTCCCACCAGTCCCGGGCGCCCGTCCTTCTCGACACGGTTGATACCCACGTCGATCACGATAGCGCCCGGCTTGATAGCCTCGGCATTGATGAACTCGGCCTTACCCATGGCAACGACTAAAATGTCAGCCTGAAGGCACTCGGCGTTCAGATCACGGGTCCTGGAGTGCACGATCGTCACGGTGCAGTTTTCCTGGAGCAGCAGATTGGCCATCGGCTTGCCGACAATGTTCGACCTGCCAACGATGACTGCTTTTTTCCCGTTCAGATCACCCAGTTGGTCCTTGAGCATCATCAGGCAACCCAGCGGAGTGCAGGGAACGAGCGAAGCTTTGCCCTGGGCCAGCAGCCCGACGTTGATCGGGTGAAAACCATCGACGTCCTTGGCTGGATCGATCGCGGTAATGATTTTGGATTCATCGATGTGGGCGGGTAGTGGCAACTGCACCAGGATCCCGTGGACATAGCGATCATTGTTCAGCTTGTCGATCAGTTGCAGTAACTCGTCTTGCGAAGTAGTGCTGTCGAGCAAGTGTGGAAATGAGTCAATACCCGACTCCAACGCTTTCTTCATTTTGGTTTTGACATAGACCTGGCTGGCAGGATCCTGACCGACCAGGACCACGGCAAGTCCCGGCGCTCTGCCGCGCTTTTCGCGAAAAGCCCGAGCACCTATGGCAACTGATTGACGTAGCGTTTCGGCGGAAGCCTTGCCGTCAATGATGCGGGCCCGGGTGCTGGGGGAGTGATCCAACTGTTGAGTCATGTTCATCTTGTCCTATCCTGTCAGCGGTCAGAAAAAATGGCGTTCAAGCCTTCAGGCGTTCGCCCTTGGGGTCATACAGGCAGCCACGAGTCACCTTTGCCGGATACGTTTCGCCCAAGATCAGCACGCTAAACTCAGTCTCCAGAGCCGCTAGCTCACTCTTGACGAATCCCATTGCCAGGCCTTTTCCGGTGCGATAACCAAAAGCGCCCGAGGTCGTCAGGCCTACACATCGTTCGTTATGAAAAATCGGCTCACTGCCCAGTGCATCTGCCGGAAACTAAATTCGCCGGCGTTCAGGGCGGCGGGTGGAGTGGATGCTAAGGCGCTTGAGTAGTCGCTACAAACGATGTATACCGGCTACATTTATAAGTAGCGCTAATGGGATGGTGTTTATGTCGTTGACTAACCTGCAACTTAACTGGTTGCGAACCTTTGAGTCGGTAGGTCGCCATCTAAGCTTTTCCGCAGCAGCCATCGAGCTGAATATGAGTCAGTCGGCGGTCAGTCAGCAGATCAAGTTGCTGGAACACAAGCTCGGCAAACCGCTTTTTCAGCGCCAGACCCGTTCGATTCAGCTGACCGTATCGGGACGCGCTTACCTGGCGGTGGTCCGCGAGGGGCTCTGGCATATGCAGCAGGGTATGAACAATATCTTCAGCTCGGTGGCTCAGGGCGTTCTTGAGATCAGCGTGAACAACTCGTTCGCACAACTATGGCTGGCGCCGCGAATGGAGCGATTTGCCGAGCTGTATCCGCAAATTTCACTGCGCATGTATGGCGTGAACTGGGAAGCCGATGCGCCTCCGAGCAGCGCTGAAATTGAGATTCGCTACGGCATCGGCAATTGGCAGCAATACGATGTGCAACAACTGCTTTCCACCGAACTGCGGCCTTACTGTTCACCGGATGTCGCGGCCAAGCTACGTAGCGCCGGCGGCTTGCTGAGCCTGGCGTTGATCGATGTCCTGGGTACGCCCAACGGTTGGAGTGATTGGCTGGCTATTCACCCCCAAGGCGAGGCCGAGAACTACCAGCGGTTCTATGTCGACAGCTATGCCATTGCCGCCAGCATGGCGATTGAGAACGCGGGTGTGTGCCTGCTCAATGAGGAACTGGTTGAGAAGTCCAGGCTTCGCGGCCAACTTGTTTCCCCGCTGGAGCAGAGCATCGAAAGTCTCGCAGGGTTTTATTTGCTCAAACCTCACAACAAACCTCTGTCGGGGGCCTCGCAGGCATTTTGTACCTGGCTGGAATCCGAACTTCGGTAACGAATTAGCTAACCTTATGAATCAGTGACGTATACATCGTTTGTTGCAGTGCCAAAGGCCCTCGTAGCATGGACCCCAGAGGCACGGTTGGATGCCTGTGGAGGCTGTGATGCAACGCGATGCAATGGAATTCGATGTGGTTGTGGTGGGTGGCGGACCGGCTGGGTTGTCCGCTGCGATTCGCATGCGGCAACTTGCAATAGAGGCAGGGCAAGAGCTTTCGGTGTGCGTGGTGGAAAAGGGCGCCGAGATCGGTGCGCACATCATGTCCGGCGCAGTGTTCGAGCCTTCGGCACTGAACGAGTTGTTTCCCGACTGGCGCGAGATCGGCGCACCGCTGCATACACCGGTGAGTTCGGACGAGATTTATTATCTATCGTCGTCGCATCTGTCGATCAGGGTTCCGGGTGCATTGGCCCCCGAGACGATGCACAACGAAGGCAATTATATTGTCAGCCTGGGGAACATCTGCCGTTGGCTCGGTCAACAGGCTGAAGCATTGGGTGTGGATGTGTTTGCTGGCTTTCCCGCATCCGATGTTCTGTATGACGAGCAGGGGCGAGTCAGGGGCGTGGTCACAGCTGACATGGGGGTCGATCGATCCGGTGAGCAAAAGGGCAGTTTCACCCCCGGTATCGAGCTGATCGGCAAACAGACGGTTTTTGCCGAAGGTTGCCGAGGTCATTTGGGTAAGCAATTGATCCATCAGTACCAACTTGATGCTGATTCTGATCCTCAACATTACGGCCTGGGTATCAAGGAGGTCTGGGAAATACCGGCCGAGCAGCATGTGCCGGGCCTGGTGATCCACAGTACCGGGTGGCCCTTGACCGTGAGTGGTGCCCAAGGTGGAGCCTTCATGTATCACCTGGAGAACCGCCAGGTCGTGATCGGTCAGGTTGTGGACCTGAACTACCGCAACCCCTTTCTTTCACCGTTCGACGAACTGCAGCAACTGAAGCACCATCCGCTTTACGAGCAATACCTTCGGGGTGGATCGCGCATCAGCTACGGTGCTCGGGCGATTGCAAAAGGCGGGCTGCAGTCGCTGCCCAGGATGTATTTTCCGGGAGGCCTGTTGATTGGTTGCGATGCGGGCACGCTGAATTTTGCAAAAATCAAAGGCTCGCACACGGCAATGAAGTCCGGAATTCTGGCCGCGGAGACGATCTTCGAGGCTTTGTCCGTCGACGAGGCGGCTGGTCAGGAGCTGGTGGACTACGCGGTGCGGTTCAAAAGCTCTTCCATTCATGAGGAGCTGCACCAGCAACGTAATTTTGGCCCTGCGTTGCATCGTTTCGGCAGCCTGGTCGGCGCGGCCTATGCGTGGTTCGATCTGAACCTGTTCAAGGGGAAAACGCCCTGGACCTTTCGCGACTCACGTGCCGATTACTCGACTATGATGCGCGGCGATGAAGCGAAAGCCATTGATTACCCCAAGCCGGACAATGTGCTGAGTTTCGACAAGACCTCTTCGGTTTATCTGTCCAACACCAACCACGAAGAAGATCAGCCCTGCCATTTGACGCTCAAGGATGCGCAACTGCCGATCTATTTCAATCTGCCCAATTATGCCGAACCCGCGCAACGCTACTGCCCGGCCGGGGTGTACGAGGTTGTCGAGGACGCGGAACAAAAGCGTTTCCAGATCAATGCGCAGAACTGTCTGCACTGCAAGACCTGTGACATCAAGGATCCGAGCCAGAACATTATCTGGCGCGCTCCCGAAGGAGGCGGTGGCCCTAATTACACAAGCATGTAGGGAGATATTGGCTAAGTGAGGATTTGAAGGCTTATAGCCCGGCGCATGCCGGGTTTTTTTAGCGCGCGGCATTCATTTTACGCATAAGCATGTCTTATCCATGAGTGGTGGATAGATCGTTTGTAAGCGTGCATGAGGGCTTATAGCATCGGTCCCAAGCAGTCATGGACTTATTCGGAGGTAGCTATGAAGGTGCTGGTGGCGGTGAAGCGGGTCCTGGACGCCAACGTCAAGGTCCGGGTCAAGACGGATGAGTCCGACGTGGAGTTGAGCAACGTAAAGATGTCGATCAACCCCTTTTGTGAGATCGCGGTTGAGGCAGCGCTGCAGTTAAAGGAAAGCGGACAAGCCAGCGAGGTTATCGCTGTATCCGTAGGGCCGGATGCCTGTCAGGAACAATTGCGCACAGCGCTGGCCATGGGGGCCGACCGCGCCGTGCTGATCAAGTCGGCGAGCGATCTCGAGCCGCTGGCCATAGCCAAATTGCTCAACCATGTGGTTAAGCGCGAAGAGCCCGGCATCGTTTTGTTGGGTAAGCAGTCCATTGATGGCGACAACAACCAGACCGGCCAGATGTTGTCCGCTTTGATGGGCAGTTCTCAAGGCGCTTTCGCCTCGGACATCAAGGTCGTCGGCGAATGGGTCAACGTGACTCGCGAAGTAGACGGCGGCCTTGAAATTCGAAGCCTGAGTCTGCCAGCCGTGATTACTGCTGATCTGCGCTTGAACGAACCACGCTACGCATCGCTGCCCAACATCATGAAGGCCAAGAAAAAGCCTCTGGAAGTTATCGAGGCCAATGACCTGGGGATCGACATTGCTCCACGGCTGAAGGTTATCAAGGTCACAGCACCCCAGGAGCGCAAGGCGGGTGTTCGCGTGAGCAGCGTTGAAGAACTGGTTGAGAAGCTGAAGAACGAAGCGGGGGTGATCTGATGGCTGTTTTGTTGATTGCTGAGCACCACGAAGGAACGCTCAAGCTGGCTACCTTGAATGCATTGACCGCTGCGGCGCGCCTTGGCGAGTCTGTTGTGGTGCTGGTTGCAGGGAAGCACGCAGGTAGCGTTGCCGAAGAAATCGCGACCTTTGCGGGGGTCACTCAGGTACTGATCGCTGACGCTCCTGCCTACGCCGACCAAAGTGTCGAGAACGTGGCGGCGCTGGTCACTGAGCTGGCGACAGCGTCGGCCTACAGCCATGTGCTGGCCGCTTCGACGGCCTATGGCAAAAACCTGTTGCCACGCGTGGCGGCATTGCTGGATGTGGCCCAGATCAGTGACGTGGTGGAAATCATCTCAGCCAGTCGCTTTGTTCGTCCTTTCTATGCCGGCAATGCCCTGGCTACCGTTGAAAGTGCTGACACGGTGAAGGTTCTGACGGTACGCACCACCGCATTTGCGGCAGCAGAAAAATCCCTGGCCTGTGCGCCCGTCGAAGCACTTTCGCTCGCCCATGAAACGGGACTCTCCAAGTTTGTCAGTGCCGACTTCAACGTGTCGGAGCGGGTCGAGCTGACATCCGCCAAAATCATTGTTTCCGGCGGTCGCGGCATGGGCAGCGGGGCGAATTTCGCCATGCTGGAAAAAGTCGCCGACAAGCTCGGCGCGGCGGTTGGAGCGTCCCGAGCCGCCGTTGATGCCGGGTTTGTTTCCAACGACATGCAGGTCGGCCAGACCGGCAAGATCGTCGCGCCACAGTTGTACATCGCCGTGGGTATTTCGGGCGCCATCCAACATTTGGCCGGCATGAAAGATTCGAAAATCATCGTTGCGATCAACAAAGACGAAGAGGCGCCGATTTTCCGTGTCGCCGACTATGGCCTGGTTGCCGATCTGTTCGACGCCGTTCCCGCGCTAGAAGCCGCACTGTCTTGAGGAGCCTGAAATGAGCACCAAGCGTACTTATACCTTCGCATTCGATTGTCCTGACCGTGTAGGGATCATCACCCGCACTGCCGGTCTGTTCGCCAGTCACGGCGGCTGGGTCGAAGAGGCATCGCAGTTCTCGGATGAAGAAAGCAACCGCTTCTTCAGCCGTATGGTGGTCCGTGCCGATTCGCTGCCCTTTGACATGGAAGTGCTGCGCCGCAAGGTCGAACCACTGGCTCAGGAAATGGCCATGAACTGGCGGCTGGTGGACAGTGATCAGCGCAAACGAGTGGTGTTGATGTGCAGCAAAGGCTCGCACTGCATGACTGACTTGCTGGACCGCTGGAAGACCGGCGATCTGGTCTGTGACATCGCTTGCGTGATTTCAAACCATGAAGACCTGCGCAGCCTGGTCGAGTGGTACGGCATTCCTTTCGAATACGTCCCGGTGGACAAGGACAACAAGTCAGCAGGTTTCACCCGGACCGAACGATTGATCGATGAGTACCGCGCCGACTGCATCGTATTGGCGCGGTACATGCAAATTCTTCCTCAAAACCTGTGCGAGAAATACCGGCACAAGGTCATCAACATCCACCACAGCTTTCTGCCCTCGTTCATCGGCGCAAAGCCGTATCACCAGGCGTCCCGTCGTGGGGTAAAGCTGATCGGTGCGACCTGTCACTACGTCACCGAAGAGCTTGATGAAGGGCCGATTATCGAGCAGGACGTTGCACGGGTCAGTCATGAGCAAACAGTCGATGACCTGGTCAGGCTTGGCAAGGACGTCGAGAAGACCGTACTGGCGCGGGGGCTTCGAAACCATCTTGAAGACCGCGTGCTGGTGTATGGCAATAAAACCGTCGTTTTATAACCCAATCATCGAGTCGGTTGCCCCTTTGGCAACCGGCCTTGGAGTTTCACATGAGCAATAGCATTCCGAGCTCAGCTCGCGTAGTCATCGTCGGTGGTGGGGTAATCGGTTGTAGCGTTGCCTATCACCTGACCAAACTGGGCATCACAGATGTGGTGTTGCTGGAGCGCAAGACGCTGACCTGCGGTACCACCTGGCATGCGGCCGGCCTGGTGCCGACTCTGCGCGCGACATACAACATGAGCATGCTGGCAAAATACAGTGCCGGCTTGTACGAAGGCCTTGAAGCGGAAACCGGGCAGGCGACCGGGTTCGTTCGCAATGGTTCGCTGAGTATCGCCACCCACCAGGAGCGATTCACCGAGCTTAAGCGTGGCGCTTCGATGGCCAAGTTGTGCGGCTTCCCTTGCGAGGTGGTGAACCCTGAGCAAGCGCTGGATCTGTGGCCGCTGCTGAACATCGATGACATCGTCGGCGGCGTTTATCTGCCTCTGGACGGCGTAGTGAATCCGGTGGACGTGACCCAGGCGTTGGCCAAGGGCGCTCGCATGGGCGGTGCGCGGATCATCGAGAACACCCAGGTTCTGGACATCAAGATCAAGGACGGGAAAGCCGCAGGTGTGGTAACCGCCCAAGGCGATATCGACGCCGAGTTCGTCGTCAACTGTGCCGGCATGTGGGCGCGCAATTTTGGCAAGAAGGCCGGGGTCAATATCCCGCTGCACGCGGCAGAGCACTATTATGTCGTGACGGAGCCAATGCCGGAAATCAACGGCATCATGCTGCCCACCTTGCGTGATCTGGACAACTACAACTACTTCAAGACCGATGCCGGCAAACTGCTGGTGGGTACGTTCGAGCCCAACGCCAAACCTTGGGGCCACGAAGGGATTCCCGACAGCTTCTGCTTCGATGAACTACCTCCTGATCTTGACCACCTTGAACCCTATCTTGAAGCGGCCATCCGCCGTATTCCGGCGATGGAAAAGACTGGCTTGCAAGTCTTCTTCAATGGACCAGAAAGCTTTACCCCGGACGATCGCTACCACTTGGGCGAAGCACCTGAGCTGCGCAACTACTTTGTTGCCGCCGGTTTCAACTCGGTCGGTATCCAGTCGGCAGGTGGCGCCGGTAAAGTACTGGCCGAGTGGATTGCCAAGGGCCATGCGCCGATGGACCTGTGGGACGTGGATATCAAGCGCAACCTGCCGTTCCAGGGTAACTCACAATACTTGTACGACCGCACCACCGAAGGCCTCGGTTTGCTCTATGCGATGCATTGGCCATTCCGTCAGTTTGAAACTGCTCGAAACGCCCGTAAGAGTATCCTCCACGATCGCCTCGTAGCGGCCAATGCCTGCTATGGCGAAGTGGTCGGCTGGGAGCGCGCAAACTTCTTCGCCCCTGAAGGCGTGAAGGCTGAATACGGCTACAGCTGGGGCAAGCAGAACTGGTTCGACTGGTCGGCTGCCGAACACCTTGCAGTGCGCAAGACCGTGGGATTGTTCGATCAGAGTTCCTTCGCCAAAATTCTGGTGCAAGGACGTGATGCAGTGTCGGTGATGAACCGCATCTGCAGCAACAATATCGATGTCGAACCCGGCAAAATCATTTATACCCAGTGGCTCAATGAACGCGGTGGCATCGAAGCGGACCTGACCGTAACACGGTTGGAGAAAGATTCTTTCCTGATTGTCACTGGCCCATGGACACAGACCCGTGAATTGAATTGGTTGCGCCGCAATACACCGGCGGAGGCCAATGTGGTGATCACCGACGTCACCTCATCTATGGCTGTAATTAGTATCATGGGTCCCAACGCTCGTAATCTGCTGCAACCGCTTACCACGGACGATCTATCACATGAAGGCTTCCCGTTCGCAACCTCGCGAGAGATCGAATTGGGCTACGCTCGGGTGCGCGCCTCGCGGATCACCTACGTCGGTGAGTTGGGTTGGGAGCTTTACATCCCTACCGAGTTTGCACCTGATGTATTCGACCGAATCGTTGCTGCAGGTGAACCTCATGGCCTGAAACTCTGTGGCTACCACGCGTTAAATTCGTTGCGCATCGAGAAGGGCTATCGCCATTTCGGTCATGACGTGATGGAGGAAGACACTCCACTGGAAGCCGGTCTGTCCTTCGCTTCTGATTTCAACAAGGCGGGCGGTTTTATCGGCAAGGAAGCTTTGCTCAAGCAGAAAGTCGAGGGCGTTAAAAAACGTATGGTCTTGTTCAAATTCCTAGATCCCGAGGCCACCAGTTACCACGAGGAACCCATCTTTCGAAACGGAGAAATCGTCGGCCGGACCACGTCTGGAATGTACGGTCATTTCATCGGCGGCAACGTGGCAATGGGATATGTGTGTAATGACGCAGGTGTGAGTGCTGACTGGGTCAAGGAGGGCAAGTACGAAATTGAAATTGCGGCCAAAAAATACGAGGTTGAAGCCAGTCTGCGTGCTTTCTATGACCCAGAGATGACAAACATTAAGTGCTAACAAGCTAGCACTCACCTGTCCCAGTGAATGAGACAGGTGAGTGTGAGTAGCAGAAAAATCTAGTCGATTTACTCACACCGGTTGTTGTATGGCCGCTGTGTAACGATGAGTTTAGCAGTCGCTGAATAAATGGCTGGGCTTGTATTAGTCGACTCCTCACAGCTACAAGGAATTTCAGTGCCATGTCGACGCTGGTGTATCTGGGGTTGGGCAGCAATCACAAACGGGAATTGAACCTGCAATACGCACTAGACTTCCTCTTTGCATTACTGAGTGACGGGCTATGTTCTCCTGTGTACTCCTCCAGGCCGGTGGGTGCGCAGGGTTGTGAGTTCTTCAATCTGGTGATGTGCGGGAAAACCGATCTATCGCTGGAACAACTTTCTCGAGTGATCAAGCGCTACGAGTCAAACTATCACCGCCGGTATATGCCATCCCTGATAATGCCTATTGATATTGACGTGCTTCTGTACGGCTCTTACGTCGGTGAGTTCAAGGGGGGTGTTTTGCCGAGAAGTGATCTTGTAGAAAGTCCCTACGTCATGCTTCCGATCTCTATGCTTGCTCCGCACGATACTCACCCCGTTTCCGGGATGACGTTCAGCAGCATCTGGCGGGAGTTTGAGCAACAGATAGCCAGGCGAAATCGGCCGGAGAGGGTAAAAACCTCGAAGCATATCAAGATGGTCCTGCCCGCGGTCCCATCATCGATTCAGCACGTCTACTTTGGCATTTCTAAATCTAGCTTTTAATACACGTTATCGGGTCTGCAGCGATTGAAGGTGCGCCTGAATGCTCACTGCATCCTCATGGAGCGTCAACCTGTGCAGCAAAATGTAGCCATAGTTCCCATTAACTAAGCGACCACAGGGGAGAGGGGGATATGCAGGTCAGAGGTGAACGTGCGGCCACAGTGTGTGGCTTAGTGGCGATAGCTATGTGGAGCACCGCCGCCGGGCTCATTAGGAGCGTTAGCGAATTTTTCGGCCCATTGGGCGGTGCGGCAATGATCTTTTCACTGGGTGCACTCATGCTTCTTGGGTTTTTGGGACGACCGCGATTGCGTTCGACATCCAAGACTTATCTCCTAGCAGGAAGCGCCCTTTTTGTTGTGAACGAAGTGTGCCTTTCACTCGCTCTAGGCTTTGCCAGCAACCGAACACAAGCAATCGAGATTGGTGTGGTGAATTATTTGTGGCCTTGTCTGACCGTCCTACTTGCCATCATCATGAACGGACAAAAGCCACGCTGGATTATAGTTCCAGGTACGCTGCTGGCGCTTTTCGGCATAGTGTGGGTTGTAAGTAGTGATGGGGTCTCACTGTCTCGTATCGTTTCCAATGTTGAATCCAACCCTCTCAGTTACAGCCTCGCATTAGCGTGTGCGATTACGTTTGCTTTGTACTGCAATGTCACGAGAAAGTATGGCGGAGGGCAAAACCTTGTAGTTTTATACTTCTTTCTTACAGCGGGTGTACTTTGGCTGAAATACTCTCTTAGCAGTGAGGTGATTTCCGGCTTCACCCTTAGTAGTGTTTTGCAATTGATTGCCGCTGGCATTGCTATGGCGGGTGGTTATGCCCTGTGGAACGTTGGGATTCTGCGGGGAAATCTCACGTTGCTCGCCACCTTGTCATACTCTGCGCCAGTCTTGTCATCGGCGTTCGCGGCCGTATGGCTGGGAGTCGATTTAAAAGTACAGTTTTGGCATGGTGCGCTCCTGGTAACTGCCGGTTCGCTCATATGCTGGCAGGCGACACGACAACGTACCAATTCAGTTGACTGCTGAAAAACTCATACATTCGATAGTAGCGCGGGAAAGGCCAAGTGTTACCAGAAACACTGAGCTGCTCACCGTGTGCACCTTGGGCCTACTGTCGTTGAATCAGCTTGTGACTCTGGATGCCTAGCTTGACCTAACTCCGGTATTCCTGGCTAAGGTTCTCGGTAGAGGCGTTTGAGCTGTCGAGAGAGGGCCCTTGCGGTGCGTCATTGAATTCGGGTACTGCCCGCTCGAACATATCCAGCAGTGTTCCGACACCGGCAAATCGGGTTAGGGTGGATCTCGAATTGATCTTGGGCTGATATCTTCGGACGCTGCTGGTGATGCCGGAGTATCAGTCGGCTGAATATCCGCGGCCACGTTCACAATTTCACTGAAATCCTCGGGGCGGTCTTCACACCTCCAAATCAAAGTCGATTGAAACCGCAGGAAGATAAAAGTCCGCTACCAGTTTCCTTATCCCACAACATCTGTCTAAAGGGTTTTAACTTGTGAGGCCCCTCGACCTATACGTGGGATTGCAGCTCATCGAAAAGAGCGATGTTGGAAGAAGGTAGACCATCAATCGACTACAACAGCAGGTAAACGCGCAACCTGTAGGTGACCATCCTGCTCATCGTCAACCAAGCATACTGGGTCAGCTAGTCGGTGGAACCCGATTGTTTGAGTTTCAGTACGTGCTAACCAGAAGCCGTGTTTCTCTGAATGGGTGATGTTGCAACTGCGCTTTGCGCGGTTTGCCACCTATGCCTGTGCAGTAGAGATCCGATTGGCTCGCATCACCTGCTCGCCGAGTACACCGGCGAGTTCGTATTGGCCGGCCAGGACATATACCAGGTTCGCTCAGAGCGTCGGGAAACCACTGAGCCACTCGAGGATCGGACGGCTGAGAATTTAGTGTAGAGCTAACCCGCGGCGCCGCTGGCAATCCAAACCTTTGAATTATCGAAAAACACAGGGCTGTTCCTCCGAGCTCTGTCAAGGGTGCCAAGCGTTACCACTCCCTCTGACGTTCGAGATGCAGGCCCACGGCGATCTCACCGTCTCATTCAGCCACGTTGAATAAGCGATAGCGGCGGATCAGGGATCGGTCAGGGCAGCTTGGTGTTCGGGAGTGCCATCGGAGGGATGGAGATGCGACTGGCCCAGTTTCCGACTGCATGCAACCAACGCTAATCCATGGTCGAGTATTCCGTCTAGTAACAATGTGATGCGAGTCGATGGCCGGGAGTTGCTGTACCTGTTCGGCGTTGCGCTGGATCGACTCATGTAGATCTGAATGAGTTGCGTGTTGGAGGTGAGGGCCGTGGACTGCTACGCACGGTGTGCTTGAACCAATTATTAAGAAGCAAACGAAGCAAAACCAAATGAATTGCAAAGAAATGGTCTATGGCCATCGCAAGAGCCTGACTGTCATTTTTATGAGATAAAAACGGGTTAATTATTTTTACAAAAAAAACTGGCGTAAAATTATTTATAGGAATAATGTTGCTGAGAGATTTGTGTTGGTTGCAGGCCTTCTAAGCCTCCAACCATGTCCAACAAATGGGGCGTGAATAAAGCAGGGTCAAGCGTCACAGGGCTCTTAAGTGGCTTGTCATCCAGCTGCGTAGATCTTGGGAGGCAGATGGAAATGCGGCGTAAGGCCTTGTCCATTAAGCACGCAGAATTGAGATGTTCATCTTGTCAGGAAGGCGATCGATATGTCTGGTGTGTGAGGTGTTGTTGCAACAAGAAGAACAATAGCAGCGCTCATAATCATCCTGAAATAAGCGCTGATGATTGAAAAAATTATCGAAGGCTTTGCGCGAGCAAGCCGGTTGGTCGCGTGCTGTCCGGGCTGGCGCTTGCCTGTCCCTGAATCTCGTAAACAGCGTTACTTTTATTCGGGAGAATCAAATTGGATTCCAAGATTTTTGACAAGCGCATCGAAATTGCCCCGCCTCAGCCGGAGGTATCGGACTCGGGTTGGTATCTTGCAGCGGGTCCTGAGTACCCAGTCAACCCTCTTAAAGGTACGGTCACCTGCGATTGCCTGGTCATTGGCGCAGGCTGGATGGGGCTGCATGCAGCGCGGCGATATGCCGAGCTGAACCCCAACGCTCAGGTCGTGCTTGTCGATGCCGGGCGTATTGGAAACAACGCTTCCGGGCGCTGCATGGGCTTTGCCATTGATTTGGCGCACAACCCACGTAAACGGGACTTTATTGAAGACGTCAAAGGCAATCGCGAAGAGTTTCACGTCAACGTCGAGGGTAACAACTACATCAAGTCAATTGTTGAGCAAGGAGTTGAGTGTGATTGGGATCCTCAAGGCAAATACCACAGTGCGGCCACTGACCACGGCGTCGCTGACCTGACTACATTCTCCAAAGCGCTGGACCGCATGGGTCAGAAATATAGCTGGATCGAACGTGGCGAAATACAGGAGTTGACGGGCAGCAAACACTACATCAAGGCGCTGCATCACCCCGGCACCATTCTTTTGCAGCCGGCCAAATACCTGAAGAACGCAGCCAGGGCGATGCCCAAGAATGTGACCGTGCATGAAAATA
Source organism: Pseudomonadota bacterium (assembly GCA_040385125.1). Taxonomy (GTDB): domain Bacteria; phylum Pseudomonadota; class Gammaproteobacteria; order Pseudomonadales; family Pseudomonadaceae; genus Aquipseudomonas. Next base: position 32,338 of record JAZKIA010000013.1, on the reverse strand, counting down.
CGGTCGTGAAATCTGCCCAGTTTGGCAAGAGCCAACATGTTTTCGAAACCCGCGACGGTGTCATCAAGACACGCAAGGTCATCATCTGTGCGGCAGGTTACCTGTCCAACTTCGGCTTTTATCCAAACACCGCGATTCCGGTCTATACCTTCGCCAGCATGACTCGGCAGTTGACCGAGCAAGAGCTTGCCTCTGCCGGCACCGGGCCCTATGGGCTGATTCCCGCCAACAGCTTCGGTACGACGCTGCGCCGAACCAATGACAACCGTCTGATCTTTCGCAACGTGTATGCGTATGCCAAGAAGTTCCGTACCACCAGCGAAGACATTGTTGGGGCTCGCAAGTACCAAAAAATCTCCTTCGATCGCCGCTTTCCGACACTGTCCTCGATTGGTTTCGAAGCGAGCTGGGGCGGTCTGCTGACCCTTTCTCAAAATGGCGGAATGGTTTGGGGCGAGTTGGCTCAGAACGTCTTCGGGGCTGCGTTCTGCAATGGTACAGGTGTCTCGCGCGGCACCGCATTCGGCAAAGCGATTGCCGAGCTTGCTTCGGGCAAAACCTCGGAGACGATCAGGATCTTGCAAAGCCGAAAAGCGCCTAGCCGCGCCTACCCGGAAATCATCACCGCTCTCGGTGTGAAGTATGTGACTGGGCGCAGGTTCAAAGAAGCCGGTCAAGAAATCTGAAACTGGAATCAGGAGTAATTAAACGTGGCAAACCTGAATGGCGTCAGCCTGGCAATGCAAACCCCGTTCGATGAGAACGGTGAAATCAACTATTCGGTATACGAAGCGTTGCTCGAAACCTATATCGATGCGGGCGTTCACGGCATTGTGCTGGGTGCGGGAACAGGGCAACACCCTTTCTTGACGGAAGCCGAATGCAACAAGCTGTACGAAGTGGGCATCAAGCGCATCAATGGTCGATGCAATGTGATCTGTCAGACTTCAGCCCTGAATGTCGATGAAGCAGTGAGACGCTCTCGCCATGCCCAGGACGCCGGTGCTGACGCACTGATGATTCTTCCGCCGTACTTCGAGGCGCCCACTGACGACGACAGCCTCTACGAGTTCTACAAGGAAGTCGACGCCGCCATCGATATCGATATCATCGGCTACAACATTCCCCAGGCCACTCAAGTCAGCGTTTCGATCCCGTTACTGGCACGCCTGAGCACGTTGAAGAATTTCAACTACATCAAGGACAGCGCTGGCGATCTCACCACGCAGCAGCAATTTCTACAGAACTCGGATGCTGTCCTCAACGGCTGTGATTCGATCACCCTTTATGCCTTGTTGGCCGGTGCCAAGGGCGCCATTTGGGGCGCTGCGAACTACATGCCGCACGAGGCGGTGCGTCTTTATAACCTGGTCCAGCAGAAGGAGTACGAAGCGGCGTTCGCCCTCTGGCACAAGATGCTGCCGTCACTGTTGATGGTATGGACTGGCAAGTATGTACCGCTGGTCGTACGCGCTGCGCATATTCGCGGGTTCGGCACCGGCAACGTACGCAAGCCACTGCGACCGCTGAGCGCCGCGGAAGAGACGGCACTGCGTGCGGCGTTGGAGCCGTTGCAGAGCGCGTAAGGCATCGAGGACAGTGCCAGTTGCGTCATGGATGACGATCACGAGATTTTTCAGCATAGTGGCTGGGACTGGCCACTAGCTGGATCCTGTGCGAACCAATCTACTCCCGGTGGATGAAATGAACGCGATAAATAATAAAAGCCATAGATCGGCGTCTCCCGTGGTCGAGTGTCGTGGGGTATGGAAAATTTTTTGCAATCAGGACCCCGAGGCTATCAAAGCAGCCACGACGTACACGCTCAGCAAAGATGAACTTCTTGAGAAGTACGGCTCGGTGATCGCTGTTGCCGATGCGAACTTCACGGTGGCTGAAGGCGAGACCTTCTGCATCATTGGACTTTCTGGCAGTGGCAAGTCAACGTTGATCCGACACTTCAACCGTCTTATCGATCCTACGTGTGGTGAAGTACTTATACACGGTCGAGATATCTGCAAGATGTCTGCACCGGAACTGCGCGAACTGCGCTCGAGCAAGATTGGCATGGTGTTCCAGAACGTTGCGTTGCTTCCTTACCGCACGGTCATTCAGAACGTCATGCTGCCCCTGGAGGTCCAGGGTCTCCCTGCAAAGGAGGCGCTGCGCAAAAGCCAGGAGGCGTTGGATAAGGTTGGGCTCGGCAACTGGGCCGGCCGCTACCCGCAGGAGTTGTCAGGAGGTATGCAGCAACGTGTGGGGCTTGCCCGAGCACTGGCGGCCGACCCTGATGTACTGCTAATGGATGAACCTTTCAGCGCACTTGACCCGCTGATCCGCAAGCAGCTGCAGCTTGAATTCAAGAAACTCTCCACCGAGCTGCGTAAGACCACTATTTTCATCACGCACGATATCGAAGAAGCGATTCGCATCGGTGATCGCATCGCGATCATGAAGGACGGAGTGCTGATTCAGGTGGGTACACCTGAGGAGGTGGTGCTTCGCCCGGTAGATGATTACGTGGCTAGTTTCATGGAAGGTGTCTCCCGATTAAAACTGCTCAAGGCGCATTCCATGCTCCAGCGGCTAGACGCAAGCATTCAGCCAGCGTACGGGGGGCTGTCGTTGGACAGCCTGGCAAGCGTCAACATCGACGCCGATCTGGAAACGCTGATCGAGGTTTCCCTCAAGGGTAAAGAGGAACTGGTTGCAATCAGGGACGGGAGCCGGATTGTCGGCACTGTCAGCCGCGAAAGGATGCTCAAAGCGGTTCGCGGACTGGATCAGGATTGAGCCGCCTCTTTCAAAACTTACCGAGGGAGACATCCATGTCCGATTTTATCCAGACTTTCGACCAAGTGGTAGAAAGCATACTGGCTTGGTTGACTGATAGCGGAGGATTTTTTTTCAACGCGATCAGTGAGGTGATGACAGGGCTTTATTCGCTGATCAATGCGCTGTTTGCCTTCGCGCCGTGGTGGATACTTTGCACGATTGTCGCGCTACTTGCCTGGCGTGTCGTCGGCGTCGGTTTCGCCATTGTCAGTGTGGCGGGGCTGTGGTTATGCCAGCAGATGGGCCTATGGAAGGAGACCATGGAAACGCTGACGCTGGTCTTCACAGCGACTCTGCTTGCACTGGTCATAGCAATTCCGATTGGTGTGTTGGTCGGCCTTAGTGCCAAATGGAAAAATGGCACCGAGCTGCTGATGGACTTCATCCAGACCATGCCGTTGTACATTTTCCTGCTGCCAGGAATCGCGCTTCTGGGGTACGGTCCGGCGACTGCGATCTGGGCAACTTGCCTGGTTGCTATCCCGCCCGCATTAAAGCTGACCGCCCACGGCGTGTTCACTACACCTGCACAGTTCTGCGAGCTGGGTACAGCAGTTGGCATGACGAACTCCAGTCAGATCTTCAAGATCCGACTGCCGTTCGCAATGCCATCCATTCTTGCCGGGATCAACCAAAGCCTAATGCTCAGCTTCGGCATGGTGGTCATTGCCGGTATCGCCGGGTCCGGCGGTTTGGGGCAGACCATCTATGAAGCAGTGCGAACCCTAAAGATCGACCTGGCAATCAATGCCGGTATTGCGATCGTGGTTCTGACCATCATTCTGGACCGGATTTCCCAGGCGATGTGTAGCACACAAAAGGAGCCTGACCATGGCGACGCCTAACATCTCTCCCGGCTCATTCATCACACCGTTTCTGAGCTATCTGAACAGTAACTATCACGAGATCTTCGATGCGATCGCCAAGTTCTTCGATGGATTGATTGGCGGCATTGCGGCATTGCTCTCGTTCCCCCCGGCGCCTGTGACGATTTTGCTGCTTGCAGGGCTGTCAACAGCTGCAGCAGGTTGGCGAGGAGGTGTTCTTTGCGCGGTCGGGCTGGGCATTTGCATCGGCGTGCAGATGTGGGATCCCGCTATCCAGACCCTCGCACTTGTTATCGTAGCCGTGGGGTTCTCACTGTCCATCGGCTTTATCTTTGGGGTTGTTCTGTCGCGCAGCAAGATGCTTGCGACGTTAGCACGGCCTTGTCTGGACGTAATGCAGACGATGCCGCCCTGGGTCTATCTGGTGCCTGCAGTGGTGCTGTTCGGCTTGGGCATTGTTCCCGCGCTCCTTGCAACCATCGTGTTTGGCGTGCCGCCGATGATTCGGCTAACGATCTTGGCCATGAACCAGGTGCCCGGCAATCGTATTGAGTTGGGCAGGTCCATCGGCGCCAAGCCAAGTGAAGTCTTCTGGAAGATCGAATTGCCTTCGGCGTTGCCTACTTTGCTGGTCGGGGTGAACCAGTGCGTGCTTCTGTCGCTTGGCATGGTGGTACTAGCCGGGCTTGTCGGAGCGGGTGGGCTGGGTTCGGAAGTCACACGTGGGCTGACACGTATGGAATTCGGTCTGGGTATACGCGCCAGTCTGGCGATCGTCATGCTGGCACTGATTCTCGACCGTGTGTGCCGAGGGGCAGTACCCGCTAAATATTTGAACAACTGATGGTCCGAGATTACTGACACTTTCATGAGGGAGCAGATAATGCGCACCAAACTTTTTATCGACGGTCAATGGATGACACCTTCGACCGGGAACATGATTGACGTGATAAACCCGGCCACGGAAGACGTCATCCATGCGTTCGGTGCCGGTTCGGATCAAGACATCGACCTTGCCGTAAAAGCTGCACGTCGAGCGTTCGAACAAGACGGCTGGTCAACCACCAGTGGCAGTCAGCGTGCAGCATACCTGCGACGCATCGCGAATTTGATTCGCGACAAACTGGAAGACCTGTCGATTCTCGAAGTGCGTGACAACGGCAAGCCGTTGCCTGAGGCGCGCTGGGATATCGGCGATGCAGCGGGTTGCTTCGATTACTACGCGGACCTGGCTGAACAGCTGGACACCTCCAGCGAACGCGAAATTGCGCTGCCCGATGAACGCTTCACCAGCAAGGTCTGCCGCGAGCCCCTCGGTGTCGTGGGCGCTATCATTCCGTGGAACTATCCGTTGCTGATGGCGGCCTGGAAAGTTGCTCCCGCGCTCGCCGCTGGATGCACCGTCATCCTTAAGCCCGCGGAAAATACTTCGCTGACGGCGCTGGAACTGGGGGCTATTGCCGAAGAGGCCGAGCTGCCTGCAGGCGTGCTCAATGTGGTCACTGGCTACGGTGCCGAAGCGGGTCAGGCGCTTGTATCGCATCCTGACGTGGACAAGATTGCTTTCACCGGCTCCGGCCGGATCGGCTCACACATCATGAGTGAGGCCGCGAAGGACATTAAACGCGTGAGCCTGGAGTTGGGCGGCAAAAGCCCGTTCCTGATTTTTGAGGACGCGGACATCGAAGCCGCGGTTGAATGGGTCATGTTCGGGATCTTCTGGAACCAGGGACAAGTCTGCTCCGCCACATCGCGTGTGCTCATCCATCAATCCATTTATGACCGCGTGCTCGAACGGCTGACCGCCGAAGCGCGCAAGATCACCTTGGGCGACGGACTGAAAGAAGGCGTCTTGCTGGGCCCCCTGGTTTCCCAAGTGCAACTGGATCAGGTTAGTGCTGCAGTGGCTTCGGCGCGGGAAGAGGGAGCCAGAGTGGTGACTGGCGGAGGACGGCCGGCGCATCTGACTAGTGGGTACTTCTTCGAGCCGACAATCCTTGCCGAAGTGCCACTGCATAGTGCCGCATGGACTGAAGAGATTTTTGGACCGGTGGTGTGCGTGCGACCATTTTCGACGGAGGCTGAAGCGATAGCGCTCGCTAACGACACTCGGTTTGGCCTAGCTGCCGCTCTCATGACAGATGATTCTGAGCGTGCCAATAGGGTAAGCAAAGCACTGCGGGCAGGTATTGTCTGGGTCAATTGCTCCCAGCCGACATTTACCGACGCTCCCTGGGGAGGCTACAAGCAATCAGGGATCGGTCGCGAACTGGGCACCTGGGGATTGGAAGGCTACCTGGAGACTAAACAGGTGACCACCTATGCGTCCAAAGCGCCGTGGGGATGGTATCTGAAGTAAGCGCGGTTTGCCGTTGCAGTGCCTATTTGAAAAGAGGAATCGACCGTGAGCAAGACGTTAGTTGTTATCGCCCATCCCGAGCTAAACAGTTCCCGTATAAATGCCGCCTGGGCACATGCGATCTGCGGACTGGACTGCGCCACGGTTCATAATCTGTACGGGTACTATCCGGACGGCAAGATCGATGTCCGCCACGAGCAGCAGTTGATGAATGTCCACGACCGCATCGTGCTGCAGTTTCCGTTCCAGTGGTACAACTGCCCGGCGCTACTCAAGCAGTGGCTCGACGAGGTATTCGAAAGCGGCTGGGCATACGGGCCTAATGGCAATGCACTCGAAGGTAAAACCATGAGCCTGGCGGTCTCCACTTGGTCAATCGCCGAGGACTACCAGCGGAGCGGTCGTTACGCGAGGTCCATCGACGACCTGCTGAGTCCGTTTGAAGTGACTGCATTGCGTGTTGGTATGAAATTTCAACCCGGATTCTATTTACACGGTATTGGAGCGATCAGCGACGAACAACTCGCTATTAATGCGCAAGCCTACCGTGCGTTTATTAACGATAGTTGAAAACTGTCTTCGACGTTTTCAAGGAGGTGCAAAGTTTCCAAATGAAGATGCAAGCGTGTCCGTATAACAACGAAAATCTGGACATGTATATCCCGTAAGGGATGGTAAAACCACACCACTAATAATAAACCTGCCAGAAGTACAAAAAAACCAGTACTGAGGAAACTTAAAATGAGTGTGTATCAGAAAATAGTGGCGATTTTTGTAATTCTGTTCGCCTGCTCAATTGCACAGGCGGACGAACCGAAACAAATCAAAATGGGCACGATGGGTTGGGAGGATCTCGCCACCATGTCGCTTGTTGGCAAGCGCATGCTGGAGAAGGAGGGGTACAAAGTAGAGATGACCCAGTTCTCTGAATGGGGTATCGCCTACAGCGCTTTGGTTCGCGGTGATATCGACCTGCTGGTGTCAGAGGTCAACTATGTCGCCATCGACTATTGGAGGAAGAACAAGCAGCGGTTGGAAAAAGTATCTGTTGTCTCTCATGGCCTGAACTCGGGCATCGTTGTACCAAGCTACATGAAGATCAACTCTATTGAAGAGCTTAATAGCATAAAAGATCAAGTTGGGGGTAAGATCGTCGGTATCGAACCTGGCTCTGGTCTAATGCGTGAAGTGCAAGAAGTTATCAAACAATACGGTTTGGATTATACTGTGATCGATTCAAGCACCGCCGCGATGACCGCTGAGCTGCAATCGTCAATCGAACTCAAGAAGCCAATCGTCACCTTGCTCTGGGAGCCTTCCTGGATGATGCAGAAATTCGATGTCAAATTTCTGAAGGATCCTAAGCGCGCACTCCCTCCGCCGCAAAGCTACTACTGGATTGCCAAAAAAGGTTTCTCAGCCAAGAACTCCCACGCCCGCGAAGTGCTCGCCAGCGTTTATGTGCCTATTGAAGATGTCACCGCCATGACCGTGGATATCAAAAACGGCGCTACATTCGAGCAGGCGGCGGACAATTGGTGGGCAAAAAATACCGACCTCGTCAACCGCTGGTCTGAGCTTTCCAAAGCCGACTGATCGACAGCGCAGGTCGGCCTGCTCGTCGGCCTGCGCTGATATCGGCAAGCACAGCGCGCTTCTTGTCTGCGGGCTGGAGGCATTCATGACGTTATTCGAGCGTAGCGGGAGTGAAGCATGAAAGTAGATATGGTAAACGGTTGGGCCAAAACAGAAACACCAGGCATCGGTATCATCGTCCTCAACAAACATGAGGACGGTCGTCTCAAGACCGCACTGTTCAGAGTCGAACCCGGTGTGTCCACCGACATGCACAGCCACAACGTGGAAGAAGAAGTCTACGTACTTGAGGGCGACATGCGAGAAGTTGGCTGTATCTACCTAGCGGGTGACTATGCCATTCGCAAGCCCAATGAACTTCACAGCATCAGTTCCTTATCAGGGTACACCGCCTTGGTGGTGTATCGCTGAACTGACTTTCTCTGTGCATCATCCGTTGCCACAGGGGTGAATTCGTTATTGGAATGCGAGTTGTTTTAGGCTGTCTCATTGGCAACTGTTTCAAAGTGTACTCGACCCACTATCGAGCATTACTTTGATATGAGTGCCATCGGAGGGCCGGGGACTTCTGCGCACTACGAACCTGATCAGAACGTATCGGCTCGCAGCAAGGAAAGAATAAAATATGACAAGTTCCTGTGTTTCAATTGAAGATCTTCCCATCAACCGTTTTCACCAGAAGCTGACGGTATGCGTTTGGGGAGGTTCATTTGTTGATGGCTATGTATTGAGTATTGTCGGTGTAGTGATGCTGCAGATGTCTGCCGCCGCAGGTCTGGACAGTTTCTGGGAAGGGTTGATTGCCGCCGCTGCATTGATAGGCATTTTTTTCGGGGGATTACTAGGGGGCTGGCTGGCTGACAAGGTGGGCCGTCGTCGGATCATGTTCGTAGGACCGACGATCTTCATCCTTGCGTCTATTTGCCACCTCTGGGTTGAATCGGCTGCGATGCTGTTCGGCTTGAGGCTATTGATCGGCATTGCTGTCGGCATTGAATATCCTGTTGCCACCTCGGTGTTGGTCGAATTCATGCCGCGCCGGCAACGTGGGCCTCGCCTGGCCGCACTGGCCTTGATGTGGTTCATTGGGGCAGCAAGTGCCTACGTGGTAGGTGAGCTCATGCTTCGTAGCGGCGTGCAGGATGCATGGAAGCTAGCGCTGGCCAGTGGTAGTGTGTTCGGTGGGTTACTTCTGTTTATACGCTTGGGCGTGCCTGAATCACCCCGCTGGTTGCTCAGCAAAGGTCGGGCAGATGATGCCGATCGAGTAATCAAAAGTGTCTATGGACGATCCTTCTCCCTTTCCAACCTCCCCGAATGTGTCAAGACACAACGTTTGCCGTTGGGCGCTTTGTTGCGTTCCGGCTACGGCAAACGGCTGTTTTTCGTAGTGACATTCTGGACCTGCTCTATTGTCCCGGTCTTTGCTGTTTACGCATTCGCCCCCAAGGTGCTGGCGGCACTTAATCTCACCGGCGGTCTTAGCTCATGGGGCTCGGTGATCATTACTGTGTTCTTCGTGATCGGTTGCCTAGTTGCGACGTCACTGATTAATCGCATTGGCCGGCGCAACATGTTGATTTACAGCTTCCTTTTTTCGGGCCTAGCACTGTTTGGGTTGGCCAGCTTCCCCAATGGCGCAGGGGCATTGGTCCTAGTGTTTTTTTCGTTGTACGCATTGTTCATCGGCGGAGCTCAGGTCCTGGCCTTGGTCTACCCAAACGAGATTTTTCCCACTGAAATGCGTGCGGTCGCGGTAGGTATAGGCACTTCGTTGTCGCGTATAGGTGCGGCAGCCGGTACGTATCTGGTGCCAGCGTCGCTGGAAAGCTTGGGGACGACGCAGACGTTATATGCCGCCGTGTTGATCACTTTGGTTGGGTTGTTGGTGTCTATGTTCATGGCGCCTGAGACTCGCTCGCTCAACCTTCAACAGGCCGCTGCCTTGCATTGAGAGAACAATAGGGTGATCGCCTTGCCGTGGTCACCCTAAGTCAGAGAGCTGGTCATTGGATCAGTTAGGACTGACAGGCTGTGATTATTGAGTTTTAGACCTGGAACGGAGAAATAACAGGAAAAAAATCCTGTTTAGAATAGAATTCGATATGCAAAATTTTCTATTTTTTATCTAGCGAAAGATAATAGCTATCTTATTTCTTCGCTATGCCCACTGCCGAAACATTGGTTAGGAGAGAACAGAATGCAGAGCGACGACAGCGAGCTATATAACGCCAAAGTCGAGAGTGATGTCACCACGGACCGTGTTGCATTAGGTAAGGAGATTCGCAAACTACGCAAGGCCCGTTCTAAGACGTTGGCTGAGATTGCCATGGCTACTGGGAGGTCGATCAGCTTCATCAGCCAACTTGAACGTGGTGGTGCCGAGGTCCCGATTTCTGACCTCAAGCGTATCGCTTTATCCTTGGGAGTTCCGTTGGGCTGGTTTTTCATGTCGGAGGAGCAGCCAGCGGAGGAGGTGGGTCGTGTGGTTCGAGCGGGAGGACGCCGACGGCTCGGGTCTGTGACCGGTGGTTTGTCCGAAGAATTGCTATCACCCAGTCTGGGCGGTCACTTCGAGATGTTTCTCTCGACTTTTGCAGTAGGCGCTTCTTTTCAAGCTGCGACCACCAGAGGCACAGAAGAAGAGGGTTTTCTCGTTGTCGGAGAGCTAGACATTTGGATCGGGTCAAAGCACTTTAGCCTGAAAGCCGGTGACAGCTTTCGCATTGCCAACGAGCCATACCGTTGGGAGAACCTGGGAGAAATCGAAGCGGTAGCTGTCTGGGTCATCGCGCCACCCACTTACTGAGCAACGCGGTTGGCAGTTGCTATCGCCGTGCCATCAAACCCAGTGTGCTGTCACCCGTGCTGCATACCAGCGGGTGAATTGGTCGACATATGTTTCAACCACCGGGGAGAAGGGCCCGGGAACGTAGGCTGGATCCTGGGTACCACTGTGAGTGATGCCGACCAGGGTTGCGTCTTGCTGGTTGGTCGCGATCCAGACTGCGGTCAGCCTCTTAAGATCATAGTCTCGACCTTCAATGGCATCCTTGTGCACCAGCCATTTTGAACGCACGAGCGTTTTCCCTGGCGCTAATGGAATCAGAAACGAAATGACAGCATGGTCACTCATGACGTGAGTCCATGAGTTATGGGTCCAGAAATGTGTATCCCCCAGGTCGCGACGGGTCAGGTTGCCAAAAAGACGGGTGCAGGCTACTTGAGTGTCCAGCGTCTGTGACTCGCCATGGCCTGCTATCACTAACCGCTGAGAACGGAACTGAGTGACCGCATCCTCTTCAAGGTATTCGATAGCGTCGCTAACAAGGCCCTCGCGCTCCCAGCTTTGCTCAATGATGCCGCATTTGGCTTTGAGCGCTTCGAGCTCCTGGCGCTCTTCCGGATTCTCGGAGAAATCTTCGAGCGGAAGGAAGGATACGTTCAGCTCAGGGTGACCAGCGGCGCAGTGATAACATTCACGGTTGTTTTCGATCACCAGCTTCCAGTTGCCGTTTTCGATGATATCCGTTTCATGGGCAATCCTAGTGTTGGCCAAGTCGTACGGTGCGAAGCGCGCAGCCATTTGTTCGGACAGATAGTCGATGTCTGACGGTGGATTTTCACCGAGGCAAACCATGACGTGTGCACCCACAACACGGACTGCGACGGGGATCAGGCTTCGAAGCTCGGGAGCGCAATCTTTACTGATGGTATGAAACGCTGTCACGTTCAACTGATCGTCCCGCACCAGCGTGATGGAGTGCTTGCCAACCTCTACAGTGGAACTGTCTCCCGGTTGCGGGATCTGAGCTGTGACGCCAACAACAATCCAGTGTTTGGAAAAGAAGATGTCCATATCGTTTTCGAATATATCTGCACGACCAAAAACGCCACCTTCCATGGCATTGTGTGGTGGGCGCTGAGTCACCAGTTCACGATGAGTTTTTAGTTGTTGTTGTTTCATGTCCACCTCACGGTTCGGTATTATTGAGATCGATGGCATTCAGTATCTGAATGCCCAGTGAAGTGGTCAATGTCCTTTATTCTTAACTTGGGATGAGTGAAAGTTATAGGAACGATCCGGAATTTACGGGTGCACTTGCGTCGGCCTGTAAACATTCGAGCAGCCCATCGACGATTGGGGTGCGGCGCCTCCCTGCAGAAAGGAAAAAATAGTAGGCATCCGCCGGCTTGATTGAATGCTCGGTCACGCGAACAAGGCTGCCGGACGCCAGATGACTCTGCAGCAGACGCCCCCATCCCAAGGCAATTCCATGCCCCTGCAGCGCCGCCTGCACGGTATCGCCATACATCACGCATCGAAGCGTGAAGTCTAGTTTGGGAAGAGGGTAGCCCAAGGCTCGGAACCAGGTATTCCAGGTCATCCACCCTTCGAGTGTGGCATCCGTACCAATGAGTGACGCCTGTGCGAGGTCCTCGAGCGTGGCGGGTGCTCCATGCTTGGCAAGCCAGGCGCGCGAGGCAACTGGAAAAATTTCCTCATCGAATAGAAAAATGGCAGTGCCATCATCCCACTTGCCACTTCCAAAACGCACGGAGACGTCGGATTCCCGGTCCGAGTTCACTGTGAGTCGAAGCTTCAGGTGTGGCATGGACTCTCTGATCAGTGGCAGCCGTGGCAGTATCCGCAAGTTGGAAAAATCAGGAGTGCTGGCCAATGAGATAGCCTGTTCGCCCAGTCCTTCTGAAATTTTATCGAATACCCCCGCGATTCGCTGCATCGACTCATCCATCGCGTTGAACAGCGCGTGCCCTTCCGGCGTCATCTTGATGCACCGGGGTAGCCTTTCGAAGAGACGGGTTTCGAGCACTTCTTCGAGAAACTTGACGTGTTTACTGGCCGCCGCTTGAGATACGCCCAGTTCCTGGGCCGCCAACGTAAAACTCCCGTACCGTGCAACGGCTTCAAATGCGACCAGTGCGTTCATGGACGGGATAATACGGCGGTACCCCTTTTGTGAGCGGGGCCTTTCGTGCAGGCTCATTGTGTTCTCCATCGGGGCCTGTGCAGAAATCCGTGTTCTGCACAATACAATTTCAGGCTATATAAATGTCGCCTCAGTTCAGCGCTGGGCGACCTCTACTATAAAGCCGGAATGATCCCCATACGAGATCCCTTTTGAGAGATGATTTGCTCTCTTTAACACAGCATCGCCCGCTGAGCGTCCACTAGCACTTTTCAAAAGTCTGACCGCTGCAACGAAACAAAAAACAGTAACGTGTAAGGTGGGGGCAACCCGAGAACAATCCGAGAACCTTAGTACGATCAACAGGATGGCGATCACCAAATCCCTGCTTCGTTCACCATTACCCTCTCCATAAGTTTTCTTAGTCACAAACAAACTCAGTTGACCAGTAATCTGACGCAGTTGAGAGAGGTGTACGGTACCGGTCATAGCAAAGATGAACAGCATCGCGGGCTTTAGCCCTCGGCTAGCGGTTGCCTCAGCAGTGGCATTTATCGATTTTGTATCGGAAACGCATCGATACCGTGAAGCTTCGTAGCTACAGAGGTGAAGTACTTTGCTACGATTCTGTTGCCCGTCGATCCAGAGCAGCCGTTTGATGGGCCCGATCAGCTCGCTACATCCGTTTCGACGCGAGTAAAGTTCCTGCCAACCACTTCAAGATATCCTTATCAGCATGCTTGTCCGCTTTTTTACAGCGACCAAGTGAACCAGTACGACAACCGAAGATTCCGCCAGCGACTTTGGAGCTACCGTTTCAAGCAGATCATGAGCAGGCGCGGAAACTGCCACGACAATGTGCAGATGGAGCTGTTCTTTCGCAACCTGAAGACGGAATGGGTGTTGACGCTGATGCCGAATTCTCCCTTATACCGACTGATTGTTTCCTGATGCATAACTATTGCTCATGTCAGCTTAACAATAAACCGCGTTGACCGTAATTCCCGTGCATCTGATACTACCTCTCATAACGTACAAATAAACAATAAGTTTAGTTCTGAGGTGAACAGTGAACACCGCCATCATTAAGTTAATTACGCACTCAACGCCAAATCATGACGTGCCCGGGAATTTTTTGGGGCGGGAGGAAGCCTTTGAAACCGAACTTGACGTTTTTTTCCATAAGCACTGGATAGTAGTCGGTGTAACTTCAGACATTCCGGAGTCGGGTGATGTCTTTGCTCTTGATATCGGCACCTCATCGATCATTCTAGTACGAGATGATAATACCGATGTTCGTGCGTTCCGAAATGTATGTCGTCACCGCGGAGCACGTCTAAAGGAAAGTGGTAAGTCAACTGTCGGAATGCTGGTCTGCCCCTATCATCAATGGACGTATGATCTGGAGGGTAACCTGCATCATGCTGCTCACATGGGTAAAAATTTCGACGCGACCTGCCGAAGTCTAATTCCTGTGAATATGAAGGTGGTCGGCACTCACATCATGGTATGCCTGAGTAACAGCGCACCTCAAGACATTGATGCGCTTGAATCTCACATAACTCCTTTATTCGGCCCTTACAACCTGACGCACACGAAAATTGCCTATGAAACTGAGGTGATTGAGGACGGTGATTGGAAGCAATTGATTCAAAAAAATCGCGACCGCTATCATGTAGACCTCACACAGCCGGAGGGATTACTCAGCGAAGATATAGAGCGGTCTGACGAGAGTACGGTGACTCAATTCCGCACTCAGCAAACAGCTTTCGCCAACTGTGACGATTCGCAAGTACCAACTCCGCGAGTGAAATGCGCTCGATTACTCGCAGATCTAACCCGACGTGATCTTTGCGATGTTCGGTTCTGGACTCACAACTCCTGGACTCTTCTTATGAGCGACCATGCGGTCGTTACATACATTATTCCGATCGAGTCGGACAAAACCCTAGTCCGTACAAAGTGGTTGGTCCATGCCGATGCTGTCGAGGGTGCTGATTATGACCTTGAAACCTTAACCCTAGGGTTAAACGGAAAAAGCCTTCAGGACGCGGAGCCCTCCGCGAGTCTTGCAGCGAACGGTCTGGATGTGGAAGTGAATGTAGATATCATGCCTTCTCTTGAAATTGTTGCCTCTGCCGAGAGCCTGCGCTTCAACGATTCGGAAACCTGGGTATCATTCGGAGCACAATGGAATAGTGGTGAGCAAAAAACGCTTGAATGCTGCGCTATCCATGATGAGACACCTGATGTCAGAACTTTTGTGTTTCGCTGCCAAGACTTCACGGCACTCGCGTTTGAGCCTGGTCAATTCATAACTATCTCTCCACAGATCGTGGGGCAAACAGTGTCTCGGTGCTACACCGTGTCTTCTGCACCCACCCGGCCATTTACCTTCTCGATCACTGTCAAAAGAGTACCCGGCGGGACTGTGTCAAACTGGCTGCATGACAACATGAAGGTTGGAGTCCAGCTTTCAGCCGCCGGACCCGCTGGTGCCTTCACGCCGATCGGCCATCCTTGCCGCAAACTGCTGTATCTCTCGGCAGGTTCAGGGGTCACGCCGTTGATGTCGATGGCGCGGGCGGGCTTCGACCTGAGAGCAGATCTGGATACTGCCTTTGTTCATAGCGCGCGCACCCCAACAGACATCGTTTTCCGCTGTGAGCTTGTGCAGTTGGAGGCGATGCAAAAAAAATTCAAGGTCTTTGCAGTGTGCGAAGGCTACGGTAGCGAACCAGACTGGGACGGGCCCATCGGCAGACTAGATCTGTCACTCCTGCAATCTCTAGTCCCAGACTTTCTTGAACGGGAGGTCTTTACCTGCGGTCCCAAGGGATACATGGATGCTGTCCAGCGTGTGCTTCAGGAAGGAGGATTCGACCTGAAACACTATCACCAGGAAAGCTTTGATATCGCAGCTCTCGATCCTGAGGTTGAAGTTGAAGTGCCTGCTGTTAACAGCTGCGATGTCTTTACCATCACGCTTGCGAAATCCGGCATGGTTTTCACTATGAATAGCGCACAGACGGTTCTCAGCGCGGCAAAGATGGCCGGTGCGGTAGTCCCGTCGTCATGCAGCCAGGGTATATGTGGCACCTGCAAGACCGCTGTACTCGAAGGTACTGTAGAGATGAAGCATAAAGGCGGCATCCGGCAGCGCGAGATTAATCAAGGTCTGAGATTGCTTTGCTGCAGTAAGCCAACATCGGATCTTGTAATTGATTTGTAAGTTGTTAGTGCCCTCCGATACTGTACCGAAAGGGCACTTCATTGCAGTCAAGTACACCAAGCCCCGCGTACTATTTCAGAAACTGCATCGCGCCACTGATTCAGATTTCACGGCGAAGGTTTTTTCCGCCAACTTTCATAGGTGGAAACTGCGACCAAGGAGTAGAGCAGCCATTTGCTTTGGTGGGTTCACGAATTCTAATATTGCCTCTACCATGATAACTGGGTTCTTACCATCCCAATGGCACAGTCCTACCTAGTCTAATGCCCGAGGCCTCCCAAGTTCCACAGGAGCTAAATCTGTGTGCCAAAGAGGTCGTAGCAATTTTCAACGATCTTCAATGCTTAGATTTTTATTGGAGCGATGGCGTTCTTCATCACGACTGTTGTAATAAGTATCAACCGTGGTTGCTAGGCTCTGATGCCGCAGGCCTGCCTGGAGATCCTTGTGATCCCGCACTTTGGCATCCGCCGTTGCCGAGGTGTGTCGTAGCCAGTGGAGAGAGGCTGATCTCAAATTCTTGATATCATCATCGGGAAAGCCTTCTGCGCGCATACGGCCCAAGGCATTGTCGAAGACCTCTTGGACAAGACTCCTGATGTGACCCGCAGATAAACCTGCTCTGCCCTTGAGCGACTGCAAAAGGGGTGCAGAATCGTCATGCGAGAATCGCGAAATGTTGCGATTTTCACAAGCTTTTGATTTCCAATTAGTTTTCAAGATTCTTTCGAATTTTTTGCGAAAATTGGCAGGCTTTTCGCGTAGTAAATTCAAACTTTCCGGGTTTTCGCATCATTATTTTGAGCCGCACTACAAGGTTTTCGCATCAAAATATCGGAAATGAATTATCAATATTGCCAGCGGTTCACTCATTTCCAAAAAACCATCCTGTCATGCGTATTCTATTGATATTAATAGCTTTTTAAGTAACTTCACTTGGCTGTACAGCTGATTCAATAGGCAATTAATGCCAAAAAAGAAAGCGCACTGCAAAAATCCAAGTTAATTCGTTAAATTTTCGATAAGTCGCTTCGGTGCAAATCATATAAGCATCTGAGTATTCGATGGAATGCTTTTTGCGTGGCTCGTGCGGACTCTACTAAGTTAATTCTGAATAGACCCTTTTTCGCAAGGTTTTCGGCGACCCTTGTGAATATATATTAAATATTGTCGGGTAGTTTGTGATTGTTAATTGCATAGCTGCTCATCGAGTTTGACCGATTGACAGGTAAGATTGTCGGAAGTTTAATTGGCACGACTTTGTGATGTTGCAGAAAAATATTTCTCGTTGACAAAACAAACTTAAAAAAACGTCCGCTCGATAGCGGCGCATCAGAAAATTGCCCTTATGTAAAATAGGAAGTTTTATGGCTTACCTAAGTGAAAACGCCAAAGCAGACGAAATAGAACGTTATAAGATAGGTGTAAAGCGTTTTACCATTCTTCAAGGCGTTGCCAAAGATGAACTTAGCGTTAGCGAAGCATGTGAAGTACTTGGTGTCTCATTATCTCAGTTTTATAGAATAAGAAGCCGTGCCATAGGTGCTATAACATACCAAGCATTGGTTCCGGGTCGCGTAGGCCGAAAGGTTGGATTAGCGAAAATTAGAAGTGATGTAGAAAAACTAATTAGAGAGCTGTTCCTAGAGCATTATCCGACAGCTAGAACTTATTCAGCAGTATGGAAAGCCTGTCAGTCAGAGGCAGATGTCCGCTTGTTACCGAGGCCGAGTTATCATATTGTCTCTTCATGGATAAAACGACAAGATGAACGCTTGTTGTTCGAGATGAAGTTTGGAAAAGACGCTGCAAAGCAGCACTTTGAGTCGCGCCCAGGATATAAGGAAACCAACTCGCCTTTGGAATGGGTTCAAATGGATCATACAGAATGCGATATTTTATTGGTGGACGAAAGCGATCCAAAAATAATAATCGGCCGTCCATGGATAAGTTATGCGATCTGTATTCATACTCGTGTGGTTCTAGGTTTCTATATTTCTTTCCTTCGACCCAGTGCTGTCACGGTAGCAATGTTACTCGAGTTCTGTGTGCTTCCAAAGGACGAGATTCTGACTAGATGGGGGCTGCCATTGCACCTATGGCCTATGTCCGGGCTACCAATTGTGATACACACCGATAATGCGAAGGAGTTTATTTCGGATGTATTTGTATTGAATGCGGAGGGCTTTGATATAGATGTCCAGCAGCGAGATATACCCGAGAAGCATCAGGGGGGACATATTGAGAGCCTCATAGGGAAGCAGATGCTCCATACTATTCACCAACTCCCAGGCAGCACGGGTTCAAATGTTGTACAGCGAAAGTCGAGAAATAGTGAGAAAACGGCTCGCTTAACTTTGCCTAAACTGAGACGAGCGCTGGTGTGGAACATACACTCTTACCATCAAACCAAACATTCTGAGCTGGGCCGGTTACCCGCAGAGGTCTGGGATGAGTACTTCATAAAGCATCCGAATCATCGTGTTCTCGCCGAAGAGCGCCGTGGAACCTTTAAGTACGTGTTTTATCCAGAAAAACCACAAAAGCTAGTTCAGCCCGAGGGCATTGAGCTATTTCGTAGGTTTTATTTTAGTAAGGATATTGAAGATCATACTAGGGAGAGGTTCGATGTGAAGTATGATCCCTACGACATCAGCTATATTATGGTAAAAATAAGAGATGCATGGGTGCGCGTTCCTTGTGTTCGGAATAATTTCAAAAGAAGCGACGATTATGAAATCTATCGTTGGGAACGGCAACAAAAAGGGCTAAGAGATGGAACGATGAGTGCTGAAGGGGCTGCCTCTGCTAGAAAATTTCACCAAGAAATTAATGCGAAGCTAACTCCTAGCGAAAAACGTCAGAGAAAGCGAGATGAAGGTGAAAAAACCTATAAGGCAGAAAACAAAATGTCGCAACTTGGTAATGCGAGTTCAGGTAATTACAACGAAAGTGCAACCCAGCGATCTCGACCATCAGGGAAGCATCATCAAGAAAGCGATGGCTCTAAGCCTAAATCGAAACCTATCTCCAATGTAATAAACGCAGCAGCCTTCTTTAACGATAAGAAAAATGTTGATTATGACCAAGAGCCGGTAATCTACGACTCTAGTTTGCATAGTAAGTAGCGCTTGGTAGCAGCGGTACCATAACTACCAATAGTTATATGATTCAACAATCAAAGGCGTCGGTATGCCTACATGAACCGGCGTTGGGCGAGAACGAAATGTCTAATTATTCTCATGTGCATGAAGACTCAAGAAAACATTTTGAACTGAGCGATCATGATAGGATGTATGTATGCCTACATGATATCTGGATCAAACATCCAAATGCGGAGCGATTAATAAACTCGATACACTTTTCGCTCAAAATGACAAATCGGATTACTTCACCATGTATGCTTTGCGTTGCACCAGGAGGGGCGGGGAAAACAGCAGTAATCACAGAACTAAAAACTAGGAATATTTTTTCTGAATACAAAATGCTTTTTGTGACTATGCATATCAACCCAAACAACTATAGTCTGCGGGACTTGATTTTGGTTGAGATGGGGCTAGGGGTGGGGCGTAGAGCTCGTCAGGGAGAGAATCTCACTCCCGAAATGCAAAATCTGATTAAGTTTCAGAAAATCAGAGGGATCGTGATCGATGAGGTACATGATGCTCTTTATTTAACATCGACTCAACAAAGTCAAAATCTTTCGCTTTTGAAAAATCTCTCGAGTCAAATTTATGGTCTGTCTGTATTTGCGTTTGGGATTCCCAAGGCTGCCCGTGTACTGAGACACGACGCCCAAGTGCGTCGCCGTTATGCAGTTAGGTCTCTAGCGCGTTGGGAAAATGGGGACGAATATCGTAATTTTGTAGCTAGTTACATTAATCGCCTACCCCTGAAAAAGCCGACTAATTACAAAGATCAGGCGTTGTTTATAAAGATTTTTGAGAAAAGCCTAGGAATCACTGACAACATTGTAAAAATTCTCCAAACCTCTGCTGCGGCTGCAGTAGTAGATGGATGTGAGTGCATTACTCATTTTCATATTGACAATATCGAGGCGCTTATGGAAGTCGTAAATCTATCACTTCGTGATCTTGATGAGGAGGATAGTTACGACTCGGATTAGGGTCTAAGAGCTAAAAATGAACTCAAAAAAAAGAGGCATTGCAATGGCTATACTGGAGGGATTTCATGGTTTCCAGTATAGCGATTATCAGCGAGACAGCATATTCACTGATGTGTGTAATTCTGTATCCAAAGGCAATGGGCAGTTGATATTATTAGAAGGCCCGTCTGGGAGTGGAGTTACGATGTTCTTGAACAATGTAGCCAGTCATCCTCAATTTAGAGGGGTCACTCTGCATGCTGACTTTTTCAAGACGGCATACAGTCTGATCGACAGAGTCTGCGATGCATATTGTTTTGAAATATCTGCAAGGCCTCACACTAATTTGCCAGAGGCACTAAAAAAGTATTTTAAATTGACCGGTGAGCGAATGCTGGTAGCAGATGACCTCGAGGCTTTTTGTGCCAATGATAGCGAGCTTGAATCTCTTGCTCAACAGGTTGCAAAGCTCACTGAGAATAGTTCGGGAATGTCGCTTGTATGTTCCACTAGATCATATAGGCTGAGAAAGATTCTTGATAAGTATGTGCCAAGATTAATCTCGGTCTGGCTGGATGGAAAACTTACTCGCTTTCAAGCTGATGACCTGATCAATAAATTTTGGAATTATCTTAACCAAAAATATGGTTTTAGGCATAGAGGCGTTGAGAGGGTATATAAAATTTCAAGTACGTATGTTTTGGAGATTCATTTGCTGATAAAATATGTGGAGTTGACTTATCTCGCCACAATGCTTGGCTTGCTGGCTTTTATTGATGGTGAAAAGTCAAATCTTGAAGTGCTTACTTATGAAATCCAAAAGAAAATATACTCATAAAGCAATTTTAGGTGAGAGTTTGTCGTCGTGGATGCACCGACATGACAGGAATAGTATAATAAGGTCTGACCCTAACATCAGCGCTTTAGCTTCGAGTTGTTACAAAAAATTCATGGCGATAAAAAGTCAAGTCATTAGTGTCGATCGAGATTTCAAGGATTCAAATGACGTTTTACTCAAGTTTCTTATTTGTCATGGCGTTGATGTCACATCACTTGGTACCCTTGGTGATCCGGAGGAAAGACCGATAGTGCCATTTCACTATAGGCGATCTTACTGCTATGAATGTTTCGAAAGCTCACTTCAGTTGATACAGAGTTTTGCCTGGAAGCTAGAGTGGAGATACATGTTGAATCCCTTTTGCTCTGTGCATAATACGCTGTTGCGAGAGGCCCCGTTAGATTTGGCCCTTTCTTATGGCTTTGGACAAAGAGCATTTGAAAGTCATCATGGAAGAGGGAGGCATCAAGCTCGACATGACGCAATGTGCATCAAAAGCGCGGATATTTTTAATTTGTCATGGCTTGTGCAAGTTCGCTATGAGAAGCTAAGAAAGCTTGCGGCTAAACGGGGTGGATCTAAAAATCTGGACGAGTATGTGTTAAGTATCGTGCGAAGTATGCTGATGCCGTGCATGCGATCATCGTTTGATGATATAGATTTAAATGGCGTGTTGGGGCCTGATTGCTTTCCTCGCGAAGGCCATAGCCTTTACATTCAATATTACTATGAAATATACCGCGTCACATCTGCTGCTCGAGCCAGGGCTTTATACTTGATGGGAATATTGCTCGGTTGGATTGATGAGAAGCAAGCAAGAAAGTCGCAAGGTGATAATTACTTTATTGCTACGTGTTCTGATGAGATTTTCAACCACCTCAGAAAATCTAAAGCTCTTACAAGGCTGTTATGTCAAAAGCTTAAAAATCATCAAAATGATTACATGTCTATAGATTTTTCAAGTATCGCTGGGGTCTAAATGTACAGATATATTTTTCCTGTATTCATTAATCCCTACTTTCAAGTGCGCTGCCCAGGGGATGGACTGCTCAGAAATATAGTCATCTGTTTTTTATTCGACTCGAGCAGTGGGCGAGTCATCACTTGCTCTTTTTCATATGAGGGCTATCATTCGCAGATTTTTCATCGGGCTAAGCTTTCCCTTTATGAAATAGTTAGGAGTGCTAAAAAAACAAATGCAAATTTACTAAACATGACTGGGAGTTTCAAACAGGCGTCTATCGCGCACGCTCCTTGCGAAAAGCGCTTAGAACCTCATGTATTGCATTTTTCTCTTGACTATCGTATGACTCGGCGCCCAAATATTTCAAACAAGACAGAGTTTGAAGTATCGATTTTTGATTGCTTGTATGACTGGCCTACACGTCATGTCGTTTCAGTTGTTGACCCTTACAGGCTTTCCTACAATGTATTTTTGCGAGTCTTAAAAAATTTTATGATCCGTCTTGGTCATGAGTTTCTGCTGACTCCTTGCAGTTAGAATATTCGTGCAACCGTAGTTTGTTATATTTATTCCATGTTCTACTAACAGTGCTATGGAGAAACCGAGTGTTCCGTGCGCTACTTTTTGTACTTCGCCTTGTGCGCTCGAAAATCACATTTACGGACGTAGCGCGCTTGCCCAAGAAGTTTTGAAACGTGTTCGCAACGAAGACTGAATGTCCTGTGTGTAACCTAGATCACGATGAAACGTGAGGGCATTGGTCAACTGGGCGCTAAAAATCGGTAAAATCCTCAAAGAACCGCGTTCGCCCCTCACTCCCCCCTTGCTAGAGACAGCTTCTTTCCATACTCCCACTATGATGACATGGCCATACCCAATCGCGCCGAAACTGCTGGTGTATTGCAAATCTGTATTGAGTGCACATACCTCGGTTTCATTGTCTTCGTGTAGAGTCTTGACGCCTCCTTCGCTGGATACGCTGTTCCTTTACCGCAACGAGGTAAAGGAACAGCGTGATTAATAGCAGCGCTGCCACAAGCGTCGGGTGCAGCAAGCCCAGTTTGAACTGCGTCAACTTCAGCAGCCCTTTATCATCAAGCAGGATGACCTCACTCGGTTGAATCGGGATAACGAGCGATTACTGAGCGAGGCCCGTAAGCAGAATAAAGTCATGTCGGAGCAGCAGCATTGTATGCAGTGCCTGACAGGCGAAATTATGTCAATGAAAACACCTGTTACGAAGGCGGACGGGGCAAAGGAAATGTTGAGGGAGCAGATGAATCAGGTGATGAAGCCCAGCGGCTTGAAGAGGAGTTAGCGTGGGCAGCTGAGGAGGTGGCTCAGGCTAAGAGGCAACTGACAGAGCTCTCTGTAAAGGGCGCGCAGTTGCGGCAGAGGATGAATCAACATGGCAGTGCGTAATTTCCACCGCCAACCCGAAACGGGCCCAAGCTACAGCTAACAATAAAAGGGAGGTCTAATGAAAAATGCAGACAGGACTAGACGTATTTCCCTTCCTAGTCAGCCGAGCTGAAGCACGCCCATTAACGCCTGAGTGAATTGCTCCCTTCGGCTGATATTGTAGGATTGCATCAGTAGTTGACGAGCAGAACAACACGAAAAAAGCCGTACTTTGTCAGCAGTGAGCACGGTAAGTTCGCGGTTGCAGACGACGAACGCTATTGCATGTTGGCGTGTCGAAAAGGCGAGTAGATGCTGGTTGCTCTATGGCTTCCAATGCCCGTACACAGTAGACCTGGAAAGCCCGAGCTTTTCCATGACGTCTTTTCGGCTAAATCCTGCGTCCTTGAGCTCCTTAATAGCCTGAGCATTTTTGGAGCCCTGCGGCTTCCCTCGAGAGCGCTGCACAAGCGTGTCGTCAACGATCTGTGTTGCAGAAGATCCAAACCTCCTTCTGATCGGAACCTGTCTAGCTCTACACGGGCTCGCTCCATAGCCGCTTCGGGCGTCTCGCCATTGCACAGGGAGATGCTAATGGCCAGAAGGGCCACAGGGTCAAGCTTCAGGGGCGTGGATAGCTCGATTAATTTATCAACAGTGATGTCGATCTTCCCGCGTTCGACTGCACTGATGTTCGTGCGAGCGTTGATAGGCACCAAGTCTCCGTATGCCAGCCCGCGCACCAAGCGGACTACCCGGATCGTTGCGGCAATCTTACGCACGTATATATTAGTTGATATGCCCGTATTTTTAGTGTCGCCCTGCATCCCCAAGACAACTCGAGTTTTTGTCCGCTACTGGTTTCAACGCAGCGGATCTAGCCAGCGATGACTTGAGTCCAGGTGAGTAGCTGTAATCAATCAAACCCAGAATCTCTGGACAGAAGACTTTGATATACCTAGTGTTTCGGCGACTTCCTTTCTTGATTTACCTTCCTCTTTGAGCCGCTTAACAGCGAGTCTGTTGCTGTCAGCGATTTCGCGAGCCTTAGCTTTTGATACGAGGCTGGAGCTTCGCTGCTCCTCGCGTATTTCCTCATCTAGGCCGATTGAGCGGAGATGACGAAGCTCCTCCTTCAGCTTGCCTATGACATCCAGAGAGTCCTCTCCACTCTCGATAGACTCGCACAACACCATAAGCGCCAGGGGCGTGATCTCGAGGCTCTTTGAAAGCTCCCGTAGCTTGCCTAGCGATATATTTTTCGGCGTACCTGCCTCTAGGGCAAAGGCGTAGCTCCTACTAGAGGGGAGTCGTTCCTGAGTTAGCTCTCTAGTTTTTCGTAGCGCGCGAAGCACCACCGCGAGACTCTGAGTCAGCATGACGACTTGTCCTCAAAGCGGAGGATAAGGCCAGCAAATTAATGACCCAGCCACTCTGTACATAGAGCGTATGGGTCTGGTATCGTTATCGCCCTCTTGTCTTAATCATACTTTCAAGAAGGATGCAACAAAAAACATTTGGCATAAATTGACACCTGGTGAATGGCCGTAAAAAGTCGGCAAGGGCTCATTCCTTTTCGTCCGAAAGCCATATTCCCAGGTTCGTTGAATGCAGAAGAAGCGCTGCAGAGTGTGTTATGGCGGGTGGTGTCACTCACGCTTTAAGAGCTCTCAAACCAAAATATTGATGTCATGGATATAACCATCATGTTTATTTCAGATGAAACTTGTCTTGTCGGCCTACCGGGATTTCCCGGGCCAGGCCGCATGGCTTGGCGGATGGTCGAGCGAGACTCGGAAGATTTTTGGTATCACGTTCGCTTTCGCATTTGTGAAGGAGCAGGGGTTCGGTTCAAAAAAATGATGCCAACAGACCCCTCTATGTTGGCCCACCTAATCTCTCAGCGGAGCCGAGAGCACATGATTGAGGTGGTTCAGGTTGTGACTCCCCCTTTCATGAATGGGAGTTCTTTAGATCGTATGGAAAAGTTGATCAGTGCGATCGTTGGCTACGACAGAAACGGTGAGTGCGTACTGCTTCATAAAGTCGATAGCGGAGCAATCTACAGCAGCTCTCCCGGCGAGATAGACGCAGGCTTGCTCAGCAATCTTCGAACGATCTACGACGCCACAACTGCCGCCGGGAAGCATTTCCATTGCACCAACTATCAGACTCCGAATCGCTCTGCCACTACAACGGCAGCAGGTTAATCCATGAAGATCCAAATCTACTCAGATCTGCACCTCGAGTTCGTTCGGTTCGATCCCACCCCAAGCGACGCGGACGTAGTCATTCTCGCTGGTGACATTGATATCAAATCGCGCGGAGTCTCATGGGCGAATGACACATTCCAGTGCCCTGTGATCTATGTGTGTGGCAATCATGAGTACTACGGTGGGCACATAGGTCGCACACTGCTAAAAATGAAAGACGCTGCATTGCCCCATGTGCATGTACTCGAAAACGAGATGCTCATTCTCGATGGCACACGCTTTTTGGTCACAACTGCCTGGACGGATTATTCGGCTACCGGTGATGTGGTTGCGGCAAAGCGGGTTGCATGGGATTCGATGAACGATTTCTTGGCTATTCGAGCCGACTTGGATTACAGGCGATTGCGTCCAGACGACCTAGTCGCTAAATCAATGAGAGCTCACCGCTGGTTAACCCAGGAGCTCAATAGACCTTTCGACGGCAAAACAGTGGTGGTCACACACCATGCACCAGTGTTGGATCATCTGGGTGACGATCATCCCGGACATCTGGCTGCAGCCTATGCAAACGATTGGTCAGAATTACTTAGTAAGGCTGATCTTTGGATACATGGGCACACACATTTTGCAGCAGACTTCCTCAAGAACGGGTGCCGAGTGGTTTCAAATCCGCGCGGATATCCGGGTCAAAGCACAGGTTTCGATCCTGAGTGCTTGGTGGTGGTTTGATGGTGAATAGATCTCGTCAGTGTCCTCCATGAGCTCGGAGTTGATAGATCAAAACTAGCGGGTGTGAGCTCGTTCGAACGGTTCGTATTTAGTGCAAATCTGGGGTTTTTGAATGGTCACTTTGAATGAAGTCTCGCAGCTGCTTTACGGCGTAGGGGAAGAGATGCCTGGCTGGCAGGGCACCCAGGACGAACTAATTGCATTGGCCGCAAACGCCTTCCCTGGCAAAGCCTTCTGTGTTGTGGAACAGTGGATCCTGATCGACCTGACTGTGACACCTGCGGAGAAGGAAAAACTCACCGGGCTTGGTCTATTGCCCGCGACCCTGTTCGCCCATGAGGTCGTGCTCGATAGCCGTAATCGATTTCAACCCACCATGTGGGTACGCAGTAATTTCGGAGTGTCTTCCAGCGCTTACATGTTTGAAACCAAAAAAACTGTCTATCTTCTTCTAGGGTCAGGACTGAGAAAAGAGGCGAGCATTGGTGCCGCTTTTTCAATGAAAGCAGGGTGAGCGATGCTTGCCGACGGTTTATTCATGGTCGTTTTGGAGCTTGAGTTGGATGCCTGAAGTAATTGAGCTGGAATTTCATAGTAAAGATGTCAGCGAATTTCAGCTGCACCGTTTGGTGCGAGCAAGCCTTCGCAAATACACGGTGCCTGTCACGGCATTCATCAGCGACGCTTTTATTGCAGATGACACATGCGTCGGGGTGTCCTTCGACCATTCGAAGCGTGACGATGCATACCACAGGGTGGATGGTTCCATTCTCCTCACAGGTAAAATTCAGTCAGCGAGAAAAGAGGGCCAGTTTTGGTTGCTCGAGACTCAAGATGGTAATTACGTCATCGCTAGCTTCAGGCGAGACCTCGGCAGAGCTAGCTTTCTCAAGCTTCTTGAGTCCGCCGATAGTTTCTAATCGACGGTATGAAAACCATCCTTTGATCAAATGACAGGGTTTGGCGCGTGACAGATGAACGATGGTCAGTTGCTCGGGCAATAATCCATTTTGAGGAGTTGCTCGACATGGTGATCACGACTCGCAAACCGGTTTTCATCGAGGGGGAACGAAGGGCTGTGGTGCTCGTTTCAATGATGGAGTTTGAGTCGATTCAGGCCAAGCTTATTTCTCGAGCCCCGTCAGACCTCTGAAAAATCGCTTGCTAGGCCTCTACGGTTTTAATCCGCAGCGCTCCGAGTTACCCCTACGGAGCGCTTCAAACTGATTCTATCCCGTGCGCTGGTTTTACCATCGGACGGCTCTCACCTGGCCTTGGCTCAGTAACGGTACTCGTTCAGCAGTTTCTGCAAAAACTCACGCCGCCGCTGTACGATGCTCAAAATGAGATAGTCGCGGTCGATATCCCTTGTTGAAAGGTGCCCGGCATCTACTAAACCGTGGATGTAGCCTTCAGCTTTGCCCCTGGCTTCGAGCAAAGCCTCTTTGGATGTGCTTTTGTAGATGTCTTCAGCGATGAGCTGCCACCGCTTTTTCTGCCGGTGCCCAACGGGGTCATCGGAAAATTTCGGTGCGTTGATCAGAGTGTTGAAGTCGGCATGTGCGTTTGGCGTGTTCAAAGCAGATTCTCGGAACGGTGATAACTGAGCAAAGGTTATCATGCGCACATTAAGTCGCCTGTTGTTGGCTGGCTTTTGTAGGCGCTGGCGCGAAGAGACGACTTCAATGATGGTGCACGCTATCGGTGGCATCTTTGAACATTGCGGAGCGTACAGGCAGTGCTATTCAGCGAGTACATTCTTAGCCTGGAGTTCAATATGGGATATCTCAGCCTAGAGGACATCTACCCGGATGACGTACACAAATATGGCCATATGCGGGTCGGAATGACCGATCTATACGTTAAAGACAATCACGCCGCTTATGGTGTGGTGACGCGTGGCGAATGCCGCGAGCTGACCAGTAGGTTACTGCGTGATGAAACAGTTCAAATGATCATTAGCGCTAAGCTCGCCGCATTGCCAGAGGACTACGATCCGTGGATTAGGCGGATCGAACGCAATCGCGCCTTACGCGTTAGGTATGGGGACAAATTCGATCCTTGGGGGGACGACTGAAAGTCCCCACGTCCAATCACAGGCCACGCTAGCACTCGATGAAAAGGAAAGGGCGGTGAAAATATTCCTTGATTGCGAATTTACTAAGCTCAATCGGGACTCGAAGCTGATATCCCTAGCTCTGGTATCAGAGTCGGGCCGAGAGTTCTACGTTGAGCTGATCGACACCTATCTGGTCGAAGACTGTAGTGATTTCGTTATTCAGAACGTTCTACCACAGCTTGATCCTCTGCGATGTGGTCAGTCGCTTAGCGAATCCCAAGCCTCTCTTCGCAGATTTCTAGGGAGCTTCGTCGAGCAGATTGAGGTGTGTTCAGATGCGCCACACCATGCGTTGCTAGATGCGCGAATGCTTGCAGAGCTTTTCAGAATCTTGGCCTCCCGGCTTGTCTTGTCACCATAGAGGCCCATCACGACTCAGGCCGATCAGCTTTGGCCGGTGTACGGCAGGTGACTCGTTTTTTACCAACGATGGGGAAGCGGGAAATGGGTAATTGCACAGACTTGCCCAGCCATTTGCATTCGACCTGACCAATCATTTGCATCCGATTTGACCATCACGCTGCGCGGCTATGACCGGCAGAGAGCGACCCATTGCAGACATTCGTGACACAGCGACATTTATTAGGTGCTAGCGCTTCAGCTCTAAGGTGTACGCCTACTGACGAGCACTGGCGTTGATCACCCTTACTATTGCTTTCGGTCAGCGACTCAGCCTGTTCCGAAAAGCCTTCGCCAAAAGCGCAAATGCCGGTGTGAGCTGGCGACGGCTCGGGTAGTAGAGGTGACAGGCGCCCCTACACTGCACCCACCTCATTGCTACTTGTAATGGTCTAATGAAACAGGACACCCATTTAGGCGAGAATGCTCGCCAGATAGAGGTGTCTGATGACCAAGCAACTTCGTTCTTTTTCCGCTGGATTCAAACGCGAAGCCGCTGGTCTCGTGCTCGATCAAGGCTAGGTATGTATTTTCATTAATTTGAATCTGCTCCAGCAGGCCAAAATGCAGCAGTATCATCAGTCAGGTGCTCGCTAAGGTCAGGTGTTCGTGTCTTACGGTGATTGGGAAAGAAATAGGGCGTGGCTGCGTGCCAAGGCCAAACATGCAAGACGCCTTTCAACTGAAGAAGAGGAGTATTTAGATCGCGAGCTGGCGATCAAGCTCCGCGAAAGGATGGAGTATGAAGCCTCAGTGCGATGGTGGCAGTTGTTCGGGATTGAAGGGCATC
This sequence comes from Pseudomonadota bacterium, assembly GCA_040385125.1. Lineage (GTDB taxonomy): Bacteria > Pseudomonadota > Gammaproteobacteria > Pseudomonadales > Pseudomonadaceae > Aquipseudomonas. Next base: position 3,000 of record JAZKIA010000013.1, on the reverse strand, counting down.
GCGTGGATTGCATTGAGGCAGAGGCCCAATTCATCGGCCACTTGGATGGGATTTTTAAATGCCCGCCCGCGAGCCAGTTTCTTGCCCCGACCGAGACGAAGCGGCGACTTCACCATGCCTATCATTTCAGTCGGCGGGGGATCTACCATGGCGTTGAATATATGGCGCCTCCCACGACACGTCTGCTTGAACTCATGCTGTATGGATATTTTCCATGGGAAGATAGGTGACTTCGCCAGACGCTTACCTTTCACCATTCTTTTGCTGTGACATTAGCTGGGTTTCGTCTTAGGGGTAGCATGAAGCTCCAACAATTTTCAGGTTGGCGCCCAGCTTCATAAATGGGCGCACACCGCACTCTCTGCTATCTAGTTTCCTGTCCTTCTTAAGATTTCTATGCCGCAGAGTACGGTGAAAATCTCAAGCTGCGCCCCATGTTTGCAATTGCCTCCGGCATTCCCTCCGTCAGACTGAGTCCCTTGATCGCACGCTGATGGAGTTGGTGTAGCACAAGGGAATTGAGCTGGGGGCGCTGAGACCCGAGTCTGAGTTCGTCCATGTCCGGTACGACGCTGCCGTAGTGTGCTTGGCGGGCGACAATGTGTCGCCAATGGTCAGAGGCTTCATCCCGTGCTCCCGAAAAAACGTATACGGCCGCTGCGGCTATGGCATCAGCGATCTGGATACCGTGGGTATCATGCGAGGACGCGAACTCTATTGGGCCCGACAGATTGAATGTGATGGGATGCTCCACGCCCCCAAAATCAGATGTAAGCTTTTCGGTGTTGCCGACCATCGCATTGAAGAGCTTTTGGTTGTGCTGCAGCGGCTTTGAGTGATCACACACTGCCGTAAGCACATCATGCTCGTTTCCCCAGTTTGCCAGAAGGGTATAGAGGGCTGTGTTGGTTAAATCGAGCACCCACTTGCCCGTTTCACCGCCAGTCAAAGACTCTAGCTCGCTCCGGATATCCTGGTGACGGACTTGTGCGAACTCACGAATCAGCCTGATGGTATCGGAATGCTCCGCGACTGCTGAGGAAGAGAAAATGGTCTCGAGGTTTTGCCCCGTGCCTTCCCGCATCAGGCTTTCGAACTCAGCAAAAAGCTCTTCCGCCCCCGCGCCTCGGGCGGTGAACTCCATATAGAGCACGTTTGCGATGAAGCGGTGAAAACCTATCCCATAGAAAATGGAATTTATGCTGGAGTAGCAGGGTTCAAAAATATACTCATGAAATTTCCCAGCGAGAGCAAATTTCTTGTCAGAGATGGAAATTTTGATTCGGCCATCGAAAGAATCCAGTACCTCCGTAATGACCTTCCTGCCCTTCGAAAATTTCACCAGATTGGCGCCTTTGAGCTCGCCACCTTGAATGTTGTACTTTTTGGTGAGTTTCTCAACCAACTCTCTTGCCTCGTCGTCGTCAGTAGCAACCGAAGCGTAAGCAAAGTGATTTTGCCTGGGGTGTAGCAGGTTGTTTCCGGTAAAGCCTGACTCATCGAAGTAGATTTTTTGCGACATTTCATGTTCCTTATGTGGGTATGTCGACGGCCGCTTAGAGCAGCGCATGATGGGCGCATGATGGGCGCATGCAGGTGAAAAATTCCATACCTGCATTGATGTTTACCTAATGGTTTGGGAGATTCCTCGAATCTGGCGGCAAGGTAATCGCACTATCGAGTACCAACTGACGAGCTATAGTCGGTGTACTGCTAAAAGCGGAATAGCTTAGCGAGAGTAATGGCGCTGCCCAACACCAAATAGCGCTGCTGCAGTGCTGTTACTGTAGGCATCGCCTCTTCGGGCACTTGGGCCCGGCTAACGCAGTCAGGCAAGAACTTCTTTCACGATGAAAGCAACATTTCTAGCATCGTTTATCCCTCGGTGATAGGTATTCGCTCCACTTTTGAGTTTTGTACGAACAGCCTTTCCCAGCGTGATAATGTCCTCATCACATCCAGGACGGACACTTCGATGAAACTCGACAAAGATTTAGTACGCGAGATCCTGTTGGCCATTGAGGCCAGCGACAAAACCCCTGATTCCTGGATCGATCTCTCCATCGAAAGTCATAGCGAGGATGAAGTCTCCTATCACGTCATGCTGCTGCACGAGGCTGGGTTCTTAGTGGCGCAAGACCTTTGCTCAATGAATGATTTTGATTGGCGGCCAAAATGCATGACCATCAAGGGGCACGAGTTTCTCGACACCATTCGAGATCGTGAAGTTTGGCGTTTAACGAAAGCAGGCGCTGAAAAAGCTGGAGGGGTGAGCCTGGCTGTGATGTTAGAAATTGGCAAAGCATACGGTAAGCAGGTGCTCAAGGATCGGTTGGGAATTGAGCTGCCATGAGTGACATGGACATCAATTACAACGGCAACGACATCCTCAAAAAGCTTGTCGAAGACGAAGGACGAGTTGGGTTATTGAAGCGACTGGGCGGTTTTCTCATCGCATCGAACGCCTGTTTTTTCCTGGTCTTATTTCTAGTGCTATGCACCAGTCATGTTCCTTCATGGGTGTTGTCCACTCTTTCTGCCGTGGCTGTCTTCCCCCTGTACGCTATCGTATACGGCTGCCAGCAATTGGCTCATGCCAACGACCTAGCTCGAAAAAGAATGTCGGTGGGATATCGCATCGGGGCCTTTCAGCTAGACCGTGGTCTTAACGGAAGGCCGACTCGTTCCCCCTATCGCCCATACATCTATGCTCCAAGCGGAGAGTTGCTTGCCGTTTTGTACAACCAGTGCGACGTGAAGCCCCTGATTGCGCTCCACCTAACCGGGAAGCTCAGCCCTGAGTGGTTACAGCGTCACTGTGTCCCCGAATCAGCTGCGATTACAGCAGAAGACAATAGACGCCACCAGCAGCGTCAGGAAACTGCAGCTCACCAGGCTCAAGTCGCACGCGCGCAAGCGAAAAACTGAGCCAGACAATAGGCCCGCTGTCTAGTCCTGAAATAGGTTTACACCTATTTCAGTCTAAAAACGCCCGATGCA
>JAZKIA010000012.1:0-14900 GCA_040385125.1 Pseudomonadota bacterium | reverse complement strand
TCGGGGTCGCAGCGGTGTAGAGATCTATCATGGTTGTCTCCCATTTCAACCCGCCAAGCCTCGGCAGTTGGCCGCCGCAAGTCAAGGAACGGCGAAAAACCGATTGAAACAGTCTGCAACAAGGATTGCTCCAGCCTCATCATTCAAGTGCAAATGATGGCCACCGGCCAACCATTCCAGGTTGAAGGACAGTTGATCCAACAGCTCAGAGTGACTGGCCAACATGCCCTGCTCTGCCACCACCAGCGTCGTCGGGCAACTGACTCGCCGAATGAAGGACATGGCCTGCTCTTCACTCAGGCGCAAGGGCGACGGTAACGTCAGCCGACTGTCGCTACGCCAGCTGTAGCCTCCGGGTACGGGCATTAAACCGCGCTGGGCCAGCAGCTCTGCAGCCTCGCGACTGACCGCAACCATACCTTTCATCCGCGCTTCAATGGCCCGATCGAGGGTTGGATGAACCGACTTGCGCTTGTGCTGCAGATCAAGTTGCGCTTGCAGTGCCTGCCCCATACGTTCGGCAGTATCCGCCTCAGGACCGCTGCGCAGCACAAGCCCGTCGATGAGCGCCAATTGGGTAACACGCTCCGGGAACGAGCCGGCAATCACCACCGATACAATCGCCCCTAATGAGTGCCCCAACAAAGCAAATCGTTCCCAGCCCAGTTGCTCGGCCACACACAGCACATCAAAGGCGTAGTCCGCCAAGGAATAGCCGGCACCTAAAGGTCGGTGATCCGAGTGGCCATGCCCGGCAAAGTCCAGTGCCACGATGCGCAAGCCCGGCAGCTTGGGCGCCAGCCGCGCGAAGCTGTTGGCGTTGTCCAGCCAGCCATGCAGGGCGATCACGGGCAAACCGTCTTCTGGCCCGAAAATGTGTGCTGCCAGTTCGATGTGCGGCAAACTCAGGCGGACTTCTTCAACCACAGGACTCATGCAAAGTGCTCTTTAAAGGCCCGCGTAGCGAAGTTCCCAGCGGGCAAATATCTGTTTAAGCAAACGGGCGGTATCTTGCGGCTGCTCCAGCGGGAACATGTGCCCGCCAGGTACACTCAGCGACTCGCCATTGGGCATGCGTGCCACAGCCCTCGCATGATGGCGCATCACCACGCGGCTGTCGCGCCCACGCACGATTGTCAGCGGCACTTGCAATTTAAAGGTGCGACCGGGGCTGACATGAGGAACGCTGCGATAGATGTCGATTTCGGTGGCCGGATCGAAGCTCAAGCGCAGGCGCTCATCAAACGGCTGCAAGCCGTGCTCCAGATAGGCCTCGAAGCAGTCGGGATCGAAGCTGCGAAATAGTGTTTTGCCGGAGAAATAGGCACGCGCTGTTTCACGATCAGCAAACTCTTCACGCCGCCCCAGCGTCTGGCCGGCCGGGGTCAGGCGATCGATAAAACCAAATTGTTTGGCCGCACGAATCACCCACTGATCGAAGCGCGTCAATACTGGCGAATCAAGCATGACCACGCCTTTGTAAAGATGTGGGCAACGGGTCGCCGCATGCAGGTGCAATATTCCGCCCAACGAATGCCCTACACCCAGAACAGGCTCTTCTTGCTGCTGCACGTGAAAAATTAGCTCATCGACCAAATTGTGCCAGTTGTTGTCCACCGGAAAACGCGGGTCATGCGCATGCTGCGGCAAATGAGCCACATTGAAATCTGGCGCAAGCGCGTTGAACAACTTTCCATACGTACCCGAAGGGAAGCCGTTGGCGTGGGCGAAGAAAATCTGCCGAGACATACAAGGCGTCCATAAGTATGAAATACGCCTTATTGTCTGTAGGAAAACTCTCTACTTCAATGACCGTATGCGCCATGAGAGACGCCACTACGGCCATTACGGCTCCATTGATCAGCGTGCCGGTGGCATTTCGCCCTGCGGTATGACGGCGATGGTCAAACGGGAGATGCAATTGAGCTTGCCATTCTCATCTGTCAGACGGATATCCCACACATGGGTGGTACGGCCGATGTGAACCGGGCGAGCCACGGCGCTGACCCGTCCGCTACGCACCCCGCGCAGATGGTTGGCGTTGACCTCTAGCCCCACGCAATAAAATTTCGTGGTGTCAATGCACAGGTAGCTGGCCATCGAACCCAGGGTTTCGGCCAGTACTACAGAGGCACCACCATGCAGCAGTCCGAACGGTTGATGCGTGCGCTGATCCACCACCATGCTCGCAGTGATGGATTCGTCATCAAAGGCATCGAAGGTGATGTCCAGCACGTCGCAGATGGTGTTCGCACGCATTGCATTGAGGCGGGCCAGGTCTGGCTGGGTGGTCCACAAGCTCATGGGTCAATCCTTGGTCGGTGAGTGTTGGTTGTTGTTTTTCGCAGGATTTATCCTACATCCAAACCTCAACTATCTTTCACACTCACCTGCGCGTGCAACTGTTGCGACTGCACGCGAGCACATTCACGGCCCTCAAGGATACCGAACGCCGAGCAAGGTCATGCTGCCGGCCAGCGGCCACTCACCTTCCATTTCCGCCAGACTGGCGGTCTGCATAGGCTGCGGCTGACGGTAATGTCCGTACTGCAGCAGGCTGATCAAGTCACCGACAAAAGGCTGATGGCTGACCAACAGCACATTACCGCTATCAGGGAGCTGACTTATGGCGTGTTTCGGATCACTTTCAGGCGTTAGCCACGGCACAGTGATCAGATCACCTGTAAAGCCCAGGGCCTTGCACACCAGCTCCGCAGTTTGCTGGGCACGGACATAAGGGCTGACCAAAATCTGCTCCAGTGGCTGGCCAATCAAGTGAACAGCACTATGCAACACCTGTTCACGTCCGTGGGCCGTCAGCTCGCGGTCGGCATCACGTCGGGCATGAGGCTGAGCTTCGCCATGACGCAAAACCCAGACTTTCATGGCTTGGTCTCTGTACCGTCATTAGCGCGCGCCACGTAGGGTGCTTCACCTTCTGGCGCACGCGGGGTTGGCCAATCGGCAAACGGCCATGGTTTTTGCTCAGTATGAAAACTGCCAAAACGGCCAATTTGCGCGAGGTACAGGCTCAAGCTGTCGCCAAAGTTCATCAGCCCGCCGTTGGGCGCACCGTAGACCAGCCGGTAAATCAGTTGCACCAGCACCAGCCCGCCGAGCACTAATTGCGCGACTTGCCAGACCAAGAGAAAAACCAGCATCCACAACACCCGCAACACGATGGACTCGTACTTGGGTGCGTTTTTAGTGTCGTTCATGTGCTGCTCCTGTCGTACTCAGTTGAAACCGCTGGTGGAAATAAAGTCGACGTCGGTCTTGGGTTCTGCGCGCATCAGCAACTCGATTACCTGCTCCAGGGTGCGGCCTTCGAACAGAATCGCGTGCAGACCCGCCACCAACGGCATGTAAACATTCAGCTCCTGGGCCTTGGCCTTGAGCACCTTGAGGGTGTTGACGCCTTCGGCGACCTCACCCAAGCGGTTGACCGCTTCTTCCAGGCTCAGCCCCTGCCCCAGAGCAAATCCGACCTGATAGTTGCGGCTTTTCGACGAAGAGCAAGTCACTATCAAGTCGCCTACGCCTGCCAGGCCAAGGAAGGTCATAGGGTTGGCGCCTTGACTGACAGCAAAGCGGGTCATTTCTGCCAAGGCACGGGTAATCAGCATGCTCTTGGTGTTCTCGCCCATGCCCAATGCCACGGCCATACCGGCAATGATCGCGTACACGTTTTTCAACGCCCCACCCAACTCCACACCAAATCGATCGGCACTGGCATAGACCCGAAAAGTACGCCCATGCAGGGCAGCCTGAACCGCAGTGCAGAGTGCTTCGTCAGCGCTGGCAACCACGGTCGCAGTCAATGCATGCTCCGCGACTTCGCGGGCCAGATTGGGGCCGGACAGCACGCCGATTCGGGCTTGCGGGGCTATCTCTTCAAGGATTTCACTCATCAGTTTGAAACTGTGGGCTTCAATCCCCTTGGTCAGGCTAACCAGCATTTTTCCGCTCAAACGCTCGGCATGTACCGCCAGCACACTGCGCAAGGCACTGGACGGCAAGGCCACAAAACACAGTTCACAGGCGCCAAGCGTTGCTTGCAGGTCGGTGACCGGTTCGACCCCTGGGTGAATTTTGATGCCTTTAAGGTAGCGAGGATTCTCGCGATTGAGGCGAATCGCCTCGGCCTGCTCGGGATCGCGCATCCACTGGCGCACACGATGACCGTTTTCTGCCAGCAAGTTGGCCACGGCGGTGCCAAAGCTTCCGCCTCCCAAGACCGCAATAGCGTGCTGTTCAGTCATATGCAAACCTGTTATCCATCTAGCTGTGGCAATCGCGGCATTATACGGGGCACATCCCGCGCGACCAGCCCCAAGGGCCAAGCCCCTGGAAATATAGATGGCTTTGACTGCAGCAGCGCAGCAGCGCAACTAACACATGCCGCTTTGCGATTCATATTCAAAGGGCAGCAACGAGCTGACCTCGAGCAAATTCTGGCGCATTGGCGCCAGTAACTTATAGCCAATAAGCCACCTGCGACTGGCGTTAAACGTAAAAGTGCGGCAGTCTTAGGCACCCGTATGGGCCCCTGAACCGGTCCAATTTAAATTTTCAGTGCACAAGTGTACATTCCTGCCCTTTGCGCTGTGACTTTCACTACAACGCAATAGTCTATGTGTAGGCTGGCGAACTGAAACTCGTATGTTTCAGTTGGTCGGGAAGATTTGCCCCACCCTGCCGCATGGGATTATTGAGGAGCTCGCATGACCAAACAAAACGCCTTTACTCGGGAAGACCTGCTGCGCTGCAGTCGCGGTGAGCTGTTCGGCCCAGGTAACGCGCAACTGCCCGCCCCGAACATGCTGATGGTGGATCGCATCACCCATATCAGCGAAGAGGGTGGCAAGTACGGCAAAGGTGAATTGGTCGCCGAGCTGGATATCACCCCGGACCTGTGGTTCTTTGCCTGCCACTTCGAAGGCGACCCTGTGATGCCAGGCTGCCTGGGCCTTGACGCCATGTGGCAGCTGGTCGGTTTCTTCCTCGGCTGGCAAGGCCTGCCGGGTCGCGGTCGCGCCCTGGGTTCGGGCGAAGTGAAGTTCTTTGGCCAGGTCCTGCCGACCGCCAAGAAAGTCACCTACAACATTCAAATCAAGCGCGTCCTCAAGGGCAAGCTGAACCTGGCCATCGCCGATGGTTCGGTGAGCGTCGACGGTCGCGAGATCTATACTGCCGAAGGCCTTCGGGTCGGCGTATTCACTTCCACTGACAACTTTTAAGGGTTATCCGCATGCGCCGCGTCGTTATCACTGGTCTGGGCATCGTTTCGTGCCTGGGCAATGACAAAGAGACCGTCTCCGCTAACCTGCGTGCAAGTCGCCCTGGCATCCGATTCAACCCGGAATATGCCGAAATGGGTCTGCGTAGCCAGGTTTCCGGCTCCATTGACCTGCCTATCGAAGAACTGATCGATCGCAAGATCTATCGCTTCGTCGGCCACGCAGCGGCTTACGCCTACCTGGCCATGAAAGACGCCATCTCTGATTCGGGCCTGAGCGAGGAGCAAGTCTCCAACCCGCGTACCGGCCTGATCGCCGGTTCTGGCGGCGCGTCGACCTTGAACCAGATGGAAGCGCTGGACATCCTGCGTGAGAAGGGCGTCAAGCGTGTTGGCCCGTACCGTGTTACGCGGACCATGGGCAGCACCGTTTCCGCCTGTCTGGCCACGCCGTTCAAAATCAAGGGCGTGAACTACTCGATCTCCTCTGCCTGTGCCACCAGTGCTCATTGCATCGGTACTGCAGTCGAGCAGATCCAGCTGGGCAAGCAAGACATCGTTTTTGCGGGCGGCGGCGAAGAAGAGCATTGGAGCCAATCGTTCCTGTTCGACGCCATGGGTGCTTTGTCCACCCAATACAACGACACACCTGAAAAAGCCTCCCGTGCCTACGACGCCAAGCGTGACGGTTTCGTTATTGCAGGCGGCGGCGGCATGGTAGTGGTTGAAGAGCTGGAACACGCTCTGGCCCGTGGCGCCAAAATCTACGCCGAAATCGTTGGCTACGGTGCTACATCCGACGGCTACGACATGGTTGCCCCAAGCGGCGAAGGCGCCATTCGCTGCATGCAAATGGCAATGTCCACCGTTGACGGCCCGATTGACTACATCAACACCCATGGCACCTCTACACCTGTAGGCGATGTCAAGGAAATGGAAGGTGTACGCGCTGTGTTCGGCGACAAGGCACCGGTCATCAGTTCGACCAAGAGCCTGTCCGGTCACTCTCTGGGCGCCGCTGGCGTTCACGAAGCGATCTACTGCTTGCTGATGATGGAAGGTAACTTCATCGCGGGCTCGGCCAACATTGATGAGCTGGACCCAGCGGTCGCAGACATGCCGATCCTGACCAAAACTCGCGAAAACGCCACCATCAACACGGTGATGAGCAACAGCTTCGGCTTCGGTGGCACTAACGCCACTCTGGTTCTGAAGCGCTGGGAAGGCAAATAAGCCCTCCACTCGCGAAATAAAAATGCCCCGGCTGGTTCACTCAGTTCGGGGCATTTTTTTGTCTGATGGAACGCTAACACCCAGGCATGCTCTATAAAGATCAGGACCTTTAATCACTGCCAAGCTGAGGTTTGCCATGACTGTTACCGTTAATACCGCGTCACACGAAGGTTTTCGTCACAGCATCACCATTGATGACCACGAAGTGTTCACTGATTTGCCCAAGTCCATGGGTGGGGAAAGCTCTGCACCTTCGCCACACGATTATTTCGACGCCGCATTGGGCGCGTGCAAGGCGCTGACCCTCAAGTTGTACGCGCAGAAGAAGGGCATCCCGCTCACCGGGGTGACGGTTGAGGTCAAACACGATGCCAGCGAAGAGCAGAAAGGCAAGTATGCGCTGCACGTCAAACTGACTCTGAGGGGGGTGCTGACCGATGCCCAGCGTGATGAGTTGCATCGCGTGGCAGATAAGTGCCCAGTGCATAAACTGATGACCACGGCCGAGGTCACTATCGAAACCCACTTGTCTGAAGGCGCTTTCAGCCAGTAACACACTGGATGCACCTGCCGGCTTCGTAGCGTTGAGTTATGCTCAACGCTCCTTCATTGCCGGGACAGTTTCATGCCACCTCTGACCGTGATTCGCCCTCGAGCCGAGGATGTCGAAGGCCAACCGATTTTGCGCCCGCTGCCCTCAGCCAAATGCCGCAGTGTTGGTCCTTTTGTATTTTTCGATCACATGCTGAGAACCCACTATCCACCCGGTCGCGGGATGAATATCCGACAACATCCGCATATTGGTCTGTCTACTCTGACCTATCTGTTCGAAGGCCAACTCCAGCACAAGGACAGCCTGGGCTCTGATCAGCAAGTAGACTCTGGCGAAGTCAGCTGGATGACCGCCGGCGCCGCTATCGCCCATATTGAACGCACGCCTTCTTCGCTGTTGGCACAAGGTTCAACCCTGAGTGGCCTGCAAGTGTGGCTGGCGTCTCCCAAGGAGCACGAGCAAGGCGCAGGGCATTACAGCCATCACCCCGCCGACAGCTTGCCGGTTAGCGATAACCTGGGGGTGAAGATTCGCCTGATTGCAGGAACTGGCTTTTGTCTGACCTCTCCTGTGCCGGTGCTCTCCCCCACCTTGTATGCCGAAGTGCATATGCAAACCGCCACGACACTGCTTATTCCGGCTGAACACCTGGAACGCGCACTGTATGTACTGGAAGGTGAAACACAATTAGAGGGACAGACACTGGAACCGCACTGTCTGGTGTTGTTGCCTGCGGGCGAAGACGTAACGCTGTACGCCGAAAGTGATTGCCATGCGGTGCTGATTGGAGGAGCACCGCTGGATGGGCCACGTCGCATGAACTGGAACTTCGTCGCCAGCGACCCCGCGCTGATTGAACAGGCGAGAACCCGCTGGGCTGCAGGGGACTGGCCTGTAGTCCCCGGAGAGGTCGGGCGTATCGAACTGCCCTAAGACAAAGCCTTACAACGTCATTGCCGCCACCCAGCCAAAGGCCAGCAGCGGCAGGTTGTAATGCAAGAATGTAGGCACTACGGTGTCCCATATATGGTGATGCTGGCCGTCAATATTCAGACCCGAGGTTGGGCCCAGGGTTGAATCCGACGCTGGAGAGCCTGCATCACCCAAGGCCCCCGCCGTGCCAACGATGCACACGATGGCCATTGGGCTGAACCCCAGCTGCACACAGAGCGGCACAAAAATCGCTGCCAGAATCGGGACAGTCGAAAATGACGAACCAATCCCCATGGTCACCAGCAAGCCGACCAGCAACATCAGCAACGCCCCCCAGCCCTTGCTGTGATTAATCCAGCCAGCGGACGCCTCAACCAGCGATTTAACTTCGCCCGTGGCTTTCATCACTTCGGCAAAACCTGAGGCGGCGATCATGATGAAACCAATCATGGCCATCATTTTCATGCCTTCGGTGAACAGGTCATCGGTCTCACGCCAACGGACAATTCCCGACACCGAGAAAATCAGAAAACCTGCCAGCGCCCCGATGATCATCGAGCCTAGCCACAGCTGAATAATAAACGCGGCTGCAATGGCGCCTCCGGCCACCAGCAGTGTCAACGGGTTATAGCTGACGGCAACTTGCTCGACTTGTTCGATTTTGGCCAGATCATAGTCGCGCTTTTTGCGATAGCTGATAAAAACAGCCACCAGCAAGCCAGCCAACATGCCCAAAGCAGGGATCGCCATCGCATGGGTGACATTGACCTGACTGACATCCACACCGCTCTTGCTGACGTTGGCGAGCAATATCTGGTTGAGGAAGATATTGCCAAAGCCCACCGGCAAAAAGATGTACGGCGTGATCAAGCCAAATGTCATGACACAGGCAATCAAACGGCGGTCAATTTTCAATTTGGTCAACACGTACAGCAGCGGTGGGACAAGCAACGGAATAAAGGCGATATGAATCGGCAGGATGTTCTGCGAAGAAATCGCCACCACCAACAACAAACCAACCAATAGCCATTTCACACGACTACCACCGACTGCCTGTTGCTTGTTGACCATCACCAAGGCTTTGTCGGCCAATGCGTGGGCCAGGCCAGACTTGGCGATCGCTACCGCGAAAGCCCCCAGCATGGCGTAGGACAACGCAACTGTTGCACCACCACCCAAACCGCTATTGAACGCATTGAGCGTTGCCTCGATACCCAGGCCTCCCACGAGCCCGCCGACGACGGCTCCCACAATCAGCGCGATTACCACGTGCACACGGGACAGACTGAGCACCAACATGATGCCGACCGCGGCAATTACTGCATTCATCATTACAACCTCATAGCGCGCACCACGATAAAACACCGTAAAGCGGAAAATTCCGGACACTCGACTGCTGTTCCAGTCGCCGGATTTGGAAGGGAGGACTTATTTGAGGGCGCACACTTTGCAGCAGCACTGGCGCCTTGTCAAAGCACGCTTGAAAGACCCTCACCCCACCTCCTAAAACCGGTCTTAATCCCCAATACTCAAAGGGCTTAATCAGATTTTTGAACCGAGATTCGGGGATTAATAATTGCGTTTTATCCATAAAGAAAAATCTCTGGCAGCCGCTAACAGTCAAAGCCTCTTTTTAGGATGTCGTCATGTCGCTCAGACAGCTTTCCATCCAATGGAAAATCACCCTTCTTGCCGGACTTTGCCTACTGAGTATTGTGACCCTGCTGGTTGGGCTTTCTCTCTATCGAATGAACCACACCGCTGAACTGGTGGAAGCGTCCAGCACGCAGATGCTAAATGAGACCGCACAAGCGCGTATCGAAGCCCAGGGTGAAGCTCAGGCCTTGTCTATCAGTCGCCAATTTATGGACGCCTACCAATATGGCAACGGGTTTGCCCGACAAGTCCTGTTTTTGCGTGAACAGTCTGAAAAACGCTTTTTGGACGCCTTCGATCTGCGCGAAGACCTGACCCGCCAGGTTAAGGCCGCCTTGCAGGCCAATCCGGACTTACTCGGTTTATCGCTGGTATTTGAAGCCAATGCCCTGGATGGAAAAGACTCACTGTTCGACCACCAAAAAGAGCTGGGCAGTAATGACAAAGGACGTTTTGCGCTTTACTGGTCGCAACCGACTCCTGGCAAGCTGACCTCGATGGCGCTACCTGAAACAGACATGGCCGATACCAGCATCGGACCAAGCGGTCAGGCTAATAACATGTGGTTCACCTGCCCTCGCACTACCCTTAAGCCGTGCATCATCGAACCTTACTTTTATTCGATCGACGGGCAAAACGTGCTGCTGACCAGCATCGTTTTCCCGCTGATGGTCAATGGCAAGCTGATTGCTTCACTCTCGGTTGATCTCAACCTAAACAGTTTGCAAGCCATGAGCCTGCTGTCCAGCCAGAAGCTTTACGACGGGCAGACCCGCGTGAGCATTGTCAGCTCGGCGGGCGTGCTGGCCGGCTTCAGTGCCGATGCGAGCAAACTTGGCCAACGCCTGGATCAAGTAAACCGTGACGATGGCGATCAATTGCTTCAGATGATGGCCAGCGGCGGCCAGGCACAAAGCATTCGCGGTCACGAGCGGTTGACCGTGTTGACGCCATTCCAGCCGATTCCAGACAGTAAACCCTGGGCCGTGGTGCTCGACGTACCTGAAAAAGTACTGATAGGCCCCGCCCAAGCGCTACAAGCCCAACTGAGCGAGCGCAATAACGCTGCAGCGCTGATCGAGTTGGGCTTGGGCTTCGCCGCTGCAATTATCGGACTCCTGCTGGTATGGCTGATGGCGCGCAGTGTTACGCGGCCGATCCTCAGCGTCGCGAACATGTTGGAGGACATTGCCAGCGGTGAAGGCGATCTGACACGTCGCTTGGCCTACGACAAAAAAGACGAGCTGGGTCAATTGGCCGGCTGGTTCAACCGTTTCCTCGACAAGCTACAACCGATCATCTGCGAGGTGAAACGCTCGGTGCAGGATGCCCGCAGCACAGCCGACCAATCGGCGGCAATTGCCACCCAGACCAGTGCTGGCATGGAGCAGCAATACCGTCAGGTCGATCAGGCGGCTACTGCCTCCCATGAAATGAGCGCGACGGCACAAGATGTCGCTCGCAGTGCAGCACAGGCCGCGCAAGCAGCTCGTGCTGCCGATCAGGCTACACGCCAGGGACTCACCATTATTGATCGCACAACCACCAGCATTGATCGTCTAGCGGCCGACATGAGCGTGGCGATGACGCAAGTCCAGGGGCTGGCGGCCAATAGCGAGAAGATTGGCTCTGTGCTTGAGGTCATTCGTGCGATTGCCGAACAAACCAACTTGCTCGCCCTCAATGCTGCCATTGAGGCTGCACGAGCAGGCGAAGCCGGGCGCGGCTTTGCCGTAGTCGCGGACGAAGTGCGCAACCTGGCACGCCGGACTCAGGAGTCAGTTGAAGAAACCCGACTGGTGATTGAGCAACTGCAAGCGGGCACCCAAGAAGTTGTGGGCTCCATGAACAACAGCCATCGTCAGGCTCAGGGCAGTGTCGAGCAAGTTGGACATGCGGTGACGGCATTGCAGCAAATCGGGAATGCCGTCACCGTGATTACGGACATGAACTTGCAGATTGCCAGCGCAGCAGAAGAACAGAGTGCGGTGGCAGAGGAAATCAACAGCAACGTGGCCACAATCCGTGATGTCACCGAGTCATTGTCTGAACAGGCCAATGAATCTGCACGCGTCAGCCAATCACTAAACTCGCTGGCCAACCAGCAGCAAAAACTGATGGATCAGTTCCGCGTCTGACCTGTTGCCGAGTGGGTGGCGACGGGGCTTACGCCGTCGTCACCTTTGGCTTACCCCTTGGCAGCGTAATCATCACCAACAGCCCGCCTTCCCTCCCCGTATCAAGCTGCATCTCCCCGCCCCATGCATCAACGATATCGCGCACGATACCCAAGCCTAAGCCGTGGCCACTGGTCTGCTCGTCAAGTCGCGTACCTCGACTGAACACCTGATCTCGTTCAGCCTCTGGAATACCAGGGCCATCGTCCTGCACCGTAATCACAAACTCGCTCAAGGTCTGCTCAATACTCAGCTCTACGAGGGAGTCTGCCCATTTACAGGCGTTATCCAGCAGATTGCCAAGCAGTTCGAGCATGTCTTCCCTATCCCAGGGCATCTGCAGTCCCTGCGAAGTATTTAGCTTCAGTTCCAGGTGTTCACCGTGAATCATGCCAAGCGTAGCCAGCAGCCCAGGCAGCTCTTTGTCAGCGTCAAATTGAGCCCCCGGCAACGCATCACCGGCAAGGCGAGCGCGATTAAGTTCGCGGCTCATGCGTTGCTGTATCTGCTCCAATTGCTCACTCAGCGTTTGCTGGATCTTGGGATAAGCGCTCAGTTGCCTGTCTTTTGCCAAGCTGAATAAAACTGCCAAGGGCGTTTTTAACGCATGGCCCAGATTACCCAGTGCATTGCGTGAACGTTTTAGATTGTCTTCGGTGTGGGCCAACAGATGGTTTATCTGCGTAACCAACGGCTCAAGCTCAAGAGGAACCTGCGCATCCAGTTGCGAGCGCTGACCTGCTTGCAGTTGAACAATTTGTTTGCGTGCTGTTTCCAACGGCTGCAAAGCACTCCGTACCGTGACCCGCTGCAATAGCAAAATCACAATAAGGGCGAACACACCCACACCCACTCCAATGCGCTGAACTTGATTGAAGCTGTTACGTATCGGCGTGTAGTCCTGAGCGACGCTGATGGACACCGCTTGGCCAAAGCGTTGGTAGTCACTGCGCAAGACCAGCAGCATCTGCCCTTCGGGACCTGGCTGCAGCGTGCTATCCAGCCCAGGCTGAGCGGGTCGCGGTAAGTGAGCATCCCACAGCGAGCGTGAGCGCCAATGTGTGTCTCCAAACTCAATGCTGAAATAATGCCCCGAAAAGGGCCGTTGATAAGCCGGGGACAGTCGTCTCTCATCAAGCTGTAAGCCTTGCGGGCCACGGTTCAGTGCTATCAACAGATTTTCACTGTCATTTTGCAGGCCGGACTCTAAATAACGTTGAAGGCCGCTTTCAAACAGCCACAGACTGACTTGACCGACCACCAGGCCAGCAATCAACAGGACACTGACCAAGCCTAGGCTCAACCGCTGCTGAATGGATTTCACTGACCGACAGCGCCGAAAATATAGCCCTGCCCACGCCGGGTTTCGATCACCGCCCGCCCAAGCTTACGACGCAGGTGGTTAACATGGACCTCCAGCACATTGGAATCGCGCTCGGTCTCGCCGTCGTAGAGATGCTCCGCCAGATGGCTTTTTGAGAGGATCTGTTGCGGGTGCAACATGAAGTACCGCAGGAGCCGAAATTCAGCTGCCGTCAGTTGTATTTCAGTTCCGTCCTTGTTCACACATTGACGCGCTTCATCCAGATGCAGTCCTGCGGACTTCAATAAAGGCTGATTCGACTGACCGTGGGAGCGGCGTAATAGCGCCTGAACCCGTAACTGTAACTCTTCGGGATGGAAGGGCTTGGTCACATAGTCATCCGCTCCAGCCTTTAGGCCATCAATTCGTTCAGACCAAGAACTGCGAGCCGTCAAAATCAGTACCGGTGTAGTCAGCCCCTGTGCCCGCCAGTGCTTGAGAACATCGATGCCAGGCATTCCTGGCAACCCCAGATCGAGAATGATCAGGTCATACGGCTCACTGCCTCCCTGATGAAGAGCATCACGGCCATCGGCCAGCCAATCCACCGCGTAGCCCAGACGGGTTAACCCTGACATCAGTTCATCGGCCAAGGGAACATGATCTTCTACCAGCAACAAGCGCATTAATCATCTTCCTCATCTTTGAGTAACTGACCATTACTGGCATTCAGCTTGATCTCACGCACAACACCGCCTGA
Organism: Pseudomonadota bacterium; assembly: GCA_040385125.1. Lineage (GTDB taxonomy): Bacteria > Pseudomonadota > Gammaproteobacteria > Pseudomonadales > Pseudomonadaceae > Aquipseudomonas. Next base: position 1,046 of record JAZKIA010000012.1, on the reverse strand, counting down.
GGTTAACAACTCGACTTCGTAAACATAAATATCGTCATCTTCCTCAAGCTCGACTTCCAGCAGCTTTGCTCCTGGATGGCGCTCTAGAGCCTTTTGAAACAGCTGCTCCAGAGGCATAATTAGGCCCTGCTCACGCAAACGTAACGCCTCGTCTTGCCCTAAGTCCCGTGCCAGGGCCAAGGAACAGAACGCAGAAAGCATCAGTACAAAAAACCCGCCAACTCGCACATGCACTGCCATCACCTGCCTCAATGACTTCCATACGGTGTCATTTTTGCCATATTTAAAGTGTGAACCATAGCCCTGCCAGCTTAATTCAAACTGAATGTGCGCCTCATCCCCGCTGATTGCACGGTGATCAAGACCGCTATACTCGCTCACAGGGCGTTAACTGTTAAACTGCTGCCCTGCATTCATCGCCTGGCGATGGCCACCTATTCAAGAGCTATGAAACTGTGGAAATTTTTAAAGAGTTTACATTCGAATCCGCACATCGCCTGCCTTACGTTCCGCAAGGTCATAAATGCGGTCGTTTGCATGGACACTCATTCAAGGTTGCGATCCATCTGAGCGGTGACATTGATCCTGCTACCGGCTGGATTCGCGACTTTTCGGAAATCAAAGCGATTTTCAAGCCGCTGTATGAGCGACTTGATCACAATTACTTGAACGACATTCCAGGTTTGGAAAATCCAACCAGCGAAGTGTTGGCCAAATGGATCTGGCAACAACTGAAGCCTTTGCTTCCAGAACTGTCGGCGATACGCATTCATGAAACCTGCACCAGTGGCTGTATCTACTACGGCGATTAAACTTCAGGCTTAAAAAAACCACCTTAAATGGTGGTTTTTTTTGCATTTGAAAAATTGCAGCCCACGACTGATAGCCACACGGTGTGAGACTTCTAGTCTCTGGGTTTGTGGAGATCAAGCTGCACACAGGCGTGTGACGTGGTGTGCTACTTGCGCCTTTCTGGATCTGGATCACAGCGAAGGTCCTGCGGACCTTATCGCAGCCTGCGGCAGCGGCTACACGTGTTCGAGTGA
>JAZKIA010000011.1:0-1996 GCA_040385125.1 Pseudomonadota bacterium | reverse complement strand
TCGGCTGCGTGAGCGTGCGCTGGAGTTGGGCGTGCCCAGCTGCGTGGTGATTTTTGAGCCGCAGCCGCGCGAATTCTTTGCCCCCGAGACCGCCCCGGCGCGCTTGGCCCGTCTGCGCGACAAGCTGCAGCTACTGGCTGATGCCGGGGTTGATCGAGTGCTGTGCCTGGCGTTCAATCAACGCCTGTGCAAACTCAGTGCTGCCGAGTTTGTCGACACCATTCTGGTCGACGGGTTGGGCGTACAGCATCTGGAGGTCGGCGACGACTTCCGTTTTGGCTGTGATCGGGCTGGTGACTTTGATTTCCTGCAACAAGCAGGCGTCATGCAGAATTTTACGGTTGAAGCCGCACAAACCGTCGAGCTTGAGGGTATGCGAATCAGCAGTACCAAGGTGCGTGATGCCTTGGCCAACGCAGATTTCTCCCTCGCAGAGCGTTTGTTGGGGCGGCCGTTTCAAATCGCAGGCCGGGTATTGCACGGGCAGAAACTGGCACGCCAATTGGGCACGCCGACCGCCAATATCCAGCTCAAGCGTCGTCGGGTTCCGTTGACCGGGGTTTATCTGGTCAGCGTTGAAATTGACGGTAAAACCTGGCCCGGCGTCGCCAATATCGGCGTCAGACCAACCGTAGCAGGGGATGGCAGCGCCCATCTTGAAGTACATGTATTGGATTTCGCCGGCGATTTGTATGGTCGGCGTTTGACTGTGGCATTCCACCACAAGCTGCGCGATGAGCAGCGTTTCGCCTCCCTGGAGGCGCTCAAGACGGCGATCAATGCGGACGTCGCCGCCGCCCGAGCCTATTGGCTGGGTCAACCGCTTAAAAAGAGCCTGAAATGACCGACTACAAAGCCACGCTAAACCTTCCGGACACAGCCTTCCCAATGAAGGCCGGCCTGCCACAGCGCGAACCGCAAATTTTGCAGCGCTGGGACAGCATTGGCCTGTACGGGAAGTTGCGCGAGATTGGCAAGGATCGTCCGAAGTTCGTACTTCACGACGGTCCTCCGTATGCCAACGGCACGATTCACATCGGTCATGCGCTGAACAAGATTCTGAAGGACATGATCATCCGCTCGAAAACCCTGTCGGGTTTCGATGCGCCGTACGTGCCGGGCTGGGACTGTCACGGCCTGCCGATTGAGCACAAGGTTGAAGTAACTCACGGTAAAAACCTGAGCGCGGATAAAACCCGCGAGCTGTGCCGTGCTTATGCCACCGAGCAGATCGAAGGTCAGAAGTCCGAGTTTATCCGTCTGGGTGTGCTGGGCGACTTCGCCAACCCGTACAAAACCATGGACTTCAAAAACGAGGCCGGTGAGATCCGTGCCTTGGCCGAAATCGTCAAGGGCGGCTTCGTGTTTAAAGGCTTGAAGCCTGTGAACTGGTGTTTCGATTGCGGTTCGGCCCTGGCTGAAGCAGAAGTCGAGTATCAGGACAAAAAGTCTTCGACCATTGACGTGGCATTCCAGATTGCCGATGAGGCCAAGCTGGCCGATGCCTTTGGCCTGGCTGCATTGAGCAAGCCGGCATCGATCGTGATCTGGACCACCACGCCGTGGACCATCCCGGCTAACCAGGCACTTAACGTGCACCCAGAGTTCACCTACGCGCTGGTCGACGTGGGCGACAAACTATTGGTGTTGGCCGAAGAGCTGGTTGAAGCCTGTCTGGCGCGCTACAACCTGCAAGGTTCGGTGATCGCGACCACCACGGGTGCGGCGCTGGAGCTGATCAACTTCCGTCACCCGTTCTACGACCGTCTGTCGCCTGTGTACCTGGCGGAGTACGTTGAACTGGGCGCCGGCACTGGCGTGGTTCACTCCGCTCCGGCTTACGGCGTAGACGACTTCGTGACCTGCAAAGCCTACGGCATGGTTAACGATGACATCATCAACCCGGTTCAAAGCAACGGCGTATACGTACCGTCGCTGGAATTCTTCGGTGGCCAGTTCATCTGGAAGGCCAACCAGAACATCATCGACAAGCTGA
>JAZKIA010000010.1:0-49357 GCA_040385125.1 Pseudomonadota bacterium | reverse complement strand
GCGGTCGTTACTCCGATGACTGGCAGCGTGCGCACTTGTACAACCCGCGCAACGTTGTGCCTGAGTCGATCATGCCGGCTTATCCGTTCCTCGTAGAACGCAAACTGGACGGCAAGGACACGGCGAAAAAAATGGAAGTCTTGCGCACGCTCGGCGTTCCTTACACCGACGAAGACATCGCCGGTGCCAAGGATGCCGTGAAAGGCAAAACCGAAATGGACGCGCTGGTGGCCTATCTTCAGGGCCTGGGCACCATCATCAAAAGCAAACGGTGATTTAGATGGATATCGGGATGATTCGTGGCCTGGGCACTGTCGTCGTGATGGTGGCTTTTATCGGTTTGGCGCTGTGGGTGTTCAGCCCGCGCCGCAAGTCAGAGTTTGAAGACGCAACCTTATTGCCATTCAAGGATGATCCCGAAGCCATCAAGCACGTCGAGCAAGAGCAAGCTTCTAGGAGTAACAAAGAATGACTACGTTCTGGAGTCTGTACGTCACAGTCCTCAGTCTGGGTACCATCTTCGCCTTGACCTGGTTGTTGCTGGCCACCCGCAAGGGCCAACGCAGCGAGCAGACCGACGAGAAAGTTGGGCACGCATACGACGGGATCGAAGAGTACGACAACCCAATGCCAAAATGGTGGTTCATGCTGTTTATTGGCACCATCATTTTCGCCCTCGGCTACCTGGTGCTCTACCCAGGCCTGGGCAACTGGAAAGGCCTGCTGCCTGGCTACGAGTACTTGGATACCAAAGAGAAAACCGCGTTTGCCAATGGCCAGACTGGTTGGACCGGTGTTCACGAGTGGGAAAAGGAAATGGCTAAATCGGACGCCAAATTTGGCCCGATCTTCGCCAAATTCGCCGCCATGCCTATCGAAGAAGTGGCCAAAGACCCACAAGCACTGAAAATGGGTGGCCGCCTGTTCGCCTCCAACTGCTCGGTGTGCCACGGCTCTGACGCCAAGGGCGCTTACGGCTTCCCGAACCTGACCGACGCCGACTGGCGCTGGGGGGGTACTCCAGCCGACATCAAGACCACCATCATGGGCGGTCGACACGCGATCATGCCGGGCTGGTCTGAAGTGATTGGCGAACAAGGTGTCAGCGACGTAGCCGCTTACGTACTGACCAACCTTGACGGCCGTAAACTGCCAGAAGGCGCAAAGGCTGACCCGATCAAGGGTAAAGAGCTGTTCGCCGCCAACTGCGCTGTTTGTCACGGCCCGGAAGGCAAAGGCAACCCGCTGATGGGCGCACCTAACCTGACCCACCCGGCGGCGTTCATCTACGGTTCGAGCTTCGCTCAACTGCAGCAGACCATCCGTTACGGCCGTCAGGGCCAGATGCCTGCACAGGCTGACCTGCAAGGGAACGACAAGGTTCACCTGCTGGCCGCTTACGTTTACAGCCTGTCCCATGGTGAAGACACCAAGGCAGCTGAATAACGCAGACGCCTGACGCTACAAAACAGCCCCGCCCACGAAAGTTGGCGGGGCTTTTTGTTGCACGCTATTTTTTGTGTTGCCGGCGCGCACTACAAAGTAGTAACGTTTCTACATTGGATTTTTTGGGAGGGCTCACTCCATGACCAGCACCACTATTTCAAGCCGCGAATTCAATCAAGATACAAGCGGTGCCAAAAAAGCAGCGCAAGAAGGGCCAGTTTACATCACCGATCGTGGCCGCCCTGCTCATGTACTGCTATGCATGGAGGAGTACCAACGACTGACCGGCCTGAACGCCAGCATTGTCGACCTGCTCGTCATGCCTGAAACCGCACCGGTTGAATTTGAACCCGAACGCGCAGTCATCACGCCGCGCCCAGTGGATTTCTAATGTTCTTACTCGACACCAATGTGGTCTCTGAACTGCGCAAAGCCCAGGCCGATCCAGCTGTGGTCGCCTGGGCCCGCAACGTTCCCGCCTACAAGCTCTATATTTCGGCTATTACCCTGCTTGAGATCGAAACGGGGATTCTGCGCCTGGAGCGTCGTGATCCAGAGCAAGCAGCGCCCCTGCGCAACTGGCTCGAAACCCATGTGATCCCCGCCTTTGCGGGCCGGGTACTGTCAGTTGACGCCAACATTGCCAGGCGCTGCGCCCGCCTGCACGTACCGGATCGCAGCAATGAATCGGACGCCCTGATCGCGGCGACGGCACTGGTGCATGACATGACGATCGTCACCCGCAACACCAAGGATTTCGCCTTCAGCGGCGCCCCTCTGCTCAACCCTTGGGAGTCTTGATTCAAGGGCTGGGCACCTCATCTGCTGCCACAAGTCAATTGATCCATGTCATGACTTGTTACAACTGCTATACCAACTTTCGTATTTTCGGAACGCGACCAAAGGTCGCACCCTTGAGCTAGAGTCACAGGCGTATCATTACGCCACTGCAACACCTTCTGACCGCGGTCGGCACGTACTGACCGAGGCATTTTCCACTGCCGTGGGACGCACTAATGAGCAATCAGATTCCTGTACACAACGTCACTCCACCTGCCAAAAAACCTGATGGCAGTGTCGACTTGTATGCCGCCCGGGAAAAAATCTATACCCGCGCCTTCACCGGACTCTTTCGCAACCTGCGGATGGCCGGCGGCGCCGTACTGTTTTTGCTGTATTTCGGCACGGTATGGCTCAACTGGGGTGGCCATCAGGCCGTCTGGTGGAACCTTCCCGAGCGTAAATTCTTTATTTTTGGCGCTACTTTCTGGCCACAGGACTTCATCCTGCTGTCCGGACTGCTGATCGTCGCAGCCTTTGGCCTGTTCTTTATTACCGTCTACGCCGGCCGTGTGTGGTGCGGCTACACCTGCCCTCAAAGCGTCTGGACCTGGGTCTTCATGTGGTGCGAAAAGATCACCGAAGGTGATCGCAACCAACGCATCAAGCTCGATAAGGCGCCGATGAGCGCCAACAAGTTCCTGCGCAAATTCAGCAAGCACAGCCTGTGGTTGATAATCGGTTTTGTGACCGGCATGACCTTTGTCGGTTACTTCTCGCCCATTCGCGAACTGGTGATCGAATTCTTTACCGGCCAGGCCGATGGTTGGGCGTACTTCTGGGTTGGCTTCTTCACCCTCGCCACCTACGGCAACGCCGGATGGTTGCGCGAACAAGTGTGCATTTACATGTGTCCGTACGCACGTTTTCAGAGCGTGATGTTCGACAAAGACACCCTGATCGTTTCGTACGACCCGCGCCGTGGCGAAGTGCGCGGCCCGCGCAAAAAAGACACCGACTACAAAGCTCAAGGCCTGGGCGACTGCATCGACTGCACCATGTGCGTACAGGTGTGCCCGACCGGGATCGACATTCGTGATGGCTTGCAGATTGAATGCATCGGCTGCGCCGCCTGTATCGACGCCTGCGACAGCATCATGGACAAGATGGAATACCCGCGCGGCCTGATCAGCTACACCACCGAACACAACCTCTCCGGCCAGAAAACCCACAAGCTGCGCCCGCGCCTGATTGGTTATGCGCTGGTATTGCTGACCATGATCGGTCTGTTGGCCGCGGCGTTCTTCACCCGCTCACTGGTTGGCTTTGACGTCAGCAAAGACCGGGTGCTCTACCGTGAAAACGCTGAGGGACGCATCGAAAACGTCTACAGCCTGAAGATCATGAACAAGGATCAACGCGACCACATTTACGTGCTGGAAGCCAGTGGTCTGCCTGACCTGAAACTGCAGGGTAAACGCGAAATCAGGGTCGCGGCCGGCGATATCGTCAGCCTGCCGGTTGAACTGTCGATTGCACCCGAAAAATTGCCATCAAGTACCAACGAGGTGTTCTTTACCCTCAAGGATGCCGATAACAACGACATCAATGTTAAAGCCAAGAGCCGCTTCATCGGCCCACACATCAGATAAGAGAAACTTGCCATGCCCGCAGCAAACGCCTCCAGCCCTTGGTACAAGCATCTTTGGCCGTGGATCATCATCGCCATCCTCGCCTGTTCGGTGACCCTGACTCTGTCGATGGTCACTATTGCCGTGAACAACCCGGACAACCTGGTTAACGACAATTATTACGAAGCGGGAAAAGGCATCAACCGCTCGCTAGACCGCGAATTGCTGGGCCAGACCCTGCAATTGAAAGCCAAGCTGCGGCTGGACGAAATGACCGGTGAAGTGGTGTTGCTGCTTGAAGGCAACAGCGCACCGCAGACGCTGGAACTGAACCTGATCTCCCCAACGCAACCCGAAAAGGACCGCAAGGTCAGCCTGAGCCAGAGTGAGTCAGAACCGGGCCGTTACATTGGCCAACTGGATGACAAGATCGAAGGTCGACGCTTTGTCGAGTTGCTGGGGGTTGAGGACGGCAAGACCTGGCGTCTGTTTGAAGAAGAACTGGTCGGCCATGACAAGGACCTGCTGTTGGGCGACGAGCCGCTGCAAGGCGCTGAAGACCACAACAAAAAGTAACCTGGTCGTGGGCAAGCCCGTTCCGCAGTTGCGGGAGCGGGCTTGCCTGCGATGACGCTCTTCCATCGCGATAGATCTCCATGACCACTCCCGCTCCCTGCTATCACTGCGCCCTGCCCGTTCCGCCTGGCAGCCGGTTCACCGCCGTTGTACTGGGCGAAGTTCGCGAACTCTGCTGTCCCGGCTGCCAGGCGGTGGCTGAAGCCATCGTGGCAGGCGGCCTTGAAAGTTATTACCAACACCGCAGTGAGGCATCAGCCAACCCCCAAGCACTGCCCGTGCAACTGGCAGAAGAGCTGGCACTGTATGACCGCCCCGAGGTGCAAAAAACCTTTGTTCGACACGAAGGCGAACAAGCCGAAACCACCCTGTTGATCGAAGGTATCAGTTGTGCGGCCTGTGGCTGGCTGATTGAAAAACACCTGCACCGTCTGCCCGCCGTGAGCGAAGCACGGCTTAACCTGTCCAACCACCGCCTGCACGTACGCTGGGCCGACAGCCAACTGCCGCTGAGTGAGATCCTCAACGAGCTGCGCCATATCGGCTACGTCGCACACCCGTATCAGGCCGATCGAGCCACCGAACAGCTGGCCAGTGAAAACCGTCTGGCCTTGCGCCAACTGGGGGTCGCCGGGCTGCTGTGGTTTCAGGCAATGATGGCAACCATGGCCACCTGGCCCGAATTCAACATCGACCTCAGCCCCGAGATGCACACCATCTTGCGCTGGGTCGCGCTGTTCCTGACCACGCCCATCGTGTTCTACAGTTGCGCACCGTTCTTCAAGGGCGCCCTGCGCGACCTGCGCACACGCCACCTGACCATGGACGTTTCGGTGTCGCTGGCCATCGGCGGCGCTTATGTTGCGGGGATCTGGACCGCCATCACCGGCATCGGCGAACTGTACTTCGATGCCGTAGGCATGTTCGCCCTGTTTTTGCTGGCCGGGCGCTACCTCGAACGCCGCGCTCGCGAGCGCACCGCGGCGGCCACGGCGCAACTGGTCAACCTGCTGCCCGCCTCTTGCCTGCGCCTGAGTGCCGACGGCCAAAGCGAGCGCATCCTGCTCACCGAACTCAAGGTCGGCGACCGCGTACTGGTGCACCCCGGCGCAATTCTGCCGGCCGACGGCAAGATCCTTGAGGGCCAATCGAGCATCGATGAGTCCCTGCTGACCGGCGAATACCTGCCGCAGCCACGTAGCCTGGGCGATGCAGTAACGGCGGGCACCTTGAATGTCGAAGGCGCTTTGACCGTCGAGGTACTGGCGCTGGGCCAGGACACACGTCTGTCGGCCATCGTGCGCTTGCTCGATCGCGCCCAAAACGAAAAACCGCGCCTCGCCGTAATGGCCGACAGCGCCGCGCAATGGTTTCTGCTGTTCTCGCTGATCGCCGCCGTCGCGATTGGTCTGCTGTGGTGGTATCTGGATCCGACGCGGGCCTTTTGGATCGTGCTGGCGATGCTGGTGGCTACTTGCCCTTGCGCACTGTCACTGGCCACGCCAACAGCCCTCACTGCGGCCACTGGCACCTTGCACAAGCTGGGCTTGCTGCTGACCCGCGGCCATGTGATCGAAGGCTTGAACCAAATCGACACGGTGATCTTCGACAAAACCGGCACCCTGACCGAGGGTCGCCTGACCTTGCGCGCCGTTCGCCCCCTGCGCGACCTGGACAGCGATCAGTGCCTGGCCCTCGCCGCGGCTCTCGAAAACCGTTCAGAACACCCGATCGCCCGCGCCTTTGGCCGCGCTCCGCAAGCTGCTGAAGACGTACACAGCACTCCGGGACTGGGCCTTGAAGGCTTGGTCGGCGAACAACGCCTGCGCATTGGCCATCCGGCTTTCGTCTGCGAACTGAGCGGTTGCAGCGTGCCTGACATGCCCGACGAACCCGGCCAATGGTTGCTGCTGGGCGACACCCAGGGCGTTCTGGCCTGGCTGGTACTGGATGACCGCCTGCGCGACGATGCCCCCGCCTTGCTCGCCGCGTGCAAGGCCCGGGGCTGGCGCACCTTGCTGCTGTCTGGCGACAGTTCGCCGATGGTTGCCAGTGTGGCCGCCGAACTGGGGATCGACGAAGCCCGAGGCGGCTTGCGCCCGGACGACAAGCTGCAAGTGTTGCAGCAACTGCACGCACAGGGACGCAAGGTGCTGATGCTCGGTGATGGGGTCAATGACGTGCCGGTGCTCGCCGCCGCCGATATCAGCGTGGCCATGGGCTCGGCCACTGACCTGGCCAAAACCAGCGCCGATGCAGTACTGCTCTCCAACCGTCTGGACGCACTGGTGCAAGCCTTTAGTCTGGCGCGACGTACTCGGCGGGTGATCATTGAAAACCTGCTGTGGGCGGGTTTGTACAACGGCTTGATGCTGCCCTTTGCCGCGCTGGGCTGGATTACGCCGATCTGGGCCGCCGTCGGCATGTCGATCAGCTCGCTGACCGTGGTGCTCAATGCCTTGCGCCTGACTCGCATGCCTCACCAGGTGCATACTCACGCCACGTCACACACTCGCCCGCTGCCGGTCTGATCCGGCCGCCTGGAGCTTATATGCCAGCGCTTTACGTCATGATTCCGGCGGCTCTGCTGATTGTCGCGGTCGCCATCTACATCTTCTTCTGGGCGGTCGACAGCGGTCAGTACGACGATCTGGACAGCCCGGCCCACAGCATTCTGTTTGACGATCAAGACCCGCAGCACACGGCCGCCGTCGAAGAAGCCAAGGGCAAGCTCGCGCCAGCAGCCAACGACGCCGACAAAAAAGCGCCTCCCCATGCTTGAACTGGCACCGCTATTGGTCTCGGCCGTCATCCTGGGGCTGCTCGGCGGCGGCCATTGCCTGGGCATGTGTGGCGGCCTGATGGGTGCGCTGACCTTGGCCATCCCCAAAGAGCAACGCAGCCGCCGCTTCAGGCTGCTCGTGGCCTACAACCTGGGACGTGTGCTCAGTTACGCAACGGCGGGATTACTGCTGGGGCTGGCCGGATGGGCAGTAGCCAACAGCCCGGCAGCGATGTTCATGAGAGTTCTGGCCGGGCTGCTGCTGATTTGCATGGGCTTGTACCTGGCGGGCTGGTGGAGCGGCCTGACCCGCATTGAAAGTCTGGGACGCGGCCTATGGCGGCATATCCAGCCGGTGGCCACTCGCCTGCTGCCGGTGTCGAGCCTGCCCCGCGCCTTGCTGCTGGGCGCACTGTGGGGCTGGCTGCCGTGCGGCTTGGTGTACAGCACGCTGATCTGGTCTGCCAGCCAAGGCAGCGCGACTGACAGCGCACTGCTGATGTTGGCGTTCGGCCTGGGCACCTGGCCGGTGCTGCTGGCCACCGGCCTTGCCGCCGAGCGTGTCACCGCCCTGCTGCGCAAACGCAGCGTGCGCATGACCGGCGGACTATTAGTCATCCTGTTCGGCCTCTGGACCCTGCCCGGCCCGCATCAGCATTGGTTGATGGGGCATTAGGCCACGGGCAAATTTTGCACCAGGCGCACCTAAAGTCGCAGCCCTGCATCGTCGTTGATGCACATCAACGCCACACAAATCCCGAGCCCCTAGACTGCAGCGCATTATCAGTCTTCCCAGGGGAATGCCCGCATGCTCGACGCCATTCGTTGGGACTCAGATTTAATTCGCCGCTACGACCTGGCCGGGCCGCGCTATACCTCGTATCCAACGGCCATGCAGTTCAACAGTCACGTCTGTCCATTCGACCTGCTGCACGCTCTGCGTGAAAGTCGCAAGGCGCTACGGCCCTTATCGCTGTATGTGCACGTGCCTTTCTGCGCGAATATTTGCTACTACTGCGCCTGCAATAAAGTCATCACCAAAGACCGTGGTCGGGCACAACCCTACCTGCAACGACTTGAGCAAGAAATCCAGCTGATTGCCTGCCACCTCGACCCCAAACAAAAGGTTGAGCAACTGCACTTCGGTGGCGGCACACCGACTTTTCTTAGCCACGATGAATTGCGCCATCTGATGGCCAAGCTGCGCCAGCACTTCAACCTGCTAGAGGATGACTCAGGGGATTACGGGATCGAAATCGACCCACGCGAAGCCGACTGGTCGACCATGGGCCTGCTGCGCGAACTGGGTTTCAACCGAGTCAGTATCGGCTTGCAAGACCTCGACCCGGACGTACAACGTGCGGTAAATCGCCTGCAAAGTCTGGACGAAACCCGCGCGGTCATCGATGCCGCGCGGACCTTGCAATTTCGCTCGATCAACATCGACCTGATCTACGGCCTGCCCAAACAAACCGCTGATAGCTTTGCCCACACGGTTGACGAAGTGATCAGCCTGCAACCCGATCGCCTGTCCGTCTTCAACTACGCGCACTTGCCTGAGCGCTTTATGCCACAACGCCGGATCAACACCAGCGACCTGCCTTCGCCCGCTGAAAAGCTGCGCATGCTGGAGCGCACCATCGAGCAACTGACGGGAGCCGGTTATCGCTACATCGGCATGGACCATTTCGCCCTGCCGGACGACGAACTGGCCGTTGCCCAGGAAGAGTCCACCCTGCAACGCAACTTTCAGGGCTACACCACCCACGGCCATTGCGACCTGATCGGTCTCGGCGTGTCAGCCATCAGCCAGATCGGCGACCTGTACTGCCAGAACTCCAGCGACCTGACGCAGTACCAACACGCGCTGGGCAGCGCTCAACTCGCGACCGACCGCGGCCTGGTATGCAATCAGGACGATCGAATTCGACGTGAGGTGATTCAGCACATCATCTGCAACCTGCACCTGTCATTTGCGCACATAGAGCAGGCGTTCAATATCGACTTCAGAGGTTACTTTGCACCGCAGTGGCCGACGCTGGAGAGGATGGCCGCCGACGGACTGATTGCCCTCGAGCGCCAACAATTGACGGTGCTACCCGCTGGTCGTCTGTTGGTACGTTCGGTGTGCATGGTGTTCGATGCATACCTGGAACAGCAAAGCCGCCAGCGTTACTCGAGGGTGATCTAGCCGCTACTTGGCCATGAGCGCCACAGCCTTGAGCGCGTCTTCAGCGCTCAAGTCTTTCATGGACTTGGCCAGGCTCGCCATTGCGTTGATCAAGGACGCTGTCAAACCGGCAATTTGCGTTTGCAGCCCCGCCGCTTGAGCGCGGACCTGATCAGGACTCAAGTTGCTGTTGGTCATGACCTGCTGCAACTGGGCCTGCTTTTCTGCGATCTGCTTTTTGATTTCGCGAATCAACTTCAGTGTTTTCTGGATCTGGTCAGGCAGGCCACTGTCGTCAATATCACTGTTCTGGCTTTTCTGCGCCCCGGCCGCTTTCATGGCCGCCCCGGAGATCGTCACCCTCACACCTTCCACAGGCGCTGTTGTGTCTTCATCCAGGGCTGAGTCTTTATTGGCAGGTGCGGCATTCGGGGTGTTTTTTACCGGCTCTGAAACCGGCAACATCCCACTTTGACTGAGGGTAATTCCACCCAACGATGACATCGGCGCTGCTCCCTGCAGTTCACTGTTAGCAGAGTATCGGCCCGCTCATGAACAACTTGAGATAGACGCACACGTTTGCCATGCGCTGGTCTCGATTAACGCGCTGGGGTACCCTTGTATATTATGTGTGTTTTCCCACAAGGATCGAAGAAATGTCTGAGCCAGTAAAACTGCGCGCTCAAAACCAGGCTCACTGCAAGGATTGCAGTCTGGCACCTCTGTGTTTACCACTTTCGTTGAACTTGGAAGACATGGATGCGCTGGAAGAAATCGTCAAACGCGGTCGCCCATTGAAAAAAGGCGAGTTCTTGTTCCGTCAGGGCGACACCTTTGGCTCGGTCTACGCGGTGCGCTCTGGCGCACTGAAAACCTTCAGCCTGAGCGACAGCGGCGAAGAGCAAATCACCGGCTTTCACTTGCCGAGCGAACTGGTCGGCCTGTCGGGCATGGACACCGAAACCTATCCGGTTTCAGCCCAAGCGCTGGAAACCACGCCAGTATGCGAAATCCCCTTCGAACGGCTCGATGAACTTTCGGTGCAACTGCCACAGTTGCGCCGTCAGTTGATGCGCGTGATGAGTCGAGAAATTCGTGACGATCAGCAAATGATGTTGCTGCTGTCGAAAAAGACCGCTGATGAGCGTATTGCGACCTTTCTGGTCAACCTGTCGGCTCGTTTTCGCGCGCGCGGCTTCTCGCCCAATCAGTTCCGCCTGAGCATGTCGCGCAATGAAATTGGCAACTATCTGGGCCTGGCAGTTGAAACGGTGTCTCGCGTGTTTACCCGCCTGCAAGAAAGCCAACTGATCACCGCTGAAGGCAAAGAAATACACATTCTTGATCCGATCAAGCTGTGCGCACTGGCCGGCGGCTCACTGGAAGGCTAAACAACACGGTTTACCGGGCTATACTGGCGCGCTTAACGCACGCCAGGACACCCCGATAATGGTCTTCGACGACTTCTGCCTCAAATCCCTGATTCGCCCCGTGATTGACTTCCCCAAGCCGGGCGTCATTTTCCGCGACATCACCCCGCTGTACCAATCCCCCCGCGCCATGCGCGTGATCGCCGACAGCTTTATCGAACGCTACGTCGAGGCTGACTTCAGCCACATCGGCGCGATGGATGCCCGAGGTTTTTTGATCGGCTCAGTGCTGGCGCATCAACTCAACAAGCCGCTGATCCTGTTTCGCAAGCAAGGCAAATTGCCCGCTGACGTATTGGCCGAAGGCTATCAGACGGAATATGGCGAAGCGTTTCTGGAAGTCCACGCCGACAGCCTGTGCGAAGGTGATTCGCTGCTGATCGTCGATGACTTGATCGCCACCGGCGGCACATTGATCGCTGCGGCGAACCTGGTACGCCGCATGGGCGCAGAGATTTTCGAAGCAGCGGCCATCATCGACCTGCCGGAACTGGGTGGCTCCAAACGCCTGCAAGACATCGGCATCCCGACGTTCTGCCTGACCGAATTTTCGCTAACCGAAGTGTGAACACAGCCCCTGTAGGAGCGAGCTTGCTCGCGATCGCATCACTGCGCATGGATCGCGAGCAAGCTCGCTCCTACAGTTAGTTTTACAGCGCTATCGGTTTGCGCCCGGCGAACGAGTGGGCCAGGGTGCCGCCATCCACCAGCTCCAGCTCGCCGCCCAGTGGCACGCCGTGGGCAATGCGCGAGGCGATCAGGCCTTTGTTGCTCAATAGCTGGGCAATGTAATGCGCGGTGGCTTCGCCTTCGACCGTCGGGTTGGTCGCCAGGATCACTTCTTTAAACGTTCCCTGCTCGGCGATGCGCGTCATCAGTTGCGGAATCCCGATCGCTTCAGGCCCAAGGCCATCCAGCGGCGACAAATGCCCCTTGAGCACGAAGTAGCGGCCGCGATAGCCGGTCTGCTCGACGGCATACACATCCATCGGCCCCTCGACGACACACAGCAAGGCGTCATCGCGGCGCATGTCTGAGCACTGCGGGCACAGGTCATCTTCGGTCAGGGTTCTGCACAGACGGCAATGCCCCACACCTTCCATCGCCTGACTCAAGGCCAAGGCCAAGCGCGAGCCGCCGCTGCGATCACGCTCAAGCAATTGCAGAGCCATGCGCTGTGCAGTCTTTTGGCCGACACCCGGCAAAGTACGCAAGGCATCGATCAGTTGGCGAATAAGGGGGCTAAAGCTCATAAGGAAAGGTCCGACAAAACAACGAGACGCGGTTTATACCCGCGGTCTGGGCCAGCGTCAAACACAGCAAACACTGTGGGAGCCTGGCTTGCCAGCGATTGCATCAACGCGATCTGATAGCAAGACCGCATCGTTTGCATCGCTGGCAAGCCAGGCTCCCACAGTAGATCTACAACTGACTGACATTAGGCACAGGGCCTGGCCGCCTTAGAAAGGCAGCTTCATGCCCGGCGGCAGTTGCATGCCGGCGGTTACGCCAGACATTTTGTCCTGGCTGTTGGCTTCGATCTTGCGCACAGCGTCGTTAACTGCTGCAGCGAGCAACGCTTCCAGCATTTCCAGGTCTTCTTCACTCACGCCTGAAATCACCGTCGGGTCAATGCTGACGCGCTTGATGTCGTGACGACCGGTCATCACCACGCTCACCATATCGCCACCCGCCTTGCCGGTGACTTCTGCATTGGCCAGTTCTTCCTGCATCTTGGCCATTTTTTCCTGCATCTGCTGCGCCTGCTTCATCAGGCCGGCCATGCCACCTTTCATCATGGGAATCACCTCAAACATTATTTGGACAATGCGCCCGAGCGCAAAAGTGATCTCGGGCTGTAAGTTTCTATCCTGGCGTTACGAAGCCTGAGCCTCAACAACATCCACAGGTTGAATCGTATCGTCGCGAACAGCCGCGCCGAACTGTTGAATCATTTGTTGGATCAGCGGATCAGCATAGATCGACTCTTCGGCCAATCGCTGACGCTCGGCACGAAAACGTGAAGCCGCCTGGGCCGGAGTTTCCTGCTCAGGCTTGACCAACTCAATGGTTATTTTGAGTGTGCGCTGATGGTATTGGTTCAGCGCATCGTTAAGCCGGCGTTGCTGAGTCGCGTTAAACAGCGCGCTGTGGGCCGGGTCCAGGTGCAATAACCAGTTATCACCGTCAACCGCAATCAGTGTGCAGTTCGCACCAATGCTGGCCGTCATGCCCGATACCGGTAATTTGGGGAACATGTTCAGCCATTCAAGAGCCAGCCCGGTCGCTGGCATTGCTGCCGGCAGCGGCTCGGGTTCTGGCGCAGGGTCTGCGGCGTGCTCACTGGCCAACTCGTCGAGGTAGCTGTACGCCGCCGAGTCCATATCCGGCTCAATGTAGTCTTCGTCCAGCGGCGGCTCGTCGTCACGGTCCATGCCCGACAGGGCAGAGTCTACCTGTTCGGGAGTGGGCTCGGGGATCGGCGCAGCGATCCACTCTGGCGCGTCCGGCACAACGCTGTCAGGGATTGGCAACGGCATTGGCGGCAACTCGGGCTGCTCACTGACCGCCTCCAGCACCGGCTCAGGTACAACCGCGTCCTCGATCACCGGAACAGAGGGTTCGTTCCAAGGCAAGTCGACAACCGGGGGCTTGACTGGCGCTACCGGCATTACCGGGGCTGGCGCAGCAACTTCAACCACTGGCGCGGGCGCAGCAACCGGCTCCGGCTTTTGGGCAACTACCGGCGCGACAGGTGTCGCCCCCACCACGGCTTGGGCGGAATCAACTGTGGCCTGGCTGATCCCCACTGGCTTTAGCGGCTGACTCGGTGCGTCAGCACTGTCTGCCGGGCGGAAGGCCAGCATCCGCAGCAGGACCATTTCAAAGCCCCCACGCGGATCTGGCGCCAGCGGCAAATCGCGCCGGCCAATCAGGCCCATCTGGTAATAAAACTGTACGTCTTCGGCGGGCAGCGCCTTGGCCAGTGCCAACACGCGATCGCGGTCGCCATGACCATTGTCGACGCCTTCCGGCAACGCCTGGGCAATCGCCACGCGATGGAACACGTTGAGAATTTCCGAGAGCACGCCATTCCAGTCCGGCCCCTGCTCGGCCAAATGGCGCACGGCTTCCAGCAATGCCCGCGCATCGCCCTCAATCAAGGCATGCAACAGGTCAAACACCTGGCCATGATCCAGAGTACCCAGCATGGCCCGCACATCGGTGGCCAGCACCTTGCCTTCACCGAAGGCAATGGCCTGATCCGTGAGGCTCATCGCATCACGCATCGAACCGTCGGCCGCACGGCCCAACAGCCACAGCGCGTCGTCTTCAAACGGTACGTTTTCAACGCTGAGTACGTGGGTCAAGTGCTCGACCACACGTTCCGGCGTCATGTTCTTCAGCGAAAACTGCAAGCAACGGGAAAGAATAGTTGCCGGCAGTTTTTGCGGATCAGTGGTCGCCAGAATGAATTTGACGTAGGGCGGCGGCTCTTCGAGGGTTTTCAGCAGCGCATTGAACGAATGGCTGGAGAGCATGTGTACTTCGTCGATCAGGTAGACCTTGAAGCGCCCACGGCTTGGCGCGTACTGCACATTGTCGAGCAGCTCACGCGTGTCCTCGACCTTGGTTCGGCTGGCGGCGTCGATTTCGATCAGGTCGACAAAACGCCCTTCGTCGATTTCGCGGCACACCGAACACGACCCGCACGGGGTCGAGGTGATACCTGTTTCACAGTTCAGGCATTTGGCGATGATCCGCGCAATGGTGGTCTTGCCGACGCCACGCGTACCGGTAAAAAGGTAGGCATGGTGCAAGCGCTGACTGTCCAGGGCATTGATCAGAGCCTTGAGCACATGGGTCTGGCCGACCATTTCGCGGAACGAGCGCGGACGCCATTTACGTGCAAGAACCTGATAACTCATTGATAACCGTCGCGTCAGAAAAGCGGAGGGGGCTAATGCTAGCGGAGCAAGGCCAAAATTGCATCCGATGCGCACTTTAAACTGCGCGCAGCCTGTGCAAGACAGGTTCTACCCACGCACAGCAAAACACCGACAGTTCTGTAGAGAACGCCGAAAGAGGCTTGATCAGGCGATTGAGATTTTTACTGAAACCCTGCAGAACTGAGGATTTTTAAAATGGAGGCAACCCCACCAGCCACACCCCGGCACACAATGTTCCCGCTGTGGCTGCTTCCTTCCGGATCTGACCAGGTTAACGGGTAATCGTTGCGGAGGGACCGATAGGGTCACCATAACAACATCCGCTTAGCAGCGAACGGCGCCATTGTACCTATCTGACGAAAACTTACAACCGCCGGTTTAATAATAAAAAAATGAGCAGGGTCAAGCACTTGGATTCAGTGATGAAACACCGGCCAAATGCAGATCACTACAAGAATCGCACCGCCCTTGTAGGAGCGAGCTTGCTCGCGATCGGATCAACGCGTTTATGCAGGCATACCGCGTCGCCTTGATCGCGAGCAAGCTCGCTCCTACAGATCGGTCTTTGAGGTTTATGCGGACGCAATCCCCTGCCCGCTCAAAAATGCCACAAAGGCTTCTTCATCCAGCACTTTTAGCCCCAGCTCATTGGCCTTGACCAATTTAGAGCCCGCTCCCGGCCCTGCCACTACGCAGTGGGTTTTGCCGGACACCGAGCCCGAGACTTTGGCCCCCAGGCTTTCCAGCTTGTCCTTGGCCACGTCGCGACTCATTAACTCCAACGAGCCGGTCAGCACCCATGTCTGGCCAGCCAGTGGCAAACCTTCAACGGTCTTTTTCTCGCTCTGCCAGTGCATGCCGAAATCACGCAGTTGCGCTTCGATTGCCAACGCCATTTGGACATTGCCAGGTTGATCGAAAAACTCGCGTACGGCCTTGGCTTGTTTCTCGGGCAATGCCTGGCGCATGTCCAGCCAGTCAGCCTCGATAACGCCCTGCAAGGAGCCAAATTTCTCGGCCAGTTTTAGCGCCCCACCCGGCCCTACCGATGGGATGTGCAGCTTGTCGATCAAGTCGTTCAGGGTGGCACTCGCTGCAAACTCGGCACCCAGCTCGCCCTGATCCTGCAATTCAAGACCACGCTCCAGCAATTGGCTGATCACTTGCTGATTGTGTGCATCACTGAAGAAGCTGTGGATCTCGTGAGCCACTTCCAACCCAACATCCGGCAAGTACGTGAGCACTTGCGGCAAAGCACGCTGCACGCGCTCCAGAGAGGCCAACGAGCGCGCCAGCACTTTAGCGGTCTCCTCCCCTACATCAGGAATACCCAATGCGTAGATAAAACGCGCCAAAGTCGGACGTTTACTGTCGGCAATGGCCTCCAGCAAGTTTTTGCTCGACAGCTCGGCAAAACCTTCCAGGTCGACAATTTGCTCAAAAGCCAAGGTGTACAGGTCAGCCGGGGAACTCACCAGACCTTCGTCCACCAACTGCTCAACGCTCTTTTCGCCCAAGCCTTCAATGTCCATCGCACGGCGCGAAACAAAATGAATAATCGCCTGTTTAAGCTGAGCACCGCAGGCCAGGCGTCCGACACAGCGATACACCGCGCCTTCGCTGATGGTTTCGCGGCCCTTGCTGCGCTTGATCAACTGCGTGCGCTCAACATGCGAACCGCACACCGGGCAGCTTTGCGGGATCTGTACCGGGCGCGCGTCTTCAGGACGGCGCTCAAGCACCACCTGAACCACCTGCGGGATCACATCGCCAGCACGGCGGATGATCACCGTGTCGCCGATCATCAGCCCCAGACGCGCCACTTCATCCATGTTGTGCAATGTCGCATTGGACACGGTCACGCCAGCCACCTTGACTGGCTTAAGACGCGCTACCGGCGTCACCGCACCGGTGCGCCCTACCTGAAACTCCACATCCAGCAGCTCAGTCAGCTCTTCCATCGCTGGAAACTTATGCGCAATCGCCCAACGCGGCTCACGAGCGCGGAAACCCAGCTCACGCTGCGATGCAAGGTTGTTGACCTTGAATACCACGCCGTCGATTTCATAAGGCAGCGAAGCACGACGCTCGCCAATATCACGGTAGTAGTCCAGACACTCGGCAATACCGTTGGCCAGTTTCAACTCGTGGCTTATGGGCATACCCCATTGCTGCAATTGCTTGAGATTGCCGATATGGGTGTCAGAGAACTCTTGCGAGACTTGCCCCAAACCGTAGCAGCAAAACTCCAGCGGGCGGCTGGCGGTGATTTTCGAGTCCAACTGACGCAAGCTGCCAGCTGCCGCGTTACGCGGGTTGGCAAAGGTTTTGCCGCCTGCCGCCTGCTGGGTTTCATTGAGCCGATCAAAGCCAGCCTTGGACATAAAGACTTCGCCACGCACTTCCAGCACCGCAGGCCAGCCGCTGCCATGCAACTTGAGCGGAATGTTGCGCACGGTGCGCACATTGACACTGATGTCTTCACCCGTGGTGCCATCACCCCGAGTAGCGCCGCGTACCAGGTTGCCGTCCTGGTACAGCAAGCTGACCGCCAGACCGTCCAGCTTGGGCTCACAGCTGTATTCAACTTCGGCGCCGCCGCCAAACAGATCACCCGCAGGCAAATCCAGACCTTCGCTGACACGCCGGTCAAACTCGCGCATATCGGTTTCGTCGAAGGCGTTGCCCAAACTGAGCATCGGCACTTCATGTCGCACCTGAGTGAAAGCCGAAAGTGCCGTGCTGCCAACGCGCTGAGTGGGTGAGTCCGCGGTGACCAGCTCTGGATGCTCAGCCTCCAGCGCCTTCAGCTCGTGAAACAGTCGGTCATACTCAGCGTCCGGAATACTCGGCTCGTCGAGCACGTGGTAACGGTAGTTATGCTGATCCAGTTCAGCGCGCAGCTCTAGAATGCGGGTATTGGCGGCGGTCATGGGGGTGTTCTCTCACAAAGCAAAAGAGCAGCCGAGGCTGCTCAATGTGTTAAATCATTTTGCACTACAGTGGGAGCCAGCGCGCCAGCCCCCAGGGTTTTCAGCGTTTTTGAGTCAGGGCGCGACGATCAAACTCAACGATGCGCTGACGGTAATGCTCGATGGTTTGTGCGGTCAAAACGCTGCGCTGATCATCCTTGAGCTCGCCATTGAGCTCCTGGGACAGCTTGCGAGCAGCCGCAACCATTACATCAAAGGCTTGCTTGGGATGGCGCGGGCCAGGCAAACCCAAGAAGAAGCTGACGGCCGGAGTAGTGAACAGGTCAATGTCGTCCAGATCAAACACTCCCGGCTTCACGGCGTTGGCCATGGAGAACAGAACCTCACCGTTGCCGGCCATGCTTTCGTGGCGGTGGAAAATATCCATCTCGCCAAATCGCAAACCGCTTTCCAGGATGTTCTGAAGTAACGCCGGGCCTTTGAATCCACCCGGGTCGCGACTGATCACGCTGATAACCAAGACTTCTTGAGCGGCTTGCGGTTCCTTGTCTTCGACAGTCGACACGCTCGCGCTCGTCGAGGCAGTGGAGCGGCCACGCTGCGGCTTGGTTTCTGCCGGAAAATCGTCATCACGGGCGCTGAGGCCAGGGCCATCGTCGTCCAGATCAAGATTGAGGTTCAGGTCGCCCTGACTTGGCTCGCCGCCGCGTTTGCCGCGCTTGTTGCCTTTATCTCGCGCCGGCATGCTCACCGATGGCAGATCATGCTCATCAAGCTGCGGCTCTCTATGGTCCGGCGTATCCAGAACACGCGAAGGGCCCAGCAGCTCAGCACTGGTCTCCTCTTCGTCAGGGGCGTTGGAAAAGCTGCGATCAAGGCGAAACTTGAGCTTGCCCTTGCCGCCACGCATACGGCGCCAGCCATCAAAAAGAATACCGGCGATGACCACTATGCCGATGACGATCAGCCACTCGCGCAGACCGATTTCCATGTAATCCCGTGCCCCTAAAAAATGATTCTATAAAGAAGAGCCTAAAGCCCTTTAAAACGTGGCGCCAACTCTATGTTCTGAATGGCGTTTTACCCACGTACAAAAAAATTAGACGTTAAATTAACACGACCAAAGATAACTTTACACCGTCTGTCGCATTGAGTTAGGCCCATGTAGCCGCCAACCTACAAGCGACATCAGTCAAATCTTTAGGAATTCTCCTACCTAAAGAAATTTTCGGCCTTATATGCTTATAGCTCAAGCATCGACCATTGCCATCGCCTCCTCGACATCAACCGCCACCAGACGTGAACAGCCCGGCTCATGCATCGTCACACCCATCAACTGATCAGCCATTTCCATGGCAATTTTGTTGTGCGTGATGTAGATGAACTGCACGGTCTGCGACATCTCTTTCACCAGTCGTGCATAGCGGCCCACGTTAGCGTCATCCAGCGGTGCATCGACCTCATCGAGCATGCAAAACGGCGCCGGATTGAGCTTGAAAATGGCAAAAACCAGTGCCAAAGCCGTCAGCGCCTTCTCTCCACCCGACAGCAAATGGATGGTGCTGTTCTTCTTGCCCGGTGGACGCGCCATGATTGTTACCCCTGTATCGAGTAAATCTTCGCCCGTCAGTTCCAAATAAGCGCTGCCACCACCGAAAACTTTTGGGAAAAGTGCCTGTAATCCACTATTTATCTGATCAAAGGTGTCTTTAAAGCGGCTCCGGGTTTCTTTGTCGATCTTGCGAATCACGTTTTCCAGCGTGTCGAGCGCCTCTACCAAGTCAGCATCCTGAGCATCGAGGTAGCGCTTGCGCTCGGATTGCTGCTGATATTCATCGATGGCCGCGAGGTTGATCGCTCCCAGGCGCTGAATTCGTGCGGCAATCCGCTCCAACTCTTCTTCGGCTTGCTGCTCGTTAATTTCTGAGCTCAAGGTGGCGAGTACACCGTGCAAGTCGTAGCCGTCTGCCAGTAACTGATCCTGCAATGTGGTACGGCGCACCGTCAGCGCCTGCCACTCCATGCGCTGCTGTTCCAACTGGCCACGAATCAGTTGCGATTGTTGCTCAGCCTGATTGCGGCGCTTTTCTGCATCGCGCAATTCACGGTCAGCATCTTCAAGCGCCGCTTGGGCGATCTTGAGCTCTTCATCGACGCTCAGGCGCTTGTCGAGTAATTCTTCGAGCTTCAAGCGCAACTCTTCGAGAGGGGCTTCACCCTCCTCCAGATTGAGATTGAGCTGTTCACGTTTTTCGGCCAGGCGCTCGGATTGCAGCTCCAGCCGCTCAAGGGCCTGACGGGTTGAGTCGTGCTGGGCTTTAAGCGCGCCCAAACGCACCGCCAACTGGTGCGCGTGATCCTTGTGCTGCCGCGCATCCTGGCGCACCCGGTCCAGCCGCTCGCGCAGGCTGTCACGCTGGGCCAGCAACAGTTCACGCTGCTCGGTGTCGGTGGCCATCGCATCCAGCGCATCTTGCAACAGCAGGCGCGCCTCGCCCACGCGCTCATGTTCCAGCGCTCGCTGCTCACCCAGCTCGGCCAGCTCTTCATCGAGACGACGACGGCGCAAGGTCAATTGCTCGACCTTGGCCTTGCTGGCAGATAATTTGGCTTTGATCTCACCCTGCTGGCGCGCTTCGTCTTGCAAGCGACGGCGAACCTGCTCACGGGCGTCTTCTTGGGTGAGCTGCTGCTCACGCAAGCGTTGCAGGTTCTCTTCCAGGGTCGCGAGGGTGGCTTCACGCTCTTCGCGCTCAAGCCCCAGACGCTGGATTTCCTGGCCACGGGCCAACACACCGCTTTCGGCTTCACTGGCGCGGCGCACACGCAAGAAATTGCGGCCAACCCAATAACCATCGCGGCTGATCAGGCTTTGACCTTCGCCCAACTGAGCACGCAAGGCCAGCGCCTGCTCAAGGGTTTCTACCGGTTTGACCTGACCCAGCCACGGCGCGAGATCAAAATCTGCCTCTACCTTGTCCAGCAGGCTGTCAGCAAGACGGGCCGACTTGGTCCCCGAGCTGAACAGACGCAAATCGCCCTGGGCAAACCCGGCCAGATCCAGCGCAGAAAAATCGTCAACCAGCACCGCCTGCAAATCGGCACCGAGCACGGTTTCGACCGCTAGCTCCCAACCCGCTTCAACTTGCAAGCCTTCAGCCAGTCGTGGTCGCTCGGTGAGCTGTTGCTCGCGCAGCCACTCGCCAGCACCGGTGCCTGGGTCAAGCGCGGCCTGTTGCAGGGCTTCAAGCGACGCCAGACGACCGTTAAGCCGCTGCAGCTCACCTTGGGCCTGCTGCTGATTCTGCGTGGCCTGCTGCAAGTCATGGCGCACCTGCTCCAGGCGATCGACCAACTGCTCTTCGCTGGCCTGTAATTCTTCTTGAGTCAGCTCACTGGTGGCCAGTTGTTCGCTCAGCTCAAGGATCGCTGCGTCTTCCGGGTCTGCCGCCAGCAGCGCACGCTCTTCAGCCAACCGGCGCTGACGCTCCGCCACGCGCTCCATGCTGGTTTCCAACTGCTGGATACGCGCCTGCAAGACTTCAGATTGGCGTTGCGGTTCGGCCGAGCGCAGGTTGAAGCTGTCCCACTGCTCTTGCCAGCCATGCATGGTGTGCTCGGAGACTTCCAGCGCAGCAGCGGCTTCTTCGGCAGCAGCACTGGTCAGCTCTTGCTCGGGCTCAAGCATTTCAAGCTCTTCGCCCAGGGTTGCGAGCATTGTGCGGTCGTGCCCCAGATGCGATTCGGTTTCAAGGCGCGAGCGTTCGGCTTCGCGCAGGTCATCCTGCAACTGACGCAAACGTTGCTGGCCGTGCTGGATGCTTTGCTCGACGCGGGCAATATCACCGCCCACCGAATAGAAGCGCCCCTGCACCAGATTGAAGCGCTCTGACAGATCATGGTGCCCGTCACGCAGGCGCTCGATACTGGCATCGGCGTTACGCTGCTCAGCCACTAAAGCTTCGAAACTGACTTCCTGATTACCAATAACCGCTTCGCGCTGCCCCACTTGCTCGTTCAGTGCCTGCCAGCGCAGGGCTGACAGCTGGGCTTTAAGCTGACGCTCTTCAGCCTTGTATTCCTGATACTTCTCGGCCGACTGCGCCTGACGATGCAAACGCTCAAGCTGACGGCCCAGCTCGTCACGCAAGTCGGTCAGACGGGCAAGGTTTTCGTGGGTACGGCGAATACGGTTTTCGGTCTCGCGGCGACGCTCTTTGTACTTGGAAATGCCGGCGGCTTCTTCGATAAAGTTGCGCAGGTCTTCAGGCTTGGACTCGATCAGCTTGGAGATCATGCCTTGCTCGATGATCGAGTAGCTGCGCGGCCCAAGGCCAGTACCGAGGAAGATATCGGTGATGTCACGACGACGGCACTTGGTGCCGTTGAGGTAGTAGGTGGTTTGACTGTCGCGGGTCACTTTACGGCGAATGGAAATCTCGGCGTAGGCCGCGTATTCGCCCAGCAACGTGCCGTCGGAGTTATCGAAGACCAGTTCAATACTGGCCTGACTCACCGGCTTGCGCGTGGTGGAACCATTGAAGATGACGTCCGTCATCGACTCGCCGCGCAGGTTTTTGGCCGAGCTTTCGCCCATTACCCAGCGCACGGCGTCGATGATGTTGGATTTGCCGCAACCGTTCGGGCCGACAACCGCGGCCATGTTGCTCGGAAAGCTAACTGTCGTCGGATCAACGAAAGACTTGAAGCCGGCCAGCTTGATGCACGTGAGGCGCACGCTTAGGCAACCGTCAAGGCAGACAGCACCAGGTCACAGCTGCGCTGGGCGTAGCGGCTCAGGACTACGCGAATTTGCGGCAGATCCCGCGCCACGACAGCTTCGAGCAACTGCGCAAACAATGCCAGGAACTCGCTCATCTCCGCCTTGCGTTGATCCAGCGCCAGGTAATAGGCGCGGCTCATGGCCGGGTGCAGGTTCTCAACGGTCTCTTGCAAGTACGGGTTGTCCGCAAACGGGTACGCCGCACGCATCACATTGAAGCTGTCTTCAACAAACGCGCTGATGTCCTGGCGCTCGTAACTAGCCGTCAGACGCTGCTGAATTTGCACAAACGGACCAAGATCGGCCTGAACCGCCCAGCGCTGCGCAACCGCATTGCCGAGCAGGATATACATCTCGCTCATCAGCGTGCACAGGCTCTGGACCTTGTGCGCCGTCAGCTCGGTAACGTGCGCGCCACGTCGCGGAAGGATGGCGATAAGGTGTCGACGCTCAAGAATCAACAACGCTTCACGCACAGAGCCACGACTGACATTGAGCGCCAGCGTTACCTTCTGTTCTTGAATGCGTTCCCCAGGCTTGAGCTCGCCGCGAATGATGCGTTCGGCGAGGTGGTGAGCGATTTGCTCGGCGAGGCTATCCGGCGCCTTGAACGTCATGTTTACCTTCAAAATCTTCGATCAGTGCAAGCGGCGCAGTGTAACTCACTTGATAGGCGCTCGCGGAGTGCCCCAAGCGCTGAATTTGGCACGAAACCAGCAAATAAATCGGTAATAACCGCAATTCGGCATCGATTTGTGGTGCTTTGCCTCGTTTATTGACCCGCAAGTCAGTTATGACTAAATTCAGCCTATCCCGCTCGATAACAATAATGATTTTGCGAGGCCTTCCGTGATCCAGTTCCTACTTAATCAGACCCTGCGTACCGAGCACACACTGGACCCGAATTTGACCGTGCTCAACTACTTGCGCGAGCACCTGCACAAGCCCGGCACCAAGGAAGGCTGCGCCAGCGGCGACTGTGGTGCTTGTACCGTGGTAGTGGGCGAACTGCACACCAATAAACACGGCCTGGAGCGCCTGCGCTATCGCAGCCTCAACTCATGCCTGACCTTTGTTTCAAGCCTGCACGGCAAGCAACTGATCAGCGTAGAAGACCTCAAGCACCAAGGCCAATTGCACAGCGTACAAAGGGCAATGGCCGACTGCCACGGTTCACAGTGCGGCTTCTGTACGCCGGGCTTTGTGATGTCATTGTTCGCACTGCAAAAAAACAGCACCGCGGCCAACAGCCATCAAGCCCATGAAGCACTGGCCGGCAATCTGTGCCGCTGCACCGGCTATCGCCCTATTCTTGCCGCCGCCGAGCGCGCTTGCGCAGTGCAAACGGGTGATCAGTTTGATGCACACGAAGACCAGACCATTGCTGCGCTCAAGGCCATCACTCCGACTCACACCGGCGAACTCAACAGCGGTGACAAACGCTGCCTGTTACCGCTGACGCTCAGTGATTTGGCCGACCTGTACGACGCCCATCCACAGGCTCGTCTGTTGGCGGGTGGCACCGACCTGGCGCTGGAGGTCACGCAACTCCATCGCCCATTGCCCGTGATGATTTACCTTGGCCTCGTCGCTGAGATGAAACGCATCGAACGCTTTGACGACCGCCTCGAGATCGGCGCCGCCGTTTCATTGAGCGATGCCTGCGACACACTCAATAGCGAATACCCGGATTTTGGTGAGTTATTGCAGCGCTTCGCCTCACTGCAAATTCGCAACCAAGCCACGCTGGGCGGCAACATTGGCAACGCCTCACCGATCGGCGACTCACCGCCACTGCTGATTGCCCTCGGGGCGCAACTCATCCTGCGCAAAGGTGAAGTCCAGCGCACGCTGGCACTGGAAGACTACTTTATCGACTACCGGGTAACGGCATGCCAGGCAGGCGAGTTTATCGAGAAAATCGTCATTCCTCGGGCGACCCCTGCGCATTCATTTCGCGCCTACAAAGTCTCAAAACGGCTGGATGACGACATCAGTGCGGTATGCGCAGCGTTTAATCTGCGCCTCGACAACGGCGTGGTGACTGAGGCGCGGATAGCGTTCGGCGGCATGGCGGCCACGCCCAAACGCGCCAAGGCCTGCGAAGCGGCCCTGCTCGGAGCGCCGTGGTCCAGCGCCAGCATTGAACTCGCCTGCCGCGCGTTGGGCGAAGATTTCACCCCGCTGTCGGACTTTCGCGCCAGCAAGGAGTATCGCCTGTTGATCGGGCAAAACCTGCTGCGTAAATACTTCATCGAACTGCAAAACCCACACCTCGAGACGCGGGTGACGGCGTATGTCTAATCATTACAACACTGAGCTGACCCAAGCCGAACTGAGCGCCCTGTTCCAGCAAGATCTGAAGACTGGCGTGGGCCGCAGCGTCAAACATGACAGCGCCGAAAAACACGTGTCGGGTGAAGCCCAGTACGTCGATGACCGGCTGGAATTCCCCAACCAATTGCACTTGTATGCGCGCCTGTCAGAGCGCGCCCACGCACGTATCTTGCGGATCGACACCTTGCCCTGCCTGGCCTTCGAGGGCGTACGACTGGTTATCACTCACCAAGACATTCCCGGCCTCAAGGATATTGGTCCGCTGCTGCCCGGCGACCCGTTACTGGCCATCGACAAGGTGGAATTCGTCGGGCAGCCGGTGCTGGTGGTTGCAGCCCGCGACCTGAACACTGCACGCCAGGCAGCGCTGGCGGCGATCATCGAGTACCAAGACCTGGAACCGGTGCTGGATGTGGTCGAGGCGCTACGCAACAAGCATTTCGTGCTCGACAGCCACACCCACCAGCGAGGCGACGCTGCCAGCGCCCTGACCCGCGCCGAGCACCGCTTGCAGGGCAAGCTGCACATCGGTGGCCAAGAACACTTCTACCTCGAAACCCAGGTTTCATCGGTGATGCCAACCGAAGATGGCGGGATGATTGTTTACTGCTCCACGCAGCATCCGACCGAGATCCAGAAGCTGGTCGCCGAAGTACTCGGCGTATCCATGAACAAAATCGTGGTCGACATGCGCCGCATGGGCGGCGGCTTCGGCGGCAAGGAAACCCAGGCCGCCAGCCCCGCCTGCCTGTGCGCAGTGGTCGCACACCTCACCGGCCAGCCAACCAAGATGCGCCTGCCGCGAGCCGAGGACATGCAGATGACAGGCAAGCGCCACCCGTTTTACGTCGAATACGATGTAGGGTTCGACGCCAGCGGGCGACTACAAGGTATTCAGATTGATCTGGCAGGCAACTGCGGTTATTCACCGGACTTGTCCGGCTCCATCGTCGACCGTGCGATGTTCCATGCCGACAACGCCTACTACTTGGGCGATGCGACGATCAATGGCCATCGCTGCAAGACCAACATCGCTTCTAACACCGCATTTCGAGGCTTCGGTGGCCCACAAGGAATGCTCGCCATCGAAGAAATCATGGATCGCATCGCCCGCCATCTGGGCCTCGACCCGCTGGCCGTGCGCAAGGCCAACTACTACGGCAAGACCGAACGCAATGTGACCCACTATTACCAAACCGTGGAGCACAACCTGCTTGAAGAAATGACCGTCGACCTCGAATCCAGCAGCCAATACGCTGAGCGCCGCGCCGCGATCAAAGCATTCAACACCACAAGTCCAATTCTAAAAAAAGGACTGGCGCTGACCCCGGTCAAATTCGGCATTTCCTTTACCGCCAGCTTTCTTAATCAGGCCGGCGCGCTGATTCATATTTACACCGACGGCAGCATTCACTTGAACCACGGCGGCACAGAAATGGGCCAAGGCTTGAATATCAAGGTCGCGCAAGTGATTGCCGAAGTGTTTCAGGTGGATATCAGTCGCGTGCAGATCACCGCCACCAACACCGACAAAGTGCCCAACACCTCGCCTACCGCCGCCTCCAGCGGCTCCGACCTCAATGGCAAGGCCGCACAAAACGCGGCCGAAATCATCAAGCAGCGCCTGATCGAGTTTGCCGCCAGCCATTATCAAGTCGCTGCGCAAGATGTGATTTTCCACAACGGCTTGGTACGCATTGGCCAGCAGATTCTGAGTTTTGAAACCTTGGTGCAGCAGGCGTACTTCGG
Organism: Pseudomonadota bacterium; assembly: GCA_040385125.1. Lineage (GTDB taxonomy): Bacteria > Pseudomonadota > Gammaproteobacteria > Pseudomonadales > Pseudomonadaceae > Aquipseudomonas. The sequence continues at coordinate 22,790 of JAZKIA010000010.1, read as the reverse complement.
CCAAGTGTCGCTGTCGAGCACCGGCTACTACAAAACCCCGAAGATTTTTTATGATCGTAGTCAGGCACGCGGGCGTCCCTTCTACTATTTTGCATTTGGCGTCGCCTGCGCCGAAGTGATCGTCGACACCCTGACCGGCGAATACAAAATGTTGCGCACCGACATCCTGCACGACGTAGGGGCGTCATTGAACCCGGCCATCGACATGGGTCAGGTCGAAGGCGGCTACGTTCAAGGGGCCGGGTGGCTGACGATGGAAGAGTTGGTGTGGAACCCCAAGGGCAAGTTGCTGACCAATGGCCCGGCCAGCTACAAGATTCCAACAGTGGCGGACATGCCGCTGGACCTGCGCGTCACGCTGGTCGAAAACCGCAAGAACCCCGAAGACACCGTGTTTCACTCCAAGGCCGTAGGCGAACCGCCGCTTATGCTCGGCATTGCTGCCTGGTGCGCGATCAAAGATGCCGTGGCCAGCCTGGCCGATTACCGTGTGCAACCCGAGATCGACGCCCCCGCCACCCCGGAACGGGTGCTCTGGGGTTGCGAGCAAATGCGTAAAAGCCTGCAGGGAGAACGCCATGAATAACTGGATCAGCGCACTGGCCGAGCTGCAGCACCAAGGTGAACCCTGCGTGCTGGTGACGATCATCGAGGAGCAAGGCTCAACCCCGCGCAATGCCGGCTCGAAAATGGTCATCAGCGCCACGCAGATCTTCGACACTATCGGTGGCGGGCATCTGGAATACAAAGTGATGCAGATCGCTCGCGAGATGCTCAGCAGCAGCCAGCACGGCACCCACTTGCAACGCTTCAGCCTCGGGGCTAGCCTAGGCCAATGCTGTGGTGGCGTGGCTGTCGTGCTGTTCGAGCCGATGGGCCAAGTGCAGGCGCAGATTGCCGTATTCGGCGCAGGGCACGTGGCCCGAGCTCTGGTGCCGTTGCTCGCCAGCCTGCCGTGCCGAGTACGCTGGATTGACTCGCGAGAGCAGGAGTTCCCCGCTCTTATACCGTCAGGTGTGCGTAAAATCGTGACCGATGAGCCCGTGGATGAAGTGGCTGACTTACCCAGTGGTTGCTACTGCATCGTGATGACGCATAATCACGCCCTGGATCTGGAACTCTGTGCCGCCCTCCTCAAGCGCAACGACTTTACTTACTTCGGACTGATTGGCTCAAAAACCAAGCGCGCGAGGTTTGAGCATCGCCTGCGCGAACGAGGCATCAGCGCGCTCCATGTGCAGCGTATGCGCTGCCCAATGGGCTTGAGCGAAGTCAAAGGCAAGCTGCCAGTTGAAATCGCCATCTCCATCGCCGGCGAAATTATCGCCACCTATAACGCCCACTTCGGCCAGCACACCGCCAGCGCCGAATCCATTACCGCTGAACCCATTAAAAAGTTGCTACCGTCTTCACGTCGTAGCCACGCCACGAATTGAGAAACGTCATGACCTGCAAAGCCTACCGCGCCGCCATCCTGCACAGCATCGCCGACCCCGCCGAAGTTGGGATCGAGGCCTCTTATGAGTATTTCGAAGACGGCTTGCTGGTGGTCGACAACGGCCAGATCAAAGCCGTAGGCCACGCCAACGAGTTGCTGGCCTCGCTGGCAGCCGACACCCCGGTTACCGAGTACACAGACGCGCTGATCACCCCCGGTTTTATTGACACCCATATTCACTTCCCGCAAACCGCCATGATCGGGGCCTATGGTGAGCAATTACTCGACTGGCTCAACACCTACACCTTTCCCTGCGAAAAACAGTTCGCCGACAAAGCCCACGCCGAGGAAGTCGCCGATATTTTCCTAAAAGAGCTGCTGCGCAATGGCACCACCACTGCGCTGGTGTTTGGCAGCGTGCACCCGCAGTCTGTCGATGCCTTGTTTGAAGCCGCACAGCGCCTGGACCTGCGTCTGATCGCGGGCAAAGTGATGATGGATCGCAACGCACCTGATTACCTGACCGACACCGCCGAAACCGGCTACACCGAAAGCAAGGCATTGATCGAACGCTGGCACGGCAAAGGCCGCCTGCACTACGCCGTCACCCCGCGCTTCGCCCCCACCAGCACCCCAGAGCAATTGACGCTGGCGGGCAAGTTGCTGGGCGAATACCCGGACCTTTACCTGCACACCCATATCAGCGAGAACTTGCAGGAAATCGAGTGGGTCAAATCGTTGTACCCGGAACGCAAAGGCTATCTGGACGTGTACGACCACTACCAACTGCTGGGCGAACGCTCAGTGTTTGCCCATGGCGTGCATCTGTGTGATGAAGAATGTGCGCGATTGGCCGAGACCGGCTCGGCCGTGGCCTTCTGCCCGACCTCGAACCTGTTCCTGGGCAGCGGTCTGTTCAACCTGCCGATGATGGAAAAGCACAAACTCAATGTCGGGCTGGGGACGGATGTCGGTGCAGGCACCAGCTTCTCGCTGCTCAACACCCTGAACGAAGCCTACAAGGTCATGCAGCTGCAAGGCGCACGTCTTGACCCGTTCAAATCGTTGTATTTGGCTACGCTGGGCGGCGCACGGGCGCTGCGCCTGGAAGACCGAATCGGCAACCTGCAACCGGGCAGCGACGCTGATTTTGTGGTGCTTGATTACCACGCCACACCGCTGCTGAGCTACCGCCTCAAGCAGTCAAAGGACATTGCCGAAACCCTGTTTGCCTTGATGACCCTAGGCGATGACCGCACCGTTCAACAGACCTACGCGGCGGGTAATCTGGTGCATCAGCGCTAAACCTGAGGGCAATAAAAACCAACTGTAGGAGCGAGCTTGCTCGCGATGGAATCGCTGCGGTGAGTCAGATAAACCGCATTGATTGGACCGCGAGCAAGCTCGCTCCTACAGGGTTTTGCACTTAAAGCTTGACCGGGGACCGGGAAGGTTTGCCCTTGGTTTGCAGCAGATGCGAGAACACTGCATGCAAATCGTCCGAGGCGCTTTCTTCGTCGAGGTTGAGCTTGCTGTCGATGTGATCCATGTGGTGCATCATCAGATGTACAGCCTGCGCGGCATCGCGCGCTTCGATAGCATCAATCAGCTGCATGTGCTCGTCGTAGGAGCAATGCGAGCGGTTGCCACTTTCATACTGAGCAATGATCAGCGACGTTTGCGACACCAGACTGCGCTGAAAGCTGATCAGCGGTGCATTCTTCGCCGCTTCCGCCAGCTTCAGGTGAAACTCGCCTGACAGACGAATGCCCGCACCCCGATCACCTCGCGAAAAACTGTCGCGCTCGTCTTCCACCATTTTGCGCAATGCAGTCAAGTCGTCAGCCGTGGCATGCACCACCGACAATTCAGTGATGGCCTTTTCAACCAAACGCCGGGCAAAAAATACCTGACGCGCTTCCTCGACACTCGGACTCGCCACCACCGCACCACGATTGGGACGCAGCAGTACAACGCCTTCATGGGCCAGACGTGACAGCGCCCGACGAATAATGGTGCGGCTTACCCCAAAGATTTCGCCCAGTGCTTCTTCACTCAACTTGGTGCCCGGTGCCAGACGCTGCTCGAGGATTGCCTCGAAAATATGCGCATAGACGATATCGTCCTGGGTTCCACTGCGGCCAGCCTTGCCAGCGCGGGATTGTTTCTTGAGAGGCTGCAACTGTTCGTTCATGGGCACTCGTGTGGGGAAGCTGCGGCGAATTAGGCGTTACGTTAATACGATAACGGGCGTCGCGGGCAAAGAATTAATGCAATAAAACACGACGCATTGTACACAAACCAGAGTGCCAGCACGACTGTACGGCCATTTGCGACCCCGGCTGTATCGCAATGAAATGTAACCTTTACGTTTAGTCTTGCGGCCTGCTCGAACTTCTTCAAAGAACACTTTTTAGAACAAGGAATTGCGTTCAATGAACGACACTACTCGCCCGCCCTTGCACCCGCTGGCCGACACTTCGCCATCTGCCGTGGTCGCAGGTTTTATTGCAATGATGACCGGCTACACCAGTTCTCTGGTTCTGATGTTTCAGGCCGGCCAGGCTGCGGGGCTGACCAGCGGGCAGATTTCCTCGTGGATCTGGGCATTGTCGATCGGCATGGCTATTTGCAGCATAGGCTTGTCATTGCGTTATCGCACCCCGATCACCATCGCCTGGTCAACGCCGGGGGCCGCATTGCTGATCACCAGCTTGGGCGGCGTCAGTTACGGTGAAGCGATTGGTGCCTACATCACCTGTGCGGTGCTGGTGATCATCTGTGGCATGACCGGCAGTTTTGAGCGCTTGGTCAAACGCATTCCGGCCTCACTGGCAGCGGCTTTGCTGGCCGGTATTCTGTTCAAGATCGGCAGCGAGATTTTTGTCGCTGCACAACATCGCACCGGTCTGGTCATCGGGATGTTTTTCACCTATCTGGTCGTCAAGCGCCTGTCGCCGCGTTATGCGGTACTGGCGGCTCTGCTGATTGGCACCCTGCTTTCGGGCTTGCTCGGCCTCCTGGACTTCAGCAGTTTCGCGCTTGAAGTGGCGGTGCCGGTGTGGACCACACCCTCGTTCTCACTGGCCGCAACCATCAGCATCGGCATCCCGCTGTTTGTGGTCGCCATGACTTCGCAAAACATGCCGGGGATCGCCGTGTTGAGGGCCGATGGCTATAACGTACCCGCCTCGCCACTGATCACCACCACCGGCGTTGCCTCGTTGCTACTCGCCCCTTTCGGCTCCCACGGCATTAACCTGGCCGCGATCAGCGCCGCCATTTGCACCGGCCCACATGCCCACGAAGACCCAAAAAAGCGCTATACCGCCGCCATGTGGTGCGGGATTTTCTACGGTTTTGCCGGGATCTTTGGCGCCACCCTGGCGGCCCTGTTCGCCGCCTTGCCCAAAGAGCTGGTACTGTCGATTGCAGCCTTGGCACTTTTCGGTTCGATCATCAACGGCCTGAGCATTGCCATGAGCGAGCCCAAGGAACGTGAAGCCGCCCTGGTCACCTTTATGGTGACCGCTTCGGGCATGACCTTGTTCTCGGTCGGCTCCGCGTTCTGGGGGATTGTCGCTGGCGTGTTGACCCTGATGATTTTGAACTGGAAGGCGCGGTAATTGAGCGGGTAGAAAATCATTCGTCGTTGATCATTCACTTGCTCTGATTACGAAGAAGGTCTATCAACAGGCATCACTTTCTAAAGAGCTATCGCAATGACTGACCAGACCAACCGACAGTTCCTGCTCGCCAAACGTCCAGTCGGCGCAGCCACCCGCGACACCTTTACCTTTCAGCAAGTACCAGTGCTACAACCGAAAGACGGCCAGATTCTGGTCAAAAACCACTACCTGTCCCTCGACCCAGCCATGCGTGGCTGGATGAACGAGGGCAAGTCCTACATCCCGCCAGTCGGTCTGGGTGAAGTGATGCGCGCCTTGGGTGCAGGCAAGGTCATCGCCTCCGCTCACCCGGATTTTGCTGTCGGTGACTACGTGAACGGCGCACTGGGTGTGCAGGATTACTTCGTCGGCGAGCCGCGAGGGTTCTACAAAGTCGACCCGAAACTTGCGCCTCTGCCGTTGTATTTGTCCGCTCTGGGCATGACCGGCATGACCGCCTACTTCGCGTTACTGGAAGTCGGCGCCCCCAAAGCCGGTGATACCGTGGTCATTTCAGGCGCCGCCGGTGCCGTTGGCAGCATTGCCGGGCAAATCGCCAAACTGAAAGGCTGCCGAGTGGTAGGCATTGCCGGCGGGAAGGAGAAGTGCCAGCTACTGGTAGACGAACTGGGCTTTGACGGCGTAATCGACTACAAAAGCGAAGACGTTATCGCTGGTCTCAAGCGCGAATGCCCTAAAGGCGTCGATGTGTACTTCGACAACGTAGGGGGCGATATTCTTGACGCAGTGCTCAGCCGTCTGAACTTCAAGGCGCGGGTCGTGATTTGCGGTGCCATCAGCCAGTACAACAACAAGGAAGCCGTAAAGGGACCGGCCAACTACCTGGCACTACTGGTGAATCGCGCACGTATGGAAGGTTTTGTGGTGATGGACTATGCCGACCGCTATGCCGCTGCCGGGCAAGAAATGGCCGGCTGGCTGGCCAAAGGCCAACTGAAAAGCAAAGAGCATATTGTCGAAGGACTGGAAACCTTCCCGGAAACCCTGATGAAGCTATTCAACGGGGAAAACTTTGGCAAGTTGATCCTGAAGGTTTAACACTGAGCTGGCAGCCGCTGCACCCTTGCAGCGACTGCCATACCAAGCGAATGGCTTAGGCCAGCTCAGCGACCACAGCGGCCAATGCCTTGGCCGGATCCGCCGCCTGGCTGATTGGACGACCAATGACCAGATAGTCTGAGCCTGCATCCAGCGCCTGACGCGGGGTCAAAATGCGGCGCTGATCATCCAGCGCGCTGCCCGCAGGACGAATCCCCGGCGTTACCAGTTGCAGAGTCGGATGCGCGGCCTTCAGCGCTTGCGCTTCCAGAGCCGAACAGACCAAACCGTCCATCCCGGCCTTCTGCGCCAAGGCAGCCAAACGCAGCACTTGCTCTTGAGGCTCGATATCCAGGCCAATGGCGGCCAAGTCTTCGCGCTCCATGCTGGTCAACACCGTTACGCCAATCAGCAGCGGCTGAGGGCCTGTGCGCTTGTCGAGCACTTCACGGCACGCAGCCATCATGCGCAGCCCGCCCGAGCAATGAACGTTAACCATCCACACGCCCATTTCAGCCGCCGCTTGAACAGCCATTGCTGTGGTGTTCGGAATATCGTGGAACTTGAGGTCCAGGAACACTTCAAAACCCTTGTCACGCAAGGTGCCGACAATTTCCGAAGCACAGCTGGTAAACAGCTCTTTACCGACTTTGACGCGGCACAACTTCGGGTCCAACTGATCAGCCAGTTTCAGTGCGGCGTCACGCGTTGGGAAATCCAGGGCGACGATAATAGGAGTCTGGCAGTCGGACATTAGCGGGTTCTCAGGCTGGTCGAAATCGGCGCGCATTGTAGCGGAACCAGCCGCTTACCGGCACCCGATGATCGTAATTTCGCGATTTTTGTCACCCCCAAGCTTATTAAAGCGCACAGATGGATAACTGGCCTGCCATGGAACCACTACACTCTCACTGACTCGAAACATGAGGCAAACAACAATTCACCGAGTAAAACCCTTGCTCAGTGACTTGCCCATCAAGGAGAACGCTATGCCCTGGTATGCCTGGTTAATTCTAATCGTTGCCATCGGCAGTATCGTTGGCGGGCTGATGACCCTGCGCGACACAGCCAAAAAAGTAGAACTGACTGACGAACAACGCAAGCGCGTCGCTGAACGTAACGCAGAGATGGACGCAAAAGAATCAGATGACCACTGACTTGGCCAAGCGTAAACAGCCAAAGATCAGCACATACACGCGACACCGGAGAACACCTATGCATCTCCCTGAATCTCGAGGCTATGATGCACAATTGCCTAAAAGAGACAGCGGCCATGCGGTACTCACACGATCATAAAGCCCAAATCCATCAGCGCATAATCAAGGAAGCGTCCGGGCATTTTCGACGGGATGGGATCAGTGCAACAGGCCTGCAGCCCCTCATGAAATCCCTGGGCCTTACCCACGGAGGTTTCTACGCCCACTTCGCCTCCAAAAACGATCTGGTCGAAAAAGCCCTGCAACACGCCGCGGGTGAAGTTGACGGCATCTGTGCCGAGCTGTTCAGCCAGGCACAACCACTGCACGCATTCATTGATGCCTACCTGTCCGAGTGGCACGTAAACTCGCCCCATGAAGGCTGTCCATTGACGACCATGTCCGCCGAAATGGCACAACAGGGTCATGCCAGCACAACCACTGATTACGTGATCAACGCCCGCCTCAAACAGATCCAGAACACACTGCAAGGACCGGATGCAGAAGACCAAAGCATTGCAATATTCTCGGCGCTGGTTGGCGCACTGGTGCTGGCACGTGTAGCAGAGAGCAAGGCGCTGAGAGAGCAGATATTGGATGTAACGCGCAGTACATTGAAGTAATCAGTGTCCAGCGCCTGAGCGCCACAGACAAAAAAGCCAGTCAATGACTGGCTTTTTACATTCAACGTTTCAGCTTAGTTAACCGCCACCTTATCGCGGTTCTTCTCAAAAATAGCTTTGCCGATGCCTTTAACCTCTAACAATTCATCCGCCGAAGCGAATTCACCGTTAACCTCACGGTAAGCCACAATCGCCTTGGCTTTAGCCGCACCGACACCAGAGAGCTCACGCTGAAGTGTCGCCTCATCTGCTGTATTGAGATTAATCGTTACCAACTGGCCATCAGGTGCGGCCTGCGCAGCCACAACCGGCTCGACCTCGCCTGCCGGGGGCGCAGCATGAGCCACACTGGAAATACCAACCATCAGAGCCAAAAACACTGAAGAAAGAAAGGCAATACGCATAAGTGACACTCCAATACATCGTTAAGTGGAAACAGCTTTCCTGAGCTGTACTCCAAACTTAGGCGATGACTGTAGAGAGTCAAAAGTCAGTGCATTGCAGGGTGTGTAATCATGATGGCTCAGAGCGACGCTGCTGGTGGATCCAGTCAACAATCTCACCCTCGGGCGCATAACCACTGACCGTGTCCCTCAACAACAGGCGTACACGGGCATAATCGTCCTCTTCAACCGCATCAAGCAGATGCGTCAAACGATCTTTCAGCACCTCCCAAGACAACAGATCTTCATGGGCGCTCATGATCATCGGGTGCTGCGTGGCCACTACGTTGTCACCAATCAGCAACTCTTCGTAAAGCTTTTCACCAGGGCGCAGGCCGGTAAACTCGATCTCGATGTCGCCGTGAAGATTTTTTTCGGAACGAACACTCAAGCCCGAAAGAAGGATCATCTTCTCGGCCAGTTCGACAATACGCACCGGCGCCCCCATATCCAGTACAAACACATCCCCGCCCTGCCCCATGGAACCTGCTTGAATTACTAACTGCGCGGCCTCCGGGATGGTCATAAAGTAACGGGTGATATTGGGGTGCGTAACAGTCAACGGCCCACCTGCCTTAATCTGCTTATGGAACAACGGAATCACAGACCCAGACGATCCCAATACATTGCCAAAACGGACCATCGTGAAACGGGTTTTGTTAACCCGCAACACATTAGCCTTGTCGCCAAACAGCACCGGCGCCACTTCACGGCTAAGGGCTTGCAGCACCATTTCAGCCAAACGCTTGGTACTGCCCATCACATTGGTCGGCCGTACCGCCTTATCCGTGGAGATCAACACAAAATTCGCGACACCCGACTGCAAGGCCGCCTGAGCAGTATTGAGTGTGCCAATCACATTATTCAGTACACCCTCAGCAATGTTGTGCTCAACCATCGGCACATGCTTGTAGGCGGCAGCGTGATACACCGTGTCGACCTGCCAGGTCTTCATCATATCCAGCAACTTCTGCGGATTACGCACCGACCCTAGAATCGGTAACACCTTCACCGGCAGCAATTCTCGATTAACCCGCTGCTCCAGCTCAGACAGAATGCTGTAGAGATTGAACTCACTGTGATCGAACAACAGTAAAGTCGTCGGCCTCAGCGCCAAAATCTGCCGGCACAGCTCAGACCCGATAGAGCCACCAGCACCTGTCACCAGGACACACAGCCCTTTAATACAGTGTTCCAACAACTCGCCTTGCGCCGGTACTGCATCACGTCCCAGTAAATCGGCAATATTCACTTCCTGAATATCATCAACCTTGACCCGGCCACTGGCCAAATCCATAAAGTCGGGAACACTGCGCACGTGCATCGGATACCCTTCAAGCAAACTCAAAATCTCACGGCGACGACCGCGTGACGTCGATGGAATAGCTAAAAGAACTTCTTGCGCACCGGTACGCTCGATCATCTCCTGCATCTGTTCAGGCTTGAATACATGCAAACCGGAAATCACACGACCTGTAATACCCTCATCGTCATCAATAAATGCCACAGGCCTCATGGCCCGGCCCATACGCAACGCGGCAACAAGCTGGTTACCTGCGCAACCTGCGCCATAAATAGCCACTCGAGGAAGGCCATCATCCCGGCGGGTGAAGAGGACATGCTGGGCCGCAGCGAACCAGTCACCTAGAAAGTACTGGCGCATGGCAAGCCGCAGGCCACCCAACATAACCAAACTCAACCACCAGTAGTTGAAAATTATTGAACGCGGAACAACATTAGCCGGGGTGCTGTACCAATACATCACCACTGCCAAGAGCAACGAAGACAGGCTGACTGCTTTGATAATCGATATCAGGGCGTCATTACCGAAGTAGCGCATCACCGCGCGGTACATGCCTAAGCGGATAAACAGAGGAGTGGCGATTAGAGGGGCTACGACAAACAACCACAAGTGAAGTTTAATTGGATTTGACATCTCGTCGATACCCAAGCGAACAACAAATGCAAGCCACAGCGCAAGCCAAACGAGTACAACATCCGCTACTACTTGAATAACTCGTTTTTGTTGATGCGAGAGAGTGAGTAAGTACGCTCGAATTTTATCCATACATCTACGCCACCTTTAAAAGCTACTACCATTCAATCACTGCAAGTACCCATTCATTATCGCAAATCAGCGCTTCGCACCCAGGTTGCCTCTTGGACAACTTGACTCAATACCTTACAAGTCAACTCCATCTCTTGCTCGGTCAGCGTCGGATGGACCAAAAACATCATGCTCGTCTCACCTAACTCCTTCGCATGCTCCAAGCGCTGTTCAGGTCGCCAGCCTGTACCGTCAAAAGCCTTCTCAAGATAGACCTCAGAGCATGATCCGGAAAAGGCAGGCACCCCCCGAGACACTATTTCGTTGATAATACGGTCGCGGGACCAGCCAGCTTTCAAACACTCAGACCGCACAAAGACATAACACTTATAAGCCGCGTGAATATCACTGGCTGATAGAGCAGGAACGCGAAGCGACGGTAATTGCAGGGCCGCGTCCCAAATACGTATCGCGTTGCTCAGGCGAGTGGATTGCCATGTCTGCATACGCCGTAATTGAATCCGACCGATAACGGCCTGAATCTCAAGCATTCTCCAGTTCGTACCAAAGCTTTCATGCAGCCACCGAAAACCAGGGGCATGTTCACGCTCATAAACCGCCTCCCAACTCTTGCCATGATCTTTATAAGCCCACATATCAGCCCAAAGCTGACGATCATTAGTCGTGACCATTCCGCCCTCACCACCGGTGGTCATTATTTTATCCTGACAAAATGACCATGCACCGACATGACCAATTGACCCGACTGAACGACCTTTATAACGAGCACCATGAGCCTGAGCACAGTCCTCGATTACTTTCAGCCCATACTCTTCGGCCAGCGCCATGATCGGATCCATATCGCAGGGCCATCCAGCCAAGTGCACACACATCAATGCTTTAGTCCGGGGAGTCAGCACCCTGCTTATGGTTTCTGCGGTAAAGTTCTGCGAATCAAGATCTACATCAGAAAAAACGGGAACCGCACCAGCATTGACAATGCTCGAAACTGACGCAAGAAACGTACGTGACGTGACGATCACCTCGTCTCCAAAACCTATACCGAGCGCTTTTAAAGCCAAGTCCAGCGCCACCGTGCCGTTGGCTAAGGCAACCGCATATTTGGTACCAGCCCAAGCCGCGAATTCCTTCTCAAAAAAATGAGATTCCTGACCGGTCCAATAATTTACTTTGTTGGACAAAATCACATCACGAACAGCATCAGCTTCTTCTTCGGTGAAAGAAGGCCAAGGAGAAAAAGGTGGGTTTAGCATCTGATTTAACACTCCAATCAATACTTGAAAAAACCATATTCCGCTTTTCGATCCAATCGATGACACGAACTATATTTCGCAAGAGAGGGTGGCGCAGTATTTAGAATACGACGTGGGGCGCGGCTCAGCGTTTTAATCATCGACAACCAACATGCCACACACGATAAAATCCAGAACCTCATTGACTAAACACGCAACCTCCCCATCGCCAATGTCATTATCAGGCCTCAACTGCAGATAACATTTTGTACGCCCTTGCTGGATTCCCTAAGAAAACCATATTTTCCTTAATATCCTTAGTTAATACACTTCCCATCCCCAACATCGAACCCGTTTCCAGCGAAAGCCCCTGACGAATACTCGAACCTGTCCCAATTTCAACATGTGCAGCAATAGTCACATTACCTGAAATTGCGACCATTGGAGCGACCGTGACGAAATCCCCAATAACAACCTCATGACCTACAGTGCAGTTTAAATTAATAATCACATGAGAACCTATGACGACATCAACCGTACATATGGTTCCTGCACAAACAATACTGCCTGGACCTAGTTGAACGTCTGCCGCCTGCACAATAGCACTAGGATCAACAAGGCAGGCGAAAACAGGAGCACCTAAAGAGATCATTTTTTTATAAATAACGTGCCTTACCCGTGGGTTACCTACCGCAATAACAAATTGACAATCACTGTAATTCACCCATTCAGAGACCTTACCCAGAACTTCTGCCGCCCCAAATGTCTGACCTTGCACATCAGTATTGTCATCAAGAAAGCCACGAACCCTAAGACCCAGCCGAGAGGCAAGCCAATATACCTCTTTACCAAAACCACTGAAGCCCACTATCACAAGCTGTTTAGACATAACCATGAGACTAACCCTTTACGTTAACAACTCCACAATCAAACGCAGCAGCATACCCGCTACGAGCGCCCTGTAAATTTGCTCATTGTTACCTCACCCTCGCCATTAACCCCATCTTTAGTTATGACTTTCTTTACTGTAAGCATCAATATTTTAATATCAAAAAGCATAGATCCATGATCGACATACCACAAATCAAGCTTGAACTTTTCCTCCCAACTCAACGCGTTCCTGCCATTGACCTGAGCCCACCCGGTCACGCCCGGACGAACTGTATGGCGACGGCATTGCTCAGGCGTATATAACGGCAAATACTCCATAAGCAATGGCCTTGGCCCTACTAAACTCATGTCACCTTTTAATACATTCCACAACTCCGGAAGCTCATCCAAACTACTAGAGCGCAAGAACCCTCCAAAAGCGGTCATACGCTCGGAGTCAGGTAGGCAATGGCCATTGGCATCTTTGGCGTCCTTCATAGTCCTGAATTTAATCATCATAAAAGGGTGGCCATTTAAACCTGGACGCACCTGCCTAAACAATATTGGTGAGCCTAGGTTTCGCCTGACTTTCCAGGCCACAATTACAAGAACAGGCGACAGCAACAATAATCCCACGGCCGACACAACGACATCAAAGACGCGCTTAAACATTGATCTTCACTCCTTCAAACAGCGCCAGAAGACGACCCGAAACCAACCAACAAACTAACGCACTGAGATATAATTTAGCGCCTGAGCATGCAAGACCCTATTTGAAAGCCTGGTACATACCCAAGCACTTCCAGCTCACAGACTAAAAAAGCTGTTCCAAAAAAGCGAGGTTTATTCAGAGCCCTTAGAATAAAAACAAAATAATCAAAGCCAACAGCCAACTTTCTCGCTTGCTTCTACGAAAGCGCGCGACCATTTTCAAAAGACCAACTTTATCAGTTAACGAATTACGCTTTATACGTTCAAGAACCGATCCAGCCTTGAGTGTGGCACCCGACATTTCTGCGACCCAAATAATATTATCGCGATACCAGCCGCTGCGTAACATTTTAAGCCTGGCGACCATTCCGGACAGCGCACTCATAGAACCGTAAACATTGCGGGCATGTTGACGATAGAAAATATGAGCCTCCCGATCAAAAACCCAGCAAACATCATTAACTCTGCACAGCGCATATATAAGCCAGTCGTGAGAGCGCCCCTTATACTCGTTGACCCCTGCTGTTTTTTGCTGAACCAATAAACAAACAGCACGCGTAAAAACATACGTACATCCAGCAGAGGCACCTTGAAAAATATAATCAAACTCTTTCTGATGCTGACTTTTATCAATATAGTTCGCACGCATCATATCGTTATCATACGACACAAGGTTAGATGAATACGCGCTTGCATTATTCAGACTCATGCAAGTCAATGCTGCCTTTAGTTTACTAGGGGCCCACACATCATCTTGATCAGAAAAACTGATGTGACTGAATCCCTGAAAATCAGAGAAATGCAGAAGCTTAAAAAAATTACCCGTTGCCGAGCCTGTAAACTCACCATCATTATCGACGATCGTTATATTAGAATACCTGGCAGCATACAATTTTAAAATACCAACCGTAGCATCGGTAGAACCATCATCACGAGCAAACAAATGCCAAGCCATATGCGTCTGAGCGCAAATAGATTCCAGTTGTTCTTCCAAGTACTGATCGCCATTATACGTAGCGAGCAGAATTGCTATCTTGTCCATCATAGGCCTTATACCGAAGATTAAGAGCACGCCGCCTTACATAACGCCCAAGCATCAATAACACACCCCCACAAAAAACAGATCAAGTGACCTCTCTCCATTACTCAAAAAACCGAACTAACCAGCTTGGGCATTTCTAAATACGTCATAAAACATCACGGCAAAATATACAAACCCAAACAACAGGTCTAGCTGACTAAGCTTACCCCGCCCATTCCCACTCAGTATAAAAGCACCCTTTGAAACAAGGGCAATGCCTAAAACATAAGCCGAAAACCTTATCCCAGCAACTTCACTTACCGAGAAGGAAACCGCCATTAACAACGAACAGGCACACAGGAAAACTTTTGTCCTCATGCTTGAACGGTCGTTAGACAGTGCGGTATAAGCCACAAACCAGATAAAAACAACGAACACCTTCTTAACCAGCGAGGCAGCCTCTCCCCCTTGAAAATAGACTGATCTTATACCAACATCAAAATGTGATACCACACTCATCAACAACAAAGAAACCTGTTGCGACAGCAACATAATAGCCAGCGACACCACCATCAACCAACGAAGTTCACGCACACCCACACGACTAAAAATACAACAAAACATAGCAGACAGCACGTACAACGCTATCATCACAATTGCCGAGTCATGAAACGATATAGCAATCAATGCCAACACGACAAAGCGAGGCGTCAACACTTTGCCATGTAACGCAAGGTAAGTAACTATCAGGTAGGCTGGTCCTGCTCTCAGAACAGTTGTCAGCAGCAGAGGGGACAGTGCTAAGGTAAAAAAAAGCCATCCTCGCTGCCGCTGCCGGTCTTCATCCTTCATCAATAAAGACACGAAGACCACATAGAACACCTGTACAAAAACTGCCAGGAAATCAACAGTATTCTGAGCACCACTAAAAAAACCAAACTCATTTTTCAAAATAAATCGTACCAACCACTCGGCAGCATATTCATCCGGCGACCTAAGATACCCTCCATTTTCGACCAGCGTTATATAGTTAATATAGTCAGGGAAGCCGTATCCACCCACGCTATAATAAACGGCGAGAACGAACAAAATAACCAAAGAAAACAGCAACCAATTCGTGTTCACCCAACACACAACTCTCCCTTCTCTCCCGACACTTGCCCCCATATAAAAAACACCTCATTTACAAATTAAGCACATATAAAAAGCACCACCCCAGCGACAAGAATAGCTTGCCCAATCAACTTTCCAGTTATTATACTTGCAGCACAGTTCATTTCATTATTTACATCAAGCGCTCTAAAGAACACCCTGTCCACATAGGTGAACATTATTATCGACGCACAAAAATTCAATAACTGCCCGGTATAGGCCAACGTCATCCTTATTTCCGGATATTTAACACTGAATACAAACGGCATAATAACTGCCAGATTTATTAAAAGACTTACCAGTACCGAGAAAAACACAACCTTAGAAGCTGCTTTGAACTCCACGCGCCACCAATACTCCTTTTTCCCGAGCGCCCCAAAGACCCCCGAAAACCCAAGAATTTGCAGATACTTCAACGGCACAGAGGCATACCTAGAGCGACATACAAAAAAAACAACAACCAACCCAATACACACGGAGTAAGCAAATATTGTTGGCACACCCATGCTTGTTATGTTTTTCTCCAAGAGCAAGGAAATACCAAAAACGGAAACCATGTTCATAATACGAGCAAGGTATTGCACCCAATTGGCAATGGCCAGAATTTGAGTAGTCCCATCCACATTGACTTTGGCACGCACCATGACGGCATACACATCAAAAACCTGAGAGCCAATCAAAGTCAAAATGACTAAAATCTCAAAAAAAGACACTAGATAACTATCCATTATTCACTCTTACACCCATTGTCATTTCAAATAACTTTGGAACTCACACCCCGCCGACTTTCTGAGCGCTCAAGCGTAAAAAGTAGTCTGACACTGACTCCGCGCACCTGTCTTTCTCACTGACAATAACTGTTTCGATAGCAGGCCACACAACACCAATACTCGCATCATTCCACAACAAGACTTCTTCCGCGGCCTTATCATAGTACGCAGTTGTTTTATACAAAAACTGCGTACCCTCTTCCAGAGCAAGAAAACCATGTGCAAAACCCTCTGGAATCCACAGCATTTTCTTATTGGCACTACTCAACTCAATACCGACCCACTTCAAAAACGTTGCCGAGTCTTTGCGGATATCAACAACGACATCAAAGGCAGCACCGCCGACAACACGTACCAACTTCCCTTGTGCATGGGGAGCGGCCTGAAAATGCAATCCCCGGAGCACACCTTTTTTTGAGCATGACTGATTATCTTGTACAAATGGCCCGGGCAGCGGTAACCCCAGGTTATGTAAACCCTCTTCAAATCGACGCTGATTAAAGCTTTCCATGAACCAACCGCGTTCATCTTCAAAAACCTTAGGCTCGATGATTACCAAGCCCGAGAGCGCTGTAGAAGAAAATTTCATGAGCCTGAGTTTCCTGACAAAAGTTTGGAAAGATACTGCCCATACCCCGTTTTCTTCAACGCATCGGCCTGCTCACTCAGCTTCTCAGGTGTGATCCAGCCACTGTTAAACGCAATTTCCTCCAGGCAGGCAACTTTCAAGCCCTGGCGTTTCTCGATGGTATGCACAAAGTGGCTGGCTTCCAGCAGCGACTCATGGGTACCGGAATCGAGCCAGGCAAAACCACGGCCCAGTATTTCTACCGTTAGAGTCTTCTGTTCAAGATAAGCACGGTTAACGTCCGTGATTTCAAGCTCGCCGCGCGATGAAGGCTTGATGCGCTTGGCGATGTCCACGATTTGGTTGTCGTAGAAGTACAGGCCGGTGACCGCGTAGTTGGATTTGGGTTTTACAGGTTTCTCTTCAATGCTAAGTGCTCGGCCCGAACTGTCGAACTCAACAACACCAAAACGTTCTGGGTCAGAAACGTGATAGCCAAAGACAGTAGCACCGTGCGTTTTGGACATGGCTGAGCGCAGGTTATCCGAGAAGTGTTGGCCGTAAAAAATGTTATCGCCCAGAATCAGGCAGACTGCATCTTTGCCTATGAACTCTTCACCAATAAGAAAGGCCTGGGCCAATCCATCGGGGCTAGGCTGTTCCGCGTAGCTCAGTTCAATACCATATTGGCTTCCATCCCCCAGTAATTTTTTAAAACTGGGCAAATCTTCTGGTGTGGAGATGATCAAAATTTCGCGCATGCCCGCCAACATGAGTACTGATAGCGGATAGAAGATCATGGGTTTGTCATAGATCGGCAGCATCTGTTTGGACATGCCAAGCGTGAGTGGATACAAGCGTGTACCTGAACCGCCGGCGAGGATGATGCCTTTGCGCTTGGTGGTGGTCATGTTTCGAAAAATTCCTTGATTATGCGGCACCACCTGCAACACCGACAGATGGTAGTAGATTGGTTTTTAATAAACACGCTACCGCCACAGGATTTGTCGTTCATTTCCTGAGAGCGAATTTTAAATTTACCCTAGTCATCGCCTGGGCTTTTTATGTTCAGTGATTCACGATACGGGCCAAAGGCAAGCTGATCTGCTGTTGGCGGTTCATGATGTTGATGAGCAAGATGACTCTTTCTTCGCCGTCCATTGCCATGAAAATGGACTCAATACCTGCGAAACCCTGATCAAGGATGACGACTTTGTCGCCAGGGCTGAATGTGGCGATGATGTGGTTCTCTGCTCGCTCTTGCAGTTGGAGAATCAATTCGTGGCAGACGGCCAGAGGACGACCGCCAAAAGCTACAACACGTGCAACGCCGCGGGTTGAGCGCAGTGGTGCCCAGTTGGCGCCTTGTGGCATGTGAATAAACAAGTAACCCGGAAATAGAGACTCTTGAACGTATTGCGCCTGGCCACGCACAACTTTCTCGTGGCGCCAGGCCGGGCGTGAGCACTCGTAGCCTTGGCCCAGAAGGTTTTCCTCGGCGCGCCCGTCTTGTCTTGGTTTGCATTGCACCAAGTACCAATCGCCTGATCTGGATGCGGTTGGCTCAGGGGCTGCAGGTGTACTTGCTATTTGCATGGCCCTCACCCTGCCGGAATCAGTACGTCAACGCGTTTATTTTGAGCCCGATACAGCCCCAATAATTCCTTGGCCAATACTTGTTTTGCCTGTGTATCGCCATGTACCAAACGTATTTGCTCTGGCCACTGCGTCATACCTGAAACAAAATTGAGCAAGCCCTGCTGATCTGCATGAGCTGAATAACCGCCCAAACTGGTGATACCTGCGCGGATCATATAACGCTCGCCTTCCAATTCAACAAAGCCGCCACGCGGGCCATTCATTTGTATCGCGGCACCAGGTGTACCCTGCGCCTGATAGCCGGTAAAGACCACATTATGCCTAGGGTCGGCCAGCATGGCTTTCAGGTAGTTAACAATACGCCCATTGGTGCACATGCCACTGGCGGCAATAACGATCGCGGGACGACCGGTGTTAGCGAGGTAGTTAACGGTCTGCATATGCTGGGCGTGGCTGTCGATGGTTATCAGTTGCTTGAAATGAAGCGGTTTACGCCCATCCTGAAGACGCTGCCGGGCTTGTGCATTCCAGTAGTCATCCAGCTCGCGATACACTCCGGTCAACCGGCTAGCCAAGGGCGAGTCCAGAATGATTGGCAGCTGTGGCCAATTAACGGGGAGCGATGGATCCTCAATGGAGATCCCTGGCGGAGCACCCAAAAGTGCTTTTCGATGGAGAATGTCTTCAATTTCGTAGAGCAATTCCTGGGTGCGACCTATGCTGAACGCAGGAATCAGCAACGTCCCGTGATCCGCCAGCGCTTTATCAATGGCACTTTCCAGCCGGGTCTGACGGGCGAGCCGATCCTCGTGCACACGGTCACCGTAGGTGCTTTCAAGAACCAGTACATCGGCACGCTCGGGAGATAGAAGCTCGGGGAGTAATGGTGTATGCGGTGCGCCTAGATCACCTGAAAATACGATACGACGATTCAAACCTGTACTTGTGTAGCTGAGGTCACACTCTGCATACACGGATCCGAGTATGTGACCGGCCCTTTGCAGGCGAATACGTGCGCACAATGTGTCGCTGCGCTCAATGTTGAACCAGTGATCGTATGGCAGCGCGATGATTTGTTGCTGCAGTTGTCGCAGATAACGCTCAATGTGTTTAGGGTCACGACTCAACTCGAGTTTGAATGCATCTTCCAACACCAAAGGTAGTAACTTCGCCGATGGCCCACTGCACAGGATCGGCCCTTTAAACCCCGCGGCCAGCAGATGAGGAATACGACCAACGTGATCAGCATGGACGTGAGTAACAAGCAGAGCTTTTATGCCCTCTAGCGAAAAGCTGATCTCTGGACGTTCTGCGCCAATACCCCCCGCGCTTTTCTCGCGCCCCTGAAACAATCCACAGTCGACCAAAAGGCTGTTATGGACATCCATATGTAACTGATGACATGAACCCGTAACGCCAGTTACAGCGCCATGGTGTGTGATATACGGGTATGTCATTAGATTGTGCTCTCGGTGGAGCCTCATGAGGAAGTGACCGTCCATTAACATCCAGCCTGCAACGATCAGTGTCTATTTTCTTACAACGCCCATACGCGACCGCTTGGATTCGTCTATGGAGGCGATAACACTGGAGAAGAAACCTGCTTGATTTCAAGTTCGCGCGTGAAGACAAAGTACCTGATCAGGGCAATCAATACACCGACCATAAGTCCAATCATCAGCCCTAATAATACAATAAGAATTTTTTTGGGCTTAATTGGGGCCAGTGGCTCTAAGGCCTTCCGATCAACTGCCACTAATTTGATGTTACTTATGTCGAGATTATTCAGGCTGCCCAAACGCACAACTTGAGCCCGCAATGGCTGTACTCCGCTTAAAAACAGGTCTTCATTCTGACGCTGCTTGAGCACTTCAACTTCGCGATTGCTGCGCAGCAATTGCAGCTCATGGCCAATTTTGGCTATGCGACCAGCGGTGAAATCGTCAGTTGTTCGCTGCTGCAGAGCTGCACGTTCAGCTTCAAGCGTCTCAGCACCCATAAAATATAAAGGCACCTGATGACTGTTGATTTCTGTGCGTATGACACTGGTATCGTCAGTTCGCCCCGAGTAGCTCAGAGCCGCGGGTATCGTAGGCTTTTGAATGCCCAAGGACTTGGCAATACTGATGGCCTCAGTCAACTGCGCTATACGATCGTTGCGTTCAATCTTGAGCTGCTGGCGCAGCGCTTCGAGTTCGTCCTGCAATTGCGCACGCTTTATATGGTCAGTTTCCAACAAGCTGGCAATCTGCGCATCCTTGCTCGTCTCATAGCTGGA
The DNA here is from genome assembly GCA_040385125.1 of Pseudomonadota bacterium. Lineage (GTDB taxonomy): Bacteria > Pseudomonadota > Gammaproteobacteria > Pseudomonadales > Pseudomonadaceae > Aquipseudomonas. Next base: position 2,094 of record JAZKIA010000010.1, on the reverse strand, counting down.
ACGCGCAGCGTCTATCTTGCCTTTCAGCTCGGTCAAACGATTATTAACGATGACCTTAAGGTCAGCGGCAATTTGCTTGCGCTCTACATTAATGGCGTAATCCACAAAGCCATTCAGGATTTGAACGCCATCAACACCCTGCGGATAGTTCAACTCAAGGCCGATATAAGTACTCAGGACATCCGTTTTTTTCGGATCTGGCACAACCAACTTCAATGAGTCACGGTTGAAGTCTTCAAAACTTTGCTCAATAGTGCGCCCCGGACGCTTGAGCTGATCAAAAAGTGCCTGATTGTCTCGAAAAAAATCCAGACGCGTCTTATAGGAGTCAAGCGCGACACCTATTTTGAGTAATGCCTCACCAGGGGGTAATGCGTAGACGCCGGAGCGGTTCAGCGCATCAAGCTCATTGAGCGCTGTGGGCCGCAATACGCTGCTGACCTTATATTGAGGTGTGGCGAAAGATACATAGCCAATCGCCGCTAGCCCGCACACCGCTGCGGTGCCCATGATTATTTTCTTTTGCTTCCAGATAGCCTGAAACAAAGAAAACAGATCAATCTCATCAGATGATGAATTACGGGGAATGCGGGAAAGACTACTCACCATCAATACCTGCCTACAGAAAATGGAGCCTCGAGCTCGTCATGCAGAAATATGCATACGCTTGTAGTTATTCAGCAGATGGCATGAAAATTATTGCCGCCTGAAGAAACATAAAACAGCTAACGATCGAGAACTACCCGTATTCTGCCAGTATTAGTAAGCAACACAAAGCTGCACTTTATGTAGGAAATTTCCACTTTGTAGGAAAATTCCTACAAACTCGTATCCGATTAAGTTATTCCCCTTCGACGCTCAATAACGAACGAAAGGAACCAACTTCATACACCATCTATATTAGGTTGCTCATATCCATGAGCCATCGCACTATACTGTTCTGCAAAAAATGAAGTAAATCACCTTAAGACTGCAACAAATTGCGTTTTAATCTGGCAGCCTTTCGCCTATAGGCTACAAAGCCCATGACTGGCCCTATCGCCATGCCAATCAGGAGCGCAGCGACAAAGTACAGCGAGGCTGGTAGCTCAGGCGAGCGCCACCCCAAAAATACCAACGACATCGACTGCTGATTTTCAAGGGTAAAAACGACGATCCCGAACAACACAATGATGGCAAATACCGCCAGCACCACTCGCTTAAAGTTACGCATCGGCTACTCCTTCTCCCTTAAGGATTAAACGTCGTCTTCCTCATCTTCGTTCACTCGATCCCGAAGCTCTTTGCCCGGCTTGAAATGAGGAACAAATTTACCATCGAGGCTGACAGATTGGCCGGTCTTCGGATTACGACCCACTCGAGGCGCTCGGTAGTGCAGCGAGAAGCTGCCAAAGCCGCGGATTTCGATTCGATCTCCGGTCGCCAGGCACTGTGACATTTGTTCAAGCATAGTCTTGATAGCCAGCTCTACATCCTTGGATGAGAGCAGCCCTTGATGGGTGACAATTCGTTCGATCAACTCCGACTTCGTCATATTTTTCCCTTCTTTTTCAAGCAGCTAGATCAGCGCTCCAAAGGTTTTAGCATGATCGAAAGAATTTGAACAGCCCAGGGATTGACTTATGTGTGCAGACATCACACCTGCAGCAAACATCCCTGCAGGATAAGAAAAAGCCGCCGTCATTTTGAGATCGCCTGCCAACGACTCGCTAACCCCATCCAGAGGCAGCCACGACCCTGACAGCTCTTCTCCCACACAAAAGGTCTTGCCAAGCCTACAGCGGCGCCTACAAGCGTCATCCGCTCTACGCCAAAGGCAAGCAGCCGTGACAACACTCAACTCAAATCGCAGGCACAAAAAAGGGCGACCTAAGTCGCCCTTTTTCTATGGTCAATCAGAACTTAGTTCTGTTTTTCCATTTGTGCACGCAACAGGTCGCCCAAAGTGGTCGGACCAGCAGCGATCTCAGAGGTAGCTGGCTTGTCGCGCAGGCTCTGGATTGCTTCTTTCTCTTCAGCATCATCTTTCGACTTGATGGAGAGTTGGATTACGCGGCTCTTGCGGTCAACGCTGATGATCTTGGCTTCTACTTC